>CAVVWH010000019.1:0-270528 GCA_963751845.1 uncultured Bacillaceae bacterium
AACTATCCTGGAACAAGGATAAGTGCCTTCTTTATTTTAGGGCAGATTGTTGAAGAACATATTTACAAATGATCAAACTTTATTTCAAAAGTAAATGAGTTTTTTAGTTGCCATAATAAAATCCCATTAATTTGTCAGAGAAAAATACTTAAAATGGCTCAGTCACTCTTTCAATTTATACATAAGATGAATTGTAAATTAGGAGAGGGAGGCAAGTTTAATGATTGATTTAAGCCAACTCGGTTGGATTTTAATGGGAGCTGGTCTGGTGCTGCTTGTTGAAACTGTAGGATTGCTCTATTGGTGTTATTGGGGTAGAGGTTCTATTCGAGAATATATATCAGAAGAAGAGGAACCGGATGGCGAATATCATATTGTCAAACGTTTTAAAACATCAACCCAACGAATCGCCTTGATTGAACATAATGGGGAGATGCTCATATATGCAAATGGATACGAAATGTTTGCAACAACTGATGATGAGAATATGTATGCTGAAGCATTAATCCATTTACCACTGGCAGCAGCCAGTAAAAGGGAGCACGTTCTAATCATCGGTGGCGGCGGAGGCATAACAGCTAAAGAAGTTCTTAAGTATTCAGAATTGAAGGAGATTACGGTAGTAGACATCGACTCAATTATGTTCGATTTTGGTAAAAACTTAGAACCACTTGTTAATTTTAATGAAGGTTCATTAAATCACCCAAAAGTGAAGACGGTTATAGAAGATGGGCGAACATTCATTGAAGAAAATCCTTTAAAATGGGATGCTATTTTCATAGATATTCCAGAGCCAAGCAAGAATTTTCCAGAACTGAGCAGGCTTTTCAGTTTAGAATTCTTTCAGTTTCTAAAAGAACGATTAGAACCAGGCGGTGTAATTAATGTCTCTTGTCCTTCTTTAGCTTGGGTACCGAAGTACTTGTGGAGTATACAAGCTACCTTAAAGGCTGCAGGATTTCATGTATTGCCTTATCATTTTGATATAATTTCAGATTATGAAGAGGATTTTGGGTATTGTATGGCGACAAACCGTCCATTACTGCCTGAAGAAATTGCCATTCAAGTTCCTACACGTTTTCTTTCAAAGGAGAGGGTTCAGGATATGTTCCATTTTCCTTTTAATTATAGGAAATACAAGTCAAATATTAAAATTCAGACGGATAATAACTTAGTACTTACGGAAATTATGGATATTGATTAAATAAATTCTGCCTGAGTAAAATATTGATCGAGCATTAGACATCTAAAGATCTATGTGAATAAATTACGAATATAAAAGTGTTGTTTTCCAATTTCAAAGTAAAATAAATCTTTAACCTACTTTTAGAGTAGACAATTCATAACGGGATTTCCTGCACACTGTCCTTTGCATTAATCAAAGGTTAAAAACCTCATTTAGATATATAATAGGGAACCGTATCATTAATAATATGAAGTTTTTTTAGATTGAAAAGATTTTATATTCATTCTTCAACAATCGGACGCTATAGCTGAATAAGATGTACGGAAAATAAGAAAAGGACGTGTACCAAATTACACGTCCTTTTCTTATTTTATTGTTTTGATTTATAAACAGAATTTCTTCGTTTTTAACCTAGCATTTTCTCTAATTTATTCACCGTTTCTTTTTGCATATCCAAATCAGTATGAGAGTAGATATCTAACGTAATGCCGACATTTGCATGACCGAGGCGTTCGCTGACGATTTTGGGATTAATACCTTGCTTCATTAGTAGGGTTGCATTTGTATGTCGTAAACCATGAATGGATATTTTCTTTACTTCTGCCTTTTTGATTAGTCGATCGAAGGTTCGAACTAAATTACGAGGATGTACCGGCTTGCCATCTGTGGTACAAACAACAAGGTTGAAGTTGTGATAGGCTGTACCCATTCGTTGTTTCATTACATCTTGTTCAGCTTTCATCTCTTTTAATAACTCGATAAGGCTAGCGGGAATAACAACTTCGCGGAATGAGTTGGAGGTTTTAGGTGTGGTGAAGATTAACCCATGTTCTTTTGTATAGGCAAGGGATTCTTTTATTTTTACCGTTTGTTTTTTAAAATTAACATTGTCCCCCTTTAGGGCAAGAATTTCACCTCGACGCATTCCAGTGTGCAAGGCTAGTGAAAAGGCCACTTTCCAACGAAGCTCATCACAATTTTCTAGGAAGGTCTTTGCTTCTTCTGCGGTCCATGTTTCCTTTGCTTTTGTCTCAACCGATGGTCCTTTTACACGTTCTGTTGGATTTTGACTGATTAATTCCCAATCGATGGCTGTTTGAAATGCCTTGCTTAGGATATTGCGAATAATTTTGACGGTGGCAGGTGACAGACCGTCATTCGATTTGCTTGATAAAAATTGTTGGATGTCATAGGTTTTAATTGAGCTCACTTCACATTTAGCAAAAGCGGGGAGAATATGATTTTTGACTACACGTTCTGCACGTTCAAATGTGGTTGGTTTTACTTCATGTTTGTACACGGTATAAAGCCATTTATTGATAAAGACTTCCATTATCTCGTTTTTAGGAGTGAAATAGCCTTCATTTTTCACCTTCGTAATAAATTCAGCCTGTGCGAGTTCGGCTGCTTTCTCAATTTTTCAAAAACAGATGGAATCATTGGGATTGATTGTAATACAGACCATTTTGCTATTTCAGATATGAATGCTAAAGGACAACTCGTCTCTTCTTTTTCTTTAGACTTTGATATTTACAATAAAACATCAGGTCAAATTACGAAAATTATCGAGACTGAAGCAATTGAATTAGTCAACATTGCTTTGAAGAGAAATAAACCCATTGCGATAGAAAAATTAGACACTACAACTTCTAAGGTTTCTAATCGATATGGGAACAAAAAGGCAAACTTCAAAATGAGCATGTTTGCTTATAAAAAAATGATTTCGGCAATTCAATCGAGGGCTGAAAAAATGGGCATTGCCGTTTTTGAAGTGAATCCTGCCTACACAAGTCAAATTGGAAAAATGAAATATATGAAACGCTTTGGAATCTCCATTCACGAGGCAGCGAGTTTTGTGATCGCTCGTAGGGCGATGGGATTCAAAGAAAAACTTCCACCAGTGTTGAGTTCACTACTACCAGAGAAGATAGTTGGTACTCATCATTGGGTGCAGTGGAAGTATGTTACGAAAATGCTGAAAGAGATACGTACGCACTCGTTCTACCTTTCAGAGCTTTTTGATATAGACAAGTTTCGCCTAACAGGTGAACTCTTCTTACCAGGGTCGCTTTCAGACTTGGAAGTAAAAAGTTTGTCGAAGTTGAAAAGTGGAAAAACCGTATCCTAGTTGAACGGGATACGGTCATATGCCTGTAGCATGTGTCTTTTTTCACAGGAATCCCCTTCTTCAAGCGAACCGTAAGGTTGGTAAGAAGGGGTGGTTCAATTACAATCAGCACACCAGACACTTAGAGTGCTGTTCACTTCTTGTAAGATAAGATTAATAGAGGGTATTCAATAAAAACATACAAGATTAGTATTCTTGTATCTTGAGGAAGAACTTTTTGATTTTTTCGGACCGCTCGGATGTTTTAAACCACACTATTTTTAACGGTAGCACTATCGCTACCATCAGGATCAAATAAAGCAGCGCTTGGAAAATTGAAAGGGGATAGATCTCCATTTTGTTCCCCAATACCTTGGTTCCGTTTATAGCTCACTAATTGGTCGATCAATTGAAGAGAGCCCATATTCGCCACAGCTCCATTATCCATGGTATTAATTTTAAATCCAAGGACATTTATGACCGACGGAGTGATAAATACCATATAAACACCTCAATTTGTTAATATAAAATCCTATAAGCCCAAGAATGGTCCCAAAAGGGATACTATAAAAAACTTGATTTGACCGTCGGGCCGTCAATTAAATCCATATCCCACACCCCGGATTGAGACAATAGAGTGGGGGATAGATCCCCATTCTGTTCCCCAATTCCCTGGTTTCGTTTATACGAAACAAATAGGTCCAGGTGTTGACTTGGACCAAGATTGACGACTGCTCCATGATCAACCGCATTAATCTTAATTCCTAAAATATTGAGTACAACTGGCGTAAATGTCATGGTATCACTCCTGGGGGAGGGGCAGATTAGTTGTTTCAAAAGTGGAATTAGAATCAAGCTGATCCCGATCATCAACACCACTTCTCGTACCAAAAAAATTACTTCCATCTCCCATATTTTGCCCTAATCCCATGTTTTTCTTGTCAGAATTATGCCATTCAGCCAAAAGGTTTTGACCAACATTTATAGCTGATGCATTCTCAAAGGAATTCACTTTAATAATATTTATGTTTATGTTGATATAAGGGACTGGACCAGCCATGTCAAACCTCCTAAGTGTTTCATATAGGTTAATTATTTGATTTTTCTGTGTAAGAATCCTCTATATCATTATCTATGACTGAACTTTTTGAGTAAACTCTCAGGGTATTATCTGCCATTTGCTGCCCAAACCCTTGATTTTTTTTGGCACTTACATTTCTGTTTTTTTTAATGGTGGAACTAAATGATATCGAACTTAAATGATCAATATTATTCAGTTTAAAAGCGCCGATATTCACCTTGGTTGGTAAAAAGAACATAGATCATTATCCCTCCTTTTTTTCTTCTCGGGGTATTTAAAGATATGCATCTTAAGTAGAAATTATGTTATCTGCTAATCTAGATAGTATATAAGATTGGAATGATGATATTTATTATGGTTTAAGCTCTATTTTTGGACTTAAAGACTTTATTATGAATGAATTAACAAAAATTAAATATGATTATCTATAGATGAGACATGTATTAGGATAATTTAAATCATTACGATACATCGCAAGGGGGATCCACCATGGATATGAATAAGATATTGCAATGGATGGATTTGGCGAAAAAGTATCAGAATACCGATTTTTGGAATGAGATATTAGGACAGTCCTCCTTTGATGAATTTATGAAGAATAATTCAGATTTTTGGCAGGCCGGTGACTCTTCTTTAGAACCGAGACAAGCAAAAACGTTTCCACCAACAGATATCTACATAACAGATGAGGAGGTTATGTTGATATCGGATCTGGCCGGTTACGCGAAAGAAAATATTCAATTGTCTGTGTCAGGTACAAAGCTATTAATTAAAGGAAACAACAACCAGATAAATAAAGGTGAGCTAGTGCAGAAAGAAAGATATCAGGGAGATTTTGAACGAATGATTCAGCTCCCGGAACCTACGTATCCAAATCAGATTCGGGCAAAATTTCATGATGGACTTCTTATTGTTGCATATAAACGACAATTTAGGAATGAAGAGCAAGTACCAATTGAGTAACCTTACTTGTTTGTAGAATTACTGGTTTTCATTGGTCTTTACTGTGCGAATAAATAAATAATTGCGGGGATTTATTATGCCTATTAAAGGGATTTTTAATCAAAAAAGTAAAAAAACAAGAAATGATATGAATGAGTTTGAAAAGCAGATTTTAAGAATAAATGCACTTGAAGTTCATATAAGAAATTTGTTAAAGTTTGAAAAACAGGTTCGGACATTCATGTTTGGAATGGGCAGAGGAGAAAAAAAAGAGAACCCTTGGATTGAACGTAAAAACGAGGTAAACAAAAAGTCTCAAATAAAAGGCCAACCTTCGATAGAAAACTTTGAAAAAACCCAGGAATGTGATTTACGTGACAAAAAACTTGATGAATTGACTGGGAGGCTAAACAAGTTTGAACAATCCGTTCGAGAAATAATATTATCCGTAAATACCAGTCAGACTACTTCCTTGTCCGTGGAAGAAGAAAGAGAGAGGGAAGGAAGATTACTACATTTAGTGGAACGACGTCTTTCAGAAAAACTAGCTACTCATATTAAAAAGCAAGAAATGATGCATGAAAAAGTAAGGTCGTTGGAAAGTCAAATTTTGAAACTAATTGAACGAGAAAACCATCAATTCAACGGCTTCTCTAAGGAAGAGAGAAATAATCAATCGATATTAGAAGGAATGACAGCAATCGGTTCACCCTTTGATAGGGACGAGCTGGAAGAAGCAGATGTTGAATCATTTGATTCACATATCAAAATGAGAGTCCTTGCGTTGGAAAATAATTATTTACTGGTTAATGAGGTACAAGCTGGGCTACTTAAAAGAGTGGATCATCTTATAGAAAAATGTAATGAGTTAACGAAGAAAATGGTGGAAACAGAAGATTCGACTATGCAGCAAGATCCCATTTGTAACACATTATATATAGATAAGCTTTATTTAGATAAATATGAGCAAAACAACAACTTTGCCCAGCTTGGCATTAATCATCTGAGTGGTGCCCTAAATATTGGTGCTACATACGGAAGAGATGCTGTGCCAAAGAAAATAACTGAGCAAGTAAAAGAGGACATAGCAAAAATGAAGACTGTAAAAGAGGAAGATGGAGAAAAATCAAACTAGTGCAGAAAAACAGCCAGACCCCCAAACTAATGTAGAAGAACAGACAGATTCCCAAAATGATGAGTCATCATCTCACGTGAAGTCCATACCCCCTGAGGAAGATATACCATATACTGACATTGTTATAGAGGACGACCCTTCCCTTGGAGAAAATCCTTTTTAAATTCGAGAAACTAATAAAAAAGGCTTAAATCCCTCCGTATGAACTATGCCTTATAAAATGGACATTCTAAAAAAGACCTATAGTTTAGGCAGCTAGTGGATGGCTCCGGTATTGTTCCGGAGTCATTATATTTAGGCTCCATTGATAACGATTAGAATTGTATTTCTCTATATATTCATCAATTAATGGGTGTAACTACTTAAACATTTGACATTCTTTATAGTCAATTCATCTTTTAAGTGACCAAAGAATGATTCCATGGGGCGTTATCACAACAGTTTCCCTTTCGTGACATGATGGATTGGATAGGATCTAGTTCTTTCACCTGTCGTTGATACTCTAGGTGTGTGTGATGAACTCCTTGATCTGAATGAATGATTGGTGTTACAAACGACATATAGGGAGAACACGGATAATGATGTTGCTGGTTATTTAGAAGTTACATTTGATGATGTTTCTTATGAAAGACAATATAAGAAAATTAAGGTAGATAATAAAACGATTTATTATGGTCAATCCCATTTTGCTGAGAAAAATAATAAAAGCCAAATATTAGATCCCAAAAAGTACGGTCCTAATCATCTTTTTGCTTTTGTGGTTGATGATAAAACTCAGCAATTTGTGGAACTCGTATATAGCTTTTATTGTTATGATGAAAACGCCTGTAACATCAATGCAAAAGAAGAAGAAGAATTTTTCGAAAAAATCTATAAGAGTGTTCAATTTAATAAAAAGTGAAGTGAGGAAATGTCTAAAAAAGCGCTATTAAATGATCAGATAAGAAACCGCTTAGCAGCATTATCCTATCAAGAGAAAGTAACAGAGTCAGATATCAAAAAGGTAATTGAAGAGGAACTTAATATTAAAGAAATCCCTTCCTTTACTTTATATCAAAGCTCAGATATGCAAATCGGAAAAAAATCTGGTTTTGATGGGAAAATAATTTATTTCAAAGATCAAAATGAGTTATATTTTTTTGCTAGAGGTACAGAACCTAAAAAATATAATGATGTAATGTATGATGCAGCAGGGGGCAATGCAAAACAATTAAATGATGCGGAGGATATGTATAATGAAGTAATAAATAAAATAGTACCAAAACAACTTTATAAAAGAGAAGCAATAAACTATATGGAAGATATGAACATATACGGTGATGGACATTCCTTAGGTGGACATATTGTTGTAAGTTTAGCATTAAAAACGAAAAACTTTGATGATATTCGAGGTTTGAATGATGCACCAGTCAATATTTATCAAATGGTTCAATATGATAAGGTGTTTCAGGATCATCTAAGAAAGCAATATGGCGCTGATTTTAAAACTAAAATTAAAGAAGAAAACCTCAAAAAAGAAGTCTAGCATTACAACCATGAAATTGATGTAGAAAAAAGCACTTATAGTGCTTTTTTATTAGAGTCAGTTTTTGTTTTAGCTCTTTTCTATGATAGCGTACCTGTCCCCTAGTGTATTAAAGTATTACCGTATTGGGGGACAGGCACCATTTTTATACAGTAGAAGAGATGTTTGAATGATAGAAATAGTTTCCTGCAGAAAGCAGCGGTGCCTATTTTAGGTATGGCTGCTTTCTTATTTAAGGATACTGGAACTTATAGAGTTACTTTTGATACGTCGGGTACTGTTACATTTTCTTTACTACGCTTTAATTTTGCTGACTTCCATCTACCAACCAGCATGATTACTAGCGCTACAAATAAGATTGAACCTGCAAAGATAAGAGCTGCTTTATAGCTATTATAGAAATCGACTAACTTCCCAGCGATAATAGGACCGATAATTTGTCCTAGGGCGTATGTGGTTGTTAATACAGATACAACTGCACCGCTTTTTGTTGGAAATAGCTGGCGTGCATAGGCAGTTGTTACTGTTACAATCCCAACAAAGGTTAAACCGAATAAGAATGAAGACAATAAAACGCTCCATACTGTTTGTGAAAATACAGGTAATAGAATGCCGAAAATTTGTAATAGGTAGGCGACGGATAAAATTTTAATAGCTGAACATTTCTCGATCAACACTGTCCAAATGGGTGCTGAAGGAATGGCAGCAACCCCGACAATGACCCAGCTATAGGATGAGTATGCTTGAAGAGAAGGGATATTATGAATGATGTCCACTAAAAATGTACCTGTAATAATATAGCCTAATCCTTCAAAGCCATATGCTGCAATAATCCAAGGCATAAAACCTTGATACATTTTTTGATTGGAGGATGTAATAACTTTGATACAATCTTCTACCTGCAATCCTCTCCACAATGTAAGGGCGATGGCTAAAAATAATGCAGATAAAATCCCGAGTCCAATCCATGCCCCCTGCCAAGCAAAGCGAGCTTCAAAATAAGGTACTAAAAGACCTGATATCGCAATGCCAAGTCCTATTCCACTAAATAAATAACCGGACCAACGTATTAAAAACTTAGCTGCTAGGTAATCCATAATAATGCTTGAGGTTAAGACGAAAATCAGACCACTAGTTATACCGGCGATTAATCGAAGGGTAAGCCAAATACTATATATTTCGCTAAAACCCATCAGAATAACCGAAAGAACATTGATGACTACACTAATAAGTAGGCTAGTTTTTTTCCTACGATACAGGAATCCCGCCCACAGTGCCCCGATAAAATATCCGATATAGTTGCTAGATGCTAAAAATCCGGCTACCTCGAAGGAGAAGCCTGTATCATGACGCATGAACGGGAGAATGGGGGTAAAGGCAAACCGACTTATTCCCATAGCAACAACGAGTAAAAGAACTCCGCCAAAAAGAATTCCAGTGTGTTGACGATTCATTTAAAAATCTCCTTATATTTTCCATATTACTAATAAGATACTTTAAAAATATTAATAAATCTATATATTTAATTTAGGGTAGGTACAAATGAGAAATTATTTAAAAGTTTGGTTCATTGGAGTTATTCAAGATAGCGCGCCTGTCCCCTAGTGTATTAAAGTATTACCGTATTGGGGGACAGGTACCATTTTTAAAATTTGAATATTCAAAAAATAAATTGACAACAGGCTTAATCAGGAATAATATGTAAATTAATCGAATAGCGGATGAATATTGTGGGAGAGACTAAACTTATTGTTTAGCACCGAAGGAGCAAGTTCCGAAATTTGGAATCAATCTCTCAGGTAAAAGGACTACAATGGGACGCGTCTCTGGAGAGAGCCATTTGGCCACCCAAGGAGTTAAACTCTCAGGTAAAAGGACAGAGGAAGATGGTAAAAAACCTATCTTTCCTCTGTCCTTTTTGTGTTGGGGAAAGATAAAAAAAGACGAAAAGGAGAAGTGCCAATGAAATAAATGAAGAATGAGTCTATCTTTACATTTCCTCGATTTCTATTTACCCCCATAAAGATCAACTCAAGTTCTCTCTTTCATGCTATCAGGTCTTACTTGTGAGTTTGCTGCTCTTTGTCACTCGGAATTAGCTTCAATTGTACCTGTTTTTTGGTAACGCTTACACATGTAAGCATGTGGGCTATTGAGGCAGTCCTTACGTTAATACTTTAACTCATTGAGGGACTGATCCTTTCTTCATATAAAAAAGTAGAGAGTGGGGAAATTATATGCAGGAACAGAAATTGTCGAGAGGTCTAAAAAACAGGCACGTACAACTAATCGCTATTGGTGGGGCAATCGGAACGGGATTATTTCTTGGAGCTGGAAAATCTATACATTTAGCAGGGCCATCTATTTTAATTGCTTACTTGATTACAGGCGTCATTTGCTTTTTGATCATGCGTGCACTTGGAGAATTACTTTTAACTAATTTGAAATATCATTCTTTTGTTGACTTTGTAAGAGACTATTTAGGTAATATGGCAGCATTTATCACTGGCTGGACCTACTGGTTTTGCTGGGTTTCAATCGCAATGGCAGATTTAACAGCAGTTGGTCTTTATACCCAGTATTGGTTTCCTTCCGTACCACAATGGATGCCAGGATTAATTGCACTTGTCATTTTGCTAATGATGAACCTTGCTACCGTAAAGCTTTTTGGTGAAATGGAATTCTGGTTCGCATTAATTAAAGTCATCGCGATTCTAGCACTAATTGTCATCGGTATTTTCATGATTATTAAAGGATTTTCCACTGATGCAGGCGCAGTCTAGTTTCACGAATCTATGGGGCCACGGCGGTATGTTTCCAAATGGAATAAATGGCTTTATCCTCTCATTCCAGATGGTAGTGTTTGCGTTTGTTGGCATTGAACTTGTAGGACTTACAGCAGGTGAAACAGAAGACCCAGAAAAAGTGATCCCAAGAGCAATCAATAAT
Source organism: uncultured Bacillaceae bacterium (assembly GCA_963751845.1). GTDB lineage: Bacteria > Bacillota > Bacilli > Bacillales > DSM-1321 > Peribacillus. The sequence goes on from CAVVWH010000019.1 coordinate 10,926, forward strand.
ATCCCTATTCGGGTTTTAATTTTCTACATTGGCGCCCTTATTGTCATAATGAGTATTTATCCGTGGAACGCAATCAATCCCAGCGAAAAGCCCATTCGTCCAAGTATTCGTGGCGGTTGGTATCGCTGCAGCTGCTGGTATCGTCAATTTTGTCGTCCTAACATCCGCTGCTTCGGCATGTAACAGCGCCATTTTTAGTACAAGCCGGATGGTATACTCACTTGCCGAAGATAAAAATGCACCTGTACCATTTGCAAAACTTAATTCCCGTAAAGTACCTTCCAATGCATTATTCTTTTCAACTGTCGTCATTTTAATTGCCGTTGTGTTGAACTATGTAATGCCAGCAGGAGTATTTACGCTGATTACAAGTATTTCTACAGTATGTTTCATCTTTATTTGGGGAATTACGGTCATCAGCCATTTGAGATACCGCAAAACAAGACCAGATTTAGCAAAAGTGAACAAATTTAAATTGCCACTTTATCCATTTTCCAATTACTTGATCCTTGCTTTTCTAGCGTTCGTACTTGTCGTGCTTGCACTTGCAGCAGATACTCGTGTTGCCTTGTTTGTAACTCCTGTTTGGTTTATTATGCTGATTGCGATTTATAAGATACGGCAAACGAAGACGAATCAGGATAAAGTTTCCGAAAATAACGAGGCAATGGATGTATAAGTTAGATTGATCTCACTGAAGGATATAGAGCTAGTATACTAGCAAATAAAAAATGAAACAGCTGAGATAAGAGTCAAAAGATATTTGGATGACTATCATTAGGACATTCGTAAAATAGGAATATTTTAAAAATATTGTGTTAACGCTTACAAATGGATTGACATATCCAGTTATAACAATTATTGTTAATATATGGAAAATTAAATATGAGCGGATGATGGTTGTGGGAGAGTGCAATGCAATAAGCCACCGAAGGAGCAAGTTCCAAAAAGACCCTTGGAACAAATCTCTCAGGTAGATGGAACCACAACGGGACGCACCTCTGGAGAGCGCATATAAAGTAGTATGCCACCAAAGGGGAAGACTCTATAAATATGGAGTTAAACTCTCAGGTAAAAGGACAGAGAAGGGTAGAGATAGCTATGCTACCCTTTTCTGTTCTTTTTTGCGTTCAAAAAAGGTAGTGTTTCGCCACAGCTTTCTTGGAAAAGAAAAGCTGTGGTAAGAAAGAGACTTTTGACATGCTATGGATGGGATTATTAATTTTTTAGGGGGAGTTTACATGAGTTTAAAACAAAATGATTCAATAATTTTTGAAGCTATTGAAAAGGAGCAAGATCGTCAGCATCAAACACTGGAGCTAATCGCATCAGAAAATTTCGTGAGTCAAGATGTATTAGAAGCAATGGGAAGCGTGATGACCAATAAATATGCAGAAGGTTATCCAGGGAAGCGTTATTATGGCGGATGTGAATTTGTTGATGTGGCAGAACAAGCAGCTATTGATCGTTTAACGAAGTTGTTTGGTGCTAAATATGCAAACGTTCAACCTCACTCAGGTGCACAAGCTAACTTTGCTGTTTTTTTCGCACTGCTTCAGCCTGGCGATAAAATCATGGGGATGAACCTTTCACATGGTGGACATTTAACGCATGGAAGTCCTGTTAGTGTTTCAGGAAAATGGTTTGAAGTTGTGTCTTATGGCGTAAAAGAAGACACTCATTTGATTGATTATGATGAGCTGGAAGAAATCGCAAAAAAAGAACAAGCCAAAATTGATCATTGCTGGGGCAAGTGCTTACCCAAGAACAATTGACTTTGCACGCTTTAGACAAATTGCCGATCAAGTTGGTGCAAAATTCATGGTGGATATGGCGCATATTGCGGGTCTCGTTGCAGCAGGTCTTCATCCATCGCCAGTTCCATATGCAGATGTTGTGACAAGCACTACACATAAAACGTTGAGAGGACCACGTGGTGGTATCGTCTTAACAAACGATGAAGAGATCAGTAAAGCGATTAATAAATCCTTGTTCCCAGGCATTCAAGGTGGCCCATTGATGCACATTATTGCAGCTAAAGCGGTTGCTTTCAATGAAGCTTTACAACCAAGCTTTACGGATTATGCGAAACAAGTCATTGAAAATGCAGCAACACTTGGCGAAACACTGTTAAAAGAAGGTGCATCCCTTGTTTCTGGTGGCACTGACAATCATATTGTCCTTTTAGATGTTCGTCCTTGGAACTTAACAGGAAAAGAAGCGGAGAAATTACTAGAAGAAGCGGGAATTACTGTGAACAAAAACACGATTCCTTATGACCCTGAAAAGCCGTTTGTTACGAGCGGAATCCGCATGGGAACAGCAGCTTTAACAACTCGAGGCATGAAGCAGGAAGAGATGGTAAAAATCGGGGAAGTGATCGCCGCTGTTCTAAAGAGTAAAGGGGACAAGGTCGTTCTTGAGCAAGCAAAAGAAAAAACCAAGGCGATTTGTGATGCCTTTCCGTTATTTCAACAATCAGTCACTGTGTGAAAAAAGGAGGGAAATCATGGAATTTCAAAGTTGTTTTGACATTATCGGCCCAATCATGGTCGGACCGTCTAGTTCTCATACAGCCGGTGTCGTATCCATCGGGAAATTTATTTATGAGCTGTTAGGAGATTATCCGCAAGAGGCCAACATTGTATTTTATGATTCCTTTGCTGAAACCTATCAAGGACACGGTACAGACAAAGCACTTCTTGGAGGGTTACTCGGAATGGATACCGATGATTCACGGATTAAACGCTCATTGGAAGTGGCAAAAGAGTCTGGTATGCAGTATCGTTTTGAATTTGAAGACCATTGTGAGTATTTTGACCATCCAAATATAACAATCGTAACAGCTAAACGTGGTAATCGTGTTGTAAAGGTTGGTGGCGCATCACTAGGCGGAGGTCTATCCAAGATCTTCATGATTGACGATAAGATGGTAGATATTCGTCTAAGTGCGGGCGATGACTTTACAGCCCTTGCTAGTCTTTATCAATCAAGCAGGAAAGTACTAGTGAAGGCTATATGATGAAAATTCAGTCCATGAAAGAACTAATCGAAGCTTGTCAAAGGGAACAGAAAACCATTGGTGAAATCATGTTGATGATGGAAGTGGAAAAGTCAGGAAGAGACCGAGAAACCATTATCAACATGATGGAAGAGCGATTGATAAAAATGAAAGAAGCCGTTGATAACGGTATAAAGGATGCCTCAACCGCACCGAGCGGAATTTCTGGCGGAGATGCTGTGAAAATGTATGATTACGTTCTTCAAGGTAAATCTCTATCAGGCAGCTATATAAGCAATGCCATGAGCTTTTCATTGGCAACTTCTGAAAGTAACGCCCGAATGGGGATTATTGTAGCTACCCCAACTGCAGGAGCAGCGGGTATTTTACCTGGGGTACTTTTTTCGCTCCATAAAAATGATGGCACGCCTTATAAAGATTTAGTCATGGGGTTATTCACGGCAAGTATGCTTGGGTTAGTGATTGCAAACCGTTCCTTTATTTCAGGAGCAGCAGGAGGCTGTCAAGCAGAGGTTGGTTCGGCAACGGCCATGGCAGCGGGAACGATTGTTGAGCTAAAAGGTGGTACACCAAAGCAAGCCGTGAATGCGACAGCTATTGCCATGAAGTCACTCTTAGGTTTAGTTTGCGATCCAGTCGGAGGCCTTGTTGAGGTGCCTTGCATTAAGCGAAATGTGATTGGAACGTCGATCGCCTTTTCAGCGGCTGACATGTCTCTTGCTGGGGTTGAAAGTCGTATACCTTGTGATGAAGTCATTGAAGCGATGTATAAGGTAGGAAAAGATATGCCACGGACACTAAGAGAAACGTCTCTTGGAGGCTTGGCGATGACAGAAACAGGTAAGCAAGTGAAGGAACGTCTATTTTGTAGGAAATCTTAGGTAGGGGGTATATCAATGAGTACAGAAACAGCATTAAAGCAAACACCACTTTTTGAAGTATATGGGAAATCTGGTGCCAAAGTCATTGATTTTGGGGGTTGGGCACTGCCAGTACAGTTTTCTAGCATTTTAGAAGAGCATGCGACAGTTCGAACAGAGGCAGGACTATTTGATGTCTCTCATATGGGAGAAGTACTTGTTGAAGGGAAAGACGCAGAGAGCTACGTCAACTACCTTGTCACAAACGATGTAACAACACTTGGGATTAATCAAGCACAGTATACAGCGATGTGCTATCCAGACGGCGGAACGGTCGATGATTTATTAGTGTACAAATTAGAGAATGAAAAATATTTACTTGTCATTAATGCCGCAAACATTGAAAAAGATTACGAATGGATGAAGCAACATGTAAAAGGAGAAATGACTCTCCAAAATATTTCAAATGACATGGCACAGCTTGCCATTCAAGGTCCAAAGGCAGAGGCTATTCTACAAAAGTTAACAAGCATCCATTTATCAGAAATTGGCTCGTTTAAATTTGCCCAACATGTCAGCCTTTCTGGCATTACTAATATACTTGTATCTCGTACAGGTTATACGGGAGAAGACGGCTTTGAGCTATATGTAGCGGCTGATCAAGCGGTAGCACTTTGGGAAAAGCTGCTAGAAGCAGGAAGTGAAGATGGCTTAAAACCATGTGGACTTGGTGCACGTGACACCCTTCGCTTAGAAGCACGGCTTGCACTTTATGGTCAAGAGCTCAGCAGTGAAATCAGTCCGCTGGAAGCAGGAATCGGCTTTGTCGTAAAAACGAAAAAGGAAAGTGATTTTATCGCTAAAGACGTACTTACAGCCCAAAGAGAAGAAGGGGTAAAACGAAAATTAGTAGGGATTGAAGTAACAGGACGTGGGATTCCACGTCACGGTTATAAAGTCGTTTCTGAAAATGGAGAAGAAATTGGCTTCGTAACATCAGGAACACAATCACCAACTTTGAAGAAAAGTATCGGTCTTGCCTTAATATCAGCGGAACATGCTGATGTGGGGACACCGCTGAAAGTGGAGATCCGAAACAAACAGATTGAAGCCGTTGTTGTGAAAGCCCCTTTCTACAAAAAGGCGTAATAAAGCTATAAGACTTTCTGATTCACTTGCATTACAGGCGGTTAGTAGGCCGCCTGTTACGCAAACTTACTAAAAATAATTATCTGAATTATCAAACTATTTAAAATTTACAGTCGAAAGGAAGAGAAAACAATGACAAAAGCGATAGCAAATTTATTATATAGCAAGGAACATGAGTGGGTACTGCAATTAGAAGGCAATCAAGTACGTATTGGAATTTCTGATTATGCCCAAAAGCAATTAGGAGATATCGTCTTTGTTGAAACTCCACAAGTGGATGATGAAATATCAGCGAATGACTCAGTGGGAACCATCGAATCGGTAAAAGCAGTTTCGGAAATCTATACACCTGTTTCAGGTACGGTAGTTTCTGTAAATGAGGAGTTAGAAGATGCTCCAGAAACGATTAATGAACATCCCTTTGAAGCAGGTTGGTTAATAGAAGTAGAAATGTCTAATCCAGAAGAGTTGGAATCACTTTTAAATGAAGATGAGTACCAAGCATTTATTCATGAAGGAGAGGAATAAAATGACGAATACTTACAGATACCTTCCTGATACGAAACAAGATCAAGAGGAAATGTTCGCTACTTTAAATATTTCTTCCATTGATGAGTTATTTGAAGATATTCCTGCTGAAATTCGTCTACAAGGTGAGCTAAACATTCCAGAGGCGGATCCAGAACCGCTTCTAATGAAAAAAATGATTCAACTTTCCTCAAAAAACAAAAATGCCAATCAATACCCAACCTTCCTGGGTGCGGGCACGTATGATCACTACATTCCAAATGTGGTAGATCATATGATTTCACGTTCTGAATTTTACACAGCGTATACACCCTACCAACCAGAAATCAGCCAAGGTGAGCTACAAGCTATTTTTGAATTTCAAACGATGGTCTGTGAATTGACAGGAATGGATGTGGCCAATTCCTCTATGTATGATGGCTTTACATCCCTTGCAGAAGCGGCAACACTTGCAGTTTCATCTACAAGACGCTCAAAGGTACTTGTATCCAAAGCCGTTCATCCAGAGTCCCGCGCGATCTTACATACAGTAGCAGGCGGACCTGGGTACACAGTGGAGGAAGTCAATCTTGTGAATGAGATTACCGATTTAGAGAAACTGTCACAACAAATCGATAAAGACACGGCAGCAGTGATCGTTCAATATCCAAACTTCTTCGGTTCCATTGAAGATTTAGCAGAAGTGAAGAAAATTGCGGCAGAAAATGGGGCTCTTTTCATTGTAAGTGCCAATCCGTTAGCACTAGCGCTTTTACAGGCACCTGGTCAGCTTGGAGCAGACATTGTGATCGGAGATATGCAGCCATTAGGAATTCCAATGTCCTTTGGGGGTCCACACTGCGGTTACTTCGCAGTAAGCAAAAAATTCATGCGTAAAATTCCAGGTCGAATTGTAGGGCAAACAGCAGATGAGGAGGGACAACGTGGGTTTGTTTTAACACTGCAAGCACGTGAACAACATATTCGCCGCGATAAAGCAACATCTAATATTTGTTCAAATCAAGCATTAAATGCTCTGGCTTCTTCCATTTGTATGTCAGCGCTTGGGAAGCAAGGAATTCGTCATATGGCACAGCTAAACATTGAGAAAGCAGATTATATGGCAAAAGCTCTTGCTAAAAAAGGCTTTACCGTTACTAATCAAGCACCATTCTTTAATGAATTTATTGTCGAGCTTCCTCGTTCGGTAAAAGAAGTCAATGCAAAGCTTCTTGAGGCAGGTATTATCGGAGGGTTTGACTTAGGAACAGATTACGGCTTGGAAAATCAAATGCTAGTAGCTGTAACAGAACAGCGGACAAAAGAAGAGATTGACCAATTTATCGAGATATTGGAGGTAGTTGTAAATGGTTGAATATAATGATCTAATTTTTGAAATTAGTCGTCAAGGTCGTGTCGGTTCAAGCCTTCCTGAAAGTGATGTTGACCGTGTGGATCTACATGATAAACTGCCTAAACATTTGATTCGCGACGTACCAGCAGAGCTTCCGGAAGTATCAGAGCTGCAGATTGCTCGCCATTACACAGCGCTTTCTAATAAAAACCATGGAATTGATAATGGTTTCTATCCACTTGGTTCTTGTACGATGAAGTACAATCCAAAAATAAATGAAACGGTGGCACGTTTGGAAGGCTTTAGCCGTATTCATCCATACCAACCAGTTGAAACCGTACAGGGCGCATTAGAGGTTTTATATGAATTGCAAGAAGAGTTAGCGGTCATCACAGGAATGGATGCCGTGACGCTGCAGCCTTCAGCTGGAGCGCAAGGTGAATGGACAGGGTTAATGATGGTCAAAGCTTACCATGAGCAAAAAGGAGAAAAGAGAACAAAGGTACTTGTTCCAGACTCTGCTCACGGAACAAACCCTGCCAGTGCAGCGGTTGCTGGTTATGAAACGATTACGATTCCCTCCAATGAAAATGGTCTAGTTAACGTAGAGGAATTAAAGAAGCATGTGGGTAATGATACAGCAGCTCTTATGCTGACGAATCCAAATACTCTTGGACTGTTTGAAAAAGAAATCGTAGAAATTGCCCAAGTGGTCCATGAAGCAGGCGGCTTATTATACTATGATGGAGCCAATGCCAATGCTATTTTAGGAAAAACAACACCAGGAAGCATGGGCTTTGACATCGTGCATTTAAATCTTCATAAGACATTTACTGGGCCACATGGCGGTGGCGGTCCAGGAGCTGGTCCAGTCGGTGTTAAGCGCAAGCTTATTCCATTTTTACCAGTGCCGCGTGTGGAAAAAGAGAATGATCAATATGTGTTGGACTATAACCAACCACTGTCTATTGGCCGCGTAAAAGGATATTATGGAAACTTCGGAATTCTATTGCGGGCGTACACGTATATTCGCACAATGGGATCTGTTGGGTTGCGTCAAGTATCGGAAAGTGCCGTGCTTCATGCCAATTATCTTCGTAAAAGACTAGAACCATATTTTGATGCACCTTATTCACAAATTTGTAAGCATGAATTTGTCTTATCTGGATCCAGACAGAAAAAGCTTGGTGTACGAACACTTGATATGGCAAAACGTCTGCTCGACTTCGGCTATCATCCGCCAACCATCTACTTCCCGTTAAATGTAGAGGAATGTTTGATGATCGAACCGACAGAAACAGAGTCAAAAGAAACGCTCGATGCTTTTGCCGATGTGATGATTCAAATCACTAAAGAAGTGGAAGAAAATCCAGGTGTCGTATTAGACGCTCCACATACAACGGTCATCGGTCGATTGGATGAAGTACAAGCGGCAAGACAACCAATCTTGCGTTATACAAAAGAGGAAGCGGCAGAGAGAGAAAAAGAAACGGTAAAATAATAAAGGGAAAACTTCCATCAATGGGGGATTTTTCATCCCCCTAAGATGTTTAGTTAAATCGAGATCGACTAATTTTAGGATAGAAATATACCACCAAGAATGAAGAAAAAGAGGATGTCTAAGTCAACTTCCAGACTAATGAATGTCCCTTTTCATATTCAAGTAGCAGTCTCTAATTAGAAATGGCATGAATTTTGCATGAATTGGCACGATTATTGCGGAAATTGGCATGATTTTCATAATAATTGGCACGATTATTGTGGAAATTGGCATGATTCCGTTAGATACAACCGCCTTCTAAAAGAAGGTGACTTCAAAAAGTCGTTTGTAACGACCTAATGAGTCACCTTCTTTCTCTTCATTCTTAGTGGCTGTATATAAGCGGATTGCATTGTCTAAAGGGTTTAGTCACTCTGAAGCTGGTCCGCTTGTTTGTTTTTTCTATCATGCTGATGAACAGGTCCATGCAGCAAGAGCGAATGCATAATCAATAAAAAAGGCGGGGATCCAATGAATATTAAAATAACAGAGACAGCAATGAACAAACTAAAAGAAATCATGTTAAAGGAAGAACGATCTCCTCGGATTGACGCAGATGTAGCCGGCGGCTGTGGGGTGTCTGTTAAGTTTTCCCTTGTATTTGATGAACCACAACGTAACGATTCAAATATTGAGTATGAAGGGATTCAATTTAGAATCGATCGTTTTACACAACGTTATTTAGATGAAGAAACGCTAATTGATTATACAAATGAAACCGGTTTTTTAGTTGGAGAAAATTTTGAAGCAAGTGCATGTGCAATTGAAATGGAATCATTTTAACTTAGTAAGAAAACTTTAGGAATGCTGAAAATCTAAATTGAACAAGCTAACAATATCGTTCTAATAAAAACCTTAAAGGAAGGTGAAAGAACATTGCATAAAGAAGTAAATATGAATCGTGCTAAATTATTGATATCTTGTCCAGAGAAGCCAGGTATCATCTCGACTGTATCCAATTTTTTATTAGAAAATAACGCGAATATTGTACATTTTGACCAACATACGACTGATCCACAAGCAGGTATGTTTTTTATGCGAATCGAATTTGATTTAAAAGACTTTGATGCTTCATTTGTAAAACTTGAGGAAGATTTACATTTGATGGCTCAGGATTATGCAATGGATTGGACCTTAAGTAGTAATAAGAAAAGAAAAAGAATGGCCATCTTTGTATCCAAAATGGATCACTGCCTTATCGAGCTTATTTGGCGTTGGAAATCCAATGAACTTCCTGTGGACATTCCTTTGGTAATCAGTAATCATCTTGATTTAAAAGAAATGGTTGAGAGCTATGGCATTCCTTATTATCATATTCCACTGACTCAGGAAACGAAGCCACAAGCTGAAAAGAAAATGTTAGAACTGCTGGAAGGGAAAGTAGACTTTATTGCCTTAGCCAGATATATGCAAATTCTTTCCCCTAATTTTGTATCTAAACATCCAAATCAAATTATTAACATCCATCATTCTTTCTTACCTGCATTTGTCGGAGCAAATCCTTATGCGAGAGCTTATAATCGGGGGGTTAAGCTAATTGGGGCAACTGCACATTATATAACCAATGACTTGGATGAAGGGCCAATTATTCAACAAGATGTAAAGCGGGTTAATCATCGCCATACAATAGAAGAGTTAAAAATTGCTGGAAGTCATGTGGAAAGACAAGTTCTTGCCCAAGCTGTTTCTTGGCATATTGAAGATAAGGTCATTGTTCACGGTAATAAAACGATTGTGTTTGATTGATGTGTGTGCCTGATCTCCAGTGCAGCAATTGGGGGTCAGGCACTTTAAAATTTTACAGAATACATGCTACCTTTCATTTTGGTTTTTATTTCTTTATGTATATGACTATGATATTGTTAAATTTCTTCTTCATACTTTTTGCAAAAAAGTATGAGAAAGATCAGGAGCCGAATGTTCGGTTTTATGAAGTCGCTTTAATTTCTTATATGTTTATATTTATGGTATGGGGAAGTACTATTGCTTTAGTTGACCAAAGATTGTATGGTCAGCTCATGGCTTTTGTCATCAATATCACGAGTGGTTCCGTTATTTTTTACTTTAGTAATAAGCATATATTAATCCCGTATAGTATTTCTAGCATTGTATTATGTGCAGGACTACCATTCTTTCAATCTTCAACTGAGGTGTTAATCGGTCATTATATCAATCTCATTATTTTTCTGTTTTTTTCTTGGGTAGCTTCAAGAATTCTTTATTTTACATATTGTAGTAGTTTTAAAAGTGCAATTCTTCTTGAACAAACGAATCAAATGCTAGAAGATGAAATTAAAGAAAATCATATCATTAATCAACAACTTGAGGCAGCAAATAAGGAACTACAACATCTTTCATTAATGGATGAGTTAACTAGTATACCTAATCGTAGGGCTTTTTATCAGCACATTGAATCTATGCTAAGTACTCCATCCAATAGAGATTCTATTGTCTCCCTAATCATGATTGATATTGATTATTTTAAGCTTTTTAATGATCATTACGGTCATGCTGAAGGAGATAAGATAATAAAATGTGTAGCCCAACAAATTAACACAGTTGTAAGACCCCCATCAGACTTTGCTGCCCGTTTGGGTGGGGAAGAGTTTGTATTCGTGTCATTTTTTAAAAATGAGAATGAGATTGAACAGCTTGCTGAAACTATCAGATCTCAAGTGGTAGAAATGAAAATTCCACATAAATACTCAAACATTAATGAATACGTGACCGTAAGTATTGGAACGGCTACTCATATAATTAGTCAAAACAAGGGTATTGACGAATTAATGAGATTTGCGGATGAGGCATTATATGCTGCAAAAGCGAATGGACGTAATTGTGTAAAAAGTATGGAAAGGTTGATATTCAAATAGTTGAATGTGAGTGCCTGACCCCCAGTGCAGCAATGCTTTAATGCACTGGGACACAGGGACAGTGTCCCTTCGTCCCATGCTTGAGAGAGGGACTAGGCACCAAAAACAATTATTGCTGCTTAGTCGGCCTTACAATGATTTCATTGACTGAAGCATAATCGGGCAGAGCAATGGCATGAAGGATTGTATGAGCAATGACTTCCGCAGGAATAGCAACTTGATAAAGTGCTTCTACGTTTTTTCTTAATTTTTCATTAGAAATGGCTTGTACTAATTCTGTGTCAATTGCTCCCGGTGAAATAATTGTAGCCCGTATATTATTTCTTGATTCTTCTAGTCTTAACCCCTCCGTAATTGCGCGAACCGCATATTTTGTCCCTGAATAAACAGCAGCAGCTGGTGCAACAGTATGTCCCGCAACAGAAGAGATGTTAATGATATGTCCTTCTTTTCGTTCCCTCATATGTGGAAGAACGGCACTGATCCCGTAGAGTACGCCTTTAATATTGACATCAATCATTTGCTCCCATTCAGAAACCTTCTTTTCACTTAAAAAGGAAAGTGGCATGAGTCCAGCATTGTTAATCAGAACATCAATTTGTCCATAAGTGTCTATAGCAAAACGGGCAAGCTCCTCTATCTCCTCTTGAGAAGCAACGTTTGTCACTTTATATACTGCTGTACCTCCTTGTATTTCAATGTTTGACTGAAGTTCTTTCAAACGTTCCTCACGTCTTGCCGCAAGGATTACCTTCGCTCCCTTAGCCGCAAGTTCTTTTGCAGTAGCTTCACCAATCCCGCTTGAAGCCCCAGTTAAAATGACAACTTTTCCTTCAACATGTAACATGCACAATCAACCTTTCTTATGTAGCTTTGGTATAAAAAAACTGTCAACAACTAACTTTATATTCGCTATTTGAAATAAGAATTCCTTGTTAATGGAGTCTAAACTTTAGATAGCGTACCGACCCTCGGTACGGTAATGCTTTAATACGCTGGGGGTCAGGCACACTCACACAGACATCATCATAACAGCTAACTTTCCTCCACAAACGGATGTTCCTTTAAAAAGGGAAATGCTCACTTTTTGTAGAGTAAAGAGGTAGGTGAGAAAAAGATTTTTTTCATATTCACCAGTGTTAATGGTACTAATAGAATTGAAGTAAATATTGAGCCAAACGAGGGGCATTAGTAAAAAATAAACCTCAATTTTTCTTCTTAGAATACTTTAAATACTCCCGACTTTTATAGTAAAGGTAATCACATTTTTCTGAAGCTACCCCTACTATGAATACTCTTTTTGAATAGATCTCCTTACATAGAGTCATCTTAACAATAAAGGAGATGATTATATGCCAGGTAATAATGAAAATGTCCATGTTAAAGCAACCCCTCATTTTGATGGCGAAAAAGAAAGTATTATTAATGATTCTACTGCTTCTGCAGGCTCAAAGATGGGTATTCAAGGTAATACTCAAATGGAATTCTCACAGGAGAGAAATCCATTCAATTACACTCCTAAACAAGATCCGGAAATGAAACAATTTGAAAAGTTATTTAAAGGTAATAAAATAGAAGACTAAACAAAGAAGAAATCAACCTTTCTTCAAAGAAACGTTGATTTCTTTATTTTATCTTTCGTTGGCAAATTCCAAGATGAACATAAAAGGGAGCCCTTTAGATAGGCCTCTTTCCCCACATACAAATATATTATTTGAATTATACATTGTTCTTTAATTCTTCTGTTAGTCGTAGGAATTCTACTTTGTTTCGTGCATCTAATGACTGGTCTACGATTATTTATTCATTCCGAATAGTCTGATAGCTACTTATCTACTTTGCCTTTACCTCACTATTGATCAAGGTAGGTGGAATTTCTCCTTGTAATCCGGCAACGAGATTGGTTGCTGCTAAAGTCGCCATTTTCAAGCGAGTTTCATAGGTAGCGGAGCCGATATGTGGCAAAGTGACAACATTCTTCATAGAAAGTAACGGATTGTCCAACTTAACCGGTTCTTGAACAAAGACATCAAGTCCTGCCGCAAGAATTTCACCCTTTTGAAGTGCATGAATTAAAGCTTCTTCATCTACGGTCTTTCCCCTTGAACCATTAATAAAAATTGCCGTTTCTTTCATAAGCTCGAATTCTCTTTTTCCCATTATTTTTTCAGTCTGTGGAGTCAGTGGCGTCATTAGGCATACAAAATCGGACTGCTTTAGCAGGTCTTCCATGGAACAGTACGTAGCTCTATACTTTTGTTCTGCTTCTTCGTTTCGGGACCGGTTGTGGTATACAATCTCCATGTCAAAGCCTAAATGGGCCCTTTTTGCAATCGCAGACCCGATTCCTCCCATACCGATAATCCCTAATATTTTATGATGGACATCCACCCCAAACCACTTTTCTTCGAGATTCGATTCCCACTGCCCTGTCTTAACCCAATGATCTAATTCTGGCACCCTTCTGGCCGTGGACAGAAGTAATCCAAAAATCGTATCGGCTACTGTATCGTTCAATACATCTGGCGTATTCGTCGCCATGATTCCCCGTTTTGTCAACTCTGCCATATTAAGATTGTCGTAGCCAACAGACGTGTTACACACTATTTTTAAATGAGGTGCTTGATCTAACAATTCTTTATCTACTTTTAAGCCTGCTCCCAATATACCTTGAGCATCCTTCAGTTCTTCAAGAAATACAGGATAGGTCTGCGAATCCAGTTTCTCCAAATAAACAACTTCACAAGTAGTCTGAATAAAATCCAACACCTTTTTATCTACTTTTTTATAAACAATTACCTTTGGTTTCATAGTTGATCCCTCTCTCTTTAATTATGGAGTTCTCCTTGGTTCTAAATTAGGGGTCATTGCGCCACAATTTGACACCCCGCATCAGAAAGTTCTATTAACAGGAATGCTCTTGTTAATAATTTACCATGGAATTTCGACACAGTACGAATCTTTTATTTGTACATTTAACAACTAGGATTTATGACCACTAACTAAACCGGACGGGTGGTCATGATTGAAAATGATTGTGATAACATCAATGCTACTTTGATTAAAAAATTTCCTAATCTGAATTGTTAAAAAATTTAAAATATTTATTGACTTTTTCCTATAGTCACGATAATATTATTTCATAAGTAGTGAACAGAGTTTCCTATTCGTGGAAATGTAACCGTAATCATTGAAAGTAGTGAAATGATTTAATATTTCTTTGTTTCGTACAAATCATTTTGTGCTTATATATTTTTTATATAAATGAATTCGCTTACATTTCTATGAATGGAACGGTGCACGAAGCATCTAAGTCATTCAAACAAAATTAAAATGAAGTAAATAATATTATAGGGAGGTAACAACATGGCAGAAAAAACAGAATTTATGAAGAGCAGTATTGTTCAAGATTTTACGGAAGATATTCGTCAATACAACCTTGGCCCACTTTGGGAAGCCATCCCTGAATTGATGCATAAAACCCCGGAACCACATGCACAAGCATATCTTTGGAAAGGTAGTTTGCTACATAAAAAATTGATGGAAGCTGCACAAATTTTCACGCCAGAACGCGGTGGGGAAAGAAGAGCGATTTATTTACAAAATCCAGGGTTAGAGTATCGCCAACCTTGGGGCTGGGCATCAACAACACAAACACTTTATGCAGCTGTCCAATTACTTTTACCAGGTGAAGTAGCTCCATCTCATCGCCATTCACAAAACGCTCTTCGTTTTATTACGGAAGGTGAAGGCGCTTACACGATTGTTCAAGGTGAAAGAATCCATATGGAAGAAGGAGACTTCTTAATTACACCGAAAGGTCTCTGGCATGGTCATGAACATCAAGGGACAAAACCGATGGTATGGACAGATGTTCTCGATATTCCAACGATGTATGCATTAGGCGGTACATTCTTCGATAACTATCCAGAACAAATCCAACAACCAGAAGTACCTGATGATTATAATGCACAACGCTATGCAGCTGGTATGTTACGTCCAGTTTCTGATCGTAATCCATCTATCGCTCCGCTTGGTTCATATAAATGGAAACATACAAATACAGCGATTGAATCATTAAGTCAGTTTGATCCAGATCCATTTGAAGGGTATGCAGTAGAATTCATTAACCCTTCTACTGGTAAAACAGCGAACCCAACCATTGCTGCTTGGATTCAGAAGTTCCCTAAAGGCTTCCGTACAAAAGCACAACGTCATACTAGTGCATCCATCCATCAAGTATATAAAGGATCTGGATACAGTATTATTAACGGCGTTCGTTTCGATTGGGAAAAAGGAGATTTCCTAGCTGTACCAAACTGGGCTTGGGTTGAACATGTTGCATCTGAAGACACATATTTCTTCACAACAAATGATCTTCCAATCATGGAAAGATTCGATGTTGAACACCGTGAAGTTTATGATAAAAATAATGGACAACAAGAAGTTACATCTGAATTCAAACCACTTTTAGGATAATTAGCAACATGTAGAATCAGTTTATTTTGTTTATGGTACTAGGCGGCTTACTAACAATTATGTAGTAATTTATATAATTTGCTGCTTAGTACTAAATTTTTGCTATTCATACTAAATAAAGGACAAATAGGGGGAATTTTAATGACTTACCAAAACACAGAAAACACAATTTTAATTGCTGGTGGAGGAATTGGAGGCTTAGCAGCAGCTCTTGCAGCAGCAGAAGCTGGGAAATCTTCAACTGTTTTAGAAAAAGCACAAGAATTTGGAGAAGTTGGAGCAGGAATTCAATTAGCAGCAAATGGGGTAGCTGTTTTACAACGTTTTGGAGTAATGGATCGCATTAATGATTTTGCCGTATATCCTAAACGCCTAGTGTTAAAGGATGCTTGGACAGGTGAAGAACTATCTGAGTTAGATTTAGGTAAAGAGTATCAAGAAAGATATGGAGCGCCATACATTGTATTACATCGTTCTGATTTACACAAATGTCTATTAGAAGCATGTCAAGCAAATCCACTAGTTTCACTTTATACAAATTCAGGAGTAGAATCTGTAGAAGAAACAGCTGATGGCGTGTTCCTTACAATCCATAATGGTGAAAGAATTAAAGGGAAAGCAGTTATCGGTGCTGATGGAATTCATTCAAAAGTTCGTAAACACTTCTCAACAGATGAACCAGTTAACTCAACATATGTAGCTTATCGTGGAACTCTTCCAATTGAAGTTGTTTCAGATGATGCTGATATGGATGATGTGATCATGTGGATTGGGCCAAATTGTCACGTTGTTCAATATCCAGTACGTCGTGGAGAATTATACAATCAAGTAGTTGTTTTCAAAAGCCCAACTTGGACACCTGAATCTACTATTTGGGGAACACCTGAAGAAATGTATCAAGTTTTCAATGGCTGCACTGAAAAAGTTGCCAAAGCCCTTTCATTCATTAATAAAGACTTCAAATCGCCAATGTATGACCGTAATCCAATTGGTAACTGGTCAGAAGGTAATATCACACTTTTAGGCGACGCAGCACACCCAATGTTACAATATTTAGCTCAAGGTGGAATTGCCGCTTTAGAAGACTCTGCAAAATTGGCTGATGTGCTAAAAGAATATGGTGATAATTACGAAGCTGCTTTCAAAGTATACCAAGAAGAACGTATTCCTCGTTCTGCACGTGTTCAAACAACTGCACGATTCTGGGGAGAAATCATTCATGCTGTGAATCCAGTTAGCATCTCACTTCGCAATAATATCTTTAGTAAACGTACAGCAAATGACTTCTTCTACACGGATTGGTTACATGGATATAGACGAGAAGCAGCAGTCTATCAAAATGATTTTGTACCATTTAAAAATATAGTAGTAAAACAACCCGTAAAACAACCAGTAACAACAAGATAATAATAATGAAAATAAAAACACCTCCAATATAGTTAAGCAAACTATGTGGGAGGTGTTTTTTTAGGAGAAGGGGTAGCAGCCACGCAAAAGTTCTATATTAATTAAATTTTGGTATTATTTCATATTCGTTATATGGTTATATTATATTTTTAATAACCAATATTTATCCAGGATATTTTTGTATGTGTCTATTTCAAGAATATGACTGGAAGTAGCTTTAGAGCAGGAACGATGGTATAGGTCATAAAAATTATCTATTATTACCGAATCGCTATAATTTAATTCACAGTGGCAAATTTTACAGCAGATTTTCATGGATTATCTCACCTACTTTAATTGGATTTAATTATTATTATCTAAAGTTTATCATTTCATTACTTGTAATTGTTTGAATATTCAATGAACATTATCGTACCTTTTAGCAAATAGTGCTTATCAGGTTAAAATCTCCGGTTAATTTTGATTTAATACATAAAAGCATTTTTGTAATTGGTTAAGAAATAAAAAGATAAAGATGGGGAAGGATAAGCTTTGATTACAATGCACTGTGCATTTACAGAGGAGCAAATGAAATGGATAATGAAAAAACATTGGATAAGAGTGAAGTTAAAAAGGCGAACGAAGGGGATACTATACAAGTAATAAAAGGTGAATATAAAGGAAAGTCCGGAGAAGTTTTAATGGTACGGGAGAATTCAGTTATTATAAAAATTGGGACAAAACCAAATACAGATGAACCGATAAAAGCAGTTGTAAATCATAAAAATTATAAACGCCTAAAATAAGTGCGGCAATACATTTTATCAATTGTACAAAAAAGGGGAAGTCTCAAAGGTCATAAAAAATGACTTTTGAGACTTCCCCCTACTCAATTTATGGATGTGAAGTCAAAACGACCTTCCACTTTAATTAGTATAAGAAAGCACTGCCGGTTGTTTGAACTTTCTTAATGCATCTGTAGCTTCATTTTTATTGTTGTATTCGAACATACGGAAAGTGTTTTTTTCAAAAACTGTAATAACCCACATAGTTAAAGTCTCCTTTTTATTTGGTTTTTTGTACTATAACAACCAGAGTAATTGATCTTCTGTTTTTATTTGTTGTATATCAGTTCTTGAACCTTATTTTACTCTCATTATTTAAAAATGGAAGTAGTTTGTGTGTATATTCACAAATCATTCATAAATCATTCATAAATTACTAGTCGTTTGTGAAAAATGTATGACAAGTGAGGGAGGTTCGCCCAACATATAAATTTCATTCGAATATCTATTAGTCCAACTGTTCTCTCAATTCCTTTTCTAGCTTAATATAATGTTCTAATCTCTTTTCAGTTGCCTCTAATATTCCTTCTAATATTTTAATTTTCAACTGTTCTTCTGACATTGCATCTTTTTTTAAAATTTCATTTGAATTATTCAAAGTTTTTTCAATTTTTTGTAGGTTAATCATATTTCTTGTATCCTTCCTTTTTGAATAAATAAAAAGTGTTTGTGGATATTGCTCAGTTTCATCAATTATGCTGGAATGAAGAATGTTAACGGGTACTATACTCTCAAATATTTCTTTGTTAGGATAATCATAGAACAGATATTCTTTATTAGAATTTATAAAGAAAATAATTGACTCTTTATCTACTGATTCTACAAAATTACAAATCTCTTTGGATGTAGGTAAAGTACCACGGTTAAAATCATCAATGATTAAAATGCTTTTATCAGGAACTTGGCTCAAATTTTTAACAGTATTTATGCATCTACCTAATTGATTTTCTGAAATGTTTAATAAATTTTCAAGAAGTAGTTTATCTGAGTTTATTTCATGAATCTCGTAATCCTCAAATAACTCGCTAATTAATCTAACTGCGCAATAATATTTATGTGTAATATTGAAATCCCCTTCAAAACTAGTTGAAATCCTTATATAATTTTCAAAATAACCTATTAAGTTATTTATACTTGCGGATGGGAGGGCTATTACTGTGTGTGGCTTTTCGGTAAAAACCAAAGGGAGTAACTCGGATGGAAAGTTCTTTTTTACTACAGTTGTCTGTGGAAATAGATGATTATAGAACATAAGATCATCAGGAGTTGTTTTAATCACCAATCTAGTTTCCGCAGGTACGAAATAATCGACAATTAATTGATATACTTTTTTATATTCTTCGAAAGACATGTTTTTTAAATTAGAAGGATCTTGTGTTATTAAGATAGCTGAATTTTTATTGATTTGAATCTTTTGATTGATACCAAAAAAAACAAGGACTTTATCAATAAAACTACTATCCAATTTTTCTTCTGCAATTTCAGGGGTACTAATTAATTTGGAGGCTTTTTCCAAGTAACTGAATTTACACTTATTTTCTACTAAATAGCTTTCAAAATAACTATATCGACTTTCCACGATTATTTCAGAAAATTCATGGAGATTGATATTATTTTCAGTGAGGAATTTTCCAAAAGTCTTATTAGTACTATTCCTATTTTCTGTTTCGCAAAAGAGTTCATTATGATAAACAAAGATTTTATCAAAAAAGAGATCTTCCATTTGCATAAACTGCGGATATTCTTTTTTTATATTGTCTGACAATAGAATATAGCAAACCTGTCCTTTATGAAAAAACTCTTTATAAACGATAACGTTCAACAATTGATAAGGTGAAAAAACATGGTACAAAATCATAATGTTCACTCCGAATCTAAATTGTAAAAAAGCATACATCTATTAAACTTTAATTTATAGGCCATCTTGATCCATTATGTCGTGTAAGGTTTCGAATGATTGATTTTCAGAATCTGCAATGACTCCTCTGCAAAAACTCAAATTGCCAAAATATCTCCTTATGAATCGAAGATCTTTAATAATCATTCTAAATGGTATATACGCATCGTAACCCGATATATTAAATAGATACTCATAATTTGAAAACATCTTCTTATATAACTTCACAAAATCAAAAATACCATTATGAATTTGTTCGATAATTTTATAATTTTCAACCTCTGGTACATCAAATAGTAATTTATATCCTTCTTCTGTTTTTTTAAAACCTGAGAATGAAGGATAGCAAGCTTGAGTAAATAACTCAAAATAAACATTATTATGTTTTGTATTGGAGTGAATATCGTATAAATTTCTGTTAAACATTCTAGAAAAAATATAAACTCCAATTTCTTTTTTCATAATCTGGGTTAGATTAGCTGTGTGGTTCGCGTGCCTACTAGCTGCTACTAGACTGTGAACTTCACAATCCAAATTCCACTTTTGTTCTATCAAATATTTTATCCCTGTCCCCCCAGACCCAACCCAACCAACATCAACAACAGCAACTTTTTTGCTTTCTTGAATTATATTCATAAAATATTCTTTAACAATAACATCATCTTCAGTTATTTTTTTTACAACAGTCTCCCAGTTTTCTATAAAAAGTGTTTGAATTAATTTTACATTTCCTTTATGGATGAAATCGTCTTCTTTTAGTTCATATTGAGATAATAAACCTACCATTACATCTAATTCTAAAGATTCTAATAGACCTTTTATTGTCACTTTTTCTTTGTGTCGTACGATTCGTTTCAAAAAATCATAACGGTTTTTTTCTATTGTATATTTCGAATTGGCAATTCGAGACCAATAAATATATTCATTATTCATATCAGTGTAAAGATAATTAAATACTTTGTGATAAATATCCCCATCTCTTGAAAGGAACAGTACTTTATCTATATTATTTTGTTTTGCATAGTCATAAATCCATTTGCAGTAGCCCAATATATACAAGCCACCATAAATAAAACCATATTCATAATGAGGTGTATATTGCTTATTACCATTATGCAAATGAGTATTAACGATCCCACTATATGTGGAACCAATTAGTTCGGACATACCGTCTGCACGGTATTGATTTCCTGTTTCATGGACATTATTGTAATATCTTGTCGCTATCCCTAGATCTTCAGCATTTTTTATATCTGACTCATAATTTTCCCCGATGTGTACCAAACTTATATCTTTTCCTAACTTTTGTAGAACTATTTTGAATAATTGTTTATCTCCTTTACTACCGTTGTTCTCACAGGAAACAAAAACGTCAGAAAATCCACTAAAACCTGAGTTATCCAACAATTGTACAATCATTGATTTTGTTAAATACATATCTGAAATAGCAATTATTTTTTTGTTTTGGGACTTTAGTATTTCAAAAACATCTTTCATATAGGGATTAGCAAAACAAAACTCTAGTTCTGTTTGTAACTCTAGTTGTACTCCATATTGTTTATCAATTCCTGTTCTTAATTGAATAATTTCATAAATATCATATATTGTTACTTGTTTATGCCCTTTCTTTACTTCAGCTTGACTACGCGCTTCTTTTTCTGCTTTCATTCGTATAGACATAAAATTCACACAGTTAAGTTTTTCCCCTATTATCATGAATAGATGATGAGGCTGAATAAAAGGTCTTAGTAACAAAGTGTCAAAAACATCAAATGAAATGACATCGTATTCTATTATATTTCTAGAAAAATTAAGTGCCGTAGGTCGGTTTAATATTTTTGATTCCGATCCATCTAAATATGGCAACTTAATCAATTCTGTTGAATTTAAAGGGTCATGCATTGAAAGAAATTCCTCCGATCTAGCTGTGACATATTATCTTATTCAGTTGTCCAATAGAGGTGAAGGCAAGCCCTCAGTTTTTATCAAAAATTTCATAATTCCACTTACATATCGCCGTGGCGAAAGAATATCGCGGTCAATATTCTAGTAAGAAAAGGAGTGAATAAATTGGACGATTTTCACAAAATTACTATAGAAAAAACAGAAAAAGGACTGATAATAGAAAATCCTACCCAATACGAAATGATTGGAAAAGGAGTGCAGGGAGCTGTTTTCAGGCTTTCTGATGATCGATGCCTCAAGTTGTTTGCTAAAGAAAGACACTGGCGGAGAGAGTGTGAAGCATTAAACGCAGGGCAGATTTCCTCAATTGTTCCTAAGGTTTTTGAAGTGGGTCCGAACTATATTGTAATGGAACACATCAATGGACAACCCTTGAAGGATTATCTTAAATCACTACGCGACATACCAGAACCAATTGTTAAACAATTAGTATTTATATTTAAAGAAATGAAAAGAATCGGTTTTACCCGGATAGATGCCGCTATTCGTCATTTTATTGTGACAGATAATGGAGAGATCAAAGTTGTTGACCATGTGAATTCATTGAAAAAACAAAATGCTTGGCCTACTCGTTTCTTTGGTGGCCTATCCCGATTAAAGTTATTGGACAAGTTCATGGATCAGGTGAAGGAAATGGATCCGGAATTCCATGAGGAATGGAAGAATTTGATGAACACAAGCAAGGATTCATAGAAATAGGTAGGTCGCAACAAAAAATATAGTATAAGGTCGAGTGTCTCATATTTTTTTAAACGAGGAACCTGTTCCTACTATTTAATTTAGGATAAAGGTTTAGTCATTGTTGAAATATAGATTTTTACTAACTTGTTGTGTAAATGTGCTTCCGCCTTGCGTGACTTCTTTCGCTTTTAAGCTGATGAAAGTTTCCCTATTGAAAAAAATATCAAGCATTACTATTTTCCTGTTTGAACAGTATAATGGGGAGTGGGAGTTGAAACAGATGAATATAAAAGACATTGCTAATATCCGAAAGCAATTTAAATTAAATAATGATCTCATAGAAATTTGGGAAATTTTTAATGTGTATATACAAAAAGAATCGGGTGATATTTACCACCATATCTGTCAACCGTTTCAATTGTTAGAAAAGGAAGAAAAAGAATTATTTTTGGCAAACTTTAAAAAGGTTTTGACTGGTTCTCTTGATGCCAAACTGTTTGAGCTAAAATTTCAACATGATGTGGAAGACAGTACACAAACGATTCTTTTTGAAGGGTTACAGGCTGAATCAACAGAAGATTGGAAAGAAAACATGCTGCAAATCGTTGGCAAATTGTTTGCGAATACTACTTATGAATTTGATACGGTCGTCACGTTTATCCGGGGAGAATATCGTAAACCGGTACGAAAACGGGATCTGGAATCAGGAGAAGGCGGGAATGATGAAGTCTATTCTAACCAGTTTATCCTTAGCAGTCTCAATAAAACGGATCAGCCGAAGAAAGCTTTGCTGTTTGATTATATTGAGAAAGAATTCAAATCGAATAACGCCTTTGATCCAATCATTAATTTAACATCTCCATTGTCAGGCTTTCTGTTTCCTGCTTTTAATGACAATTATGCAGATGTTAACCATATTCTTTATTATGCAGGGAAAGTGAATCAGCCCAATGAAACATTTATTGAAGAGGTTCTCAATTGTGAAGAAATTATAACAGCCGAGGATGATAAGGATAGCTTCGAACAAATCTTAAAACAAGTGGTGGGAGAAGAAGTGGATTCCCGAGTCATTGCTAATGTCTATGAAGAAATTGATAAGATGGTTCAGGAGAATGAAGAGAATGAAGAAAGTGAAACCCCTCCTATGTTGGATTATAAGGACGTTGAACGCATCTTAGAGGTAAGTGGAGTCGAAAATGTAGATAGCGCCAAAGTAGAACATGCCTTTAAAGCTGTAGTAGATGACGAAAAACATGAATTCAAAGCAAATAGCTTACTTCCTAAAACAATAAAAATCAATACGGAGGTAGCGAATGTATCCATCGACCCGAAAAACCTGAAAAATGTAAAATATATTATGTATCAAGGAAAACGGTGCCTATTGCTTGAAATCAATGAAGATGTGGTCGTGGAAGGATTTAAACTAGAATTGGAGACACTCTAAATAAAGAAGTAAAATCAGCCTCTTATATAAGTTAATATATTTCTTGATTAAAATGTTATTTTGGGATAAAAAGGTAATATTAAAACCGTATTTCAACAAATGAATGGCAGGACGAAATCGTACTCGGTTTTTCTATTCTTTCAGAAAAGTTGGTATTTGGTCATTACAATTTTAATTATATGGATGAAAGCACAATGAATCAGGGTTAAACTTATGGTTTTAGAGTTATTTTATTTAGGTTTTATATTCTACGAGATGATGTCTTAACAGATATCATCTTTTTTATTTACATTGTTCTATGGGGAAAAAAATAGTCCATAATTCCATTTTAAATGGAACTATTTTATGAGTATTACGTATATGTGTATTATATAAAAACAGCCAAAAGGGAGGAGAACCGTATGAGTGGACAAGGGTGTATAAAATGTGGTAGCAAAGATGCAGACAAGAAGGAAGTAGCGATGACTGGAACGGGTTTATCTAAGATGTTTGATATTCAGAATAATCAATTCATCGTTGTTTATTGTAAGAACTGTGGTTATTCAGAGTTCTATAATAAACAATCTTCTACATCATCAAATATACTTGACCTATTCTTTGGTTAAAGGAAGATCAACATGATGCGCAAAAAATACTTTCAACTATTAGAAACTAAGCACGTTCTTGTTGCGAATTTAGAATAAGCTGATTACTAGTATGCTTAGCAGCAAATGGAATATTAAAGAAAACAGAACCCATTAATAAGTACAAGAAGGATAGGTCAGGCAAATATTATTTGCTTGATCTATCCTTTTCTTTCATCCCATATAATGTGCAATCTTTTTATATACTTCGTTGATGCCTTCCTTTCTAAGCTAAGCAGCCACTTTTCTGAGTGACTCCAACGAACTAACGCTTCGGCTCCGGAAACAGTTTCAGACTGTGGATTAACTTTTGGTTGATAATAAACGACAAATTTTAATGAGGGTTAGAACTGAACTTTAAGGAACCTTTCTCTATTTAACCCGTATTAGAGATAAACACATAAAGAGAAGGGGATTATAAATATTATAGTCTTGAATATTAATAAACTTGAATATCGTTTAATGATGGAATCATAAATCGTTTTTTTAGCGATATTTATTCATGAGGTATAAATCGACCAAATTAAAATAGATTAGGAGGAATATTTATGAAAGCTATAGTTTATAACAAATATGGACCACCTGATGTTCTTGAAGTAAAAGAGGTCGAGAAACCTATTCCTGAGGACAATCAAATACTGGTAAAAATTCATGCAGCATCTGTGAATTATGGTAACCTGGTTCTTCTGAAAGGAAAACCGCTCTTAGCCCGCTTTGCTTTCGGTATTCTAAGACCAAAATACACCATACCTGGAGGTGATATTGCAGGTCGGGTCGAAGCAGTTGGTATTAATGTTAAGCAGTTTAAACCAGGCGATGAGGTATTCGGAGATCTATCTGGTTGTGGTTGGGGTGGTTTTGCCGAATATGTATCTGTTCCGGAACATGCATTAGCGCTAAAACCAGCCAATATATCCTTCGAGGAAGCTGCTGCGGTACCTATGGCGGCAGTTACGGCCCTACAGGGTCTGCGGAATAAAGGTAAGATTCAGTCGGGGCAAAAGGTATTGATTAATGGAGCCTCTGGGGGTGTAGGGACTTTCGCAGTACAGATTGCCAAATCATTCGGGGCTGAGGTAACAGGTGTGTGTAGTACGAGGAATGTAGACATTTTGCAATCACTTGGTGCAGACCATATCATTGATTATACAAAGGAAGATTTTACTCGAAAAACACAGCGTTATGACCTGATTCTTGCTGTTAACGGGTATCAACCAATTTCAGATTATAAGCGTGCATTAAGTCCTAATGGAATTTATGTTATGGTCGGAGGTGCTGGAGCTCAATTAACTGAGGCCATTGTTCTGGGGCCTTGGATTTCAATGACTGGGAGTAAGAAAATGGGGAGCATTTTACAAAGGCAAAATCAAAGCGATTTAGTATTTATGAAAGAACTTATTGAAGCAGGGAAAGTAAAACCAGTTATTGATAGAATTTATAAGTTGAGTGAAGTTCCCGAAGCTTTCAGATATTTTGAAGAAGGACACACACAAGGAAAGGTTGTCATCACTGTGTGAAGAGTGAATTCTAGTTTAATCTATTATAGATCGTATTGTGATGATCTTAGATAAGTATTCTGGAATATTAACTGATTATTTACAAAAGATCTAAATGGTACATACTACAACTTAAATCAAATTGAATGGAATTTTTTCTTAAAAGGAATAAAAGAGAATATTATATTGAACTAAGTACTATCATTTTTCGTAAAGGGCTCCTTTTTTAGATGAAAAATATAAAATGACATTAAAATAGACGTGTGAATTGCCACACATCTATTTTTGAAAGGTCTTTTCAACAGTTTATATTTTCTTTACCAGCAATATCCTTCACAACATCCTCTAGGGTTACATTTCCCAAGACGTTCTCCATAGCTAATTGAGCAGTTGAAAATAATGGTCCTATTGTATTTTGGATGTTCCTTCCTACAGGACATTCGAGATTTGGATTTTCATGTACGCTAAACAACTCTTTATCTGGAACAACATTAACTGCTTTATAGACGTCAAGTAGTGTAATATCTGATAGTTCCTTTGCGAGTTTAGCTCCCGCGATACCTGGATGTACTTCTATTAACCCAGCTTTTTTTAGCATTCCCATAATTTTTCTGATCACTGCTGGGTTTGTGTTAACGCTTCCTGCTAAAAATTCAGATGAGCTTACTCCATCTTTATTTATTTCAATTAGAGCTAATATGTGGATTCCAACGGCAAAACGGCTGCTGATGGACATATTCAGTCACCTTCCTTACTTTTTACAATAAAATTATTAAATGCTTTCATCATGTAATTCATTCGATTACAAGAATATTATACCTTAAAATATTGGACATAATAAAACTGATTTCAATATGTTGACAATAACCCTACCTGTAATTATAATGATTACAGGTAATTGATTTTGTTACAGTTAAATTTGTAACTACGGGAGGAATATATAATGAAAATTGGAATTATTGGTGCAAGTGGTAAGGTAGGAAGTCTTGTTTTAAAAGAAGCTAAAGATAGAGGTCATGAAGTAACAGCTATTGTAAGAAATGCGTCAAAACTTATAGATAAAAATGTTGCAGTAATTGAAAAAAGTATTTTTGACTTAACTTCAGAGGATATAAATCAGTTTGAAGTAGTAGTCAATGCTTTTGGTGCTCCCCTTGGTGAAGAGCAGGCACATGTCGACGCTGGTCATGTACTTATTGAGGCACTTAAAGGGACAAATACAAGAGCCATCATTGTTGGAGGCGCAGGTAGCCTTTATGTAGATGAAAATAAAACGATTCAAGTCATTGATACACCTGAATTTCCTGATATAGTTAAGCCAACAGCAGCAGGTCAGGCACGAAACCTCAAAGAATTACAGGAAACATCTGGTATCACATGGACGTTTATCAGTCCTTCAGCTGTGTTTAATCCTGAAGGAAAGAGAACGGGGACGTATCAAGCAGGAAAAGATCATCTCCTTGTCAATTCAAAAGGAGAAAGCTATATCAGCTATGCGGATTATGCAATTGCTGTTGTAGATGAAATTGAAAATCCGCAGCACAAAAACGAACGCTTCACTGTCGTAGCTGAGGCAGAATAATTTTCGAAAAATACCATTAGTGTTTATGCTAATGGTATTTTGTTCTATTTTGTTTATAAATTTAATAAAAACATGCTATTTTGGAAGGTGTAGATTATGAATGAGAATTATCAGACACGCATAGAAAAAGCAAAAACGACCATTGAAGATGCTGACTATATTCTTTTAGGCGGGGGAGCGGGCTTATCGGCTGCTGCAGGCATAGAGTATAGCGGAAAAAGATTTACCGAGAGTTTTGGGCCATTTATCAAAAAGTATGGATTAACCGATATGTACTCATCAGGTTTTTATCCGTTTAGGACTCAAGAAGAGAGATGGGCATACTGGGCAAAGCATATCAGTCTGAACCGGTATGAAACTGGTGCAACCAAGCTTTACAAGGACTTATATCAGTTGGTAAAGGACAAAAACTATTTCGTTATCACTACCAATGTCGAAAGCCAGTTTGAGAAGGCAGGTTTTTCGTTTGATAAAGTATTTGAAGTCCAGGGCAATTACGGCTACTTCCAATGTGCCAAAGGCTGCCATGATAAACTATATGATAATGAATCACTGGTTAAGGAAATGGTTGAAAAAACGGTAGATTGCAAAATACCATCTGAACTTGTTCCAAAGTGCCCTATTTGCGGCGGTGAAATGGATCCAAACCTAAGGATTAACGAATACTTTGTACAGGATGCGAAGTGGTATGAATTAAATAAATCTTACAACGAGTTCCTTAAGGAGTCGGATGGAAAGAAAATTGTCTATCTGGAATTAGGGATTGGGTTCAATACACCTGGCATTATTCGTTATCCTTTTGAAAGATGGACATATCACAATGAGAAAGCAACCCTGATCCGGTTGAACAAAGATCATCCGGAGGGTATTAAGGAAAATGAAGATAAAACCATTGCATTTACGGAAAATATGCAAGAGGTTATATTGACTATCATGAAATAAACGGAAGATACCATTAGGTTTTGCTATTGGTATTTGTTCTTTGGCTGAAAGGAGCGTAAAGTATGTCTCAATTACAATTAAAAGAATATTCCTCATTAATTGGATTGCACGAAGAATTCTTACCATCCCCAATTATTAAAAGCAATATTGAACTTATAGTAGATGATTTATTAGAGATTTTATTACATGAACCTGGTGCTCCAAAAGGTGTAGAGGTTCCACATGAATATGTAGGAAAACGCAATTTACTGAGAGGACTTTTGAACATCAGAGAACCAAAACCAGTTGATCATCAATTCCTAAAAAAAATGGATTCTCTCCTGCAAACAGAGTTAAAAGAAAAAGGTATCGTTGATGTAAATAAGCTTGATACTGTTACACACATATTTCCAGATAATGACTTTATCCAATCAGATAAGTTCATATTGTGGCAAGGGGATATTACACAGTTAAATACTGATGCAATTGTTAACGCTGCGAACAAACAAATGTTAGGGTGCTTCCAGCCCTTACATGCATGTATAGATAACGCAATTCATTCAGCTGCAGGACCCAAATTGAGAGATGATTGTGAAATCATTATGTCTGCACAGGGAGAGTTAGAGGAAACCGGAAATGCAAAAATAACAAGAGCTTATAACCTGCCGTCACGATTTGTTTTACATACTGTTGGACCTATCGTCCCAAGGGGGACAATGTTGACAGAGCAACAAAAGGACGAATTAGCATCGTGCTATATTTCGTGTCTTGATGTAGCGAATGAAATTGAAAATATTAAAACAATCGCATTCTGTGCAATCTCAACGGGTGTATTTGGGTTTCCAAAGTCGGAAGCTGCTCATATTGCAGTCAATACAGTAAATAAATGGCTAACGACCTATCCAAATCATATTGAAAAAATCATATTTAATGTATTCAGTGAAGGAGATTACAAAGATTATATAAATGTGTTTACACATGAGGATTATTCAATTTGTTAAGGACTAAAATTCAATAATCGATGCTAATTAAAAAATCTAATTTGGACTAGGCTGCAAATTATAAAAGGCGGAAAAAGATGTGGAAATAGAATTACTAAAAACATTCATATTGGCAGCGAAGAAAGAAAACTTTCGAGAAGTAGCAGAAGAATTGATGATGACACAATCAGCTGTTACAAAACAAATTCAAAAACTTGAAAAAGCATTGAATATCCGATTGTTTGATCGGGTTCAAAAACGGGTTATTTTAAATGCAAATGGACATTATTTTTTACCACGAGCCATTCGGTTAGTAGAGTTTGAAGAGCAAATAGTCCAGGAAATGAAAGCATTTCAAGCTGGATATTCCCAAAAAATTTCGTTAGGGGTAGCTCCCCAAATTGCAAATTCCAAGCTTCCTTTTATCATTCAGCATTTTAAACAGCTTCAACCAGATGTAATCGTTCAAATTGACATCTTACCATCAAATGAGATTGGTGAGGCTGTTTTCCGACAACAAATTGATATCGGGCTATCGAAAGTTCCTTCTACTAGAGAGCTACTAACAACGATGATTGCAAATGAACCTGTTATGATTGTAGGTCCTCAACCTTTCGATGCAGAGGATTTTCAATTATTAATAAAGAAATTTCCGATATATACACATGCATTTTCTCCTTATTGGGAGCAAATCGAACGTCATTTGCCAAGAGATTGCCAAATAGAAAGACTGAACCAAACAGAAGTAATTAAAACTTTTATTAAACAGGGGATGGGTATTGCATTCTTACCCAAAAGCGTTGTCCAAACAGAAGTAGAAAAAGGAGAACTTTTTGCGCAAATTCCTCAAATAGATAATGATATTCTTTCTGCTACATTCGTTTATACTAAATACGTCCATCCTTTATTTGACCGATTTATACAAGCATGTGTCACTATCTATAAAAGATGAAAAGCAGCTTAGATGTCTGGAGTATCTAAGCTGCTTTTCATTAAGGCTTTTGTGCAATGAAACGAAGTCGCCAATAATCAGCAACCCAACCATTTTCTTTATAAATTTGAGGACGCAAAATACGTTCACATTCGCTATAGATTGCTTCTTTTTCATCATTCGTAAGATTTTTGAACATATTGTTACTGAACATTTCAAGCCAATTACGAATACCATCTTCTCCAACTAATGGTGTTGGTCGTTCATAATGCTCGATTGTTATTACATTAAAACCGGCGTTGATAAGATGCTCTTTCATTTCTTCTTTTGTTGGAAATACCCATGGAAATAAAGTGGCATCATACGGAATTGATAGACGATTGGATGCTTCCTTTATGGCATCCACAATAGATTGAATATTATTCGCTCCACCTAATTCAGCGACGAAACGGCCACTGGGAAGAAGAACATCATAACAATTTTGAACAACCTTCTGTTGGTTTTTCATCCAGTGAATGGCAGCATTTGAAAACACTGCATGAAATTGAGAATCAAAAGAAAACTGTTCGCCATCTTGTACGCTAAAGTGGATATCAGGGTACTTTTCTTTTGCAGCTTCAATCATAGACTGTGCAGCATCAATGCCGGTAACAGTAGCGCCACTTTTTGAAATATCATGAGCTAAATCTCCTGTACCACAACCAACATCTAAAATACTTTCTCCCTTTTGTGGGTTTAAGAGAGAAACAAGATCTTCACCAAAATTTGAAACAAACTTGTGTTTGTCATCATAAAGAGCTGCATTCCAATCAGTCATTTATACCATCTCCTAAATGTTGATACATTCAGATTACCATGTCAGATGAAGTTCAATCTAATAATTAATTAAGTGAAAGTTGATTCCTATTAAGAATCAATTTAGAGAATAATACCTTGTGACAATTTGATGTTATTTAAATGAATAAAGTGTAAAGTATTGTAACGTTTCGTGACAAAACATGAAGAAAAGAGGACATTTTGTCGAATGAATCGAATGTTTTATATTATAGCTGAATAGGTAGATGAGTGAACTACGTTAGATTGAGGGGGGGTATATGTAAGGGATAGAATTATTGAAATAACAGGTCTAAAAAAATCCTTTGGTGCTCTAGAAGCAGTTAAAGAAATTGATTTTTACGTTGAGAAAGGGTCATTATCTGCTTTTTTAGGTACGAACGCTGCAGGAAAATCTACTACTATTGATATGATAGGTACTTTGCTAAAGCCAGATGGAGGAGATATTCTTATTAATTGATACACATTAGGGAAGGACGATGAAAAGATTCGCGCCATACTTGGTATATAAAGTTTCTTAATTTAAGTGTGCTTACATATAATAAGTGGAGTCGATTTTATTATTATTAGCATAAACAAACATGAAGGGAGGGGAATAACTAATGGAAGCGATAGCTTTAATCCCTATTTTACTTATGATTATTATTTATCTTGCTGTTCTTGGATTTATTATTTGGTTTGCAATTAGCCTCATTAATGCTCAAAAAGAACGAAATGTTGTACTTAAAGAGATTTCAAGCAAACTCGATGGTTTAGAGATTAGTAAAAAGGAAGAGTGATTACTCTTTCTTTTTTTTATGGGAAAAATGGATATAAAAATGAAGAAAACAGCAACTCCTCAAAGCAAAAAAAATTTCTATTAATCTTCTTTCGTTATAAGCATATCCCTGTCCGGATTCTTCAATAAAAGCATAGCTTTTCTTTATTCAAGAAACGGTGCAGTATAGTTGGAAAAATGGTAAAATATAGAAAAAATAAAATGAAAAGAGGAGAGAGAATGAATTCAGGAATAAATGTCGGGGCTCTTATTTTTCAATTAATTGCTATAGCCATTCCCATAATTTTTATAGTAATCCTATCAACATTTTGGAGTACTCCAAAAAAGAAAAATGCACAATCAAATCATATTGACAAAAAGTTCACCGCTATGGAAAAAAAAATTAAGAAATGGATAGACTATCGTAATTAGGATGTAATGTGGAATTGTATTACTTTTAATTAATCGGTTCGTCCCAATAGCCCTTTCCATATTAACTCCAATTGTAGCTAACATTTTCTTACTTCATTTGTTCCTAGACCAATCATTCCTTCCTAATGTAAAAAATCTTGATCAAGTAATGGGTAGCAAGAGTTAAAGAACGATGGAGCTGATTACAGCTCTTTTTTTATACTTATAATGGGTGCATGCTAGTTCGATGAATCTCAGTGTTCGATGTATACACCAAGCTTGAGTTTGATATAGATTTCATAAAAATATTGATGTATTTTGTAGAAAAAAAGTGTGTTGTTTAGGAGAAGAATCGACATGTTTTTTTGCAAATCTTGTTTAGAATGATATATATATTAGTTCTAGAAATAGTAATAAAAATATTAGGGGGATTACTATGTTTAAAATTATACAAACGAATCAGTACAATGGTATTTATAATATTATTTTTACATATAATGACGAGTGTTTCTTGGCTGCTGGGGAGTATGAGAATGATCAAATCCAGTTAACTATACTTGATGCGATTGATAAAGAAGATATAAAAGAAAATATGCATAAAACTGATTATATTTGTTATTATTCGTTATTTCACGATGTAGAAGGCCATGATGTGTTTCAATTTATAGAAGAAGTATTATCAACAGGAATCCGATTAGATAATGAACTTGTAAGTTAATAAAGAACAAAATTTGAATAGATATGTTTTCATGCGTGTTAGGCTATCGAGAATCCCTCGATCGCCTTTGTTGTTCAACGAAGAGGGAGTTTACAAATTGTTTAGAGGCATAATCATCGAGTATTAATGGGACTCTATTTTGTTTTACAATCGATACAAAATAGGTATTCAAAATTGATTTAGCAATCTAAATTCGGGTATTTTTAATTTAATTGGATGAGATTAGAGCTGAAGGGGTGTTTTGATATTTAGCTCTTAATTTGATAAATCCTGAAATAAACCTCTAAAGAATTATAGTTAAATCTACCCAATTGATTTTTCTCCTCAATTTGCTATAATTAGACGTTAGTACATTACTGAGGAGGAGTATTTTTTTATGGCAGTAGAAGTAGGAAGTAAGGTTCAAGGTAAAGTAACAGGTATCACTAATTTTGGAGCATTCGTTGAATTACCAGATGGAATAACAGGTCTAGTGCATATCAGCGAGGTAGCAGATAGCTATGTAAAAGACGTTAATGACCATCTCAAAATAGGCGATCAGGTTGAAGTAAAAGTGATTAGTGAGAAGGAAGGAAAAATTGCCTTGTCCATCAAAAAAGCTATAGAAAAACCACAAGGACAAACCTCCACTTATTCTAAACGTCCATCACGTCCTGGAAGACCAAATAACTCTTCAAAAGACTTTCGTTCAAAAGGAAATTTCAAACCAAAAGAAAGTTTTGAAGATAAAATGGCTAATTTTTTAAAGGCTAGTGAGGAAAACTTATCAACACTCAAACGTAGCACTGAATCAAAACGTGGCGGCAGAGGCGGTAGACGCGGATAAACCTGCTTTGTTTTGTTTTATAAATAAAGGTAAGCCGTATAACAAAACGGTCTTGCCTTTTTTGCGTTGATTTAGCTAAAACCTGGTTAGATGCCTATTCATGTTTATAACATCTTCGAAGATGTAAAGTATGGATTTGTGGCAGGATTACCATGGAGGAAAACAGTATAAAGAGAGTACACACAAAAAAACAATTCTCTGTTTAATTCTGAGAATTGTTTTGTGAGTCATAATGGTATTTTTCAGATAAAATCATAGTAACACCCTTATCGTAATTTATTAGTTTGTACTTCATACTTATTGATGGAAGAAACTCTTATTTTTTTGCTGATTATAAAGTTGTTTTCCGTTCATTTCTAATTCAGCCCAAAGCCATTCTAAAAACTTTCTCATGTATGTCATCCCCTCGTTTATTTATACTCTTATTATGCGATAGTCACAAAAAATTCACAAAGTTGATGAAATCGGTAACATTGACAATGAAAACGAGAACATACTCGATGAAAGGGGCCTCATCTACAATTTTCTTACGATATCTCTTTTTTTTGCTGCTTTTCTCTCTAAATCAGTTTGTGAGTTTAATATTACGTGATTTGCTAACTTAATCTCACTTAACGAATTAGTCAAAATGAGTGATAAATCAAGAGTAGGGTACAAGCACCGTTTTAAAAAAGGGCGTTCCAAAAGTGTAACTATTGGGACACCCACATTTACTTAACAATTAATAGCCAACTTCGACTGATGCGACAACAATGTACATCATGTCGTTTTTATCTCCCTTTTCCTCTAAGACAATCCCACTGGATGTCAACATTCCACCATCCATAACCTCGACCGTAACTTTTCCAAATGGCAAAGCCTCTTTCACAGCCTCCGTATCTAGTTTCTCCTTATCACAAGGAACTGCGAGTTTCACATTAACTCTCATATTATGTAAGCTGTTTTCAGGCAGTACAGAGCGAATACCTGGCATCGAATTATAGTGAATAGCATTTTTTACGGCTCGAATGGCTGCTTTTGTAATATCTTGACCATGCACATCAATCCCCATTCCAGTTTCAATAAACATTAATTTTTCCATTAACCATTCATCTTCCTTTCATTTTGTTTTTCCATTATATCTTACCCTTTTTAATTGGTAATGTTAAATCAGGTGCTTTAGTATTCGAACCGTAACACGGCAAAAAAAGATACACCATCAAAAAAGAAGTTAATAATCTATAAGATTGAAAAGGTTGTAGTGATGTAATCCCTCACAGAGCATCTTAATGGATGAAATCCTTGATTTATTTAAGGGTTTCATCTTTTTTTGCATTGAATGCTTACGGGTGGTTATGATTATTTTTTGTGATTTGATTATAATTTGGTTATAGTAAATGTTGTATATGATTTAAGGATAGAGGGAATATGATGTCAACTAAAACAAAAACGTCAAAGAAAATTGCAAGATATTCACTAATTATTATGGGGTTAGGTTATATCGCAACCATGCCATTTGAAGGTTCTATGTGGATTGATTTATTACATGGGGGATTTGAAGCGGGGCTGGTTGGTGGATTAGCCGATTGGTTTGCAGTAACTGCACTATTCCGCCATCCACTTGGATTACCAATCCCCCATACAGCCTTACTTCCTAATAATCGTAAAAGAATGACCAATGCTCTTGTTTCGATATTAAGAAATGATTGGCTTTCTAAGGAGAGCATTCAAGAAAAAGTAAAATTCATTCCTTTTACAGAAAAGCTAATTGCCTTTATGAAAAAGCAGATGCAAGCAGCCCCTTTTAGAGAAGGCCTTATTAAACTACTTAAGAAATTGATTGGTTACATAGAAGTTGAAAAGATTACACCTATCATAAAAAAACAAATATTATTGACTCTTTCTAACGTTGAAATGAGGAAACTTGTTCAGTTAATAAGCTCACAGCTACTTAATGAAAAATTGGATCAGAAAGTTTTGGATCATATTTTGAAAAAAGTAGATAATTGGTTAAAGCAAGAACATACTAGTCACCGATTAGGTGCTGTTTCCATGAATGTAATGAATAACATTCAAGCAGATGGAATGCTACAGTTTGCATTAAAATCTATACAAAGTCTGCTTAGTGAAGAAAAACTGGGTAATATTGTACAAAACCTATTATTAAGTGTAATAAAGAGTTTAAAACAAGAGGGAGAACCCAATCGTGCTGCTTTAGTCTTATATATCCAGAAAGAGATAAAAGGTTTGAGTGACAATAACCAACTAGTAGAGGGAGTAGAGAAGTGGAAACATCAACTTTTATCGAATTGGGAGCCTGATCAAATGATTACGGAAAGTCTGCACCAACTACAACAAAAGACAATCGATTTTGTAGATGACAAAGATTTTATGGATACTTACCTTATTCCAATGATGAATCATTTTCTAGACATTATTCATGAAAATAATAGCAACATTGATCAATGGATCCAGAAACAAATAATAGTTCTCGTTGAAAATAATCATGCACAAATTGGCAATCTTGTACAAGAGAATTTAGATAAATTAGATACTGAAACGCTAGTTGATATGGTGGAAAATAATATAGGAAAAGATATACAGTGGATTCGTGTTAATGGAGCAGTTTGTGGTTTCTTCATAGGGATTGTTTTAACAGGAATACAGGTTCTATCTAGACTACTATAGTGTCTTAAGCATTGAGCTAAAAGATTGACTATCAATGGGATTTGAAGGACAGAATGCAGGAAGCAGAGAGTCCTCCTCTCTCACTTTTTTCTTGCCTATTTCCTCCTTTTGGTCAGTGAGAGCGTTCCTCTCTCACTTTTCTCTTGCTTATTTCCTCTTTTTGGTCAGTGAGAGCGTTCCTCTCTCACTTTTTTCTTGCCTATTTCCTCTTTTTGGTCAGTGAGAGCGTTCCTCTCTCACTTTTTTCTTGCCTATTTCCTCTTTTTGGTCAGTGAGAGTATTCCTCTCTCACTTTTTTCTTGCTTACTTCCTCTTTTTGGTCAGTGAGAGCGTTCCTCTCTCACTTTTTTCTTGCCTATTTCCTCTTTTTGGTCAGTGAGAGCATTCCTCTCTCACTTTTTTCTTGCTTACTTCCTACTTTCTGTCCTTCAAACCACTTTTAAGGACTTCACTCCTGCTTGCTCTCAAGTGCTAATCACTTTTTTCTATAAAATACGACCAGCGATTATTTTCTATGATTTTAAAGTTTTTCACGAGTATACTCTTTTTAGACTCAACCACTTTACACCAGTTATGAATTACATTTGTAGTAATTTTTCGATTAGGAAAAAGAAGTTTATATTCCTTAACACTTCGTAATCAGCCGATTATCAATACAGGTACGATTTATTAAGGGCGTGGTAGTGTGGCTGAGAAAAAGCGTTTTTTACTTCGAATCGACCAAAAACTTTATGATGCATTAGAAAAATGGTCAAGTGATGAAATTCGTAGTGTAAATGCTCAGATTGAAATTATTATCAAGCAAGCGTTGAAGGATGCTGGCAGAATAAAAAAAGAATAA
The DNA here is from genome assembly GCA_963751845.1 of uncultured Bacillaceae bacterium. Lineage (GTDB taxonomy): Bacteria > Bacillota > Bacilli > Bacillales > DSM-1321 > Peribacillus. Next base: position 48,515 of record CAVVWH010000019.1, read on the forward strand.
ACATTGAATGTGGAATCCATTTTGAACAACTATTTCAAAATGGATTCTTTTGTTGTTTAAAACATTTATAAGAAATAAGTAATAAACTATTCACAATTATCTTAATAAACTGGCTAAACATTATTTTTAAATGCTTTATAATTAAGAATGTATAAGATAATTAAAAATTCCAAAAATTTATCTGAATGGAGGAATTATAACATGAGCGTAGATACAGATGGAAAAGTCAAAGCTGAATATGGTGTAAAGGACATACAGAGGGTCCTGAAACATAAGTTTAATGTTGATTCTAAATTGCGGTATTCAGGAATGAAGGATTACTATACGTTGGAATTTGAATATAAAGATGAACATAGAATATTATCCGTATTCGAGAATTATGTGGATGATGAAACAAAAGAAATGGGTACCCATTTAAGCATGGGAATGTATGGATCATCCATACAGATCATGAGAGGTATTTTAGAAGGTTTTGGTGGGTATATACGGGAGAATGATCTTAATAATAAATGGGAATATGTTGCACCTTCAGACAAAGTTAATTTGACAGATGATGAAATATTAGAGGATAAGCTATATGGAAAATTGCAAACATCTGATTTGAATTTTGAGGAGAAGCTACATGTGATAAGCTATATCAAAGATAATTTAGAGTTTATTAAATCATTATAAAATGGATTTTACTCAATAAGATTAACAGAAAATTGGCGGGTGTTCGAATCCTTTACAGGCCATCAAAACAGAAACGCAAAAGCCTCTTGGATATCAAGGGATTTTTGCGTTTATAAAGGTGTAACAGTTTAAAAGAAAATAGAAGAAATTCATCAGTAAAATAGGCCGAGCTTTATTACATTTTCTGAATCACTAGAAGTACTAGTTTGACTATTTCCGGAACAAGCAGTTAACAATATAAGTGTGTTATAAGCATGCTCCCCACAAATGGTTATTATAGGTGAGGTGATAATCCGCCGGATACAGCTATGATCTGTCCGGTAATATATCTTGATTCATCACTACTTAAAAATAGGGCTGCATTTGCTATATCAATTGGTTCGCCTAGTCTACCTAGAATCGTTTGATTTTTAAAGTCTTGTAGATCCTCGGCATCCATTCGGTCAATTACTGATGTTTGAATAACACCAGGAGCAATACAATTTACATTAATATAGGGACTTAACTCCATTGCAGCTGTCTTTGTTAACGAAGCTACACCTGCTTTGGCAGCTCCATAATCGGAAAATCCTTTTGCTCCAGCTAAATGAATAGAAGAAATATTTACGATTTTTCCATATTGTTCTTTGAGCATTTGATCAGCAACCAGCTTTATACAATTGACAGTACCTTTTAAGTTTAGTTTCCACGTATCATCCCAGCGATCTAAGTCCATTTCCATTATTGGCTGATTCATTTTCTCACTTCGAACTCCACCAACAACATTGATTAAAATATTTATGGATTGAAAAGTTTCCTGACCTGCACGAACAACCTCTTGAATCTCAGTAAAATCCAATACATTAGATCGTATAGCGATTGCTTCAGTTAGATTATTTACCATTTCTTCGGTTTGTTTTAATCTATTTGCTGATATATCGGTTAAAACAAGTGATGCTCCTTCCTCTGCAAATCGTAAGGCGATGGCTTGACCCATAGGTCCTCCTGCGCCGGTAATCATGGCAACTCGATTTTTAAGACGCATGATTTTCCTCCTTATTTTTGTCGGTGTTTCGATTTCGAAGTTCTCTTTTTAAAATTTTCCCGTTAGGACCTAAGGACATATCGAATTGTGTCATTTGATTACCACTAAATTCCACAAAAATATACAAAATCCTCTTTTTTACATTTTTATTTTTAAAAAATAAAAATCAGATTTATGCACATTTTGCGAAATTATCAAAACGAGTAGGTTTAACTAAATATAAGAAAATACAAGTATTCTAGGAGTTTCTAGTTGAAAACATAAGCTTTTCATGTTTGTATAAACAAATTAAATTTCCTGATGAAATCAGGAAATATATCATTAGTTGATTGATATAAAAGTTCATAAAATTGAAAAAAACTAATTGGTAAGAATGGTGTATCCTTAAATTAGAAATTGATTTTTGAATTTCCTATGTTTATACTAATCATATAAAAAATAAAGAACGCTACGCCACTAGAGGAAGTATTTTATGAAGAAAAATGTTAGCGCTTTCATTTAATGACAATCCACAACAAATGAAGATAGTTTCACCGCAGATAAATAGTGAAATCGAAATCAATATGAATAGGAATATGTTTCAGTTGGAATTGTTCGCTAGTTTAGAAAAGAACAAATAAAAAGGAGAAGGAGAGATAGATATGCAAGTACGTGATTTTATGATTTATAAAGTATTTACTGCTACACCTTCCACAACTGTAAAAGAGTTAATTTCTATTTTAGAAACCAATCGAATTGGTGGGGTACCTGTCGTTGATCAGAAAGGAAATTTAGTAGGAATTGTTTCGGATGGGGATATTGTACGTTTTCTTTCTCCACAAGAAGAGAAAATTTATTTAGCATATTATATTTCTTATATAGAAGAAGGTCAAAAAATCGAAGATGTATTAAGAGAAAAAATGAATACTCCTATTGGGGAAATTATGGTGAAGAAAAATCTTAAAACATTATCTCCTGATGATGATTTTGAATGTGCTATACGGCTAATATCCAAACATCATTTTAAAAAGCTTCCTGTTGTCAATGGAGCAGGAAGAGTGATTGGTGTCATTAGTCGAGGAGATATTATCCATAATTTATCAAAAGCGATTTTTGAAAAAGATGAAATCTTAACATCCTAAGAAAATGGATACTAAGTAAGAGTTATATTAGCTGAGTATGTATGTTTTTTTGCCTTTACTTAAAAAAATATTGCAAACTAACTAAATAGATCTCTACGATCATTCTCTTTTGGATTGACTCATTTAAAGGGAATCTTCTTTATTAACCCGTTCGTAATGTTAAAAACGAACGGGTTATTTTTATCCCGCCTTAACGGGCAGTAAGACCCCCCATCTCAAGATTCTGAATATCCAAAGAAGATAGGTGGGGATCAACTGCCCGTAAAGGTCCGATTGGTTCAACTAACCATCAGTGGGGGATGAAGAGAACCCCCACTGATGGAAGTTTCACTTTATTCCTATCACTTCTATTAAATCTTTTGCCTATTTTGCATTAGTATTTTTTTCTTATGTTTATTTTTAAAAGCTATTAATGCCGTTTTTAATGCTGCATAATTACCTATTGCCGCATACCCATAAAACCAACCCATAAATAGTCCGGCAATGAAGTTATGGCGATGACTTATGAAAACGGAAATTAGTAAACCTAATACCTGTGCAGTAAGGGGTACATATTTGCGGGGAATATGAAAAGACACTTTAATGAATTGAGTGATAATAATTATTACTGGTACTGCTATTACAGCATCCCAAAAATTTGTATGGATTGTGGGAAAATTCACATTAAGTCACCTCTTGTATAGTATGCCTAGAATATATCTAAGATATTTATTCATTACATACATAAAGACACACTAGTTTGGAAAACTATTGAAAAACTGGTGGTGGTTCATGATGAAAAAAAAGATCTTTAAGTCACTCTTCAAGAAACTCAATAGGGAACCACAATTTAATGAACAATCTAATTTACAGGACATTGAATTAAAAAAGCAGAAAATAAGTAGCAAATATGACCAAACTTTAGCAACATTTAAATCTTTGTATAGTGTTCCTAGAAATATAGATGTGAAGGTACGAGAGTTTACAATCGGTTCACTAAATAGTCAGGCTTTCATTATATTTTTAAGTACGATGACCAATGTTGAGTATATTCAAAAAGGGATTGTTGAAGATTTAGTTGAAAACACTGATTCACATAAGAGCGTCTCCAATATCGTTTCACATCCTATCCTTCAAACGGCTAACATCATAGAAGATATACTTATAGGTATTAACTCTGGGTCAGCAGCCCTTTTTGTAGATGGAGAAAATCAATGCTATTTATTTGAAACAACTGATATTAAAAACCGGGGAATTCAAACATCACAAAATGAAGTGATTGTTAAAGGAGCAAAGGAAGCTTTTACAGAAAAGATTATTGATAATATTTCGTTAATCCGCAAGAAAATTAAAAATGAAAACTTAATTGTGGAGTCAAAGGTGATTTCCAAACGATCAAGAAATGATGTATTTCTTGTTTATGAAAAAGATTTAGTGAATGAAGAACTGCTTCAAACCATTCAAGATAAATTGGCTTCATTGGATAATGATGCGATTATTGATTTAAGTATATTAGAGCAATATCTGGAGGAAAGACCTAGATCATTATTTCCAACTATTTTATATACCGAACGTCCTGACCGAGCTGCCTCGTTCATTCAGGAAGGTCACATTATTTTGTTAATGGAAAATTCTCCAAGCAGTCTTATTCTACCTGCAACCTTTTGGACAATGTTCCATTCACCGGAAGATCATTACCTGCGTGCACCGTATGGAAATTTCATCAGGATGTTGCGGATTATCGCACTATTTATCTCTATGTTCACTTCTTCTCTTTATCTTGCCATTACAAACTATCATGTTGGGATGATCCCCCCTGATTTGTTAATGGCCATTGCAGGTACACGGGAGAGAGTACCCTTTCCATCCATAATAGAAGTCTTAATCATGGAAATCGCCTTTGAACTCATTCGTGAAGCGGGATTACGTGTGCCATCTCCAATTGGTCCAACGATTGGAATTGTCGGTGCATTAATCTTAGGCCAAGCGGCTGTTCAGGCCAATATCATAAGCCCAATTATTATCATTGTCATCGCCTTAAGCGGCTTAAGCTCCTTTATTATCATTGATGTGAGCATGAATTTCGCTATTCGCATGATCCGTTTTTTATTTATTTTTTCAGCTGGTTTTATGGGCATATATGGAGTTGCTGCTTTATTTATTATCGGACTATTTTATTTAATTTCATTGAAATCATTCGGCACGCCTTACTTTGCCCCGATGACGCCACATGTCTACTCGTCAAAGGACTTAATTATACGTCATGTCCCACTAAAAGAAAGGTTTCGCCCTGGATATTTAAAACCAAAAGACATGGTCAAACAAGGAAAGGGATAGGATCAAACTAATATGAAACAGCAACAAGAAAAACTTGGTATTCGTGAATATGTATCCATCGCTATTTTAATGGTTGGCTCGAAGGCTACTGAAGGCACGCCGGCCAGACTATACGGCCAGGTACAAAACGCAGCCTGGATGATTCCAATCGTATCGGGAGCACTCTTACTTATTCCGCTTTATCTATTAGTCAAAACATTAGCTGTGTTTCAGGGCAAAAATCTATTTGGCGTCATTCAACACTTGCTTGGAAAATATATTGGTTTTTTTGTTTGTCTACTCATATTCGTCATCAATTCATTGGCCATTTCTGCCGATTCGAGAGAGTATACGAATATCATTAGAGCTTTTTATTTTACAACGACACCCAATCTCGTACTTTATGGTATCTTACTATTTGTTTGTGCCTATGGCGCTAAAAAAGGACTACAGCATATTGGATCGGTTTCCTATCTTGTGGTTTTCTGTGTGGCACTTTCCTTTTATCTTGCCTTATTCTTAAGTATGCAAGATAGCAATATTGAAGCAATATTTCCTATATGGGGGCCTGGAAAACTTAAAATTTTAAAAGAAAGTACTCTCACACTAACCCTTTTTGCCGACTTTTTTATATTAACAATCATAACACCGTATATGACATCCTATAAAGATTTTCGAAAAGGCACTTGGATCGCGTTTGTCCTCGTCGTTATACAGCTTAGTGTAGCTACCTTGCTTTTCATATGCCTATTTGATACGACATTAAAAGGAATTGGTTATCCATTCCATACTGCCATTCGTTATATTTCATTTGGGGATTTTCTAGGGAATGTTGAAACCTTATTTTTCCCGATCTGGCTGTTGGCAGCTTTTATTCGTTTTGCTGCCTTTTTATATATAAATGCAATGATGTTTGGCCATTTATTTAAAATTAAGGACTTTGAGTTCTTGATTCCATCACTCGCAACCATTTATTTATTGATAGGAATGATTCCAGAAACACCTATAGACGTTTCTTTAATATTCAAAGTGAAGATTCGATTTATAGCTGGTCCAACGTTTATTGCTATATCCATTATTTTATGGTTGGTCGCACTGTTAAAAGGAGAATTTAAACATGCAAAAAACAAAAATAGTATGTAATACATTGTTGTTTTTAGCTATTGTATGCTTATTAACGGGCTGTTGGGATCAGTGCTGAATTAGAAAGTAAAGCCTATGTTATCGGCTTGGGACTTGATCGTTCGAAACAAGAAGGAAAAATCAAAGTCACCATGTTAATTGCCAATCCTGAAGTAGGAAGTATGCAAGGCGGTGGTGGTTCAACGGAAAAACCAAGAGAAATCATTACGTTTGATGCTAATGATTTCATTACTGCGAAAGGTACGGCCAATTCGATTATCTCCCGTGATATTAGTTATGAATTATTAAAAGTTACAATTGTTTCCGAAAAATTTGCCAAAGACCCTCTCTTTTTACCTACGATATACGATACTTTAAAAGATAAAGAAATTCGTATGGATAGTTATTTAGCGGTAAGTAAAGAAAAGGCATATAAGTACTTTCTGCAAAATCGTCCTAAAATGGAAACACGACCGCATAAGTACTTTCAATTCATGATTAATCATGGGATTGACAATGGCTTAATTCCAGACTCTACTCTCTTTCGTTTTTTTAAAACGATAGATAGAGAAACAGATCTTTCTTTAGTGATGTACACAACAGCCCAAAGACAAAAGAATCCTCCTATTAAAGGTGAAGATGAATTTATAGCAGGGCAATTGAATGCATCTGGTGAGATTGATGATACACAATTTATCGGATCAGCGGTCTTCAAGGATGGCGTCATGATCGATAAACTTACTGGGCAAGAGACGCGCATCGTCAATATTCTTGATGATACAACAAACATTAAAGATATATTAGTCAATTTTTCCAATCCTTTTTCAGATAAACCTAAACAGATCGCAGCTAGAATACTGAAAACGGAAAACAATAAAGTCAAAATGAACCTAAAGGGTGCAAAGCCAAAGATTACGGTCACAGTCCCTTTAAGGTATGAAATTATATCAAATCCGTCCATGGTCAACTATGCGAAAAGTAAAAAGAACCGCCAAATCTTACATGAGCATATTGCTAATCATTTGAAAACCATGAATGAAAAATTTTTCAAAAAAACACAAACGGAATTAAAAGGTGTCCCATATCCTTTATCATTACATGCCCGAAAATATTTTGGAACGATTGGGGAATATAAAAAATTTAATTGGTCAAAGTCTTATCTTGAAGCAGACATTATCATCAAGCCCGATATTAAAATTATTGACTTTGGTAAACAAGACAAACTGCCGAAAAAAATGGGGGATTAAATTGAATATAGTTGCTATCCTTGTTCTACTAATCATAACAGTTTACACTTTAGGATTTGCGGTCACTATCTGGAGGGAGAAACAAAAAATTGGTGCGCTGGTTGTATTTTTTCTTGCCCTTGCCGTTATCGTTCTTCCTTTTTTTTCGATTTTTAAATAGAGGGTCTGACCCTCTATTTAAAAATTAAATAATGGTATATAGTTGACACAATACCCATAAGGGTATATTATATGACTTGTAAATGAAATTTGTTCATTGAAAGAGAAATAAATATTCCTATTGCTTATCTAAAAAGGAATATAAACAAAATGCCAAATAATGATTTTCATTTAAATGTACCAAGTTTACTTAAATAAATATTGAAATACGTTTCTTAAGAAAAAAGGGTTTTTGTGTTGTTGGATATACAAGTATTAATGATCACAAGACATTGCTCAGGGAAAATCACCTGAAAATAGAAGCTTATTGTTAAAGGAGGCAAAAAAAACATGGACTACAATGATCAAATAAAAAATCGTGTAAAACGTATTGAAGGTCAGATGAGAGGCATTTTAAGAATGATGGAAGAAAATAAGGATTGTAAAGAGGTTATCACACAGCTATCGGCATCAAGAACAGCTATTGATCGTACTATCGGAGTTATTGTAAGTTCTAATTTAGTTGAATGTGTTCAGGAAGCCAAGAACCGTGATGGGAAAAGTATGGAAGAATTAGTAAAGGATGCTGTTAATCTTTTAGTAAAAAGTCGATAAATAAAAGGGTGTACACCCTCTTTTATTTTCATCGATTTTATACCCATATAGGTATTAGCAGAGCGGAATGAAGAATACAGCAAAAGTATATGAGAAAGAAAATGTTTTAAAATTTTTTGGATAAAAAGGATAATTTTTTTAACACGATAAATACCCATATAGGTATGTATTAAGAATTACATCTAGGAGGTTACAATAGCTTAAAAAAACGTATGAAAACTTACTAAATCATATAAAAAATGACTTCGAAAACATTATTGTATTTTCTTGCCATTTATCTTTGGAATATGTAAAATGGATATAGAACAAACGTTCCTAAAAGAGGTGGATGGCATGAAAATCACAAAAATCGTTCGATTCGAGGAAGCAAAATCAAAAGAATTGGAACCATTGAGTCAATTAATGGCGGTCTTTTGTTCCGCCTTGCGTTTTTCCTTTAATCGGTTGGTGGAAGGGGAAGAAGAGAAAAAACTCATTAAAAAGGTACATGTGATTTTTCATCTGAATAAACGATATGCAGAAGATGCCGTTATGCAAGCAAAAGCGGTTCTTTCCAGTCAAAAAAAGTGGTTGCCTATCCATATAGAAGGTGTGCAAGCTAAAATTCAAAAAACAGAGCGAAAAATAGAGGATTATCAAACCGGTAAGAAAACACCTAAAAAGGTTGCGCTTGCAATATGTTTGAAAGGATTACAGGATCGTTTACACAAATTAAGAAAAAAAGAATCCGCTCTTTTGAAACATCAGGAATCAGACACCATTCCCCCTGTTATCTTTGGTGGGAAGAAACAGTTTTACGAACGGGTAAAAGGGAAAATTACTAATGAGGAGTGGAGGGAATTACGTTCGAATACTCTTTATTCTCGTGGTGATCGGTCTAAAAAGGGGAATTTGAATACCAGAATTGTATTCGATGATCAAGACCAACACTTTTATCTAGAAGTGGCTAATCCCTTACTTGTGGAAAAGGGGAAAACGAGTCCACGTTTGCGTTTTGCACTTCGCATTCCTGATAAATATTTTAATGAAATCGTAGATGTGGTGATGCCTACTACTGTAGGTAAGAAGACATCAGGAAAACTGATTGAAGAATACAAGGTCTATTCCATTGAAATCAAGCGCAAAGAGGAACGATATTATGTCCACATCACCTACGATATAGAGGAAGTAGGCTCTGAACTAGCATGGAGCGACAAAATCACGTCTGATTATATCGCGGGAATTGATGTGAATATCGATCGAGTAGCTGTTTCTGTGTTATCGAAACAAGGAAATTTGCTGAAGTCCAAAACCTTTTATTGTCATGAAATGGAGTATGTTAAGAGTAAAAGAAGAAGCCATATTGCTGGTGAACTAGCCAAAGAAATCATCGACTACTTAGTGAGTTGGAATGTGGGAGCTATCGTGTTAGAAGATCTTACTTTCAAACAAGATCATGATACGAACCGTCGTTTCAATCGTTTGGTTCATTCTTTTGCTAAGAATAAACTGCAAAAGGCCTTTATTTCAAGGGGACTAAAATGCGGGTTTCACATCAAAAAAGTGAATCCAGCGTATACGTCGGTGATAGGACGCTGGAAATATGCGAAGATGTATGGGTTATCTGTGCATGAAGCGGCTTCTTTCGTCATCGGAAGAAGGGGCTTAGACTTTGAAGAGAAAGTGCCAAAGGAATTGCTTAAACAACTGAAGAAGAAGGTAAAGCCTCATTTGATTCACGTTCTTAGGTCGATGGAAGAATCTGAGAAACAATCAAATCATGGCAAACAAAGACGGAAATTCATGGGCATGATGCTCCATAACATAGAAAATTTTAAAGAATATCACAGCTGGAAACTATGGAATGTGGTGCATAAAACCATAAGGATGAAAAACAAAGAATTACAACTTAAGGAGGTGTAACCCTGGTGCTAAAATCTTTGCGGTAAACTGACCTAGAAGGAATGGTTTGTCGCACCCCCGCTGGCTCTAACAGAGCACCACAGGTTGTTTTGGACAATAGGTTCATGACAAGGGTGAGATTCCCTTCCTGATGGAATGACGTGAGAATCGTCACAGTAGGTCCCTTTTTTCTTGGTTGAGGGGCGAAATGTAGTTTTTGATAGATTTTAGTAACCAGGTTACCAAATGGAATATGTAAATTATCTTGTTATTGCAATAGTACTACTTTTTATATTCAAGAGATTCTTACCAACAAAAGGTGTAAACAATATTTCAACAACAGAATTAAAAGCCGAATTAAATGACAAAGACAAACAATTTGTTGATGTCCGTACACCCGGAGAGTTTATGGGAAATCATATTAAAGGTTTTAGGAATATCCCTCTTCATCAACTTGCCCAAAAAGCGGAGAAAGAACTTTCTAAAGGAAAAGAAGTAATCGTGATTTGTCAAAGTGGAATGAGAAGTGGGCAGGCTAGTAAGATCCTAAAGAAATTAGGATTTTCAAAAGTAACAAATGTCAAAGGCGGCATGAATGCTTGGTCTTAAACAAAATAATAGGAGGAACTTTAAAATGAAACAAATCACAGCAAAAGAAGTTGAAACATTATTAAACGAAGGAAAAATATTAAATATTATTGATGTTCGTGAAGTGGATGAAGTAGCATCCGGTAAAATTCCTGGTGCTATTAATATTCCTTTAGGATTAATTGAGTTTCGCATGAATGAATTGGATAAATCAAAAGAGTATGTCATGGTTTGCCGTTCCGGAGGCAGAAGTAGCCGTGCCATTCAATTCCTTGAAAGCTATGGATTTAATGTGATCAACATGGAGGGTGGAATGCTTGCTTGGGAAGGTAAAGTAGAATAAATTTTTTTAATATTTAAATACCCATATGGGTATGGAATAATATTTGTAGTTAAAATGGCCTTTAACAACATGGCCAAATAGGAGGCATACTAATGAGTGAAAAAGTAGCGATTATCGCAAGCAACGGTGGATTATTCGATGCATACAAAGTTTTTAATATTGCAATAGCGGCTGCTTCAATGGATCAAGAAGTTGCTATTTTCTTTACCTTTGAAGGATTAAACTTAATTCATAAAGAAGCAAATAAACAACTGCCTATGCCGGCAGGAAAAGAGCATTTTGCCGAAGGTTTTGCAAAGGCAAATGTACCTTCTATTCCTGATATGGTTGCAATGGCACAAGAATTAGGAGTTAAATTGATTGGCTGTCAAATGACAATGGATGTAATGGGACTTGAAAAAGAGGTGTTTGTTGATGGGATTGAAGTTGGTGGCGCTGTAACATTCCTACAATTTGCGAAAGATGCTGATGTAACACTGACTTTCTAATTTACATGTAAGGATTCATGCTTGCAAGTCGAATTCAGCATAGTCTGTTATACTTGCAAGCTTTTGAAACAATACCCTTGTATATATTTTTTAGCTTTATTTATACCGTACAGGGTATATTAAGAGGCTGGTGTAAAAAATCACACATAAAACATTAGGAGGATTTTGCATGACACAAAAAGTAATCATTGTAGGTGGAGTTGCAGGTGGGGCAACAGCAGCAGCAAAGTTAAGAAGAATAAGTGAAGAGGTAGAGATCATTCTTGTTGAACGTGGGGAATATATTTCATTTGCCAACTGTGGTTTACCTTATTATATTGGGGAAACCATTACCGACAGAAGTAAATTATTAGTACAAACAGTAGAAGGTATGTCTGAACGATTCAACATGGATATTCGCAATCTAAGTGAAGTAGTGAGCATCGATCCTAATCATCATACGGTAACGATTAAAAATTTGCGAAACGGTGAAGAGTACAGAGAAACATATGACAAATTATTGTTATCACCAGGGGCAAGCCCAATTGTACCCCCAATTCCTGGTCTAAAGGAAAATGACACATTATTTACCCTAAGAAATATTCCTGATACGGATAAAATTAAAAACTATGTAGATCAACAAAGGCCAAAAAAGGCGGTTGTTGTCGGTGGTGGATTTATCGGTATCGAAATGGCAGAAAACCTAGCAGACCGCGGGATTGAAGTCACGATTATTGAAATGGCTAACCAAGTAATGGCGCCTATTGATATTGAAATGGCAAGTATTTTGCACCAACATATAAAAGAGAAAGGTGTACGATTAATTTTAGAAAATGGTGTACAATCTTTTGCAAATAATGGAAAGGAAATTATTTTATCTGATGGAACAGAAATAGTAACAGACATGACCATTCTTTCCATAGGAGTAAGACCTGAAAATGAATTAGCGAAAAAAGCCGGACTTGAATTAGGGGAACGAGGTCATATTATCGTAAATGAATATCTTCAAACATCGAATAAAGATGTATATGCTGTAGGTGATGCTATTGAAGTAGTGGATTATATTAATGGCAATCAAACAGCAATTCCTCTTGCTGGACCAGCAAATAGACAGGGTCGTATCGCAGCGAAAAATATGATGGGACAAAAAGAGAAATATCAGGGAACACTGGGTACATCAGTGGCAAAAGTATTCGATTTAACGGTGGCTTCAACCGGAAACAATGAAAAGACACTAAAAAGGATCGAGACTCCCTATGAGGTTCTTCATATCCACCCAAGTTCACATGCAGGATATTATCCAGGGGCTGTGCAAATTTCATTAAAACTTATTTTTGACAAAGATACAGGTAAAATATATGGAGCGCAAGCTGTAGGGGCAGATGGAGTTGAAAAACGAATTGATGTCATTGCAGCAGCTATCAAAGGTGGATTAACAGTAGAGGATTTAATCAATCTGGAACTATCTTATGCGCCACCATATTCTTCAGCAAAAGATCCTGTTAATATGGCAGGTTATGTGGCAACAAACTTACTAGAAAGAGAGTTAGAACATATTCAATGGCATGAAGTAGATCAAATTGTTGATGATGGTGGGCTATTAATTGATGTCCGTGAACCGATGGAACGTGAATTTGGTTATATTAGAGGGTCTATCAATATTCCATTAAACGACCTTAGAAAGAGATTAAATGAAATTCCAAAGGATAAAACGATTTATGTCAGCTGTCAAGTTGGTTTAAGAGGATATTTAGCAAGTCGAATTTTGAAAAATAACGGATACCATGTGAAAAATGTTGATGGTGGTTGGAAAACATATTCATCTGTCTATGGCAGTAATATTCATGTTGATGTGGAAACAACAACGAATGATTTAGGTGAAACCATTATTCCAGATGAAAGTGATATAAAAGTGGACGAAGTTGTTGATGTAACTGGATTAACTTGTCCTATGCCTATTGTAAAATTAAAAAAGGGTATAGAGACAATTGAAAGCAATCAAATTTTAGAACTTCATGCAACAGATAGAGGAACATTAAATGATTTACCTGCATGGTCAAAAAATGCAGGACACACTATCGTAAAAACAGAACAAGATGGTCCAGTCATTAAATTTTGGATTAAAAAGAAATAGAGGTACATGACGAAAGTAAAAATCACTAAGAGAGTATAACTAACTATTACACAAAAGATTATAGAGCTTGTGTGATTTATACAAATGATATAAATACCTATTATAGGTATTCATATCATTGAAAAGCGTCGAACATTTCATTGTTACACCCCTTTTCTTGTACTAAAGCTTAAAAAGGAGGGTCAGAACCCAGTGTAGTCTGGGGTCTGACCCTCCTTTTTGAAATAAATGTCATCGAATTAAGATATTGTTGTAAAGAGTTTGTAATATTAGTATGTTTTGATAAATATAAGAAGAAAGGTAGAAAGAAGAGGGATGGATGAGAAAAGTAATTTCATATATGATAGTCTATCTGTTGCTAGTAACTACTATGTTTTCGTTTGCTGCAACAGAAACACAAGCCGCTATAAATAAGAAAATTATGGGGAAATCTACATTAACTGCCCAACAAATGGCTGATTTTGTTAAGGCGAAAAATCCCGAAAATATTAGATTGAAGGAAATTTCTGTCCAAGAATTAGCAGAGCTTTATTTGGAAGAAGGAAGAATAGAAGGAATCAGAGGGGATGTAGCCTTTGCACAAGCCCTTAAAGAAACTGGATATTTTACATATGGTGGAGATGTTAAACCTGAACAACATAACTATACGGGAATTGGAACAACCGGTAAGGGAGTAAAAGGACATTACTTTACATCTCCAGTAGAAGGAGTTCGTGTTCAAATCCAACATCTAAAAGCCTATTCATCAACCAATGAGTTAAATAATCCACTAATTGATCCACGGTTTAAATATGTAAAAAGAGGTTCCGCTAAAACATGGTCTCAGCTTCATGGTAAATGGGCTATGCAACGTGGTGGTAACTATGGTGATGAAATTTTATCAATTTATAATGAAATGAGTAAAGTTCCCGTAATAAATGTTGCATCTGTTAAAAAATCAAAAAAATAAATGATTAGTATTAATAGTAGTCAAAAACATCCTAAAACAAAGAGCCAAGTGTTATCCAAATAACGGATGATTCCTGGCTCTTTGTTATGAATCTGGTGGATTTACGACTGTATTTACAAATTTAAATGTTAGATTGTAGGAAGTCTAAATCCACGTATCCTTCTTTATCGAAATGTTGAGAGGTTCGATCCTCTTCAGTTGGTGCGTCATAGACAACAAATGATTTTATATTTTGATGATCATTCTCTAATTGCTTCACATGTTCTTTAAAAGCATGTGTTTGTCCATTGGCCGTAGCATGGATGAACGTTGCCTGACGTTGTGGTTGCTTTTCTGCTATGGTATTTAACATGCTTAATAATGGAGTAACTCCAATTCCCCCACTAATAAGGACAACAGGTATATCTGTGTTATCGAGTACGAAGTCCCCTGCAGGCGCAGAAAATTGCAGGGTATCTCCAGCTTGTATTTGTTGATGTAAATAGTTAGAGACGATTCCAGATGGAGCGTCACCTTGCGCATCTTCTCGTTTAACACTAATCCGGTAGTAGCCTTTTCCAGGTGAATCTGAAAGACTGTAATGGCGAATATGCGTATATTTTTCACCAGGAATTTCAGCCTTTATAGTTTTCTTCTTTTTCTCCTAAAATAGCGAGTGGACTAAATACCTCGTAATGGATATGGTCTTTCGATATACCCCATTGATTTAAGGCCCTATTGATTGCCTCCATAACTTGAACAGTCCTATTATGAGCATCCTGTTTTTGTTTTTTTATGTAAAATGGTAGAATATTCATATTATTATAAAATTAAAGGAAAAATGAATGACAAAGAGGATGCTGTTTTATGTGCAGAGTGTCGTTACAAACAAAGATTCTGGGGTTAACATTATCACTAAGCTTATTTATCATTCTCCTATAACTAGCAAAAGATTCCGATGAGATGGACTACCGGTTCAAAATTATCCTTAAATATCACTATATGGTTTACAGGTATAATCCCATCTTAATAGAAAGGAGAAATGAACAATGATGGAAAACTTATTTCTAGCACTTGCTGTTTCATCGGGAGCACTAGTCGCCTTACTTAAAATTATACTAATTGATATCATCCTTTCAGGGGATAATGCTGTGGTAATTGCGATGGCAACAAGAAATCTGCCCAAAGAATTACAAAATAAAGCTATTTTCTGGGGAACAGTAGGAGCTGTTATTTTGCGAATTGCATTCGCAGCAGTTATTGTATACCTACTGCAAATCCCATACGTAAATCTTATCGGTGGTGCCCTTCTTCTCTGGATTGCGTACAAGGTATTGGTTGAAAGTGAAGAGGATGCAAATATTAAATCACATAATAGTCTATCCAAAGCCATTCAAACGATTATTATTGCAGATGCTGTTATGAGCTTGGATAACGTAGTCGCTGTAGCAGGGGCTGCTCATGGTCATATCGGGATGATTGCTCTTGGTGTAATTATTAGTATTCCTATCATGATTTTTGGCTCAAAATTTATTGTTAAAGCTATGGAAAAATACTCCTGGATTGCATATGCGGGTGCCGGTATTCTTTCATGGACAGCAGGAGAGATGATTTTAAAAGATAAAAGTTTAAATAGTCTGGTTGATATTCCACATGGGGCTATGTCGTATGCAATTCTGGCTGTGGTAACAGTCCTTATACTTGTAGCAGGTTATTTTAAAAATCAAAGCAATGATAAAGAAAGTGAAGTAAAACAAACAGCATAATTGTTAAGGGAAAGAGTGAAATTTTGCTCTTTCCCTTTCTCATTACCCCATTTTATGTACTTAATCTGTTGGGTACTTAGTTAAAGAATAAATATTTTAAAAATAGCCTGTATCAATGATTACTTACTAAGCTTAGATACAGACTTTATATTTAAACAACTATTATATATTCAACTGCAAGCTACACTTTTGGTCAATATATCCAATTAATAAAATAGAAAATAAAAAAACCGGGTAGGGCTTCCACCTTATTTGTATATTATTTAGAGCGTTTATTACGATTTTTGTAGCCTCTGCAATAAGAGCATCGTCATAAGTTGCATCCTCTGTATTACGGCTGGATAGAATGGCGATGACAATTGGATCACGGTCAGGCGGCCAAACAATGGCAATGTCATTTCGTGTTCCATAACTTCCTGCCTCGCTCTTATCACCAACGGCCCAGCCTTCAGGTACACCTGTATGGATTAGTGTATCTCCAGTGGTGTTCCCACGTAGCCAATCGGTCATGAGTTTTCTCTTTTCTGAAGGAAGCAAGTATTGTGCTCTTCTTTATGTTAAAGACTATTTAGTCTTAATAAGAGTTCCATTAAAAAAGGAACCGCGATTGGCGATTCCTAAGAGTATTATTTATTTGCTGCGTTTATGACACTAAGTGAATTGCTAAGTGCAGATTTGCACTTGCTAGCATCAGGATTTCCTGTGCGAACGGCTGCTAATACACTGTCAATAGTTCCATCAATTTTTGTCCATGTTGTACTATCTATTTGTCTAAGCTTAGGTTCCTCTGTGTCCCATTGATGTTCTAGTTCGTCAGCCCTTGATTTAGCTGAAGTAAAGTTATTTGAGTTTACATCTTTTAGCATATCATTTTCAATTTTATTAAATTCTGTTAATTGTCCAGTTAATGTAGCTTGTGAAGAAACAGTTTGCGATGCTATATTATTACTTCGCCAAACATAACCCCCTATACCAACTACTAGAAAAATACACAGTACCACAATGGTTTGTGTCCAAACATTTTTCTTGTTCCCATTTGTTTGGTATGTTCCTGCTGATTCACTTTTTGCCGTTATATCAATTTTTGTAACAGCAAGAAAAACAATGATTGCTAAAATAGCTAAAAGGAAAATTACACTAGTAACTGTTGTTCCTAAACCTAACCCGCCATTCACTTTTGGTTGAGATAGGTAATCTCCTAATGATGCCCCGAGTGGACGAGTAAGAATATACGCAACCCAAAACGCTAATATCCCATCAAGTTTCAAAAATTTCCATGCTAAATATACAATAGCTATAGTAATAATGACTATAATTCCTGTATTAAGATAACCAAGACCGAGTTGTTCGGAATATAAATCTCCGACTGCTGTTCCAAGTGCAAATGTGAAAAGAATGGTTAGCCAATAGAAAGCTTCTCTTTTTTTTGTATAAATCGAATGGATCGAAAGGTTTTTTTCACTAAGATACCAAAAAAGAAAAGTTAATCCTAGCAGTACGGAGAAAACTACTGTACTAAACTCAAGTGGGACTCCCATACTGTCTGTTAAATTATCAGTTACCAACGTCCCAAATACACTGATAAGAACAACCGTTAGCCAATAAATGCTTGAAACATATTTAGTTGCTCTGAATTGAAGATACAATACAATCAAAAACGCTATTCCTATAATTATGGTAGTGAGAGTTAAACCAAATCCAAGATTGAAATTTAGGAAATCAGCGAATGTTTCACCGACAGTTGTGCATAAAATTTTGATGATCCAGAAGAAAATAGTAACTTGTGGAACTTTGCTTAACATTACTTTTCCCAATGATGGTACTGTTTCGTCTCCAGTGGGAGTGTTTTTTGTCATAACCTCATCTCCAATTTGTATAAATATCTAATAATTTTAGAAAGAATCTCTTAGACTCAGTTGAATTGTAATAGATTGTTCTAAAAATCCTATGAAATTTCTCTTAAATATTTCTTAAATGTAAACAATGTATGTATTTAAGAAATATTTAAGATTTCATTAATAAAATGTTTAGTTTATAGAGTTACCCTTATTCTATTGCCTCATAATTTGGATGTAGGAAAAAGATAATCTTTTACGTGTTTATAAAGACGTTCTTTGTTTTTTATACTAGGATTAAAAAGAGATTTTAAACTAGAAGGCTGTGAAACATATGTCAATTCGGCTAAGATTATTACTTTCGTACATTGCAATGATTATCATTCCTGTGATTTTTACTCTGATTGTTGCTATTCTTGTTGCTTTTTTGTTTAGAGGGGATTTAAAAGAAATCCGGGATTTATATTTGCCCCCTGAAGAAAACGTAGCGATTTCTATAAAAGAACAATTAATCATTGATCTTTATCGTCAGACTAAAGTGGAGCCTGAACGATTCTTAGCTCAGTCATTTTTAGATGAGGCAAATAGTAAGTTGAATCAATTCGGTTTAAGATTGGTGGTTAGAAAGGAAAATAAACTGGTTTATGTACCAGCATCTTTAAAAAATTTAAATAAAGGGGACTTACAGCCGTTTGGAACCAATAGAGGAGTGGATCCGGTAGAACGGATTGGCGCTAATCAATATGTGTCAATCAAGCAACTTGATTTTTTCTTTTCTGACTATTCAGAAGGTACTTTATTTTTTGTTCAAGATGCCAGCAGTATTCCTGAAGTTGTTCGTTCATTTTTTCCTGTCATCATTATCTTGTTAATTGTCATTCTGATTGTAACCAATAGTTTGCTTACTTATTATGTGTCCAAGAGCATTATTAGACCCATAAGAAAGTTACAAAAGGCTGCAAGTATGATGAAGGAGGGGAATCTTACTGAAGAAATTAAAGCAGAATCAAAGGATGAATTGGGGCAGTTGGCACAAGGGTTTGAGGAAATGAGAATGAGGTTAAAAGAATCGATTGATTTACAGTTAGCGTATGAAAAGAATCGTAAGGAATTAATTGCAAATATTTCTCATGATTTAAAAACACCCATTACTAGTATTATTGGGTATGTAGAAGGAATCCGTGATGGTGTGGCTAATAGTCCTCAAAAAATGGAACGATATATCCAAACCATCTATACGAAGGCAAGAGATTTAGACCGAATGATTGACCAGTTATTTTTATTTTCTAAATTAGATTTACAAAGACTCCCTTTCTATTTTGAACCGATAAAATTTGATCAATTCTTATCTGACTATGTAGAAGAACTCCGATTTGATGTAGAGGGAAATAATGTTGAAGTGACTCTAGATATTGATAAAAATGAGAAATATGAAGTGATGGGAGATTATGAGCATCTTAAACGTGTCATCACAAATATTGTTGATAACTCCTTGAAATATAATGATAAAACAAAAAAACAACTCAATTTTCATCTATCCGCAATCGATTCTACTATTCACTTCAAATTAGAAGATAATGGTCCAGGTGTAAAAGAAAACAGTGTCCCTTTTATCTTTGAACAGTTTTATCGTGCAGATTTGTCTCGAGGTACGAAAAAGGGAGGAAGTGGACTAGGGTTATCCATTGCTAAAAGAATTATTGAAGAACATAACGGATCCATTTGGGCAGAGAACAACATTGGAACGGGTATATCGATTTTTATTACGTTAAAGAGGACAAATGAAGATGATGAAAAAAATATTAATTATTGAAGATGATATAAGTATTGCTGAGTTACAACGAGATTATTTAGAAATAGACGGTTTTGAAGTGGAAATTGCCTTAACAGGAGAGGACGGATTACATAAAGCATTAAATAATCAAGTGGATTTAATTTTATTGGATTTAATGCTTCCTGAAGTGGATGGGTTTCAAATATGTAAGACGATCAGAACAGAAAAGGATATACCGATCATTATGGTTTCGGCAAAAAAAGAAGATATCGATAAGATTCGAGGTCTCGGTTTGGGTGCTGATGACTACATCGTGAAGCCATTTAGCCCAAGTGAATTGGTTGCAAGAGTGAAAGCTCATATTTCGCGGTATGAAAGGTTAATTTCCAAGGAATTTCAAAAAAATACGATTTCAATTCGAGGACTGCGTATAGAAAAAGAGTCGAGAAGGGTCTATGTCAATAATAACGAAGTGATTTTTACTACGAAGGAATTTGATATTTTACTGTTTTTAGCTATGAATCCTGATCATGTTTTCAGTAAAGAACAACTATTTGAACGGATATGGGGGATTGATTCATTTGGAGATATTTCAACTGTTACGGTACATATTAGAAAAATTAGGGAAAAGATTGAGGCTGACTCTTCCCAACCGCAATATATTGAGACCATATGGGGAGCTGGATATCGATTTAAAGGATAAATATTTGTCTAGTCATTGACCAATTTTTTTAATAGAAGATAAATTAGTTTGAAATTGCAGTGGATTTCTGACCTTCCTAGTTATATCAAGGCTAATTTTCCAATTTTACTCTGCGAAAATTGTTTTAATAATAATTTTATCTCTTATTAGAGTCATTTTCTATTCCAATGGCTAACATTAGTAGTAGATTTAGATTACATAATACGTTAGGAGATATAGTATGAGCAGCATTAATATTATTGATATATTTCTGCATTTAGATCAGTATTTGTCCGTTTATATGGATCAATTTGGGTTTTATATTTATTTTATCCTATTTATCATTGTTTTTTGCGAAACAGGTCTCGTCATTATGCCGTTTTTACCGGGGGACTCGCTGATATTTGCTACGGGAGCTTTAGCGGCAGCCGGCTCGATTAACGTGCTGCCAATTTACCTGATTCTTTGCATCGCGGCAATACTTGGCGATACCTTGAATTACTCCATCGGACATTTTTTGAGAGAAAAGGTTGCAGCGCGGGAAAATATCCGGTTTGTTAAAAGGGAATATATAGATCGGACGAGTGAATATTTTGAAAAGCATGGAAGCTCGACCATCATCATCGCCAGATTTATTCCAATCATTCGAACCTTTGCACCGTTTGTGGCGGGAGTTGGCAAAATGCCTTACCGCAAATTTGTTTCGTACAATGCCGTTGGGGGGACCCTCTGGGTCAGTGTCGCTCTATTTTCCGGTTACTTCTTTGGGAATATTCCGATTATTAAAGATAATTTCAGTATTGTCATTCTTGGAATCGTCGTTGTTTCATTACTTCCTGTGGGGATTACGTTTATTAAAAATAAAGTGGCATCAAAAAACATACGCCATAACTAGTGTGAGGATTTACCAATTGAAAAAAGCAGATAGAAGAGAGAGTCTTATGCACCGACTCCTTTCGGAACCACTTATTCAAAGTGCGTGATTGCTGGACTACGGGTAGAAAATAATCAAACATTTTTATGAAAACTGAATCCTATATTACAAGGAAAGAATCCATTTTAATCAAAAAATTTTTTGTTATTATATTTAAATGTTTTATATTTAAAGGTGAAAAGGAAGCCCTTCTAAAATAAAAAAGACTATAGGCAAACTCATTTTTCTTTCGAGTTTGCCTATAGTCTGAAGGTACCAACTATTTTACAGAAGAATTAGCTTCTACTGACGAAACAATTGTTTTTTGTGAAGAGGCCTTTTTTCCGTATAAGAAATAGTGTAATGGTAAACAAATGACTGCAATAATACCAAGAACGATATATAATCCACTGTATCCTATTGAAGGAACAAAAAATCCTTGAACAAAAGGTCCAATTCCTAGTCCGATATCCGTAAGAATGAAAAATGTCGATGTTGCTAATCCCACCCGATGAGGGGGAGCAGATTGGATTGCAACAGTCTGAGAGCTTGACATATAGGTTCCGTATCCAAAACCAATTAGTGCACCAGCAATTAATAAAACGAAACCGACATGTGATTGACTAAGTACAAATAACCCTATCAATAAAGAAATAAGCGTTGGGTACATAATAAAATTCGGTCCTTTCGAATCAAACATACGGCCAGAAAACGGTCTTGTTACAAGGACTGCGACAGCATAAACTACAAAGAAGAAACTTGCAGCTGTAGATATATTGTTCTCAATGGCAAAGAATGAAAGGAAAGATAAAATTCCGGAATAACAGAAAGCAGTAACTGTTGCCACAAGCGTAATAGGCACAGATTTTTTCTCAATGAAATTGGATAATTTGAATCCTTTTAGTTCCGCCTTTTGTTCATCTGTTAATGTAATTTCTTGAACTTCTACGAAAAATGATAGAACTAAACTGATAGCGATACAGATTAAACAAAAAACAAATATCATGTTAAATTGAAAATGTTGTTGTATAAATATACCGATAAAAGGCCCAATAGCTGTAGCCAATGTCATACTTAAAGCAAAGTACCCGATTCCTTCTCCACTTCTGGTTTTTGGAATTACTTGGGCTACAACTGTTCCGAGTACTGTACCGGCAAGACCAAATGCAAAACCATGTAATAAGCGGTTCGCAATTAGCATTCCAAAACTATCCACACCAAAATAGAAAATTGCTGAAATTACCATAATAATAACGCCAGTTAAAAGAAGTTTTTTTCTACCTAAACGATCAAGGTATTTACCGCCAATGATCCTCCCGACTAGTGCCCCAATAACAAATATACTAGAGGCTAATCCTGCTTGACTTTCAGTAGAATTAAATTCATTTACCGCAAATACAGAAATTGTTACCATTAATAAATAAAATGTTAACATGAGAAAGAAATTTGTTACTAAAATACCTATATAATCTTTTGTCCATAATTTTTCTTTCAAATCATTTCCTCCTTCTATAATTTTTAATTATCTGTTGAAATATCTTCTTTGACTAGAAGAATTAGGTGGATAAATTATCTTTGGGCTTTCATTGTCGGTTTGAATGACATCAATAATCGACACATAACTGACACAAATATTACTTTATCAGATTTATCATCATATAAAAAATATATTTTTTGTTATAATAGTATATATAAAATATATAATAGAGGGATTTTCATGGATATTAAACAACTAAAGTACTTTAAAACGATTGTGGACGAGGGGAATATCTCAAAGGCTGCAGAAGTGTTGCATATGGCTCAACCACCCCTTAGTCAACAGCTAAAACGATTAGAGACGGAGTTAGGTACTGTACTAATCAAACGTTACACCCATAAATGGGAGTTAACTGAAACCGGGAAAACCTTATATAGACATGCAGTACATATGTTGCAAAACATTAAGGAGATCAAACAGGAAATCATTGAAATGGAAAAAGGAATTCGCGGGAACTTAACAATCGGGGTATCCTCAAGTTGTGTAAATTTTCTTCCAAAAAATATTCGTCATTTTAGAGAAAATTATCCAAATGTATTTATAAAAATTTGGAAGGGCGATTCTTCCTACCTTCAAAATTTATTACTAGAAGGTGAAATTGAACTTTCATTTATGTTGCTTCCTATGAACTTCCAGGACTATTACGTGAAACGTTTGCCTCAAGCTCCTTTTGTTGTGGTAATTCCTGCAAATTGGGAAAGTAAATTTCCTAATAATACAGTGCGATTAAAGGACATCATTCATTATCCTTTTCTTATGTTAGGGCCAATGAAAGGTTATTCAATGTATGAAAATATTTTAAGTCAATTTCATAAGTATCAGTTTTCCCCAAATATTGTAACGGAGTGCAAGGACATCTCTACTTTGCTTAGTTTTGTTGCCGCAGAAATTGGAATTTCTATTATCCCAAAATCAGAAATTTATGGATCTTTTTATCAGGATATTAAAACCCTCGCAATTGAGGATTTTTCATTATTTGTTGAACCAGCTATTATTTATCGGAAACAACATCGTCTTACTAAAGCTGCAGAGCATTTCCTAAGCAGTTTTACATCCTAATATTTTGTAATCGTTGGGGATAGGATGAAATTCATTATAGAAGTAGGGGGATTATTATGTCATTATCAAATACAAATCTATACATTTGGAAGCCATTTTCATCATCACCGCCACCACCGTTTACTCCAGCTGCCCCGTCAGCTCTGAATAAACTTATATTAAAAACAGATTAAGAATCTGCGAAATATAAGTTGTTTCGCAGATTCGAAGGAGTAGACGATGAAATCTAAAATTCAGTTCCTATTATCAATGATCATCTTTGGTACGATTGGCGTATTTGTAAGATACATTGATTTATCTTCGAGTGAAATAGCTTTATTACGTGGTTTAATTGGCAGTTTATTTTTAATAACAGTCATGTTCATGATGAAGAAAAAAATTTCATGGGCATTGGTTAAAGTAAATGCTTTAGTTTTATTACTTTCGAGTATTGCATTGGGTGGAAATTGGATTTTCCTTTTCCAAGCGTACAAGCATACGACCATTTCTAACGCAGTACTAAGTTATTATTTTGCACCTGTGTTTGTCCTGATTCTTTCGCCACTTGTACTTAAGGAAAAATTATCAGCGAAGAAAATTATCTGCATTGGTGTAGCCATGCTAGGTATGTTGTTCATTGTTGGTAATAGTGGTGTAAGTACATCTGGATTAGATCATTTACTTGGCATTGGCTATGGACTGGCGGCTGCTACATTTTACAGATTTCTGCGAAAAGAAAGCCCATGCAGGTCGTGTAGACCGTCTTTAGACATGGGATGAATTTTCGCTCAAATGCGGTGTACAGATAAAATACCGAATATACGTTCTGTACATCAAGCATTTGAAATGGTAAAATATTCTCATATAGGATGTTCTTTGAAAACTGAACATAGGTGGTTGTGACAGGAAAAACGTCTGTCACGTAAAATGTTCAACGTTCTGCCGGCCAACACTCTCCATAGAGAGAGTGCGGTATCGTAACCCTATAAAAGTATCGCCGATTGAACGGCGTAGTTGGCACCGACCTTGCCCTCTTGAAAGAGTGTCCTTCTCTCAAGAGTTGCTCACCCAAGTCTCGCCCCTGCCTCTTCTTATGGAAGTTGGTAAGTGGGATGTTTGTGAGAAAGAACCCCATCAACTTTAGTCGTGGGAGTGGTCAGGCTTTATTAATGCTATTAAATAAACTTATCACAAATATGGATGGGCTAGAAACTACATTAATTCAGCTTGGAACAGCAACATTGCTTCTCATACCATATGTATCCTTTACTGAAGGATTCGGCATTTTAGAAGTATCAAGTTCTTCAATTCCATTTATATTAATCTTAGGGATTGTACACACAGGTATTGGATTCTTGTTATTCTTCGAAAGCTTGCAGAAATTAAAAGGGCAGAGCATCGCTGCATTAAGTTATGCAGACCCAATTACATCATTAGTGATTTCTGCTGTTATCTTGCAAGAACAAATGACATTTGTTCAAATGCTTGGTGGTGCATTGCTTTTAGGCTCAACATTTGTTAGCGAAAATAAATCAATCAAATTCTCAAAACGATTAATGAAAACACCAGTTAAATAACGTAAAAAACAGTGGGAAGCAATGTTTCCTACTGTTTTTTATTTTAAAATGTTTTTTGAATTATGTTCAACAATAGGGCCGGAGTGCTTAATAACAATTTTAAAGCAAAGTGGATACTGTGAAGGTTTACAATTAAACTATTTGGAGTAGGTTTAATAAAAAAAGCTCACAATCGTTATGCAAGTGATTGTGAGCCCAAATACTGTTAAATTTTTATTTAACGAAAGTATGCTGTTCACCTTGCTTTATTTGCTTATTGAATGATATATGGTTTGGCAATGTAATGGAAGTTAAGCTAGCAATAATCGCAAGTGCAGCAGCAGTACTAAATGAATATAAATGAGTGCCAAAAGCATCATATAACCAGCCACCAAGAAACGAACCCAAGGCTGCTCCTATTTGATGTCCGAAATATGCCCAGCCATTTAAGATGCCAAGTAAACGTGTTCCATAAAGATCACTTAAAATAGCTGTAGACATAGCAACAGAGCCTGACCACACTAATCCGCCACTAAATGCTACAATAAAGAGCTGCCAATTCGTAGCTGCTAAAACTAAACCTAAAAATCCAAGGCCACGAACAAGATACACTAAAAATAGAATATTTTTTCTAGGAAAACGATCTGCAATTTGGCCAAGCAAAACTGTACTGAACATTGCGACAATTCCAATCATTCCAATGCCAAAAGAAGCAGTCATTGATTGAAAATGATGATCCGTTAACATAGGGACCCCATGAGAACCTAAAAGATTCATTCCAAATCCACAGGCGAATAATCCTAAGACGATTTTCCAATAGGCACCTGTCATTATTGCATCTCTCAAACTAATATTTGGTGGTTCTTTTAATTTTAAATGACTATCTGTTCCTTTCATGTCAGCCCCTTCTGGTACATTCTCTCGCATAATAAAAATTGCAGAAGGAACAGTGATACAGATGAATACGACTGCAAATATAAGAAGAGTGTGCTGCCACCCTACAAGTTGGATTAGCCACGTTTCTAGAGGAGTCATAACCGCAATACCTGCCATTCCGCCTGTTGCTAGATAAAAAAGTGCTTTTCCTCTTTGCCTAACAAACCATTTACTGATAATAGGGGATAATGAGAACATTGCTTAAAAAGGAAAGCCCAAGCGATAGAAAAACACCAAAAGAAAGTAGAAAAGAAACAAGCCCTTTGGCATTGACCGTCCACACGATCGATAAACAAACAATTGTTAAACCCGTTAATATCATAAAACGCGTATTTACATTTTTCAAAAGAAGTCCTGCTATTGGCATTCCAATCCCATAAACAATCATCCCAATGGCAACAATGATTGATAGCTCAGTTCGAGAAAGATCTAAGTCATCCATAACTGGTTCAATAAAAGGGCCAATTCCCATCCGCATTCCATTCGAAAGCAATACAATAATTGTAGCAGATATAACAATATACCAACCATAATAAGGACGTTTGTTGTTATCCATGTTCAATACTTCTTTCTTTTTCGCTAAAGGAAGCGAGTAATGTTTGATTTCTAGCCAATCCCATAACCTCCTGTATATAAATAAATGTTTTAACATTTCCCCTTTTCTATAGAAAAAATTATAATACGGTATTATTAATAAGAAAAATATATTTGTATTATTATAGGTATAAGAATTACTTATATCATAAGGTGGTTTTTGAATTAATGGAGCTTAGACAGTTAACTTACTTCATCGAAGTGGCGAGACTAAATAATTTTACAAGAGCAGCCGAACGGCTAAGTATAGCTCAACCAGCTCTCTCGCAACAGATAGGTAATTTGGAACAAGAACTTGGTGTTAAACTCTTTATACGAACTGGGCGAGGAGTAACATTAACAGAAGCTGGGGAGCAATTCTATATTGGTGCTGAAAAGACTTTAGCAGAAGCGCAAAAGGCAAAAGACTCAGTTAAAGAGGTCATAAACTACCCGCACGGCAACATTATGGTCGGAGCGCTAGAATCCCTAGTACAAACTAGGTTGCCAAAGTTGCTCGTAGAGTTTGGGAAAGAGTACCCTGGGATTAAAGTGTTTATAAGGGAGAATACTACTGAACCGATGCTAGATGCTCTCAAAAAGGGAGAATTAGATCTCGCCTTGGCCCACACATTGGATGTTAAATACTCACCGCATTTAATAAATTTAGTTACGCCAAAGGGGATATGCTCCAAACCTCTATATCAAGATGAATTGGTTTTGGTCGTTGCCAAAGGGCATCCACTGGAAAAGAAAAAAACAATTTCCGTTAATGAGCTTAGGGAAGAATCATTTGTATCCTTTAAGGAGGGATCTGGAATTCGTTCGCAACTAATTGCGACGTGCATTAGAGAAGGTTTTGAGCCACTTATTGCATACGAGTGCGCCTCTCCACGAACACTGGTGGCAGAGAAACTAGGGGTTTCAGTTCTCCCGCGTTTAATGGCGGAGTCTCCGGGACCATCAATTTCTATTTTATCCTTGGATCCACCTCTTTCACGCTGGGTTTCTGTCTTTTACTGTGAGGGACGTTATCTATCACCGTGCGCTAAAATTTTTTTGAGTTTTGTGGAAAAATACCTTGCTTCCGAAATTGAAGGCTAAGAATACGGATGCTCGGCGTAAGCACAGGTGCTTTGGATACAAGAAAAATTGATAAAAATATTGAACTGCTAAAACAGCAAAGTTGGTTTAAAAGGATTTACGAAGTTGAAAAATATCGTAGATTATTTATTACAAATCGACGAGTTAGAGCTTATGTACAAAGTACCTACCGTGTTAAAAAAATCATTCGTAGTGAGGAAGCTCAAAGAAAATTATTGATTTTAATTGATAAACAATTAAAATCATAGTTTTTTCTATAGCTATCGGAGTGCGTTAATAGTCTGAAACCTTTTGAATAATAATTGGAGAAAATTGATTATGACATTTTTTTAGTTAAAAAAGGCAGATTTATTTATTCATGAATAGTGTAGTTAGACAAGCAAAACCCCTTCAGATACATTTGAAGGGGCTTCTAAATACTACTTTTTCTCGTTGATAATGTATAAAACACCTGTGAGAATTAGGATAGAGCCGAACCAAAACGTTACACTTATGTTCTCTCCTAGTATAAGCCATCCAAGTAATGTTCCAACCACGGGTTGAAAGAAGAAAAATAGTCCTCCACTTGAGGCGTTAAGCATTTGTAATCCGCGATTCCAAAGTAGAAATCCACCTGCTGTTGAAACAATGCCCAAATACAAGAGTCCACCCCAAATGGTCGGGTGAGTCAGTTGAGAGATATTAATTTCGTGTAACCTTGGCAAAACGAAAGGAGTTAGCACGATTAGGGCTACTAAGATAGAATAGGTGGTTACCACAATTTGTGAATAATCACTTGGCAAACGCTTTACAAGTACAGACATGAGTGCCCATGTTAAAGCTGCAATAAGTAGTGAAATACCTCCAAGTGTACTGGACATATTCACATCACCAATTCCAAAAATGAGAAGAACTCCAATTGTGGCTAAACAAACGGAAATTCCCTTTTTTAACGTCAACTGTTCTTTAAGGATTAAGCAAGCAAAAATAACCATAAATGCTGGTGTTGAAGAAGTTATTATGGCTCCCATTTGTGCTGTAGATAGCATTGTACCAGTTTCCTGAGCAACAATTGAAATGGCATTACCAATGACCCCAATAGCTACGATTAATAAGAAATAACGTTTCTCAATTCGCCAGTTTTGTCGTGTTATGAAGCCGATAACGAGAAGTGCAACAATTGCCACTACATATCGCATCCACACAAGTTCTAGTGGAGGTATGACTGATACGACAATTTTTACAACAACGTACATACCACCCCAGATACTGGAAGCTAAAGTTAAATATAAAGAACCTAATAAGGTGTTTTTCACTTTTTATACCCTCCGTTTCTTAATTAGGTCGAAAATGCCCCTAACGGAGAGATGTAGTCACCTTCACTCCACTAAGAGCAGAAGTGTGCTACTGGTACATCGTTTTCAAATAATGGAGTCCAATACATTTTGATTCACCTCTAGTCCAATCTAGCTACAATTATCTGTGTTTTAATATAGCAAAGAGTATTAAGCCTTTGTTTTCAGGCTTAATAGGAAATTACTATACTGAGAGTAGACTGTGAAATAGGTAAAAGTATAAGCTCTTTAGTGAAAGAAGAAATAATTGATTTTATGATTGAGATCATATTCTAGTTATTCTATTATAGGGCACAATTCCAGAATAGAATTGCGTTCTTTCTTTTTGTAAAGTTAGTTTAATAGCAATAACAATTGTACAAAAGTAAAATCTGGATTTAAAATGTGGCTATAGTTATAAATGGAAAATTCAAGTATTGGAGGGGAACCTTATGGAGCAACAGAAAAAAGCTTTAATTATGGTGGATGTACAAAAGGCTTTCGATGATAAAAAATGGGGAGAGCGAAATAACCTAAATGCAGAAGAAAATATTAGCAAGATACTACAATTATGCAGGAAAAAGGGATGGTTAGTAATACACATACAACACACTTCCGATAATCCTAATTCAGTATTTCATCCGATGAATGAGGGCTTTGCTATTAAAGAAATAGTGGAACCTATTGATGATGAAGTAATTATCACAAAGAAAGTAAATAGTAGTTTTATTGGTACTAATTTAGAAGAGTATTTAAAAGTAAATGATATATCAACAGTTGTAATCACTGGTTTAACTACACCCCATTGTGTATCAACAACTACAAGAATGAGTGGTAATTTAGGTTTCAATACATACCTGATTTCAGACGCTACAGCAGCCTTTGGTTTGAAGGACCAAAATGATAGATATTATGATGCAGAAACTATACACAATATATCGCTAGCTACATTGCATGATGAATTTGCCACAATACTTACAACAGAGCAACTAATAAACGATTTTATCATTTCCCGACAGAAGACTCCTACTTCAAGGAATGGGAAGGACATAGCCCAATGAGTAGGTGGGAGATGAATGTCGGTTGGCGATAGCCAAAACCTCTCCATTATGACAAAATAAGAACATATGTTTCCTTTTGGATTGGGGTGAAACTTGTGTTAAGACATAAAGCCTATAAATTTCGAATCTATCCGAATAAAAAACAGATAGAGCTGATTAATAAAACCATAGGAAGTTCTAGATTTGTATTTAACTTTTTCCTAGGCAAACAAAAAGCAAAAGATGCGTATTGGTATATCGCCGAAGAAATGGTTCAACATGGTCAACTTCCAGCTAACAATTGGAAAGGGAAGTGTTTAAACAAATATGAAACCATCAAAGAACTTCCTGCATTAAAAAAGCACTATTCTTTTTTGAAAGAAGTCGATAGTATTGCTTTGCAGAAATCTGTTGAGAACTTAGCGGATTCCTTTGACCGATATTACAAAAAACAGAACAAACAACCAAGATTTAAGTCCAAAAAGAATCCTGTTCAATCGTATACCACGAAGTATACGAATGGAAACATTGCTGTGATCAACCATCATATTAAGCTGCCGAAAATAGGTCTTGTTCGTTTTGCGAAGAGTCGTGAGGTAGAGGGGAGGATATTGAGCGCAACGATTAGACGAAATCCTTCTGGAAAGTATTTTGTTTCCATAGCGACTGAAACAGAAGTAACCGAATTACCAAAAACAAATTCGGCTGTTGGGATAGATGTTGGATTGCGAGACTTTGCGATTCTTTCAGATGATACGATCTATCCCAATCCAAAGTTTTTCCGCACCTTAGAAGAAAAAGTAGCGAAAGCACAAAGAATCATGAGTAGGCGAACTATAGGTGGTGCGAATTGGTACAAAGTCGAAAGGAAAGTCGCCCGTATCCATGAAAAGATTGCGAATGCAAGAAAAGACTATTTAAACAAAATCTCTACCGAAATTGTCAAAAACCACGACATAATTGGGATGGAGGATTTGTCCGTATCGAATATGATGAAAAACCATCATCTTGCAAAAGCAATTAGTGAAGTATCGTGGTCACAATTCAAAACAATGATGGAATACAAAGCGAAATGGTACGGGAAGCAAGTCGTAACCGTTGCAAAAAATTTCGCAAGTAAGTCAACTTTGTTCATGTTGTGGCTACCAAAACAAAGACGTTAAACATCTCGGATTACGTGAATGGGAGTGTCCTATGTGTCATACCTATCACCAAAGAGATATTAATGCAGGAATCAATCTCAAAAATGAAGCGATAAGACTTCTAACCGTAGGGACTGCGGGGGTAGCCTACTAAAAAACTGGTGGATACACTGGTGTTCGTAGGAATCCCCCTCCTCAACGCAACGTAGTGGAGTAGGTGGGGGTAGTTCAATAAATAAGCTTATTCAAATAAACCATCTAATCTGTTATTCCATAAAAGGGAGCCTTAACTGATAGTGAAGGTACAGGAATTTAACAAGGTGACACAGTTCGTTTGATATAATCAAAGTAAAGAACAAAGGTTAGGGAGACTTGCAATGGATATATGGATAAATAAAGGATTCTCGATTTCTACTAATAAAGAATATTTAAATATAGATTTAATACATAACTTTTTGAGTCAAGAAGCTTACTGGTCAAAGGGAATACCGAAGGAAACAGTAATAAAGTCAATTGAAAATACTTCCTTATGTTTTGGGGTTTTTAAAGGTGACATAAGTCATGAAGTTAGTCAACAAGTTGGATTTGCAAGGGTGATATCAGATTTAGCGACATATGCGTATCTTTGCGATGTGTTTATATTACCCGAATATCGTAAATTAGAATTATCAAAATGGTTAATGGATATTATCACCAACCATTCCAATTTACAAGAAGTTCGAAGGTTTATGTTAGCTACTAATGACGCACATACATTGTATAGCAAATATGGTTTTGAGCAAATTGGTAGTCCAAAACTATTCATGCAAAAAGTTCGTATATCTCCTTATCAACAATAATATTGCTTTGGCTAATGGGTGGGATTACTTAATAAAGTGATCTCTTTTTTATTGAACAAATGGGGTAACAAATATTGTCTTTAATTCTTTCAATTAAAATGAAATAATTGGTATGTTGGTTAAAATAAAGAAGGTAAACGAGGGAGAGTCTTATGGAGAAATTGAATTATTCTATTGTTGATGTGTTTTCAGAAGGAAAATATACAGGAAATCCACTCGCGGTTTTTAAAAACGCTGGGAATATTTCTGATAGTGAAATGCAGCAAATAGCCAAAGAAATTAATTATTCTGAAACTACTTTTATTTTGTCAGATTCAAAAAATGATGGTGGTTATGATGTTCGAATTTTTACACCAACTGAAGAGGTTCCTTTTGCTGGCCATCCGACTTTAGGAACTGCATATATTATTCAAAACGAAGTATTAGAGGAACCTTTGACTAAACTTATTTTAAATTTTAAAGGTGGTCAAATACCGGTTTCATTCAATAATGAAGAAGAAGTTCTATGGATGAAACAAAATGAACCTACTTTTGGTCAAATTTTAGATCCTAATAAAGTTTCTGATATTTTAAATATTGATAAAGAAAACATAGATGATCGATTTCCTATCCAAGAGGTTTCAACTGGACTTCCAGTGATTATTGTACCTTTAAAATCTTTAGAAGCAGTTAAAAAAGTAAGAATAAATAAAGAAAAATACTTTGAATTAATTGAACATACTGATGCCAAAGCAATAATGGTTTTTTCTCCTGAAACATATCATTCGGAAAATGATTTAAATGTTCGAGACTTTGCAGATTATTATGGTATTCCCGAAGACGCAGCAACTGGTAGTGCTAATGGATGTTTAGCTACTTACTTAGTTAAATATGAATATTTCAAAAAAAGTGAAATTAATATTCGAGTAGAACAAGGATATGAAATGGAAAGACCATCTTTATTGTTTTTAAAAGCAAATGAAGATCACGGTAAATTTAATGTTTATGTAGGAGGTAAAGTAGTGAAAATTGCTCAAGGTGAATGGTTTCTTTAAAACCTTCTTATTCAAGTAATGGGCGCACTTCTTAAGTAAGAGGGCGTCTTCTTTTATTGGACTATTTTGTGGAATTAGAGGATAATTCTCTTTCTCAGTTTTAATAGATATTTGGATTCACATACTGCTAAAATAATCAGAAATATATTAGAGGTGGAATGGAATTGAGAAAAAGGTTAGGATGCTTACACGCCCATTATTCAAATATAGAATATATAGAAAATGCACTTTCCCCATATGACATTGAATTAATCCATTTTGTTGACCCAGCTTTAATGTATCGAGTTACATCTGATGGAAAATTCCAAGAATCAGACGCTCAAAATAAAGTTAAAGAGCAAATAGAATGGATTGCCAAATGTAATGTTGATGCTATCCTTATTACTTGCACAAACTATATTTCAATTTTACAGGAAGAACAACTCTCAATATCAGTGCCAATTATTAAAATTGATGAACCTTATTTTCATTACATATGCAATATCCAGCAACTTCAGACAATCCTTTTTACGAATCCTGCAACTGTTGAAGGTACAGTGGAGCGTCTTAAACATTATGCTGATAACCATCAAAAATCTATAAATATAGAGGTTATTGTTATAAACAATACTTTTGATTTGATAATGCGAGGATTAAAAGAATAATTCAATTTGAATATATTAAGAGCGTGTTTTGATTAATCTTTTCTCAAAACACGCTCTTACTTTTGTTTGTTTATTTAATTAGTATCAATTTGATCAAACATTATTCCAAAGCTACAATATGCAGCTAAACGATGAAAAACTATCAATAAATCAATACATTCTGTTAAAATGAGCATAAACCTCATATTAAATAGAACTGGAATGGTGAACAAACTTTGAAAACTTTTAAAAAAGTCTATATAGAAATTATAAGTGTATGCAATCTTGCTTGTAGCTTTTGTCCTCCAACGAGTCGAAAGGCGAATATGATCAAACTAGATGCATTCAATAACATACTTGATCAGATTAAACCTCATACGAAATATATTTATCTTCATGTCAAGGGGGAGCCTCTTCTCCATCCTAGAATCGATGAATTGCTGGATGCCAGCCATGCCAAGGGATTTAAGGTGAATATAACAACAAATGGGACACTTATCAATAAGAATAGGGAAAAACTATTAGGGAAACCTGCGTTGCGCCAAATGAATTTCTCGCTTCATAGTTTTGATGGACATGAGGGGTCTACTAATCGTGAAAAGTACTTGTCTGATATACTTTCGTTTGCCCGTGAAGCGGCTGAACATAATGTGCTTATATCGTTTCGGTTATGGAATTTAAATAAAGATGATGCAACGGATGAAGAAAAGAGAAGGAACCGAGAAACGTTAGAAGTCTTGGAGAAGGAATTTAATTTAGATTATAAGATTGAAGAAAAAGTAATACCAGGTAGCGGTGTTAAAATCGCGAATCGAATCTATCTTAACCAGGACTATGAATTCCAATGGCCTAGTTTACAGGCACCAGAGGATGATGGTAAAGGATTTTGCCATGCGCTTCGCAGTCAAGCAGCCATTCTTGTAGACGGAACAGTTGTCCCATGCTGTCTAGATGGAGAAGGTGTGATTAATTTGGGCAATATCAATAGCACGCCATTCTCTGACATAGTAGAGGGAGAAAGAGCGAATAATCTCTACGATGGGTTCTCTAGAAGAGAGGCTGTTGAAGAAATGTGTAGGAAGTGCGGTTATAGAAAGAAATTTGGCTGAAGGAGAAATTTCAATGGCAAAGACTATTTTTACAAATGGTAACATCTATACATTAGACTTAAATCAACCAATTGTTGAAACAGTCGTTGTAGAAAATGGGAAAATTGTAGATATCGGTTCTCATCATGATATGATGCTCCAATGGGGTAGACATGGCTCTGAAATTATTGATTTACAAGGGAACATGGTAACTCCTGGCATGATTGATAGCCATCTTCATCTTTCGGGTGTAGCGTTCAATCTATTAGAGTTAGATTTAATTGGTGTTACCTCAAAAGGCGAAATGCTTAATAAAATAAGAGAAAAAGCTAAAACAATTCCTGAAGGCCAGTGGGTAGTTGGACTTGGCTGGGACGAAAATTTATTTACGGATAGTAGTACGATTCCGACCATACAAGAATTAGATTATGTGGCACCTAATCGTCCAATCTTTTTAAAAAGAGTTTGTCATCACGCGTTTTTAGTGAATAGTAAGGCACTTGAAGTATGTCATTATCATCCGTCGATGGAAGTTCCAAGAGGAGGAAAAATTGTTCTGGACCCAGCTACAAACAAACCGAATGGATTAATTCTGGAATCTGCATCAAAGCTTATTATGGATCATATACCGGAGAAATCTTATGATGAATTGAAACAAGGGCTTGCGCAAGCAATGCAACTTGTAGTAAAAAGTGGTTTAACAAGTGCTCATACGAATGATCCGGCCTATTTTGGAGGCCTAGATCAAACCTATAAATTGTATAATGAAATCATTAATTTTGAGCGTAAAGGATTGAGATGCAATCTTCTCATTGATTATCCATATTTGAAAGATGTAAAAGCTAGAGGCATGCATTTTGGATATGGTAATGAGAGATTACAAATTGGAGCTATCAAATTTTTTGCTGATGGTGCGTTTGGAAGAAGGACAGCACTTTTATCAGAGCCTTATCATGATGCCCCAGAACAATTTGGAGAGGCGATGCATGATCAAGCAACCCTTTTTGAAATGTTTAAAGATGTGAGAGAGTATGGGATGCCAATTGCGATTCATACCATTGGCGATCAAGCGTTAGAAAATGTTTTAGATGTACTTGATCAGCTGCCACTTGGAAAATATCGTGACCGGATCATCCATGTAGCTCTTGCTCGGGAAGAATTAATCAAGCGTTTAGCTAACCCAAGTCGTATTGCAGATATTCAGCCAAGATTTGTCGTGAGTGATTATCCATGGATTATTGACAGACTTGGTGAAGAAAGAGAAAAAAGTCTGTATGTTTGGAAAGACATGCTTAAAGCTGGCGTGATCTGTGCGGGCGGATCTGATTCCCCTATTGAACCTTTTGATCCATTATTAGGAATTCATGCATCAGTGACAAGGAGATTACCTTCACAATCTCATGCAGGCTGGAATGAAAAACAAAAACTATCTATGCTAGAAGCCGTTCGATTATTTACGATTGGTGGTGCTTTTGCTACAAATGAGGAGCATTTGAAGGGCACATTAACTCGGGGAAAACTTGCAGACATGACGGTATTTTCGAAAAATTTATTTGCTATGGAACACCCAGATGAATTGTTAAGCACAAAGGTTAATATGACGATTATTGGTGGGGAAGTACAGGCTGTGTAGACAATATTATAGATGACGGTATTTAAGTTCACAACGGACAGTTTCTAACTGTCCGTTATTTTTTTTATTAAGAGATTCAATACTCGTCATTCAGGAATCTTTGACAAATATAAGACTTGGGTAAAACGATGAAAAGAAAGCAATGTGTAAAAGAAATTTTTTTGTTGATACTAAATGATAAGGGGATTAATGGGAAAACAGGAAGTGATGATATTGTATCAATCATGGAAGTCCTGATGAACCAGAATGTGAGAGTGTCTCAATTACCTTTTTAAAATATGTATATGAAGCAGTTACTACAAAGTTGAAATCTAATAATGTGGATATAAAAAAGGGGGGATTAATTGATGAAGAAAAAGTTTAAATTTACTTTAGCCTATCAAATTCTGGTTGGGTTAGTCCTTGGGATTATTGTTGGAGCAGTTTTCTATGGAAATCCAGCGGTGGACACTTATTTACAACCTATTGGTACGATCTTTATTAACATGATTAAAATGATAGTAATACCTATTATTGTTTCAACTCTCATTATAGGTGTGGCGGGAACTGGGGATATAAAACAATTGGGTAAACTTGGAGGCAAAACACTCATCTATTTTGAAATTGTTACATCGATTGCTATTATCGTAGGTTTACTAGTGGCAAACATTTTCCAACCCGGTGTTGGTGTGGACATGTCGACTCTTTCTAAAGGTAATATCGAATCAATATGTTCAAACAACTGAGAAAGTACAACATCATGGTCCTATGGATATTTTCGTAAGTATCGTTCCGAGTAATATTGTTCAATCCATGGTAGATGGTAATATACTTGCCATTATCTTTTTTTCTGTTTTATTCGGTTTAGGGGTTGCAGCGATTGGAGAAAAAGGGAAAACCAGTACTTTCATTCTTCGAAGGTACAGCAGATGTGATGTTCTGGGTTACAAATCTCATTATGAAGTTTGCCCCATTCGGTGTTTTTGCTTTAATTAGTGTAACCGTTTCAAAATTCGGTTTGGAATCATTACTCCCACTTGGCAAATTGATGATACTCGTCTATGCAACGATGGCCTTCTTTATAATTGTCGTGCTTGGCGGTATTGCAAAGCTGGTTGGCATCAATATCTTTCATCTTATCAAAGTATTAAAGGATGAACTGCTTTTAGCCTATTCGACTTCTAGTTCAGAAACAGTTTTACCAAAAGTGATACAGAAAATGGTGAAGTTCGGATGTCCCAGAGATATAGTCTCGTTTGTCGTTCCTACGGGTTATTCCTTTAACTTAGATGGCTCGACATTGTATCAAGCTATTGCAGCGCTTTTTATTGCTCAATTGTATGGCATTGATTTAAGTATTACACACCAGATCACATTAGTTTTGGTATTGATGGTTACATCCAAAGGAATTGCCGGTGTACCAGGAGTATCTTTTGTTGTTTTACTTGCTACTTTAGGAACGGTAGGCATTCCACCGGAAGGACTTGTGTTTATCGCTGGAGTTGATAGACTTCTTGATATGGCGCGTACTGTCGTAAATGTAGTAGGTAATGCACTGGCAACAGTTGTGATGTCAAAGTGGGAAGGTCGATTCCGCACTGAAAAAGAAGCGGAAGAACACTCTTCCGTTGAAGCATTAGAACAAAATCAGCTTTGGAACAAATAATCATGATACACACAAAATTGGTCGTCCAATTGAAGAACAGTTTTTCTATTCCCCCTACAGAATTTATACAGGCTGTAAGCAAATTTTGTAAACAGCATGGTATACTTTTTGTAGCAGATGAAATCTAAACTGGATTTGGGCGTACAGGATAATTATTTGCCATCAAATATTGATGTGATTCCAGATTTAATGACAATTTCTAAGTCGTTGGCTGCTGGTTACCATTAAGCGGTCTGGTAGGTAAAACGGGAATTTTAAATATTGCAGGCAGATGAAGAATTGGTGAAGGGCTTGTCTATACTTGAAAAAGCTGTTCAATCATTCTAGCATATAGATAGTACTTGGAATAGAAATGCATAAAGGGGTGTGTCAGCAAATGGTAGATTTATTAAAAGTAAAAAATCCAGCGACTGGTCAAGTCATCAAAGAAATACAAGTAAATACGACAGAAGAAATTCAACAAGCCTTAAAAAATGGACATGAAAGTTTTAAAACCTGGTCAAAAGTGAATGCTCATGAAAGATCGAGACTATTAAATAATTGGTCCCAAAAAATTCAAGAACATAAAAATGAAATAGCAGAATTGATGACATTAGAGAATGGTAAACCCTTGAAAGAGTCCTTCGGTGAAGTTGATTATGCAACGAGTTATATTGATTGGTATGCGGAGGAAGCAAAACGAATCTATGGACGCACGGTGCCCGCAACTAGCGATTCTAAAAGAATTATTGTTAGTAAACAACCAATAGGTTTAGTGGCAGCCATTACTCCATGGAATTTTCCTGCGGCAATGATGACTAGAAAAGCAGCACCTGCTCTAGCAGCTGGATGTACATTTATTGTTAAACCTGCAGAAGAAACACCTTTAACGACGATGAAATTAGTGGAACTTGCTCACGAGGTAGGCATTCCTACTGATGTGATTCAATATGTGAATGGCTATGGTAAAGAGGTCGGTGAAGAATTTACAAGTAGCGAGTATGTGCGCAAAATTACTTTTACAGGTTCTACGCCTGTAGGTAAGCTTTTAATGAAAAACAGCGCGGATACGGTAAAACATGTTACGATGGAATTAGGTGGGCACGCTCCACTTATTGTGGCAGAGGATGCTGATCTTGATTTTGCTGTCAATCAAACGGTTATCACAAAGTTTAGAAATGCGGGGCAGACATGTGTTTGTGCGAATCGAATAATTGTCCATGAAAATATTGTCGAAGCTTTCTCTGCAAAATTAGCAGAAGAAGTTAAAAAATTAAAAGTGGGTAATGGGTTTGATCAAGACACGCAAATAGGCCCAATTATTAATGAAAAAGGGTACGACAAAATTGTATCACAAATTCAAGATGCCTTAGAAAAAGGTGCTGAAGTATTGGTTGGAAATCAATACAATGCGGATAAAGAACAAGGTTATTTCTTTGTTTATCCGACTGTATTAAAAAATGTGCAATCTAATATGAAGATTTCACATGAAGAAACGTTTGGTCCTGTAGCTCCGATTATTACTTATAAGACGAAAGAAGAAGCTGTAGAAATAGCAAATAGTACGCCTTACGGACTTGCAGCATATTTCTTTACTAATGACTATAAAACGGGAATGTACTTTCATGATCATTTAGATTTTGGTATTATCGGTTGGAATGACGGTGCTCCGTCGGGCGCCCATATCCCATTCGGAGGAATGAAGGAAAGTGGAATTGGACGTGAAGGCGGTTTAGAAGGTATTGAGCCTTATTTAGAAACAAAATATTTGTCCATTGGGAATCTTTAAAAATAATATAGTACAGATCAAAAGCTATCTCGTAAGTGAATGAAACTCACTTATGGGATAGCTTTTTTAGTGAGGTCAAGGGACAGTCGTGATATTTGATAGTGCAGAATATGTCGATGGATAATTATTGATAAAATTTTACAATTATTTATATAATTAAATAGTAAATGAAACGAAAGTCCTAAATAATTTACATGTAATAGAAAAATATTTAAAAAATGTTTGATTGAAAAATAATATAGAATGAAAGATAGAGAAAGAGGTAACAAAAATGGAAGTGTTTGTTGCAAGACAACCAATTTTTAACGCGAAAGAGGATATTGTTTCCTATGAATTACTATATAGAAATAATCATGAAAATGTGTTTCCAAATATTGATGGTGATCAAGCAACTACAGATGTATTAATTAATAGTTTCTTGAATATAGGAATAAATGAACTTTCTAATGGAAAACCTTGTTTTATTAATTTTACTGAAAATCTGCTCCAACTCAGGCTTCCTACCTATTTCCAACCTAATGATATTGTAGTTGAAATATTAGAAAATGTAATTCCTAATTCGCAAATCATTGACATTTGTAAAGAATTAAAGGATCTTGGTTATAAAATCGCCTTAGATGATTTTATTTATAATGATGAAAACCCTCACTTTTATAAGTATATTCAGTATGCGGATATTATAAAGGTTGATATGCTTCAAACCCCTCCTGCGACCCTAAAAAAAATAGAAGCAATGGCCCGAGTGTTAAATATTAAACTTTTAGCGGAAAAAGTTGAAACAAGAGCTGAATATGAGGTGTTGAAGCAGAAAGGATATGACTTCTTTCAAGGTTATTTTTTTTCAAAGCCTGTCATTGTGTCGGCTCATGATATTCCAACCTATTTTCATTCCTATATTGATATTATTAAGAATTTGTCTTTGACCGAACCCAATATAGACGTTATTGCTTCATTAATCGAAAGGGATCTATCATTATCCTATAAACTATTAAAATTGATTAATTCTCCTGCGTTTCGTCCCAGCAAAAAAATTAATTCAATTAAACAAGCTATTGTATTGTTAGGATTAATTGAACTACAAAAATGGGTGTATGTTCTTTCAGTAAGGGATACAATTATTGGAAAAAGTGAAATGTCTGATGAGGTTATGCACACTAGTTTAACTAGAGCAAAAATGTGTGAATCTATAGTACAGTTATGGGGTCAATCATCATCATCAGCTGGTTATTTCATGACTGGTATGTTTTCATTAATGGACGCCATTACGGGAGCTCCTATGGAACAATTATTAAAGGAATTGCCAATTAGTGATGAAATTTGTCAGGCTTTAATGGGTAATGAGAACCAATATCAAAAAGTGCTAAACTTAGTAGTTGCAGTTGAACAAGGACGATGGTCAACCGTTACTGAAAAATGTCAACTGTATCAGATTGACGAAAAAGAATTATTTACAATTTATCGAGATTCACTTAGTTGGGCAAATGGGTTAATTATTTCAGAAAAAAGATGAATTGAATGATAGAAAGTTAAATTAAATATCATTTTTTAGATGGCGCTGGCCCACAGTTTGAGAAAGAATAGTCTCTCACAAACTGTGGGCCAAATTTTTTGACACAAGCTATACATACTTAGAATGAATATGGCGTTGCGTTTTCCAAAAAAATGTAGCAATAATAAAGTGAAACTTCATATTAGGCGGATAAAATTAAATAACAATGTAAAATAGGGAGTGGGAGATTTATGGGGAAAGTTATGCTTGATCGTGTGAAGAATACGAGGACGATGCTACGAAAGAATATCATTGAAACGATTTTATCTGAGTTTGATGAGCAGTGTATGCTGCTTAATCACGAAAATAGAAGAGAGAAATATCATACGATGATGGAAAGTCCATTTCGTTTCTTTCGGGGGAGTGCCTATTTATTTTACTACGATGTTACGAAAATTCCATTCTCTTTTCATACACCAGAAGATAAGCCGACCTGGATCCAAGGTGATTTACATATGGAGAATTTTGGTGCATTTCAGAACGAACATGGTGAAATTGTCTATGATGTAAATGATTTTGATGAAGGCTATATAGGATCATATTTATATGATATTTTACGAATGTCAGTTAGTATTGCTTTGTTTTGTGAGGCGCAATCAATAAATGAAGAAGAACAAAAGAAGAGAATCGTTCATTATCTTGAATCTTATTATCAGCAGTTGAAACGCTTTAATAAGAAAAAAGATGATCCTTTTACATTAAAGTTTACAAAGGAGAATACAAAGGGTCCTGTTCGGAAGGTATTAAAAAAGCTAGTCAAACGACAATCTGATCATCTGCTAAAGGATATAACATATATCAATGAGGAACAAAAGCGTGTTTTTGCTTGGTCTGATGAAATTCAACCAGTGAGTGATGAAGAGCGTGCAACTTTTGAATCCATATCTGATGCTTACTTTGAGTCTTTGGATGCTGAAAATAAGCAGGATCGCTCCTATTATTTAATTAAAGATATTGCTCGTAAACACGGAACTGGAACCGCCTCTATTGGATTAGATAGATATTATATTTTAATTGAAGGTGGAAAGGAATCGCATGGAATTGATGATTTAGTGTTAGAAGTAAAAGAAGTGCGTACACCAATTCCTGCTTATTTTTTACCTTATCAGGAACAGTTTTGGGAGAAATATGAACATCAAGGAGAACGAGTGGTTGCCACTCAAAAAGCGATGCATCATCTTGAAGATCCACATCTAGGTTTTCTTACAATAGATGACCGTCAGTTCTATGTTCGGGAACGATCTCCTTATAAAAAGAAGATAAAAGCAAGTCAGCTACAAACTATAGAGGATATGGATGTTACACTTGAAATAATGGGAAGGATTACGGCTAAAATTCATGCCCGTGCTGATATAGATTTCGAAGCAGATTTATTCTCACATCATAGTGAGAAAGAAATTTTAAAAGCAATCGGTAATGAATTTAATACCTTCTGCAACCAGATTGTTTTCGCTTCCATTGCCTTTAAGGAACAGGCTAAAAGGGATTATGAATTGTTTTGTCAGTTAGTGATGGAGAAATTTGGAAAAATAGAATAATAAATTAGTGGGGGATTTATCCTCCGCTACATGCCTGCTTTGGTTTTTAAATAATAGTAGAGAAAGAAAGTGAGAAGCGATGAATCGACAAAAAATCAAATGGGGAAAAATTGATTTAATGAGTTTGATTATTATCTTGATTCCGATTACTTTGACGCTATATCTATATAATAGATTACCTAATCAACTAGCGGTTCATTTTGGCACAAATGGAGAAGCGAATGGCTATCAAGGGAAATTCTCTTTTTTACTAACAAGCGTTCTTTTCTTAATTGGCATTCCTTTATTATTAAAAATCACTCGCTATATTGATCCAAAAAGGAAAAATTATGATAAATTTGAAACCACTTTTGATATGTTTCGCCTGATCTTCACTGCTTTTTTAAGTGTGATGTACATAAGTATGATTTACATTAATCTAGGTTATTCAGTCAATATTCAAATGATTGTCCTTATTGGAATTGGCTTGTTATTTATGTATCTTGGAAAAACTATGTCTCGCATTCACTTTAATTATACAATGGGAATCCGTACACCTTGGACTCTAGCAAGTGAAGATGTGTGGCAGCGAACGCATCGTTTTGCCGGACCATTATGGTTCATCGGTGGAATTGTTATCCTGATTCTAGCTTTTTTACCAGGAAGTCTTGCCTTTATTATCTTGCTTATAATAGTGGCGATTATTGCTATCGTACCCATTCTTTATTCCTATTTTATTTATAAAAAGGATTAATGACTGGGGGTCCGTTACTTCTAAATCGCCTTAATTACTATTCTCAAACATCTGCTGTACTACTTGTTCAAGCCTTTGGAGTTCTTTTTTTTCAAAGGCTGATTGTCCTGCTTTTAAAGAGAGCAAAACACTTTCAATTAGATACTTGCGAGGATTCTTTGAGTTTAATAATTCATCTTGAATAAAGTCCAATAAATCAATATATTTTGTAAAATCCTGGTCTTCATCATGAGATAAGGATTTTTTTAATGCTAGCACGATTTGATAAAGCTTTTTTTGGAGAGATTTATCTGTGTTCTTACAATCTGGCAACCAGCTATTCAAAAATTCAGGTTGAATTAGTTGGTCATTCGCTTTTGATACCTCTTCTATTGTTTTGACGATTCGTTTAACACAATAACGGACGATTTGATTGATACTCATATCAGATTCATAAGCAAAATAATTGTATTTAAGTGTATGTTGCAGGATTCCCATGAACATAATAGCACAATCTAATAAATAGGGTTCTTTACTTTCGTCGAACAAGTCAATGAGTCTCTCATATAACCATTGCAGAAAAAGCAAATTACCGCGCTTTATGAATTCCTTTAGCTCAGCGTCTTGCGTAAAGTATACTTCTTCAAAAAGGGGAATTAATTTATGGGCATAATGTGTTTTTAATTGAAATTCAATCTGCTTCATAAAGATTTCAATATTGGAAACA
The DNA here is from genome assembly GCA_963751845.1 of uncultured Bacillaceae bacterium. Lineage (GTDB taxonomy): Bacteria > Bacillota > Bacilli > Bacillales > DSM-1321 > Peribacillus. The sequence goes on from CAVVWH010000019.1 coordinate 93,455, forward strand.
TTTTGGCCAATCAATAATTCATTGCGACCTTGTTCAACCTTTTGGAAAACGTTTTTAAAAATTGCGATTAATAACTCGTTTTTAGAAGAAAAATAATTATAAAAGGTACCTTTTGAGATGCCGCTAAAATCCAATATATCTTGAATGGATGTGGCTTGAAATCCTTTATCAATAAATAATTGATGGGCTTTACTGATTACATGCTGTTTTCTATCGTTCATATCATCACCTGAAAATTAAATTTGGACACGCTGTATAAAAATTATAGTACATGATTTTCAATGTTAGCACAAACTATAAAAAGTAGAAATTTTTCCATTGTATAATTTGAAACGGTGGTATAATATTTATTTTTGTGAAATTTATAAATAAAAACTTTTTGATTGCATTATTTGAACCGATAGTATAATATATATTCCGCATAGAATAATAGTATAAAATATTGGACTGAAGGTCTAAAGGAGGAAACAATAATGAGCCATTCTCAGGATGAGACTGGTCGTCCACCGTATGGGATTCTTGCGGTTCTGATGATTGGAGCTTTTATATCATTTTTGAATAATACGTTATTAAATATAGCTTTGCCAACGATTATGACGGAATTAGAGGTTGGTGCATCGACTGTACAATGGTTGACAACTGGTTTTATGTTAGTCAATGGAATTTTGATTCCAACTACAGCATTTTTAATTCAAAAATACTCTGTTCGTCATTTGTTTATAGCAGCTATGATTTTATTTACACTTGGCACCATTTTAGCAGGGTTTGCTCATATATTTTCTATTCTATTAATAGGGCGGATGCTGCAAGCTTCTGGGTCAGCGATTTTGATGCCACTCTTGATGAATGTTATGTTAGTTAGCTTTCCGGTTCATAAAAGAGGAGCAGCGATGGGGGTATTTGGTTTAATTTTAATGTTTGCCCCAGCGATTGGCCCAACATTATCAGGCTGGATTATTGAACATTATGATTGGAGAATGCTTTTCCACTTTATTACTCCAATAGCTGTTGTCATTCTCTTAATCGGCTTTTTCTTACTTAAAGATAAAAAGGAAAAATCAGATCTACGTTTAGACTTTTTTTCGCTTCTGTTATCAAGTATAGGATTTGGCGGTTTGTTATTTGGATTTAGTTCTGCTGGTGATAAGGGCTGGGATAGTCCATATGTTTATGGAACGATTATTATTGGAGCGATATCCCTAGTTTGGTTTGTTGTAAGTCAAACGAAGAAGGAAGAGCCATTTCTTAATTTCAGGGTCTATCAATATCCTATGTTTGCTTTATCATCTGTCATCTCGATGGTCGTAAATATGAGCTTGTTTGCGGGTATGATTTTGTTGCCGATCTATGTTCAAACCATACGCGGTATATCTCCAATGGATGCAGGGCTCTTAATGATGCCAGGGGCCATTTTGATGGCCATCATGTCACCATTAACTGGAAAATTGTTTGATAGATATGGTGGACGTTTATTAGCGATTATTGGGTTAGCGATTACGGTAATCACAACTTTTGAGTTTAGTCGATTACAATTAGATACAACGTACACACATTTATTGGTTATATATTCGGTGCGTAGTGTAGGAATGTCGATGGTGTTTATGCCAGTTTCGACAAATGGTTTAAATCAATTACCACAGCGTCTCTATCCACATGGAACGGCTATGAACAATACCTTAAATCAGGTGGCAGGTGCAATAGGTACTGCTCTATTGGTAACGATTATGTCAAATCGTACTGTAACACATGCTACTGAATTGTCAAAAGAGGCCATGAATCATGTTTCAGGCAATCCAACGGGAGCTGCATTGGCAGAAATGAAACAGCAAATTGGTATGCAAGCGATGTTAGAGGGAATAAATGATGCTTTCTTAGTGGCTACTGGTATTACTGTTGTTGCACTTATTCTCGCATTCTTTATTAAGCGTGCAACATCAGCGGATGATTCACTGAAAGGAAAGTCGAAGAGTAATAAAGCGACTACGAAATTAGTAGAGAATTAATTCTTGATATAAATAAGTGGTTTACGTTAAGACAAAACAGGCACAGACTGATATCTGTGTCTTTTTGGCTTAGCGGAATGTTCTTAACTTGATATTTTTAATAATTCGGCTGCCTGATTTTCCGTAAGCTCAGTAATTAATGTCAACTCACTAATTACATTTTTTCGAGCTTGATTTAACATTTGTTTTTCACTTGAATTCAGTGTTTTTTCCTTACTGCAAAACAAGAGATCACGAATAATTTCAGTGGAATCGTGCACATCCCCTGTCTTCATTTTCTCCATATTTGAGGTATATCTTTCTTTCCATGGTAGTAGGTCATGTGGTTTCACATGATGAAAGTCAAATAAAATTTCTTTCATTGTCTTCCAATCAACAAGTGAACGAACGCCGGATGTTTGCATTTTCTTAAGTGGAATCATAATGTCCATTTTACTAATAGGAATGTTAATCACACAATATTCTTGTGTTTCTCCTAAGATTTCTTTTTCTTCAATGGCTTTAATGACCCCTGCTCCGTGCATTGGATAAAAAACTTTATCGCCTGTATGAAACAAATTATACACCTCCATCAATATTTATATATTAATGATAACATAAAATTTATTTTTTATCAAAACAGATAATATATCATGGATAAATAGTAGGTGTCAATAATTATTCTCCGTTTTTTTAATTTTTTTTTAATAACGCATTCCCACCCATGATTTGCGAGTAGTATTAGATTTCTGATTCTATTCTTTGACTATTGCAATTATATTGATGTACCATTATATTGTGGTTGGTATAGTTATTTAAAATTCTTCTTTTTTAAAAGAGATAAAATATATTCTATATAATTTGTAGAACTCAACCACTTTTTAATTGAATTACATATGTAGGAGGAATGAAACATGGCAGATTTAAAAGGTACAAAAACAGTAGACAATTTAAGAGCAGGCTTTGCAGGAGAATCACAAGCAAATCGTCGTTATCTTTATTTTGCAGAAAAAGCAGACACTGAAGGTGCTGAAGAAGTAGCAGCATTGTTCCGTAGCATTGCAAATGGGGAAACTAAACATGCTTTTGGACACTTCGATCATTTACGTAATAATGGTGAAGGGGATCCTGCAACAGGTCTTCCAGTAGGTACTGTAAAAGAAATGCTTGCTTCAGCAATTGCTGGGGAAACTTATGAGTATTCAGAAATGTACCCAGGTTTTGCAGCAACTGCTCGCCAAGAAGGATTTGATCAAATCGGTGAGTGGATGGAAGTTATGGCAAAAGCAGAACGTGTACATGCTAAACGTTTCCAAAAATTGCTTGATTCTTTAGAAGATTAATGTTTTAAAGTCGTCCCAATTTTTTATTTGGGACGACAGTTTGATTATCCTAAATGAGGTGGTACTTTTATGACTAAGACTATTACAAGACAAGATATCGTTTCATTGCATACATACCGTCAAGGCCGCGAAGAATATCTACCAAAGATGATTGCTTATAAAAAAGATCGACGTGTCCAATTGGCTGAAAATGTTTCAATCTTATTTGAAAATCGAAATACGGTATTATTTCAAATTCAAGAATTATTACATAGTGAAGATTTAGCAGATCCCGGGGAAATTGATGAATATATTGATATTTATTCTGGTATGCTTCCTGAGGAAAATGAATTATCAGCAACTCTATTCATTGAATTGGATGATCAATTGAAACTTCATGATTTATTAGTGAAACTTTCAGGTATTGAGAATCATTTATCACTGGTTGTTGGTGGAGAAACAGTTCAAGCTGTCTTTGAAGAAGAACATGATGATCGTGGGTTTACGACAAGTGTTCATTATCTAAAATTCCCATTAACTCAATCAGTTAAAAATTCACTTTTAAACGAGTCTGCTGATACACTTGATGTCACTTTACATTTGAATCACCCAAATTTAACGACTCAAGTTTCTTTGACGCCAAATACCATAAAAAGTTTACAAAAGGATTTAGCATAATAGGTTTTCTATATAAGGCGCTTTATAATTAGAAACGCCTAGCAGTTCTAAAACATGACATCAAGGTTATAGCTTAAGATGCGTTTCTACGATAAGTAGAAGCGTATTTTTTATCCCATCAGTATAATGAAGGCGGGTTATGGAAAAATAATTTCATAAATCTTGTTGGAGGGAAGTTATGGATGATAAAAAACGTATTGTGCAAACGACAGAACAGGAATTAACAAGTAAGCATAGTCTTGTGTGTAATGATGAGCTGTTTATTAAAGATTTAATCGCCATTGTTGATGATACGATGAGAGTGGAAGACGATAATAACTAAAATTCGGGGCTGTCCAAGTCATTTTTTCGACTATTGGATGCCCCTTTTCATATTTAAGAATGCTGATATATTAACATTCTTAATTTTCGAATTTCCATCGACTTGCCCTTTTCAGACATCCCCTTGCATGATGACAGCCCGAATAATGTCCTTCAAATCAAAATGAGGAAATAGGCAAGAGAAAAGTGAGAGAGGAGGGCTCTCTCTGACCAAAATGAGGAAGTGAGCAAGAAAAAGGTGAGAGAGGAGGACTCTCTCTGACCAAAATGAGGAAGTGAGCAAGAAAAAGGTGAGAGAGGAGGACTCTTTCTGACCAAAATGAGGAAGTATGTAAGGAAAAAGTGAGAGAGGAGGACTCTCTCTGACCAAAATGAGGAAGTGAGCAAGAAAAAAGTGAGAGAGGAGGACTCTCTCTGACCAAAATGAGGAAGTGAGCAAGAAAAAGGTGAGAGAGGAAGACTCTTTCTGACCAAAATGAGGAAGTGAGCAAGAAAAAGGTGAGAGAGGAGGGCTCTCTCTGACCAAAATGAGGAAGTGAGCAAGAAAAAGGTGAGAGAGGAGGACTCTCTCTGACCAAAATGAGGAAGTGAGCAAGAAAAAGGTGAGAGAGGAGGACTCTCTCTGACCAAAATGAGGAAGTGAGCAAGAAAAAGGTGAGAGAGGAGGACTCTCTCTGACCAAAATGAGGAAATATGTAAGGGAAAAGTGAGAGAGGAGGGCTCTCTCTGACCAAAAGGAGGAAGTGAGCAAGAAAAAGGTGAGAGAGGAAGACTCTCACTGACCAAAAAGGGGAAATAGGCAAAAAAAGTGAGAAGGATACTTTTCCTGCTACTTTCATAGACCTTACACAAACAAAAAAGCATCGTAAGGAAAACGGTTCATTTTCCTTACGATGCTGTGCCTTTTGAGGGACTTATCGGACAGTCCCAAATGAGTAAGCTGTTATTCAAATCTTCGTTGATTTTTGACTATTCGTCTTTATTATCTGCATCACGCATATCTTTTGGGTCTTCAATAACATCTTCTGGATCTGGATTTGCATCTTTTTCATCATCTTTTAGCATGTTATCATTTTGATCTACGCCTGGTATATTATCATCATTAATACCGTTGTTTTGTGGATTTACACCATTATTATTGTTATTTACATTATTATCTGGAGTGGTATCCACATTATTATTTTGTGGTGGCGGCGGATTATCCACATTTTTATTTGTGTTACAACCCGCCATTAACATAATAGATAAAAGTGTACCAGTTAGCATTAGCATCCATTTTTTATTCATATTCAAGCCCCTTTCTCTGATGTAGTCCTATTTTTCGCTATAAGAAAAAAATTATACTGTACTTATGAAAAGTTACAGATTCAACTTCATATTTCATTAACATAAATAAGGTGTACAGTAATAGGACAATAATATAAGAAAGTGAGGACCTATAATGGGGACATTGTATTCCATAGGTGAAGTATTGATTGATTTTATACCACTTCAAAAGGGGGTTGCCTTAACGGACGTTGTTTCATTTGAACGTACTCCCGGAGGTGCACCTGCAAATGTGGCGGCAACAGTTGCTAAGCTTGGTGGTAGGTCTTCTATCATAAGTAAGGTGGGGAATGATGCCTTCGGTGAGTTTTTAGAGAAGCAACTTGCGTTTGTCGGCGTTAAGACGGATAAATTATTGAAAACGAAGGAAGCAAATACGGCATTAGCCTTTGTTTCACTGCGTGAAGATGGAGAGCGGGATTTTTCATTTTATCGAAATCCTTCTGCAGATTTATTGTTTTCCGTTAATGAGATAGGGGAAGAGTGGTTTGCTAAGGGGGATATTTTACACTTCTGTTCTGTTGATTTGATTGAGAGTCCTATGAAATCTGCTCATAAAAAAGCAATCCAACAAGCCCAGGAAAAAGGATGTCTCATCAGTTTTGATCCAAATGTCAGACTAGCATTATGGGATAGCCCAGAAATGTGTAGAGAAACCATTCTTGCTTTTCTTCCGGAAGCAGACTTGGTGAAAATTGCTGATGATGAGTTAGCCTTCATTACGGGGATAGAAGAGGAAAGCAAAGCTATTTCTTCACTATTTACAGGTCGAGTGAAAGCCGTGATATGCACAAAAGGATCAAATGGTTCCGTCTTATATGTAAGGGATTTAACATTTGCAGCCAATGGATTTTATGTGCAAGTTCAGGATACAACTGGGGCAGGGGATGCATTTATTGGTGCTGTCTTATATCTTTTGTTAAAAAATGATGTGGGACCATCTCAGCTGGAAGCATATTTTGAAAAGCATCATGAAGAGCTACTACTATTTGCAAATGCCTGCGGTGCACTTACGACAACAGGAAAAGGGGCAATTCAATCTCTTCCGACGTATGACCAGGTTATTGAATTGATTAGTAAGTGAGACTTAATTCCACTTCAGAAAATAAGAGATAGATAAAGAACTATTTGCATATAAAAACGCAAACACTCGCCGTAATTGACGAGTGTTATTTTATGCTAGGGAGCTCAGATTATATATTATAAATCCAATTCCCTCAGTTTTTCATAAGCTTTGTTTTTTGCAAAATTATGCGACTGCCATGAATCGCTTTTTAAATACTCGCTGTCTGCTTTGCACTGTTTTAGTAAATCCTTCAATCCTGGAACATTAGGCTTTTCTTCATAAATCTCGATTAATCCTAGGATTCCTGTTGAAGATAAGCTGTTTAAGTAGTTGATGTCAATTTTTCCTGTCATCTCAAAGCGGTCAATATTTCGGTCAACAACAATCTTGTCGAAGTTTACGGTATTAATGCCTACATAATAAATGAGCGATGCAATGAAATAAAAGTGGAACAAGGAAAGCTTTTCAAGCCAGATTTTAACGAGGGTATAGGCAAAGATGACCATCAGAAAAATCATGAAGGAATGCACCAGGATCCGTATAAATGTGAAGCCATATGCATCCTCATACATCGTCAATCGCATAAAGGCTGATATAAGAAGAACCCCGCTAGATAAGACAAGCACTGTTAAGGCCATACGAATTGTTTTTTTCAAAAATCCCTGAACATTTTTCGTGAAATGAATAACCCCGGTTGTTACGGTCAGATTAATCAGAGTAACAAATAGTAATTCAAAAAAACCGCGTCGTGCATATTCCGCATAAGTGTAGCTTGAGTCTAGCGTGCCGTTGAAGAAATACTTGAATTGGATAGCAACAAATAATATATACACCAAATCTAGGAGTAGCAGCACTGTCAGGGTAATGATTCCATCCATTGCAATTGGCTTACGGGTAATTTCCTTCTGGACGTTATCGATATTTTTTTGCATAAGAACTTGCATAAATCCAAAGAAAACGAATGTATAAATAAGAATGATGACTAAACGGAAGACATACTCAGCTCTAAAGCTTATCAAATTAGGGAAGCTGCTTAAAATTCTTTCAAATTGAGCGTCAGCTGAAATCAATAGCGTAAGTATGATAAACAAAAATGGGATTGAAATAACGATGCCAATCAGAATCTTTTTCCAAACATGACCATGCTTTAGGTTGGTGTTCTGGTTGAACAGATTGGCGATATGTTTTGTGAAAATGGCACTATAACGAATTCCGTCAATAAGTCGTAGTGCGGTGTACAAAATGAAACGCAGGTTACTCCATTCTATATTTTTCGGTGAAGTAATTAATGCAAGATGAAAGATGACTAGTGCTGGGATGACCAGGATATTCAACGCATAAAAAAGGGTTATGTCATACAGGTAATAGTCTGCTGCCAAAATCCATATGGAAATCAACACTAGATAGCCAAACCGTTGATGCGAGAACGAAAACGATCGAAACCTATAGAAAAATAGCGTATAAAACACCGCGATGAAAATAAAATAGGAGATGCCAATCTGATACCTGAAAAACGATTCTTCAGCAACACTCCCTACTAATAGGCATAAGAGCAAAAAGAGCCAGTCATTCTTTTCGATTTTTACTTTCATTTTTAATACCTCCAAATTATATAGTTATTCTATATATATAGAATTTCTATGTATATTGCTAAAAAAAAGCTCATACAGAAGCTTTTTTCCCCCACCTGTAGCAAATTAGACAAACTGGGTATAAAAGAAATGTGAATAGGATGCAGATACCTATAAAGGTTTCTGTCAACAACGGGTTAAACCATTCATGAGGAATGATCCTGAAAATTGTTAAAACCATTAGTGTTATATTCGGTATGATTGCTAAAAAGAACGTCCTTTTCATCAGCTTCTTACCCTTATGTCCAAAGCTTCTGCCTATTTCATAGCCAAGTAATGCCCAAAAAAACAAATAAATTAGCGCAAGTAATATCGGAATAGAAGTCAACTGAACCCATAAGCTTGTGAGCCAACTCCAATCAAACAGATTATGAGCTAGAGTGAGAGCAGAGCCTCCACCAAAAAATAAGATATTAACTGCGATGAACAGCCATTTCATATTGCTTGGAGTAACGGAAAGCTCTTCTTTCCACATTGCGGCAATCTCTTCAGGTGTACCGAATCTTGAATAGATTTGATCTCGCACCTCAAGTTCATCCTCTAGCTTGATGAGGCTTATAAGGAGTTCTTCAAGATGAGCATCATATTCCTTTACTATCGATTCTTTCTCCTGATGATTTCCTAGATATTCTGCAAGTTCTGCTAAAAACTCATTCTTCAGCCGTTCCATGCTTTTTTCTCCCTATAACCTTGTTCATTACTGAAACGAAGTCGTGCCATTCACGGGTTTTTTCAAGAAGCATTTCTCTACCTGCCTCAGTCATACGATAATACTTCCTGGCCGGTCCCTTTTCCTGTTCCTGCCAATAGCATTCGATATATTCCTGCTTTTCAAGCTTATGAAGTGCTGGATAAAGCGTGCCTTCCTTAAAAGAAAACTCGTTACTGCTGCGCTTCTCCAGTTCTTTTACAAGCTCATATCCGTACATGTCCCGCTCCTCCAGCAGCTGAAGCAACAAAAGGGATGTACTTCCTTTTACCAATTCGCGATTAAACATATTTTCACCTACCTAGAATTTTTAGGTATATAGAGATTCTATATTTATCTGAATGAATTGTAAAGTATAATTTAATATTTTTATTATCTATATTTTTTGTTAAAAATTACATTCTAATTGGACACAAAACTAACCATTGGTTATATAATATTTATAACCAATGGTTAGTTATTTGAAGTAAAAAAAGAAATGAGTGAGAATTAAATGATGGAAAGCAAAAAAATGCAGCGTTCTGAGAAAACAAAAAAAATGATTTTGAAGGCTGCGGGAAATCTGTTTTCTAAAAAAGGGTATGATTCGGTGACGATGCGAGAAATTGCAAAGGAAGCAGGATGTTCACATACAACGATTTATCTTTATTTTAAAGATAAGGAAATGTTACTTCATCAGCTATCAATGCCAACTTTGAATGCATTACATCAACAATTGCTACAGTTATCATTGATGAATTCTTTAAGTGCAGTAGATAAATTGAAAGGCATTAGTCGAGAATATATTCTCTTTGGCTTAAAAAATCAAAACATGTATTCAATTTTTATTAACACTAAGTCTACAAGAGTTGATGAAGAGGAGCCCGAATTAGAAATCAATAAACTTCGGGTGGAAATTTTTGAAGTGCTCGTGCAAGTTATTCAAGAATGTCTATCTATGCCAAGGAATAATCAATTATTAGCGTTTACTCGAATCTTTTTCTTCAACATCAATGGTATTTTGAGCGCCTATTCTTACCTACATGAAACGATAGAAGAATTAATGGAAAGGTTAACACCGACCTTTGATCTTGCTGTTGACATACTTATTCTTGGATTTAAGGAAAAATTAACAGAGGGCGAGGAAGAAAAATGAAAGTGAAAAAAGTGTCAGATCATATTTGGAGCTTAAAGACGTGGATGATTATTCCGATTCATGTGTGGATTGTTGTTGATAAGGAAGGGCTTACGCTAGTAGATGCAGGAATACCAATGATGTCAAACGGAATCATGAAATATGTGAATCAATTAGAAGCTGGACCTTTGCAAAGAATCCTGTTAACACATGGTCATTCGGATCATGTGGGTGCACTAAAGAATATTCTGTCAGAAACAAAAGTACCTGTATATGCACATCAGATTGAAATTCCCTATATGGAAGGTGATCTCATTTATCCGAGGCGAAAAAAAGCGGAATATAATGTCGCTAAGCAAATAGCGCAACCACTGCAAGAGGATGAACATGGCGGTTTGCAAACCATTGCAGGGCTGACTCCTTTTTTGACTCCCGGCCATTCTCCTGGTCATGTCGTTTATTATCATGAGCAGGATCAAGTGTTGTTAGCAGGGGATCTCTTTACCTCTAAAAATGGGAAACTTCATCAACCGATGCCAATGTTTACGGCAGATATGACTGAGGCGGTAAGAAGCAGTTCTATCGTAAAACAATTAAAACCAAAACGGTTAGAGGTTTGTCATGGAAACTCTGTATTAAATCCAGCAGATCAACTAAAAGACTATATTCAAAAAATGGAGAAGAAACTTTTGGAGAAATAGGGTGAGGTAGGATCTCTTTATCCTAGATTAATAGTTTAGTTGAGTATGAACTAAATATGAAAGGATGTGTTTATGTGATTATTGTGGAGTATACAGTTATATCCATCTTTTTCTTACTTGAACTTGCGACGCTTGCCTCACTGATGTACTGGGGCTTTCATGTTGACAAAGGAATGCTTATGAAAGTTGTACTTGGTATCGGTACTCCGCTGCTAGCTGCCGTGATTTGGGGAACGTTTGTTGCTCCAAAAGCTTCTATACCTGTATCCATTCCCATACGAATTATTCTGCAAACCATTATATTTGGTTCGGCTGCCACAGCATTATATTTCTCAGAAAAGAGTATGCTTGCAACAATATTTGGAATTGCCGTATTTATTGAAATGATTCTCATGTATACCATGAAGCTGTGAATAAAAATTGTGCACTTTACAGAACTAATGTAAGCGATCGAAACTGTTTGATTTAAATCGAATATTTCATGACGTTTATGGAAAATAATGAGGAAGGGAAAGTATGAATACTCATTAAGGCATTCGTCGCCCTAAAGAAGAGGAAGAATGAAAAAGGAGAACATATCGTGCAGCCATATGAAATAAAGAACATGATTATTGATAACGACTTTGAGGGACAAGAATCCGTAACGACTGACTTTACTCACGATCACAAAGATTATAGTATTACTTTCAACAAACAAGACCTCGAAATCATCAATCTGTGGGTTTTTGAGCAGGACACATCCATTCCGGCAAAGCTATCTGAACACCTGATTGAATCTATTAGAGAAGAAGTTAAAAAGAGAATTTAGCAAAGAGGGTTCATCGTGTCGAATGCATGAAAAGATGACTAAAGGTAGTAAAAAGGCAACCACCATAAACTGGTTGCCTTGCTCTATGTATTCTCCCAAAAATTTCTCCAGTGCGTGAATGCACTCCTGTTTATGTAAAAGGGATATTGTCTATATCATTTTTACAAGTCACATTCTAAAACCAATGCTTTGGATATTGTCTCTTAGGGAATAAGTTATTATAAAGCATGGAAATTAAAACGATTAAATGGATGCCTATTATAATTGGTATAAGATAACCCCAACCTGTCTCAAAATTTATCGCTACTAGCGCACTGGCTGCTGCAGGAGGATGTATGGTATGTGTAAGCGACATTAAAATTAAAACAATTACTAAGGTTATCACAATAATTAATAAACTTCTACCAAAAATACTCCAAATGACAAGGCCTATAATAGTGGAGAGTAAATGCCCTCCAATGACTTGCCTAGGCTGAGATAGGGGACCACTATGCGCAGCAAATACGAGAATACAGCTTGCCCCTAAAGGACCCATGGCCATGGGATAATGAAAAAATACAGCTAAAAAACAAATGATACTAACAGCAAAAAGAACACCTGTGGCAGAAACGAGAGAATCTAAATAGTCGATTCTAGTCTCCGTTCTAGCTACGCCCTTCATTTTATTTACATATACTGCAACACCTTCTGATACTTGACTTTTTATCTTTTCGTTAGAATATTCCAAAAGATTCATAGATTTCCCCTTTTTTTTCCTTTACTAGATTGGATAGGTTTCTCCTATTCACATGATATTAATAATATATAAAAACTCTGAATTTTAAAATATATTTTTACTGAATTTTTGAAAAAATTTGTAATTTTCAAATTATGTTAATTGTCTTTTAGGTATGGATGCTAGAATTAGCTTTGTGAAAATTGCTAAAATACATAAGGAAAGTTATCCTAAAATAAAAGAGAAGTTGTTGAAAGTATCTGAAGTCATAAAGAAGTAAAGATGTAGTTATATTGAACTAAAGCAGTTTGATTTGACCAGACGAATGGAGAAATGAGATGTCATATTTAGGTATTATCTTTTTAAATGTAATTATTCCTATCCTCATTCTGTTAGTGATTGGAGCCGTGTTACAAAAGAAATTTTCATTTAACTTAAGGGCTTTCTCAAGTTTGATTACGTATTGTTTAATGCCGGCAGCTGTATTTACAAATATCTATGAAGCAGAAATCCAATTTAAAGTTTTATTAAATATTATTGGCTACTTACTGATTTTCAGTCTTTGTACGATGGTCATAGGTACATTATTAAGTAAGATGCTCAAACTAGATAAAGGGGAAGCTGCTATTTTAAAAAATAGCGTGATGTTAATGAATTCAGGAAACTATGGATTACCGGTTAGTCAATTAATCTTTCATGCTAATCCTCTTGGTTTAGCCATTCAAATTATTGTATTAGTTTTTCAAAATATGATGACCTATACATATGGATTATACAATTTAATTTCGGCTACAAAAACGGGTTTACAAATCATTAAGTCCTTTCTGCAACTTCCTATTATTTATGCAATCATTCTAGGAGGGCTGTTACATTGGCTACAAATTGATATTCCGAATTTTGTATCAGTTCCAATCAATCAACTGTCTAATGCTTTAATCTCTACAGCACTAATCTTGTTAGGGGCACAATTGTCGCAGATTGAATTAAGAACCATCTTTAATAAGATTATTATTTTCGGTAGTATCGGTCGACTATTAATTGGTCCAAGTATTGCACTTGCTCTTATTTTTAGTATGGGACTGGATGGGGTAGTGGCTCAGTCGCTGTTTATTGCAAGTTCTTTCCCTATTTCAAGAAATAGTGCCACCTTAGCTTTAGAAAACGACGTGTATCCGAATTTAGCAGCTCAAACGGTTCTTTTTTCCACTATTTTAAGCGGTATTACTGTTACAGTTGTTGTTTATTTAGCGTCAGTGTTATTTGGTTAAAGCAATATGGACGATCTGTCGCCTGCTGTATGAATACGTTCAAAGTAATAAGTCGACAGCTTTTTTTATTTTTGGCACTGTTAAACCTGGCTGAAGATTGGAACGAAAGGCTCTTCGCTTCCCGCGGGCGGTGCGGGGGGCCTCCGCGCCTTCCAGTCCATAGAAAGTTTACTCGAAGCGAGAGGTCTCCTAGAAAGGTTCCAAGTACTTCAGGAAGCAAGTAAGAGCAAGTCCAATAGAAAGGTTTTAAAGGACAAAATTCAGGAAGCAAGTAAGAGCAAGGTCCAATAGAAAGGTTTTAAAGGACAAAATTCAGGAAGCAAGTAAGAGCAAGGTCCAATAGAAAGGTTTTAAAGGACAAAATTCAGGAAGCAAGTAAGAGCAAGGTCCAATAGAAAGGTTTTAAAGGACAAAATTCAGGAAGCAAGTAAGAGCAAGGTCCAATAGAAAGGTTTTAAAGGACAAAATTCAGGAGGCAAGTAAGAGCAAAGTCGAATAGAAGGGTTCTAAAGGACAAAATTCAGGAAGCGAGCAAGAGCAACGTCCTTCATAGATTCTAAAGGACAAAATTCAAGAATAGTTAGGAAAAGTTGACCGAAGTAATGATGTAATTTGAAAAGCAGATTATTATTAATCTGTTTTTTATTGGTAGAAGGACCATCGACGCCCCCCTATGATAGTAAAGTTTTTTCATAGTATTCTTCTTATCTTCTTTTTAGGCTCCAATCAATAGAGTTATAAAATCAACATTAATCTTTCACACAGCCTTATTTTATAAATTATTCAGACAATATCATCTTTACAAATAATGTAGTTGGGCCTTATAATAATGTTAACTTTAAAACGAGGTAGGTTAACAATTATGAAATTAAGAAATTTAATGTATGTAACCATGTTTGCAGCAATTATGGGTGTACTTGGGTTGCTTCCGCCTATCATGTTAGCGTTTACGCCAGTACCGATTACTCTGCAATCACTAGGGGTTATGTTATCTGGTAGTGTGCTAGGGGCACGTTTAGGTCCTAAATATGCCGCACTTAGTCAGCTAGTATTCATGTTATTAGTTGCGATTGGTTTACCGCTATTATCAGGCGGACGCGGTGGTATTGGTGTTTTCTTTGGTCCATCAGGAGGTTATCTTTTAGGCTATATAGCTGGTGCCTATGTAATTGGACTTTTATCTTATTATCTGAAAAATGTTTCTTTAATAAAAGTTATTTTGATTAATATTCTAGGTGGTTTAGGTGTTGTCTATTTATTTGGTATTCCGATTCAAGCGTTATTGATGGATCTTCCGATTAGTAAAACAATCGTTCTAAGCCTAGCATATCTTCCTGGCGATTTAATTAAAGTAGTGATTGCTTCTTTACTAGCTATTAAGCTACGTAACTATATTCCGTTTGCCAAGATCAAGGAGGCGCAAGTATAAGTGAGAATCACGAGTACCTATCAAACCTACGCTAACATCGATAGCAAGCGGCTTGCTATCGTAACAGAAAAAGAAAGTGTTACTTATGGTGAATGGTATGATGGAGTGCAGCGAACAGCTGCCTCTTTTTTTAGGGAATCCCAAGGAACGAAAAGGGTGGCTTTATTCTTACCAAACGGGCGTTTATTTTTACAGTTATTTGCTGGAGCGTGTGAAGCAGGCTGGGCTAGTATTGTTGGTGATATGCGGTGGAAGAAACAGGAGATAGAGGATCGGTTGGAACAAACGTCTCCAGACCTGATTATTGCTGATGAACAGATGAAAGGTCTTTTTCCCTAAAAATCGAAATCGTGTTATTTATACAGATGAGATAGATGATTGGATTAGCAAACAAGGTGATGGTCATCCAAGTGACAAAAATGTACCATTTTATATTGGCTTTACTTCCGGATCAACTGGGAAACCAAAAGCCTTTATTCGATCACATACTTCCTGGGTTGAAAGTTTTCGCTGTAATCAAGTAGATCTTGGGATGACGGGGAAGGAACATGTGGTAATACCAGGTTCGTTTGTGAATTCTACCTTTTTATATGGTGCCTTAAGTACCTTATTTTTAGGTGGCACGATTTATGTGTTGAAAAAATTTTCACCTGACCGATTGATGGATGTTGTCCAGCATTATCCAATTACCCATTTGTATGTTGTACCAACGATGATTAACTCGTTATTAAAGGAAGGACACCATGGATCCCTTGCCATTACTTTTATATCAACTGGTGCAAAATGGCTTCCACGAACGAAGGAGAAAATGCGTCAACAGTTTCCTAACGCCCAATTCATTGAGTTTTACGGTTCCTCAGAGCTTAGTTATATCACCGTTCTAAAAAATGATGAACAGACTGACTATGCGGATTCAGTTGGTAGGGCATTTCATAATGTTGAAGTGAGTATTCGTAATGAACAAGGACAAGAAGTAGCAGTTGGCGAAGAGGGAATTTTGTTTGTTAAAAGTAAACTGATTTTTGATGGATATATCGACCAAGAGGAAGAAACAAAAAAAGTATTACAAGGAGATTGGGCAACCAATTATGATGTGGCCAGAATGGATGAAAAAGGGTATACATACATTCTTGGTCGAAAAAATGATATGATTCTGTATGGTGGAATCAATGTGTATCCTCAAGAAATTGAACAAGCATTAATAAAATGTGAAGGTGTCGATGAAGTGGTTGTTTTAGGAATGAAGGATGAGTATTGGGGCGAGAAGGTGGCTGCTTGTTTTAAAGGCAGTGTGTCTATTGCTTCTTTGAAAAATTATTGCCTTCAAACGTTAACTTCTTATAAAATTCCACGAGTTTGGCGAAAAGTTGAACAGTTTCCCTATACAACGGGAGGTAAGATTTCACGGCAAGAAATCAGAAAATGGTTGGAAAAGGATGAAATAGATGACTAGAGCAGTGATTGTCAAAGCGAAGAGAACGGTGATTGGAAAAAAAGGCGGGATGTTAAAAGCATATCCACCCGAACAATTAGCTGCCGCAGTGATTAGGGATCTTGTTCAAGATTTGCCCGAGCAAGTAGATGATATTATTTTAGGAAATGTAGTCGGTCCTGGTGGAAATATCGCTAGACTTTCAAGCCTAGAGAGCAATCTACCTTTTTCTGTTCCCGGTGTGACCATTGATCGGCAATGTGGCTCTGGATTAGAAGCGATTCGCCTAGCTTGCCATCTCATTCAAGGAGGTGCGGGGCATATTTTTATAGCCGGTGGAGTTGAAAGTACAAGTCAATCACCCTATGAAAAAAGGGCTCGTTTTTCACCTGAGCGATTTGGCGACCCGGAAATGGGAGTGGCCGCAGAATATGTGGCTGAAAAATATGGCGTTACTAGGCAGATGCAAGATGAGTATGCTCGGCTTAGTTATGAACGGGCTCTTCATTCGTTACATGAAGGGTTTTTTTTAGATGAACTTGCCCCAATTGATGATCTCCCCTTGCAAGATGAGGGATTAAATCCAAAGCAGAATTATGAGAGAATGCTTGGACGCTTATCTCCATGTTTTAAGGAAAATGGAACGGTAACGCTTGGAAATTGCTGTGGAATTAATGATGGAGCAGCCGCGGTTCTTATTATGTCGGAGGATAAAGCCAATGAATTAGGCTATCAACCGGTGCTGCGTTTTGTTGATAGTGTGGTAACTGGAGTAAATCCCAATTATCCAGGTACAGGTCCAATCCCAGCTGTTTCACAAATTTTGTCTAGGCATTCCCTATCGATTCAGGATATTGATTTGATTGAATTGAATGAAGCATTTGCGTCAAAAGTGGTTGCATGTGCTAAAGAGCTATCTATTCCTTATGAAAAATTAAATGTAGAAGGTGGCGCCATTGCGTTAGGCCATCCTTATGGGGCCTCGGGAGCTGTTTTAGTTACGCGATTATTTTATGAAGTACTGCGTTATAAAGCAAAATATACCATTTCGACAATTGGAATTGGTGGCGGTATTGGAATAGCTGTTTTATGGGAGAGTATGATATGAAAATTGAAACTTTCCTTACGCTCACAGAAGAAATGGTCGGAAATTTTGAAGCGGTTTTTGGAAAGCAAATGAGCTTACCTCCTACTTTTCCTATGACTTTTTATCGATATATTGAGGTACCCTGGACGTATGCAGATGCTCCGATTCATCGAAAGCAGTCCTGCGTTTGCCATCGAAAATTATCGGTTGGAGAGCGTTACCGGTGCGTGGTTTCTCTTGACCAAGAGCTGAAAAAAGGAAAGTATACATTTTATACCCAATCGCTAATCGGTTATGACATGAAAGGAAATGAGTGTTTTCGATGTGTGTCGGACTTAGTTGCACAATTACCCTAACAAAAGAAAAGATTAAACAATATGCGTTTCTTTCGGGAGATTTTAATCCGATTCACCTGGATTCGGAGGAGGCAAAGCGTGTCGGATTTAAAGCACCGATTGCTCACGGAATGCTGACGATGGGGCTTGCTTTGGATATAG
Organism: uncultured Bacillaceae bacterium; assembly: GCA_963751845.1. Lineage (GTDB taxonomy): Bacteria > Bacillota > Bacilli > Bacillales > DSM-1321 > Peribacillus. The sequence goes on from CAVVWH010000019.1 coordinate 111,541, forward strand.
CGTCTAGATTTACTCAGCAAGGGATGCGAGTTTCTGAGTATGAAATGTCCTTTCTAAAGCCGGTTTTTCAGGATGAAACAATTCAGATTGCTGCACAGGAAAGAAAGCGGGAAAATGATGTTACTGAACTTGTAATAGTAGGTATGAGAGGAAATGAACGGGTAGTAAAGGGGAAACTTACGTTAGAGTAAAGAAATTTTCCCAAATTTAAGGTTTATCTTCGAAAAGTTCCGCTTTATCTTCGATTTTTAAATTTTATCCCGCCTTAACGGGCAGTAAGACCCCCACTTCAAGATTCTGAGTATTCAAAGAAGATAGGTGGGGGATCAACTGCCCGTAAAGGTCCGATTGGTTCAACTAACCATCAGTGGGGGATGAAGAAAACCCCCACTGATGGAAGTTTCACTTTATCTGCGAAAATAGGAGATTTATGTTCGATTTTCATAAGCTGTTTAAGGTCAAGGTGGAATTTGATACGAAAATGGAAAAAAATGAAGACAATAGTCTGAAAATGGCCCATTTTGTGAAAAACTATGCAGAACATGAAGGACTTTTACCGTTTCACCGGAGTGCTATTGCCAAAATCATTGACTATAGTTCTCGCTTGATAGAAGAACAAACAAAGCTTTCAACTCGGTTTCAAGAAATTACAAAAGTGCTTGTAGAATCGAGCTATTGGGCTAAACAAGCGAATGCTTCTGTAGTAGATGAAAGTCATATTCATAAATCCCTGTTAGAACAAATGCTTAGGTCTAATCATATATCAGAACAATATCGTGAAATGATAACGAAAGAAACCATTATGGTAGAAACAACGGGATCTAGAGTCGGACAGATTAATGGCTTGGCCGTCATGGGTACAAGAGACTCCAGCTTTGGAATTCCAACTAAAATTACCGCACAAACCTATGCTGGAAAAAATGGCATTATGAATATTGAAAGAGAAACGAGAATGAGTGGTCAAATTCATAATAAAGGAATGCTCATCCTAACTGGCTTTTTATCTGGTGAATTTGCAAAAAATCAACCGATTCCTTTATCTGCGAGTATTACCTTTGAACAAACGTACTCACAAATTGATGGGGACAGTGCCTCTAGCACCGAGTTATATGTTCTGCTTTCTTCATTAGCCGAAGTACCAATTTATCAAGGTATTGCCGTTACAGGTTCGGTCAACCAGTGGGGAGAAATCCAGCCAATCGGCGGAGTGAACGAAAAAATTGAAGGGTTTTACCATATCTGTAAGGAAAAGGGGTTAACAGGAAAACAAGGAGTCATGATTCCAAAGCAAAATGTAAGAAATTTAATGTTAGAAGAAGAAGTGGTCGAAGCGGTCCAACAAGGTACATTTCATATTTGGGAAGTAGGCCATATCGCTGAAGGAATTGAAATTTTAACAGGTATTAGCGCTGGCAATATTCGCGACGTGAATGGACAGTATCCAGCTGAAACGATTTTCGCGAAAGTAGAAGCAAGATTTATTAAGATGCATGAGGCGGTTAAGGAAACAAAGTTTGAAATCCATAATCAAATCATGGTTATTGTCTACTTAAGAAAAAATACATGCTAGGAAGAAGGTGAAGAAAATGGAATGGGATGAAGAAAATATTCCTTATGATGATGGGGATACGGTGTTTGTTTTTTATCGAAATCCTCACACACAGGATGTAGCCAATATACAAGAAGCGTCAGTTGTGAGTCACCCTGAAAATCCTGATGAATTAGCGTTATTTTTATACGAGACCTATTATCCATTAACGGATGAAGTAGCTGTTTATGCAAGCGAGGACGAAGCAGAAATCGCTTATCAACAGTTTTTTGAAAATTATTAAAGGGGATGATGTCAATATGAAGCCATTTACTCCCCAACTCGTCTATTTTGAACCAAAAGCGTTGGATTATCCACTTGGGCAAGAACTGAAAGAAAAATTTGAAAAGATGGATGTAGAAATTCGATATACAACTTCTCACAATCAAGTAAGAGATCTTCCTGGAGAAAATGATTTTCAAAAGTACAGGATAGCGAAATCAACACTTGTCGTAGGTATAAGAAAAACGCTTAAATTTGATACATCAAAGCCATCAGCAGAATATGCCATTCCATTTGCGACTGGCTGTATGGGTCATTGTCATTATTGTTATTTACAAACAACAATGGGGAGTAAGCCATATATTCGTACATATGTAAATGTGGATGAAATTCTAAGTGCGGCTGATCAATATATGCAAGAGAGAGTTCCAGAAATCACGAGATTTGAGGCGTCCTGTACGTCAGATATCGTCGGAATTGATTACCTGACACATACGTTAAAGAAGGCAATTGATCATTTGGGAGAATCTGAGCATGGTAAGCTGAGATTTGTAACTAAATTTCATCATGTCGATCATTTACTCGATGCAAAGCATAATGGAAAAACAAGATTTCGATTCAGTGTTAACGCTGATTATGTTATTAAAAACTTTGAACCGGGCACATCACCTTTAGACAAACGGATAGAGGCAGCAGGGAAAGTATAGCACATATAGTATTAGAAGTCATTAAAATTCAACATATCTAGAATGGCGAGCATTTTGTATGCTCGCCTTGTTAAGTTTCCAATATAATGCTTTTATCTTGGCTGTCACAGTGGTCCAACTTACATATTCTATTAGCTTTCCTCGTTAAAATTGGTATATTGTATGGATTGTCTAATTGTATTTACATAAATTTCCTATCCGAAAGGTGCTTGAAGGACAAAACCCGGTATCAAATTATGAAATATGTCTTTCATAAAGGGAATGAAGAACAGAATTCGTTAAGAACTTATCCTTTTTTTGGTGAAGTAACCAATTTATTAAGTTGGTTACTTATATTACTTTATAGGTATAAAGTCCTTTATTTAAGTATGAAAAGTATATATAATGATATGAAAAGTATCTTGCAATAATGGAAATGATTCACTTTACATACTAGGAGTGTTTTATATGGAAAACGAATTCCTGTTTAAAAAGAATTTTATACAGATGGATGATGTCTATCATTTTATTGACCAATTAAACATTGGAATTTACTTGTGTGATATGTAAAGGAAATACATTGGAGGCTAACAGGCAATTTCAATCTATGTTTAGTTATACAATGGAAGAACTGGGTGTAAAAACAATCTATGATTTATTTGACCAACGAGACGCTGACTTTATCAAAGAGGAAATAATAAGTACCTCGAATAATAGAAAATCATCCAATAAAACAGTCGAAGTTAAGGGAAAGAAAAAAGACAACGAAGTGATTTATCTTAAGCTTCTTTCTTATCAGAAACATGATGAGTTAAAAGTGATCATTGCGTTCCAAGATATTACCGAGGAAAAGCGTCATAAGAGTCAATTATCCACGATTCATAAAGAGTTGGAGAATGTTAAATTTGCGTTAGATAAATCCACTACTGTTTCCGTTACGGATTTAAATGGGAATATTCTCTATGTGAACGATTTGTTTTGTGAGGTTTCTAAGTATTCGCGTGAAGAACTGATTGGACAAAATCATCGAATCGTTAATTCAAATTATCACCCAAAAGAGGTTTTCCAACAAATGTGGGCTACAATTGAAAGCGGTAACATTTGGAGAGGTGAAGTACGAAATAAAGCAAAAGACGGAACAATCTGGTGGGCAGCTGCGACGATTGTTCCATTTATAGACGATTTGGGAAAACCTTATCAATATGTAGCCATTCGTTCAGATATAACGGAACGAAAAGAGATGGAAGAAGAAATATACTATATGGCCTATTATGATTTCCTCACGACTTTACCGAATAGAAGACTGTTTGATTCTCGGCTTGAGCAGGAGTACGAACAAGCTCAAAAAACAAATAGTGTATTTTCTTTATTGTATTTAGAGCTACAAAATCTTAGATTTGTCTACGATTCAGTGGGAAAGGAAATTGGTGATCAACTGCTTAAAGCGATTACATTTCGTTTAAAGAGCTTTGTTGACAATAGGGGAATAATTTCGCGGATAGAAGCTAATGAATTTGCTATTATTTTTCCCAATATTTCAAATGGACAAATGAATAACTTAGCTCAAGAGATTCTTCGTTTATTTGAGCAGTCATTCTCTATTAAGGAATATGAACTTTACGTTACTGCGAATATGGGTATCAGTATTTATCCTGATAGTGGAGATTCTATTCAGAGTTTAAAGGAGCATGCAAACACCGCATTGTATCAAGCGAAAGAATTTGGGATAAATACATATCAAATAAGCTCACCAAATATGAATATAGAGTCATTTAAAAGATTTACGTTACAAAGTGATTTTATAAAAGCAGTGAAAAAGCAAGAGTTTTTCTTAGTGTATCAGCCAAGAGTAAATCCAATGACTAATAAAATAGTCGGAGTTGAAGCACTAATTAGATGGGATCATCCGAAGTGGGGGGTGGTTTCTCCAAATGAATTTATCTCATTAGCTGAGAAAACAGGGCTCATTAGTCTAATTGGAGAAATGGTACTGAAACAGGCGTGTAAGCAGAATAAACAATGGCAAGATGCTGGACTCACCCCCATCATTATTTCTGTCAATTTCTCAGGTCAACAGTTTTTACAAACGAATCTAATTGAAATGATAGATGAAATATTAACAAGTACAGGTTTAGATCCAAAGTGGTTAGAAATTGAAATTACAGAGACTGAACTTTTGAAAGATGAACCAATCGTGCTTTCTAAAATCGAAAAATTGAAGGAAATGGGAATAAAATTAGCGATTGATGACTTTGGGACAGGCTACTCCTCCCTAGCTTATTTGAAAAAGTTAAAAGCAGATACATTAAAAATAGATGCATCGTTTATTAGGGGTATACCGGATGAAGTGGATAGTTCAGAGATTGTTATAGCAACTATTCATTTAGCCCAAAAATTAAAAATGAGAACGGTAGCTGAAGGTGTTGAAACAGGTGAGCAATTAAGTTTTCTTAAAAGTATCCATTGTGATGAAATTCAGGGGTATCTATATAGTAAACCAGTGAAGGATGAAGAATTTAAGCGTTTATTAGAGCAGAAGGTTTGCGCTCCAAAGCTAATAAATAATGATTTAACAAATATTCAAAATGAAAATCGGAGAAGCTTTTTTAGAGTGGACTTATCTTTTCCGCTTGAAGGATATATGACCATTACCGAGTTTGCTGGGAAAAAGGTAAACCTTGGTTCGACGAAAATACTTATTCTCAATATTGGTCCCAGGAGGAATTCGCATCGAAACGAATATTAAATTACCTGTTCGCTCTGATTTATTATTGCAATTTACGACCGTATTGTTTGGTGAGAAATTGGAGCTGTATGGATCGATTGTTTGGAATAAGGAATCGGATTATGATTATCAGTTATATGGCATAAGTTTTCGTATAGATGATAATTCAAGAACTCATTTGACTTACTTACTCAATCAATTACAAGTAAAACTGCGTCAAAATTCAATCATTCCTGAATGTAGTTTTGTTCTCATAGATAAGAAGAGCTTTTTTAAAAAGGAGGATCATGAATAGAAGGAAGAATAGGACCATCAATAAAGGGAAGGGATACTTGTGGGAAAATCAGAATCTTTTGATGCATATACAATTTTGCCCGTTATATACTATATTTAGAGTAAATACATGTCCAATTAAAAAATGATAGACAAAGCAAGAAGTGCCTATATCGGCGCTTTTTCTTTTTTTGTTCGTTGACACATAACGTATTAATGTAGAGTGGGAAAAATCATGTTCTCCGTTGGAATATTTAGAAAATCGGCCATTTTTAGCTTGATTTGTATTAAAATTAAATTTGACTGAATTATTTTTTTTAGTAGTAAGAATGAGTTAATAACTTCAAGGAGATAAGTTATACATATGATCATTGGACTATTAGTTTTCACGATAGGAGTAATTCCTTTCATTTTAGCACTATATATCAATAGAATTAATAAAGATTCAAAGATATCATTTGGATTGTTTTTATTTCTGAGCTTAATTACTATTTGGCAGGCAGATATCGGAATTCTTTATTTTAAAGACCAACTTTCTGAAGAAATCGTTCTTTTTCTTTTTCGGTTATTTCGCATAGGCCCAACATTTGCAATTCCGGTCGTATATTATATAGCTTTTACAATCCTCCAAAATTATTTAAGTAAGAGTAAAGATGTAAGGGTTTTAGACAAAATTGTACATGTGATTTTTACAAAGAAGATCTTTATATTTCTAATCGTATGGAGTTCTGTTATTTATATGATTAGTTGGACCAAATTAGGAATCTTAGGCTTGGAAATAGAACAGGTCAACTATTCCGCCCTTGAATTCTATTTTCCGGAATATGGCCCGCTTTCCTGGTTGTATATTTTTCATATGAGTAGTTTAATAATCTTCTTATTGTTAATATTACCTTTATCTAGGAAGATACTTAATACTAATTTAAGTAAATTTTTAAGAGGTTTTGCTATCAGTTCTTTGCTGTTGTTTCTATTAGCTTTTATTAATTTTGCTCCTGGTACTGGCTCCATAGCTGGTAGTATAGGCGTTATTATATTTTCTGTTATGATTATGCATGAATTTATTAAGCTGAATACCAATATAAAACTAAATTATTATCAATTATTGGAGAGACAAAAAAAATTAGATTATACCGGATTTTTAGCTGGAAGTTTAATTCATGAGGTTAAAAATACTAATCAAGTTATTAAAGGATTTTCACAGCTGTTAAAAAATAATGTGTCGATGAATGAACATGAAAATGGGTATGTAGATATGATTTTACAGTCTACAGAACAAATGGAGAACCTTTCAAATAACTATAAAGAATACATGAAACATTCTAAAATAGAATGTAAAGTGGAAAATCTTTATGAAATTATGGAAAGGTCCATTAATTCTTTAAAGGAAATAATAAAAGAAAAGAGTGTTGAAATTGAATTTACTAATGAACATAGACCCTTATTGGTGTTTGTAAATAAAACATATCTGCAGCAAGTCTTTATCAATCTAATGAAAAATAGTGTAGAGGCCATCCCAAACGAAAGAGAAACTAGGAAAATCACTATTAATATAGATTGTTTGAATGATTATATTGTTATTAATTTTTATGATACTGGATTAGGAATCCCTCCTGAAAACTGGGAGACTATTTTTGATCCTTTTATAACTTTTAAGGATGCTGGGTTGGGATTAGGTCTACCTTTTGTGAAAAAGATTATTTTTGAACATAGAGGAGATATTTATGTTGTCAATAGTACAGATGCAGGAACTCACTTTCAAATTAAAATTCCACAATTTGAATTGAGTGATAGGAACTACTTTTGAATTAAATAGTGGGTGAGGCTGAGTATATCTTTATTCTTCATGTAAACAAATCAGATGCTTTTTTGAAAAAGCATCTGATTTGTTGTTTACATGTGGACGACTCATACATACTATATGATAGTGTGTGGTAAGGAATAATCCGGCGATTGGCAGTTTAACTTTAGGTTTGATATCATCAATGTTAAGACTTTTTATTAATTTCTGAGGTGAAAAGCGATTGGAAAGGGAACAGATTGTTAAAAAGGTTGCTTGGATTAGCCTTTGGGCTAATATCATATTAACGGTTGGAAAAATAATAATAGGTTGGATTGGAAACAGTGATGCTGTTTTTGCAGATGGTATACACTCTGGCGCAGATGTTTTAGCTTCTGTGATTGTTTTATTCGTTATTAAAATTTCTAATAAATCAGCGGATGATGAACATCCATATGGACATGGCAAAGCAGAGATTATCGTATCTGGACTAATCGCAATATTATTAATACTTGTGTCTCTTTATATTGTTTACGAAGCAATTAGTGGCTTTTTTCATCCAATTGAATCACCAAGTATCCTTGCTTTATGGATTGCGATCCTATCATATGGATTAAAAGTATATTTATATCGTTATTCTTTTAGGATTTCTATTCAACAAAATAGTAAGGCAATTGAAGCCATTGCTTTTGATCATAAAGCTGATATCGTGGCATCTATAGCTGCATCTGTAGGTGTATTGTTGGCTGTTGTTGGGGACAAATTTCAACTGGGTTTTCTTATGTATGCAGATAAAGTTGCCAGTTTATTTGTAGCCTATTTAATTTTCAAAATAGCTAAGGAAATGCTAACAGAGTCCTTTGACATTTTATTGGAACGAAGCGTACCAGTAGAAACTCTCAATGCTTATATAGCGACGATTTCAGAATTCAAAGAGGTCAAAAGAATAGACCGAATTCGTGCAAGAGAACTTGGACATTATATTATCGTGGATTTGAGAATCGCCGTTGACCATTCGAAAACAATCAAAGAAGGTCATGATCTTTCAAGGGAAATTAAGCTGGCTATGATGAATAAATTTGATAATATTCAAGAGGTTTTGATTCATTTGAATCCTTATTTTCCTGAACAACAAAAATAAAACCTGTCCTTTGATGCAAGAATGCGATAAAGGGCAGGTTTTATTTTTGTTTGATATAAAAAGGTTTTGTTTAGTATTCAATTTTTATTTTCTCAGCATTCGTTAATTTCTTACCATCAAACTTCATTTTGAACTCTGCTTAGTTAATATAAAATTTACAAAAAAAAGTCTTACATTATACAAGAAAAGTTTGTTATAGTGATAAACAGACCGGTTGGTATGGTGGAGGTGTGCTACGGGAATGGATACAAAATCGCTGATCATCGACATCGCGACATCTCTTTTCTAGAAAAAGATATTTAGGTGTGGGATTAAACGAAATTCTAAAAGCATGTAACATTTCAAAAGGTTCGCTTTATCATCACTTTCCAAAAAAAACAAGTGAACCACTAAAAATTGTTTCGCAGGTATTACCAAAATTATTTATTAAAGGAGTTTGATTAAGTGAGTACACAAAGTAAAACAGTAACGCAACAACAACTCAAAACAGGTCCAATTATGGCTGCTCTTTTAGTGGCAGGCTTTGTCGGGCTTTTTAGTGAAACGGCATTAAATATTGCCTTTACAGATTTAAGTAAAATATTCAGTGCCGATCCCACAACGATTCAGTGGCTTGCAACAGGATATTTTCTAACTTTAGGTATTTTAATACCAGTAACAGGTATTTTGATGCAAAAATTCACCACACGTCAAATGTTTATGACTGCTATATTGTTAGCCCTTATCGGTGCAATTTTAGCAGCAGTAGCACCCTCATTTAGTGTTTTATTGTTGGCACGTGTTATTCAAGCAGCAGGATTAGCCATTACTTTACCTTTAACTCAAAATGTGATTTTTACCATCTTCCCTCCAAATAAACGCGGCGCTGCAATGGGCGTGATGGGCTTAGTTATGTTAGCTGGGCCATCATTTGGACCAACAGTAGCAGGACTTATTTTAGATACATTATCATGGCATTGGATTTTCTGGGTTACCATACCTTTCTTACTGTTTTCTCTTATTTTCGGGCAAATTTATTTAACGAATGTGAATGAAGTACGTAAGGTTTCAATTGATGCTTTATCGGTTATTCTTTCAACAATTGGATTCGGTGGTATTGTTTACGGATTTAGTGTATCTGGTGTTAACGGTTGGACGAGTGCAACGGTTCTTGGAACAATCATCATTGGAGTAGTAGCAGTCATTCTTTTTGCGATTCGTCAAACAAAAATGGAGACTCCTACGATGAATCTAAGAGCATTTAAAACTCCACTTTTCGTTCTTGGAGTCATTATGAGTTTTATAACGTTTTTTAATATGATGTCAATGCTTGTTATTTTACCAATGTATATGCAAATGGCTTTATTAATGGCTGCATTTACAACAGGTCTTATCCTTCTACCAGGTAACTTACTTAACTGTATATTAGCTCCAATAATAGGTCGGTTATTTGACAAATATGGTCCAAAAGCGGTTATTACACCTGGTACCATTTTAGTAGCCATTGGTTATATTTTGTATGCATCATTTGGTACAGAAACAGCTATATGGGCGATTGTGTTAACTCATGTTGTCATGATGTTAGGTATCGGGGCGGTGCTTGCTTCTGTCCAAACAAACACGTTAAATTCACTTCCTAAACAGTATTATCCAGATGGTATCGCTATTACTCAAACAATCCAACAAGTAGCTGGTGCGATTGGAATTGCCGTATTGGTATCGGTTTTCTCAGCAAAACAAGGTAGTTCTTTAGCAACTGGAAATGAATTGACACAAGCAGCAGCAGCGGGATCATCAATGATATTTAAAATTAGTTTAATATTAGCAGTGATTAATATTGTATTGTCTCTATTCTTAAAATTGCCAGCTCCAGCCGATGTAAAGGCAAAAGCACCAGTAAAATCAACTGAACCTGTACAAAACAAGTAGAATTTCCAGCACAATTACTAAATCTACAATTGAACAGATTTCAAATTATTTTAAAAGGGGATTGGGAAAGATGGCAAATCTTTATAAAAGTATTGTAGTAGCAATAGACGGTTCAAAAGAAGCTGAATATGCATTTCGCAAATCAATCGATGTTGCAAAGCGTAACCCAGGCTCAATATTAAACTTAGTAAACGTAATCGATACTCGTTCATTTGAAGCGTATGACCGTTCCATTTTTGAAAGTGCGCAGCAGCGATCAGAGGAACTATTAAATGGCTACAAGGCACAAGCTAAGGCTGAAGGTGTTGAAAACGTAAAGGTAGTAATCGAATACGGTTCTCCAAAAAATATCATCACGAAAGAGCTTGCTAACTTAGTAGAAGCTGATTTAATTATGTGTGGTGCCACGGGGCAAACTGCTGTTCAACGTTTCTTAATTGGTTCCGTATCTGAAGCAATTGTCCGTTCAGCTAATTGTGATGTTTTAGTGATCCGTACACCTGAATGATGTTCTGAACTTTAAAATACTTCAGAATTGGAAATAAACGCACACTATAAACCAAAAAAACAGCATGAGAAATCCTTAGCGATTTCACACGCTGTTTTTCTTTTTAGAGCTGATCTACTAAAATCGCTGCTTTCGTTTTTAACAATGCTTTTATTTGGGTTAATAGGACAGCTTCTCCATGTTGATTGGTTACGCTAAACTTAATCGTTATTTTACCGCGCTCAGGATTGGATGAAGGGGTCAAATCAACAACTTCCACTTCTGTTGTTAATACATCATTCATCCTTACTGGTGCTGTAAATTTAACATAATCAAGACCATTACCAACAATAAATTCATCACCAAATTGATTTAAGCGAATCCACTGTCCCCACATAGAACTAAGGGTTAGAAATCCGGAACTGATGATGCCGTTAAACATCGTGTTTTCAGCAAATTCTGGATCTGTATGGATGGGATGGGGATCATATTTCGATGCAAAGCTCTCCATTTCTTCTGATTTAACAATAATGGGTTCACATTGAAAGCGCTGTCCAATTTCAAATTCTTCAAAAAACACGTAATCTACCTCCGTTATTTTCCCTGGTTGTTTTATATAAGTGTAAGCCTATTTTTCCTATTAGTAAATTAGTTATGTTATAAAAATGTAATGATAGAAAGGTACATTGACACAATCGGATACAATTTATAATGAATTATTAAGTTTTATCTTCGATTATGTACGATTTATCTTCGATTTTTCATTTTCATCTACGAAAATAACTCATTTATCTTTGATTTTATTGATTTATCTACTATGTCCATCTACAGGTTGGATGAACAACCAATTATGTGTATTACTTCCTAATTATTTGTGATATAGGGTTGACATAGCGAATAAACTGTTATATATTTTATTAAATAAATAAATATTGTTATATAACAGAAGGGATGATGAAATAATGGAAAATTATCGTGAGGCATATGAATTTTATAAAGTAACTTGTGAAAAGTATGGGATGGAGTCGGTGAATTTTTACCATTTTGTTAAACATTTAACGGAAGAACAATTAGATGAATATTCTAAGATAGCCATATAAAATAAAAAGGACGTGGTGACTACGGATCTTCAATCAGAGGTCAGATGCTAACCCTGCCAGTTTTGATCAGAAAAACAGGCAGGGTTTTTGTGTTTTCTTATAAAGAAGTTATACTTTAAGGAGCGTATTTGCTTTACGCTTTTCTTAGGATTTGGAGGAATGATTTTGAAAGCATTATGTTTTGACAAATTTGGAGGACCTGAGGTATTGAAATATCAGGAAGTTCCTGAGCCAGTCATTGGTTTTAAAGAGGTTCTTGTTCGTACAAAGGCCATTGGTTTAAATTTTGCCGATATATATAGAAGAAAAGGGGCATACCATCTCGAAGGGGAACCTCCGTATATATTAGGTTATGAGGGTGCCGGTGTTGTTGAGAAGCTTGGAAGTGAAGTGCATCATATAGAGGTTGGAGATCGAATCGCGTTTGCAGATGTACCATTTGCTAATGCAGAATTCGTAGCCGTACCAGAAGAAAAAGCGATTCCTTTACCAGCAGGCATTACTTTCGAAGTAGCAGCATCTTTATTGCTACAGGGTTTAACGGCACATTATTTAACGAGAGACAGTTATCAAGTGAAAAAAAATGATGTTGTTCTCGTTCATGCAGCTGCTGGCGGAGTGGGGCAATTAATTACGCAAATATGTAAATTAGTAGGTGCCGAAGTCATTGGGCTTACTTCTTCTAATGAGAAAAAGGAAGCTGCTTTTACTGCAGGTGCTGACCATGTATTTCTGTATAATGAACCTTGGAAACAAAATGTGTTAAACCTAACCAATGGTGAAGGGGTAAATGTCGTATATGAGTCTGTGGGTGCAACTATTGAGGAAAGCTTTGAAGCCTTAAGGAAGAGGGGGACTTTAGTATTCTTTGGAATGTCTGGTGGAAATCCAAGTCCTGTAGATCCAAGAATGCTGATGGATACTTCTAAAACTCTTACAGGTGGGGACCTATGGAATGTGTTAACAAGCCGTGATGAGAGAATAAAACGCTCCAATGAATTATTTGATTGGGTATTGTCAGAAAAAATTAAAGTTCAATCACCTACTTTGTATGCGTTGAAGGATGGGGCAGAAGCCCATACATTTTTAGAAAGTCGTAAAAGTAAGGGGAAAATTTTATTAATTCCCTGACCTTATTCTGGGGTCAGTCCCTAGCGCATTCAAGCGTTAATGCGGCGGGGGACTGACCCTTAGATCCTGTCTTCCCACGATTGAAAGGAAAATGGAATTCCAATCATTTTTGCGGTCAATTCATCATAGGATACTAAATCCTCTGTGGACAATTCTTTTAAAGAGCGTTTTCCTATTGCTCGTAATCCTACTTTTATTTCTTCGATACTTGCCGTTAAAAATTTTTCAGCTGATTTTACTCCGTCTTCGATTTTAAACTGATCCTTGAATTTTCCATTATACCAAACGGCTTGTGTAGGTGGTTCAAATGGAAGGGCATTTAAGGATTGAGTATGTGCGACAGTAAATAACATCGCGGATCCTACATACACAGCATCAGCCCCGAGTGCAAGCACTTTTAAAAAGTGTCCGGGTACTAAAAGCCCTCCTGAGACAATGAGGCTAATTTGTCCTTTCATGTTTCTTTTTTCTAGATGATGAACAGCCCTGACAAGTCCGTGTAATGTTGGGATTCCAAAGTCATCAGCTAAAATGGGTGGGGCCTCCTTCATGGCTGCTTGACCACCGTCAATCGCAATAAAATCAACGCCCATATCAATTAAATGATCAATATCTTCTTCAATTTTTCCTCCCATCCCCATTTTTACACCGATGGGAACACCGCCTGATACACTACGGAGTTCTTCAATCAGTTCTTTGATATCTTGTAATGTTTGATTTTCAAAAAAAAGTTCACCGAGCACGGCATCTTCATTCTCTTTAAGTCCCAAAATATCACGAGCGCGACCTGTTAGATCTTGAGGAGGAACTTTTCTGCCCATTCCGACTAAGGCACCTTGTCCTAACTTAATTTCAATCATATCTGCACGCTTAATCACATCTATTTCCTTTGCCCATTCTGCCTTGGAAAACTGTAGAATATAGTTTCCAGCTGTGTTTAACTCTTCAGGTAAAATTCCACCTTCTCCAGAATTAATGGCGGTTCCAACATTATTGGCTGCTTGCGCCAAAGAAAGCCTTGCTTGTTCACTAAGTCCAATCCCGTAGCCCATCCCACTAATCATCAGTGGAATTTTGATTTTCATCGGTTTTTTTGCTTTGGGTCCAATGGTAACGGAAATATCTACTTCTTCTTCGCCATCTATTGGAAATGGTGAAACTTGAGCAGGAATAAAAGTAATCGGATCCAAATGTGGCCACTTTTTTGAAGAGCCAGTAAGTGGGCGTTGAATGACGGTACCTGATTCGGCACGCAAGCTATTTTCCAGCATATTTTGAATGCCCATATGCCGAAGACCGGGCATCAACTCCATAATATTTTCTTGATAACTGTCTGTTAAAATAATTTTTCCAGCCTTCTTCACGATTAGTTTCATGATCCAGCGCCAACTAACCAGGATGAATAAAGTGAGGATAAGTATTATAGATACCATTGCGAAAGTTAGATAATGTATAATGTTCGGCATATGCACTTCTCCATTTAGGGGTCAGTCCCTTGATATAGTAAAGCGTTAATACGCTGGGGGACTGACCCCTAGCGTTATTTGTCTTCCCAAGGTTCAAATGAAAACGGAATTCCCATCATTTTAGCGGTCAGTTCGTCGTAGGATACTAAATCTTTTGATGACAACTCTTTTAAAGAGCGTTTTCCCATCGCTCTTAATGCCATTTTCATTTCTTCGATACTTGCTGTTAGGAATTTCTCCGCTGATTTTACTCCAACCTCGATTTTAAATTGGTCCTTAAATTTTCCTTGATTCCAAACAGCCTGTGTAGGCGGTTCAAATGGAAGGGCATTCAAGGATTGAGGATGTGAAACAGCAAATAACATGGCAGAGCCTACATACACCGCATCAGCACCAAGTGCGAGCGCTTTTAAAAAATGTCCGGGTACTAAAAGTCCTCCTGAGACAATTAGACTTATTTGTCCTTTCATGTTTCTTTTTTCTAGATGACGAACCGCTCGGACAACTGCATGTAAGGTTGGAATTCCTATATCATCAGATAAAAGGGGAGGTGCACCGAGTGTAGCTGCTTGGCCACCGTCAATCGCAATATAATCCACTCCCATCTCTATCACATGATCGATATCTTCTTCGATTTTTCCACCAGCCCCCATTTTTACACCAATGGGTACACCGCCTGTTATTCTCCGAAGACTATCAACAAGTTCCTTTATATCGTCTACTGTTTGATCTTCAAAAAAATTGTCAAAAATCACAGCATCCTCATTTTCTTTAAGCCCCATTACTTCACGAGCCCGTCCTGTTAAATTTTTAGGTGAAATTTTCCCACCTGTCCCGAAAAGCGCACCTTGTCCAAACTTCATTTCAATCATGTCGGCACGTTTAATGAGGTCTTCTTCCTTTGACCATTCGGTTTTGGAAAACTGTAAAATATATTTTCCTGCCGCATCTAATTCTTCAGGTAAAACGCCGCCTTCCCCAGAATTAATTGCGGTTCCTACATTGTTAGCTGCTTCCGCCAAAGAAAGCCGCGCTTCTTCACTAAGTGCGATTCCATAGGCCATTCCGCTGATCATGAGAGGAATTTTGATTTTCATCGGTTTTTTTGCTTTTGGTCCAATGGTGACGGAAACATCTACGTCTTCTTCCCCATCAATAGGAAACGGTGAGACTTGAGCAGGAATAAAGGTAATTGGATCTAAATGAGGCCATTTTTTTGAAGAGCCTAGTGGACGATGAAGGAGGTCGCCTGATTCGGCACGCAAGCTATTTTCCAGCATATTTTGAATACCCATATGCCGAAGACCTGGCATCAACTCCATAATATTTTCTTGATAACTGTCGGTTAATATGATTTTCCCAAACTTTTTCACCATTCGTTTTATGATCCAACGCCACCCAACAAGCATGAATATGAAAAGAACGAATAATATGGAAAGCATCGCAAAAGTCAAATAATATAAAATGTTTATCATATTCACTTCTCCACTATCTACATAAATTCAAGAATACTATTCGCTTTGTTATTATTTCCTCAAAAAAGAAAATTATGTTAGCTAAGAGTGTAAGTGGAGACTTATATGTATGAAAAGATCTAGGGTAGAAAAGACTAAATAGATAGAATAGCTAACGGTTATTTAAAGATAACAAAGTATAGAATTTTCGATGCAGTTTTGGAGTGTAGTCCAAGCGCCTACAAGCTGAACGACTTTCCGCTTTAATAGTAGAAAGGAGATTATTTTCTTGAACTTATTGAATGATATCGCTCATCGTTCTTGGCCATTGCCTTCAACAAACTGGATTATGAGACAGAGCTGGCGTAATGTATTGTTCACTCATTGGCCTATTCCACCTGAAATACTTCGACCGTATATTCCTTCTTCTTTACAAATTGATACTTTTAATGGTTCTGCTTGGTTGGGAGTCGTTGTATTTGTAATGAAGGGAATCTATCCCCGCGGATTGTCAGCTGATCTCACTAACTCCTAAATTTTCAGAAGTGAATGTAAGAACCTATGTGCAATGCCGATGGGAAACCCGGTGTTTATTTCATGTCGCTTGACGTTGGTGATTGGGCTTCCTTAACCATAGCAAAGAGATGGTACCGTTTGCCTTATCACCCCGCACATATTTCTATTCAAAAAGAAGGACAAACCTTTCATTACGAAAGTATTCGGAAAGGAAAAACAACTACACCCATAACAAGTAAAGGAACATACACTCCTGTTTTGGACGTTTTTTTCCCAAAAGAAGGAACGCTAGACCATTGGCTGACCGAGCGGTATTGCCTCTATAGTGCCGATCATAGAGCGAACATCTATTGTGGTGAAATACATCATCGCCCTTGGCCATTACAAAAAGTAGAAACAGAAATAACTAGTCACACACTTTTTGAGCCTTTAATATAGACCTTAAGGATGTACAACCTATTTCTCATTTCTCTGAAGGTGTTGATACGTTACTATGGAATATTAAGAAAGTTCGATTTTAAATGGTGTTCCTTCCAAGTGTCATGATTTTCTGTATAAAATAACCTCAATGATGAATGCTAAAAAAAGAGATAATGCCACTTGAAAGAGATGGAGGGGTGACCAGCTTGATTCGGAATGTGAATAAATTGTTAAAGAAACCAAAAGAAAAGAAGAAGCCTCAATCTTTACAAAAAAAGATTCAAGATTCTAAGCCAAAGGATCCTCTTCAGGGAAAATTCAGTCAAAATATCGAAACACTGCGTTCGGTTTATAATAATTGTTCAGATGTCGTGTTTCGTCCGTTCTTACTTTTCGGAAAAACGAGAGCCATGCTTATTTATATTGAGGGTCTTTCTGATATTAATGGAATCGAAGAATTTGTACTATCACCACTTATGCAGGAATCAGTCAATGAGCAACAATCCATAAATGAGTTTCTTGAACATAAAATGCCCGTTTCCAAAGTTAATAGAGTAAAAATGTTGGCAGATTGTATTGAATCTATTTCATTAGGAAATCCCATTCTTTTTTATGAAGGGGAGAGTGACGGCTTTTCATTAGGATTGGTCAAATGGGAAAAACGTTCGATTGAAGAACCTGTAGCAGAGGGAGGAATCAGGGGGTCGCGAGAGGGATTTATTGAAGCTTTAGAAGTAAATACTTCTCTAATACGACGTATTATTAAAAGTCCTGCACTTAAATTACAATCGATGCAAATCGGGAATTATACGAAGACGAAGGTTACAGTTGCTTATATTGATGGACTTGTCGATCAAACGTTGATTGAAGAGATCACAAATCGCCTGCAGCGAATTGAGATGGACGGCATTTTAGAAAGCGGATACATTGAGGAAATGATTGAGGACAACCCTTATTCTCCTTTTCCTCAGATTCTAGCAACAGAGCGGCCTGATGTAGCTTGTGCTCATTTGCTAGAGGGTAGGGCAGCCATTCTAGTAGAAGGAACGCCTTTTACGTTAATTGCTCCGATCTCGTTCTTTTCTTTGCTTCAATCACAAGAGGACTATTATGAACGTTTTATGATGGGCACTTTGATTCGCTGGTTACGTTATGCTTTTCTTGGAATTTCTCTTTTGCTTCCTTCATTATATGTTGCTGTTTTGACGTTTCATTCTGAGATGGTACCAACCGCACTGTTGTTGAGTGTGGCAGCTTCTAGGGAAGCGGTCCCTTTTCCTGCCATAGTAGAAGCGCTGTTGATGGAAATTACGTTTGAAGCACTAAGAGAGGCTGGGGTTCGATTGCCGAAGCAGATCGGCTCTGCTGTCAGCATTGTTGGGGCGCTAGTGATTGGTCAAGCTTCCGTTCAAGCAGGGCTAGTTTCGGCACCAATGGTCATTGTGGTGGCGATTACGGGAATCGCTTCATTTATGATACCTCGTTATGCTACAGGAATTGCGATCCGGATGCTGCGCTTTCCCATTATCCTCCTTGCCGGTACCTTAGGTCTGCTTGGCATCATGATGGGAATCATCGCTATAGTCATTCACATGTGCAGCTTACGGTCTTTTGGTGTTCCCTACTTAACGCCACTCGCACCGTTAAAAGGCAATGAGTTGAAAGATGTGCTGTGGAGAGCTCCGTGGTGGATGATGGATACACGCCCACATTTTACAGGGAAGTTCAACTCAAACCGTCAGTCGCAGAATCTGAGCCCGAGTCCAAAAAAAGGGGGTGACAAGGGGTGAAAAGGATTCTCTGTATGCTGTCCTTGTGCGTGTTGGTTCTTCTAAGCGGCTGTTGGGATCGGGTGGAGATTAATGATTTGGCCATTGTTACAGCAGCCGCTATTGATGTAACGGATGATAATCAAATCGAACTTTCCCTCCAAGTGTTTATCCCTAAAGCATTAGGTAGCGGAGGGGGGCAAGGAGGTGGTGGCGGTGGTGGAGAAGGACCTGTTACAGTGATACGATCTCATAAAGGAATCAATATGTCAGATGCCATGTCTAAGCTTCAAAGTGGGTTTCCACGCAAAATTTTTTGGGGGCAATGTAAGGTGTTTATATTTGGAGAAAAGTTAGCGAAGAAAGGAATCCAAAAGGAGATAGATTTTATCCTTCGTCATCCGCAGGCAAGAGAGAGATCCTATCTTTTTGTTAGTAAAGGGAAAGCGAAGCCGTTACTTGAATATCAGCCTTCTGTAGAACGATTTACTGCTGAAAGTATTCGAGAACTGTCTACATTAAAAATCGGAATGCAGGTCACAACCCAGGATATTGATGAAATGCTGATCGGTGAGGCTCAAGCTGCCGCCATTCCAATCGTATTCGTAACAGAGACATCTGTAGAGAAAGGGCAAGGTAAACCAGTTGCAAATGCTACTATTCACGGAACGGCAGTATTCAAAAAAGATAAAATGATTGGGAGGATGTCAGAGAAGGCAACTAGAGGGAGTATTGTGGTTAAGAGATGAAATGGAAACATACACAGTGACTGTAGAGCCCAAAGGTATGACAGGTGAAATATCTTTAAATCCTGTATCAGCACATGTCAAGTTAATACCACAAATTCAAAACGAAAAATGGAAAATGCTTGTGAAGATTGATACAGAAGGAGCTGTTGTTGAAAATGGAACGAATTTGCTTCTTTCAAGTCCACAATCGATTAAGACTGTAGAAAAAGCGTTTGAAAAAGCAATCAAAAAGCGTATTGAGCTTGCTCTTCATGAAGCGCAGCATAAGATGAGAGCGGATATATTAGGGTTTGGTGAAGAATTCCATCGGAAATATCCTAAACAGTGGAAACAAATCAAAAATCGCTGGGACCAGGTATACCCGGAGGTGGAAGTAAAGATCGACGTTGAAGGTCATGTTCGCAGACAGGGCTATATAACCAAGCCGGGGGGAATGCCTGAGAATGAGGTGAAAGAAAAGTGAGATGGGGGGCATTTTTTGCTACAACTGTCATCGTGGCTCTAATCATTTTGTATCAATGGCCGAGAATGAAACAAAACCCTAAAAAAGACAAAATGGCTTTTATTACACTGCTCCTCATCGGCTGGGTACTGTCCATGTTCGATCTTCCGAATATAGGAGGACCTACTTCATGGGTTGAAGCTCTTTTTAGGCCATTTGGACGCTTTATGGAAAAGTAAATGTCTGGAGGTGTGAGCTTACTTTTTCATTCTGGAAAGGAGAAAGATGATGGAGAAAGGCAAAATTTCATCGCTTCAGATGGCAGTCATGATCTATCCTACGATAGTGGCTACCATTATTCTCATAGTACCAAGCGTCACAGCGAAATATGCCAAAAATGATTTATGGCTGACCCCCATTTTGGCGTCTTCAATCGGGTATGTGACGGTGTATATCGCTTATAAACTGCACAAGTTTTATCCAAAGCAAACGGTTATCCAATTTAGTGAACAAATCATAGGTCGGTTCGCGGGAAAAATGCTGGGCGTTTTATTCTTGCTTTTCTATATCCAGGGCGCAGGACATTCCCTCAGAACTTACGCGGAATTTATTGTCGAATCTTTTCTAGCCAATACCCCGATTAGCGTGATCATCGCATCGATGGCATTCCTCTGTGCCTTAATTGTAAGCGGAGGATTAGAAGGATTGGGGAGAGCTGCTCAATTATTTTTTCCTGTTTTTTTCTTACCACAATTTGTCATAATTATCATTGCAATCCCTGATTTTGAATTTAAAAATATATTTCCGATATTGGGGGATGGGATTATGCCTCCAATCAAGGGTGCCATTGTGCCGATGGGATGGTTCACAGAATTCTTTATGATCAGTTTTTTCTTGCCTTTTTTAGTGGATGGGAAAAAAGGAATGAAATACGGAATGATGACAGTTTTTGCCGTAATGATGACGTTAGTGGTGGTGAATTTTATTGTTCTTTTTGTACTCGGGCCAACGACAGCCTCTAGGGTTTATCCCTTGATGCTGGTAGCTCGATACATCAGTATTGCTGACTTTTTTGAACATTTGGAGTCCATCGTTATGGCTATTTGGGTAGTAGGAGCGTTTGTCAAAATTTCTGTGTTTTATTATGCAGCTGCTTTAGGTACCGCACAGTGGCTGAATCTTTCGGACTACCGGCCTGTTGTATGGCCATTAGGGATTCTAATCGTAGCATTCAGCTTTTGGTCACATCCTAGCACAATGGAATTTAGCAGTTATCTTCTTAGGGTATTCCCCTTTTACGGACTATTGATACAAACGATTATTCCTCTGTTTTTGTTGGTGATTGCATTCGTAAGGAAAAGAAAGAGCCAGGGAACTAATTCAGTACGAGGAGAAAGATGATGGAGAAAGGCAAAATTTCAGCACTTCAGATGGCAATCATAATGTATCCCACGATTGTCGCTACTGCTATTCTTGAAGTTCCAAGTATTACTGCAAAGTATGCGAAAAATGATTTATGGCTGTCACCTATTTTGGCTTCCCTCATTGCGTTTGTGACGGTGTATATCGCTTATAAACTGCATAAATTTTATCCAAAGCAAACAGTTATCCAATTCAGTGAACAGATTATGGGGCGGTTTGCTGGAAAAATTATCGGTTTGTTATTCTTGTTTTTTTACATCCAGACCACTGGACAAATCACTAGAACTTACGCGGAATTTATTGTTGACTCTTTTCTAGTCAATACTCCGATTAGCTTGATTATGGCATCGATGATATTTCTCTGTGGTTTAATCGTAAGTGTAGGTATAGAAGGATTGGGGAGAGCTGCCGAGTTGTTTTTTCCTATTTTTACCTTTCCACTCCTCATTTTAATCATCTTAATATTCCCTGATCTTGAAGTTAAGCATATATTTCCGATATTGGCTGATGGATTTATGCCTCCAATGAAAGGAGCCATTGCGCCAAGTGGATGGTTTTCAGAAT
Source organism: uncultured Bacillaceae bacterium (assembly GCA_963751845.1). GTDB lineage: Bacteria > Bacillota > Bacilli > Bacillales > DSM-1321 > Peribacillus. Next base: position 133,384 of record CAVVWH010000019.1, read on the forward strand.
TTTTTCTAATCAGTTTTCTCTTGCCTTTTTTAGTGGATCAGAAAAAAGGAATGAAATATGGAATGATGACGGTTTTTGCCGTGATGATGACATTAGTTGTGGTGAATCTTATCGTTCTTTTTGTACTCGGATCTACGACAGCCTCTAGAGTTTATCCTCTTATGCAGATCGCTCGGTATATTAGTATCGCTGATTTTTTTGAACACTTAGAGTCCGTCGTCATGGCGATTTGGATCGTAGGGGCGTTTATCAAAATTTCAATGTTTTATTATGTGGCTGCTCTAAGTACCGCGCAATGGTTGAATCTTTCAGACTACCGGCCCGTTGTATTGCCGTTAGGAATTGTAATGGTAGAATTCAGCTTTTGGTCGCTTTCTAACACAATGGAATTGACTAGTTTTCTTGAAAAGACCGTCCCATTTTACCATCTATTGTTACAAACAATTATTCCTTTGTTTTTGTTAGTGATTGCAGTTGTACGGAAAAAAAATAAAACCAATAAGTAGGAATTTTTATAAAATAGCAGAACTTGTCATGTTTGGAGGATCTGTTAAATCATTTGGGGAGAGATTTTGTTATTCTATTCAATCATATTAAGGAGAAAGATGATGGAGAAAGGTAAAATTTCAGCACTTCAGATGGCACTCATGATGTATCCGACAATTGTGGCCACCGCTATTCTTTCGGTTCCAAGCATCATAGCGAAATATACCAAAAATGATTTATGGCTGTCCCCTATTTTGTCGTCCCTGATTGGATATGTGACGGTGTATATTGCTTATAAACTGTACCAGCTGTATCCGAAGCAAACGGTGATCCAATTCAGTGAACAAATCATGGGTAGGTTTGCGGGGAAACTTCTCGGTTTGTTATTCTTGTTTTTTTACATCCAGCTCACGGGACAAATCACTAGAGCCTACGCGGAATTTATTGTTGACTCTTTTCTAGTCAATACACCGATTAGTGTGATTATAGCATCGATGATATTTATCTGTGCTTTAATCGTAAGTGTAGGTATAGAAGGATTGGGGAGAGCCGCTCAATTGTTTTTCCCTATTTTTACCTTTCCGCTCCTCATCTTAATTTTCTTATTGTTTCCTGACTTGGAACTTAAGAATATATTTCCGATATTGGCTGAATGGGTTGATGCCTCCAATGAAGGGGGCCATTGTGCCAAGTGGATGGTTTTCAGAATTTTTTCTAATCAGCTTTCTCTTGCCTTTTTTAGCGGATCGGAAAAAAGAAATGAAATACGGAATGATGACAGTTTTTGCGGTGATGATGACGTTAGTTGGTGGTGAATCTTATCGTTCTGTTTGTACTTGGGCCGACAACAGCCTCTAGGGCTTATCCTCTGATGCTGGTGGCTCGATACATCAGTATCGCTGACTTTTTTGAACATTTGGAGTCCATCGTCATGGCCATTTGGGTAGTAGGCGCGTTTGTCAAAATTTCTGTATTTTATTATGCGGCTACTTTAGGTACCGCGCAGTGGTTGAATCTCTCGGACTACCGACCCGTTGTATGGCCAGTAGGGATTTTAATGGTAGAATTCAGCTTTTGGTCACTTCCCAACACAATGGTAGTCGAGGAATATTTCATCGGAGCATTTCCTTTTTTTGCACTATTAATTCAAACGATTATTCCTTTGTTTTTGTTGGTGATTGCGGTCGTAAGGAAAAGAAAACGCCAAAGAACTAAATCAGTACGAGGAGAACAATGATGGAGAAAGGTAAAATTTCGTCACTTCAGATGGCAGTCATGATGTATCCTACAATTATCGCTACTGCAATTCTTTCGGTTCCAAGTGTTATAGCGAAATATGCCAAAAATGATTTATGGCTGTCCGCCATTTTTGCTTCCATAGTCGGATATGTGACGGTGTATCTTGCTTATAAGCTGCATCAACTTTATCCGAAACAAACGGTTATCCAATTCAGTGAACAAATTATTGGTCGGTTCGCGGGAAAAATGTTTGGTTTTATCTTCTTGTTTATCTATATCCAGTCCACGGGAATTGTCATCAGAGGTTACGCAGAATTTATAGTCGACTCTTTTCTAGTCAATACCCCAATTAGTGTCATCATGGCATCGATGATTTTTCTCTGTGCCATCACTTTACAGGGTGGATTAGAAGTATTGGGGAGAGCAGCAGAATTGTTTTTCCCTATTTTTGTAGTTCCACTCTTTATCTTAATCATCTTATTAATTCCTGATCTTGAATTTAAGAATATATTCCCAATATTAGGAGATGGAATGATTCCTCCAATGAAGGGGGCGATTGTGCCGGGGGGAGGATGGTTTGCTGAATTTTTTCTTCTCACTTTTTTCCTGCCTTTTTTAGCGGATCAGAAAAATGGAATGAAATATGGCATGATGACTGTTTTTGCGGTGATGATGACGTTAGTGGCGGTGAATCTAATCGTTCTTTTTGTACTTGGGCCAACGACAGCCACTAGGGTTTATCCACTGATGCAGGTAGCTCGATACATCAGTATTGCCGATTTTTTTGAACATTTGGAGTCTATTGTCATGGCTATTTGGGTAGTAGGGGCGTTTGTCAAAATTTCTGTGTTTTATTATGTAACGGCTTTAGGTACGGCGCAGTGGTTGAATTTGTCAAGCTACCGGTCCGTTGTATGGCCACTAGGGATTATAATCGTAGAATTTAGCTTTTGGTCACTTCCTAATACAATGGGGTTGGCTCGTTATAATATCGGAGTAGTTCCCATTATTGGACTATTGATTCAAGTGATTATGCCTTTGTTTTTATTGGTGGTTGCGGTTGTAAGGAAAAGAAAACGTAAAGCAAGTGGGGAGGGTTGATTTATGAATGCTATTCATTTTTAATGACCACTTCGGATTGAAGGGGCTACCTAATGAGGTCGTATCGGTGACTTATGGGTGGTCCTTTTTTATTTCCGTGAACGAAAAAATGGCTAGCTCCACTCTTAATTATGAACTTACAATAACTTAATAGATAACCACTATACCTATTCAAAACTTTAAACAATTTCCATTCATTACATAATCCTTATCATCATGGGAAAAATGAACAATAGAATTATTTGCCTAAAAGGTAAGTGAAAATTGTCGATGCGTTTTGGTGTCTAGCTCCACCGGCTAGCTCGCTAATAAAAAGATAAGAGTCACCAAAAGGCAAAGAACGCCTTTAGGGCCTCTTCCTATTTTCTACGCGAGCTGAACGAGCCGGTTCTGCTTTTCGGAGTGTCTAGCTCCACCGGCGTGAACGAGTCGGTTCCGCTTTTTTAATAGGAAGAGGGTTTTTTTATGGTTTTTAAACGATCGAAACTAAAGAAAGTGAATCACCAAAGAGGAAAACAACAGGATCCACTTTCTTCTGACTTTTTTCAAAACGTCGAAAAGATTCGCTCCCTTTATGAGGATTGTTCGGATGTGGTGTTTCGTTCTTTTTTTATAGGAGAAAAAATAAAAGCGGAAGTGATTTACATTGATGGTTTAGTCAATGTTCAAGAGTTGGAGGCGAGTGTACTTTCTTCATTGATGGGAAATATGGAGGAGAATTCAGCCAATATTTCAAGCTGGATGAAGGAAAAATTATCAGTTGCAAAGGTAACAGAAGTCAAAACGGTGGATGAGTGCATTCAGTTCATTTCAATCGGAAATCCCGTTCTGTTCATTGAACAGGAAAGTCAAGGCTTTGCTTTAGGGCTTGCTCAATATGAAAAGCGTTCAATTGTAGAGCCAGAATCGGAATCGACGATAAAGGGGCCGCGTGAAGGGTTCATTGAATCAATTGGTGTAAATATAGCGCTGGTACGAAGAAAAATAAAAAGTCCCAATTTGAAAATGAAATCAATGAAAATAGGGCGAAGCACCCAAACAGAAGTAGTAATGGCTTATATGAAGGATCTTGCGGATGAAACATTAGTTGAAGAGGTCCATAACCGGTTAAGTCGAATTGATATAGATGGGATTTTTGACACCCAGTTCATCGAGGAATTAATTGAGGATACTCCGTTTACTCCGTTTCCGTTAATTTACAGCACGGAGCGTCCTGATGCTTGTGCTGCAAATTTATTAGAGGGAAGGGTGTGTATTTTTGTAGATGGCTCACCATTTGTGTTGGTTACCCCAGCAACATTATTGGTATTGTTACAATCCAGTGAAGATTACTATGAGAATTGGATATATAGTACCATGATTAGATGGCTACGTTATGTTTATTTTGTACTGTCTCTTTTGCTTCCTTCTCTATATGTTGCCGTCTTAAGCTACCATCAGGAAATGTTACCAACAAAGCTGATTATGAGTATAGCCTCAACAAGAGAAAATGTACCGTTTCCATCCATTGTGGAAGCACTCATTATGGAAATTACGTTTGAGGCATTACGTGAGGCGGGAGTTCGACTTCCAAAGCAAATTGGTACAGCAGTAAGTATTGTGGGGGCACTTGTTATTGGTCAAGCTGCGATTCAGGCGGGGATTGTGTCTCCTCCGATGGTCATGGTCGTCGCATTAACAGGTATTGCGTCCTTTACTGTACCAGCGCATAACTTAGGAGCTGCTGTACGTTTACTGCGCTTTCCAATGATCCTTCTTGCTGGAACATTAGGTCTATTAGGTGTAATGATTGGAATTTTGAGCATTCTCACACATTTATGCAAATTGCGTACCTTTGGTGTACCGTATTTGTCCCCACTTGCTCCACTTAAATTATCGGAGCTAAAAGATTTACTAGTACGAGCTCCTATATGGAAGCTTTCGACTCGCCCCCATTTAACTGGGGAGTATAACCAATATCGTCAAGGAGCGAATCAAAAGCCAGGGCCAAATCAAGGAGGAGAGTAACATGATTGAAAAAGGGAAAATATCAGCCTTACAACTAGCGATGATGTTTTATACATCGATTACTGTTACTGGAATTCTTTTTTTGCCAATTGTGGGATATCATTTCGCTGAAAGAGATTATTGGATTGCTCCGATATTGTCGTCTATTATTGGTTTTATGATGGTAATTGTTATGTTCAAATTGCATAATTATTATCCTAAAGAAACAATTATACAATATAGCTGTTCTATTCTTGGAAAAGTAGTAGGAAAAGTACTAGGTGCTTTTCTCTTATTGCATTTGTTTTATGTATCTTTCAATGCATTTTGGTCTTATGCAGGATTTGTCAATGATTACTTTCTTCCTTATACTCCAAAAACGGTGATTTTGGGAAGCTTAGCTCTTATTTGTGCTGTTGCTGCCCGTGGAGGTGTTGAGGTAATCGGGAGGTTGGCTGAACTCATTACTCCTCTCTTAGTTATTCTTTTTATGCTTATCTTAATTTTACTGCTTACAGAAGTGGATTTAAGAAATCTATTCCCTATTTTAGGCCATGGAATCCTACCGACTATCAAAGCATCGTATTTCTCGAATATTTGGTTTAGTGAGTTTATGTATATTGGGTTTTTTCTGCCCTTTTTAGTCAATCAAAAAATAGAAAAAAAAAGGGTAATGATTTCGGTTCTTTTGGTCATGATCACAATGGTGAGTTTAAATATGATTATGCTTTTAGTGTTTGGAAAGGCAATGAGCGGCTTTTCTGTTCCCTTTTCGACGGCGGTTCAATATATTAACATTTACGATTTTTTTACGCATTTAGAATCGTTAGTTATGGCCTTTTGGATTATGGGGGCTTTTATTAAAATGACGGTCTTGTTGTATATCCTTTCACTAGGAATAGCACAATGGTTGAACCTTTCAGACTATCGTCCTCTTGTATTGCCAGTTACATATTACTGTCATCTTACTTGCTCTTTGGCAAATACCAAATATAGCAACTTCACTTGCATTTATCATGTCAATAAGTCCTGTTGATGTCACATCTATTCAGTGTACTAATTCCCGTTCTGCTTTTATTCATTGCATTTATAAAAAGAAAAAAGAAGTCAAAGAAGAGGAGTGGAGCAATCGATATGAAGGGAATAGTTGCGCTTTTCTTACTCTTATGTTTGTTTCTGCTTTCTGGATGCTGGGATCAAAAAGAGCTGAACGATATTGCATTGATAGAGGGAGTAGGGATTGATAAGGCAAAAGATGGTCAAGTAGAGGTCACTGTTTCAATGATTGCCCCCCAAGCGCAGAGTGCTGGAGGGGATGGGGGAGGAGGAAAAGGAGCTGGTGGCACACAATTAGTAGTAGTTAGATATGCTAAAGGAGTTACTGTCGCAAAAGCGCTGGAGCAAGTGCAAACAAAAATTCCACGGAAAATATTCTTTGGACATCTCCAAGCTATTGTTATAAGTGAAAAGGTAGCAAAGGAAGGAATTACAGACTATCTTGATCTATTTTTACGTCATCCAAGACCTAGTACACATACATATGTATTTATTTCAAAAGGGAGTGCCAAGGAGCTGCTATCGTTACAAACCGAATTGTACAGCCCTGTTGAGATAATAAGAGGTATAGCAAGAACAGAAACGTTGATGGATAAGACAATACTAGATGTATTGGAAATGTTAAAAGACGGTGATACGGCTATTCCAATGGTCGAAAAATTGCCGCCAGAGAAAGGAAAAAAACCGAATCAAACGATTCCATATTTAAATAAAACTGCTATTTTTAATAAGGATAAAATGGTTGGGTCAATCGATGATTCCTTAACGAGAGGAGCCATGTGGATTCGGAACGAAATCAAAGAAGCACGTATAACGATGAAACCGAAAAATGAAAATAAACCGATCACATTAGCAGTTCTGAATGCGAAAACAAAGCTCGTTCCAAAAATTAGCGGTGATAAGTGGGAAATAACTATTAAAGGTAAAGCATCAGGAGATGATTATTTCAAGTTATGGAAATCAAAATTTGAAGGATAAGAAAATAATTGATAAATTGGAAAAAGAATTTGCAAAGGAAATTGAAAAGCGTATGGCCAAAACCAGTGCAATACGTGCAAAAGGAAAAAAAAGTACGCCTTTTTGAATTTGGAGAAGCCTTTGAAAGGAAGTATCCTAGACGTTTTTACGCAATTAAAGATCGATGGGTGGAAATCTATCCAACTGTAGAAGTAGATTATGATATGAAGGTAAATATTAGATCAAGTGGTGTTGGAACAGCTCATTGATGAGGTGAAATATAATGAAGATACTCAGTATATTAGGGATTACAGTACTAATCATCATGATTATATTATATGAATGGCCAAAAATGGAGCAGAATCAAAAAAAGGAGAAAAAAATCTTTCTCGCCTTTTTAGCCTTTGATTGGGTATTCGCGATTGTTTTGTTAGTTTATCCAGATTTGCCGAATCCGCTTGTTCCTTTAATCCCTATTTTTGAATGGGTTAAGAAATAATAGAGAAGCGGCTTATAAAGAGCTCGATATGCTCTTTTTTATAAGCCGCATTCGTAAAAATTGGAGTTTTAAGGGTTTGGTGGTATCATTGTGAATTATAAGACATCTATATATGAAGAGGAGACGAATTATGAATCAAAATAATTCCTTGAGCTATGACTCCGACTTTAATTTCAAATCACAGCATATTCATGCGCTAGTAGAAGATGAAGCGTTAGTACAAAAAAATCATAAAATCCTTATTGATACTGCTACCGAGCTATTCGCAAAGGAAGGCTATCATAATACAACCATCCGACAAATTGTGAAGGCATCTGGCATCGGCATTGGCTCCATTTATCAATATGTAAAAAATAAAGAAGAAATCTTAGTATTAATCCTTGAGTACATTTTAAAACAATATGAATTTAGATTAAGTCGTGCATTAGCTTTTGAGGATACCCCAAGGAAACGATTACGTATTGGTATTGAAACGTATTACCGTATTGTAGATCGGGAGCATGAGAAAATTACGTTAGCATACGCTTCGACCATTTCTTTATCGCGTCCGTATCGGGAGTATATTAAAGAATTAGAATTAAAGACGAATGCTATTTTTGAGGAGATTATCATAGACGGTGTGAATCAAGGAGTATATGAACCTGTTAATACGAAGCTTGTAACCTATAACATTATCATGTTTGCTCACATGTGGGCGCTGAAACGCTGGTATTTTAGAGACATCATGACAATTGATGAATATATCGAACAACAAGCCGAATATCTAGCAAAAATCGTGTTAAAAGTTTGAGGAATAGCCAGATGCAACATGACTTAACATAGAGTTTTCTGTCGTTTTGTAAAAAATTTAAAAAATGATAGGAAAATATTGTAATGGCCGTTCATTCATTTGAGAAATAGGGGGATGATGGAACAGATCGTTTTACAAAAGAATGGACCAATTGCAGAACTGATCTTAGAGCGAGCACCGGTCAATGCCTTAAATGAAGAATTAGTGAATGAATTATATGAAAATCTGCAAAGGATTGAAGCTATTCGCAGCGGATTATCTGTTTTGTAGCAGGTGCTGATATAGCGATAATGCAAACGATTCAGAAAAATCAAGAAACTGGTAGAATGCAAGAGTATGTAAAAAAATTACAGGATACATTAAACTTCCTAGAAAATCTATCGAAGCCGACGATTGCCTATATTAATGTCCATGCAATGGGGGGAGGCTTGGAATTAGCATTAGCTTGTGATTTCAGAGTGATGAATTCCGAAAAGACGAAGATGGGATTACCATAAATTAATTTAGGATGACGCCAGGTGCTGGTGGACGCATCGATTAACCCGTTTAGTAGGAGAAACAAAAGCGAAGGAACTAATTTATTTTGCCAAAGCTTTATCTGAAGAAGCAAGTAGATATGGAATTGTTTCTTTGTAAGCGTCAAATAGGCCCCACCTAACACCATCTATAATACTATGAGATAATCTCTTCAAATCAAAGTTTGAGGAGGTTTTCTATGTCTAAGAGACAAAATCCAGAATTGCATAAAGAATGGGATTGTAGGGTCGCTCTGTACAGAACGAGTGGATTGACCCAAACCAAATGGTGTGAGATCAATGAAATAAGTGTTCATCAATTAAAGTATTGGCTTAAAAAATTGGACAATCCCCATTCAACACAAGAATCTGATAACAAATGGATTTCTGTAGCATTAGAAGAAACCGATGAGCAATTAAATGAAGCTATACAGATAAAAGTAGGATCAGTATCCATTGAGGTTAAGCCCGGATTTAATCCATCACTACTGGCGGATGTAGTGAAGGACTTGAACTCCGTATGCTAAATGAAGTCCCCGCGGAAGATGTTCTTCAGGTGAATCATCGACATGTGATATTCACCATTGATGATGGACTACGTGATGTATTTTTACTTCATCGTCATTTGTTAAAAGACCTAATGGAACAGGCTGCAGGATTATTAATCAACTTCTTTCAAAAGAAAGCAAAGGTGACTCCAGGTATTATTGCCGGTCTTCACACTTTTGGTTCAAGAGTAAATTTCAATCCATATGTTCATATGTTAGTGACAATGGGAGGATTAACAAAGAAAGGAGAATGGAAACAGTATGATTTTTTGCCGTTCGCGATGCTTCGAAAACAATGGCAGACGGTTGTTTTGAAATTAATCAGGAAAGGGATTTCAGAAAGGGAAAAGAAAAAAATTCAACCAAGACTTCAAAAGGCGTTCACCAATAATGGAGAAGGCTTCTATGTCTATGCACCAAAACAAAGAGGGAAGATAAAAGAACAACTTCGATATATTGGCCGTTATATTCGTCGACCTGCCATTGGAATCAATCGGATCGAGGCATATGATGGACAAACTGTTACATTCAAATATAAAGATAAAACGGATGGTAAAGAGAAGACGGAAACGGTAAGTGTAGAAGAATTTATCTCACGTCTCATTCGACATATCCCAGATGAGCAATTTAAAACGATTCGCCATTATGGTATGTATTCTAGAAGAACTAAAAATTTATGTAAAAAGGTGTTAAGTACTTGGCAAGAAAAAGCTAGACGTTGGGTTGTAAAAGTAAAAAAGACATTACGTCGTCAAACGTGGCGCGAAAGAATTGTCGCAAGTGGTAAAAAAGATCCTCTCGTCTGTCCAAGGTGTGAATGTTACTATGAATACAAGGGAGAAGTCTGCCTTGAGGATGGTAAATTAGAGGTAAAGGTAGCTTTGTGCCCTATTACAAGAAAATATTTAGAAAGGGTGATTAGTGATCTCACCGGTATCAAAGCAACGAAAAAAAGGGAGGAAAAAAAAGAAACCCATACATGTAAACCAATCCAAGAAACAGAGCGTCAACTTTGTTTGTTTAGCGTGTCATGAAAAAGAGGAAATTCCTTTACATGTAGTAATAGATTTCGATTTAATGGATGGTGGAGACCCAACAACTCCACCTATGTTTGCATGTGAAAAATGTGGGGGAGAAATGTATTCAGAGTATTATAAAGGTGTACATGGCATAGAGTACAAAATATCGGATATTCTCTAGACAAAAAAGGACTGAGTGAGGTGGTTTTCCTCACTCAGTTTTTCTTACCAGGGCATACGCGGCAGCATTATAATTTACGTAAGCGCTAATGATTGCTTATACTTACAATAATACGCAGTTTGTTTACATATCAAAGGGGACCATAGGCACCGAGGAGGGAATTTGGTGGAGTTTAAAACAGTTGTGCAGTGGGATGATGAGTTATGGGATAAATGGTGGGCTGTTTATTTTGACGCGTTTGGTGAAAAAGGAAAGCCTAAGAAAATTCTTCGAAATATGCTTTGAAAAAAAATGTGTTTTTTTCATGTAGCTCAACAGGAATCTGAGGTATATGCAATTGCCTTGACAGGAAGGCTAAAGGGAACAAAAATGCTTCTGATTGATTATCTAGCTGTTCGAGAAACAAATCGAAAACAAGGAATGGGTCGGCGCATGGTGGATTTTTTAATGAGCTGGTCTAAAACGGAACTGCAATGCGAAAGTATTGTCATTGAAGTCGAGGCTGAACACACCGCTGAAAATCTGGAGCGAATTCAGTTTTGGAAAGATTGTGGGTTTACACTTACCGAATATATCCATCATTATAAAGTGGTTCCTGAGCCATACCAGGCGATTTTTTTTAAGCTAGTTCCTGATACGGATCTTGATGAAAATGGAGAAGAATTGTTTCCCCTAATTGAACAATTTCATCGAGCCTCTTTTCGAGGTGCGTAAGCGAACAATATGGTTTCTGTTCGGGAAGCAATAGGTATGCTTAGTGAGTTGCTTTTAAGCGTCCACTTAACTGAAAATTAATCAACTTCACATTCAACAATAACGTTATTCAATCTTATTATCTCTAGGGTGGATAATGGTAAAAAGATTGAAAAAATACAAAAATATCAAATAATAATATTTACTTTTCCAAATATTTGCAGTACTATATATTTAAATATTATATGAACTAACGTTCATTCATATTTATTTTCAGGGGAGTTACCTAACTTTATTAAAACTTACATACTATTAAAGTTGGGCAAATGAATAAAAATAGAAAAGGGGTATGTATCATGGATTTTAGTTTAACTGAAGAACAACAAATGCTAAAAAAGATGATTCGCGATTTTTGTAAAAAAGAGTCTCCGAGAGAAAAAGAAAGAGAATGGGATGCTGAAAAACAATATCCACAAGAACTTTGGGATAAAATGGCAGCTACAGGTCTTCCGGGTATTTTAATTCCCACTGAGTATGGTGGAATGGGTGGGAACTTTGTTGATGCAGCAATTGCAATGGAAGAGTTAAACAAAGGCAGTGATACGGCTGCAAATATATTTGAAGTACCAGTCAATTTTGGTTCTATTCTTATTGGTAATTGTGCTTCTGAAGAACAAAAACAAAGATTACTACCTGGAATTGCTAAAGGAGAAATCCGCTTAGCATTTGGTTTAACAGAGCCAAATGCCGGTTCAGACGCTGCTAGTCTTCAAACAAGAGCTGTTGTTGATGGTGATGATTTTATTATAAATGGTCAGAAAATATTTATCACGGGAGCTAATATAGCTGATTATATTATGTTAGTCACAAGGACAGATCCAAATGCAGAAGCAAAACATAGAGGATTAACTATATTCTTCCTAGATCCAAAAAGTCCTGGAGTCACTCTTAAACCTATTGATAAATTAGGCGGTCGTGCTAGCCCTGCTTTTGAAGTGTTTTTAGAAGATGTTCGTGTTTCAAGAAAAGATATCTTAGGTGGAGAAGAGAGACTGCATAGAGGTTGGAATCAAGTTATGAGTGCTTTGGATGGAGAAAGAATTATGATGGCTGCTGGTGCAGTTGGATTAGCAAGTGCTGTATTTGAAGACGCTTTCAAATATGCGATGGAACGTAAACAGTTTGGACAACCAATTGGTAAATTTCAGGCAATTGAACATTTGCTTGCTGACATGGACGCAAGTATTGAGGCTTCAAGATGGTTAACCTATCATGCAGCTTGGATGAAGTCACAAGGATTAGAATGTTCAAGAGAATGTTCCATTGCTAAGTTAACAGCTACAGAAATGGCTAAAAAGGCTTGTGTGGATGGCATGCAGATTTTAGGAGGCTATGGTTTTACTATGGAATTTGATATGCAGAGATGGATGCGCCGTTCATTTGTTTTAACTATTGGTGGAGGATCAAGTCAGATTCAACGTACAATCATTAGCAAGATTAATTCTAAAAATTTCGAATAAAAAGTGGTGATCGATATGATGCAATCTACTGCTGACTTGAAATATCTTTTTAATCCAAGAAGTGTAGCAGTCATTGGAGCAAGTGATAATCCAGATAAAGCTGGTGGTCAGGTGGTTGATGTTCTAATTAATAGCCACTATGAAGGCGTAACCTATTTCATTAACCAAAGATTATCTGAGATTAAAGGTCAAGTAACATACAAAAGTATTACTGAAATTGAGGAAGTTCCAGATTTGGCAATGATTTGTGTTCCCGTAACAGGTGTCCTAAATGTAGTACAAGATTGCATCGATAAAGGAGTCAAGGCGATCATAACCTTTACATCCGGATTTTCTGAAGCAGGTGAGGCAGGTAAAGAGGTACAGGAAAAACTAAACACCATAATCGAGTCATCTGACGTTATTCATATGGGACCGAATTGCGTAGGTCTGGTAAATACTTCATCTGATGGAGGCGCATTCTCAGTCTTACCTCAAATGACTGCATTTCCTAAAGGCAACATAGGTGTGGTAACGAATAGTGGAGGAATTGGCTTATATGCTGGTTCAATAATTGAAGCTATGGGATTAGGATATAGCCATTGGGTTGCTCCGGGAAATCAAATCGGTATTCAGCTAGTTGATGTGATGAATTATCTTGTTGAATCTGATGATTGTGAAGTAATTGCTAGTTATGTTGAAGGGATTTCTGATGGAAGAGAATTTATTCAAACGGCCCGTAAAGCTGTAAGGGTAGGTAAACCTATCGTTCTGTATAAGGTAGGAAAAACAGAAGAAGGTGCTCAGGCTATCCAATCTCATACTGCATCTTTAACAGGTACTGATCAAGTGTGGGATATGGTTTTGAAAGAGAATGGCGTAATTCGTGCGGATAATTTGCAGAACTTTGCTGATACCATCTATCTGAGTTCGTTTAAAAAGTTCCCAAAAAGCAAAAAAGTTGGGGTAGTCGCAGCTTCCGGCGGAGCAGCTGTTATTCAAGCTGACGAGTTAGCTTACGAAAAAATGATTCTTCCAGAGTTTTCAGAAGATACGACTGAAAAACTAAAAGAGGCAGTACCTTCATTTGGTTCGGTTAATAACCCAGTGGATACAACTGTAATGTTCAGATATGACTATTCCATTTTCACTCGTGCAGTTCGGGCTGTGGCGGAAGATGTGAATTGCGATAGTGTTATAGTAAGTTGTGCTCCACCATCATTACCTTATATGCTTAATGAACTTGCTGATATCGTCAACCAATCAGATAAATTAATAGTATTTGTTACAATTGGAGCACCGGTTGAACTTTACAATGATTTCCGAGCCAAAGGTGTCCCTATTTTTGAAGATTATTCTAGGGCCATTCGTGCTTTATCACAATTATGTGAATATGGTATATTTCTTAATAGTTTTAAAGAAGAAGAGAATAAAGAGCAAGAACTGAATGTCCCTGCTAGATCTCGAAAAGTATTATCCGAATACGAAAGTAAGCAGATTTTAAGAGGATTGGGTATACCCGTTACTAGAGAAATATTAGCTTTATCAGCTGAGGAAGCTGTGAAAAGTAGTCAAATTTTAGGCTATCCTGTAGTTATGAAAGTGAATTCACCTGATATTATTCATAAAACTGAAATTGGTGGAGTTGCACTTAACTTAAAAAACGACGAAGAAGTATGTAATTGTTACGATGAAATGATGAAAAAGGTTACCGAATTGTGTAGTGATGCGGAAATACAAGGAATACTAATTCAGGAAATGGCATCAAAAGGGGTCGAAGTTATTATAGGAATAAAACGAGATCCTGTTTTTGGTCCTGTTCTAACATTTGGTTTAGGTGGAATTTTTACCGAATTATTCAAAGATGTTACCTACAAGCTGGCGCCAACAACTCCAAAGTCTGCTAGAAAAATGCTAGAAGAGATCAAAGGATATTCTCTATTAAATGGTTTTAGAGGTGGCGCAAAGGCTGACATTGATGCCTTAGTTGATTTATTAGTAAAGGTAAGTAATTTAAGTGAGGATTTGGCAATTGAACAACTAGATTTAAACCCAGTAGTTGTATTGCCTGAAGGCCAAGGATTAAGAGTTTTAGATGCTACTATTATCTTAAAATAAATATTTTAAATATTAATAGTTTAATTGTTTAGAGAAAATGGTAGGGTATCTCCTGTCTGGACTAAATAAGGCAAGGAGAACCCTACCTATTGATTGTTACCAAATTGATGTAATCAATCATTTGGGAAGGAAGTGTTTTATTGATGAGTGAACAAAAGGTAGCGAATGAAATCGTTACCGGTTCTTATGAAGAGGCTCAGAAATGGATCGGTTACGAAACTGATTTTTATGAACCAATTGACCTTGTTGAGAAGGGTGCAATTCGATTTTTAAGTGAAGTAATTGAGGATCCAAATCCACTATATTACGATGAGCAACTAGCTGAACAATCCATTTGGAAAGGAATAATAGCTCCACCAACTAGTTATATGGTTTGGGCAGCACCACCAAAATGGGTACCGGAATCGTTAAGAAAGAAACACCCAATGAATCTAGTTAAGGAGATTCCTTTACCTGGAAGTGCATTAGTGCTTACTGAAATCGATCAAACCTGTTATCTTCCTATTTATCCAGGTGATCGTGTTCGATATAAACAACGTGTTGTGGATATGTTTCCTAAAAGTTCACGAATGGGAGATGGTCATATCTTAATTATTGACCGAATTTACGAAAACCAAAATGGTGATTGTATTGGTGTTATTCGAACAACAGGTTTTCGGTATACACCAATTTCGTAAAATTTTTTGGGAGGCTGAATAATGTATACAAATAATATCGTAATTGCTGGAATGGGGCAGACATCGGTAGGTGCATTGACTGGTAAAAATTCAATGCAAATTCAAGTGGAAGCAGCTAAATTAGCGATTGAGGATGCTGGAATCGACAAAAGTGAGATTGATGGTCTTATCAATACGTATACTCGTACAGATAAGTATCTTATGCCAAGTTTAGTACTAGGTGAACATTTAAATATAGAACCTAATTACACTTATACATCCACACTGGGAGGAATGTCTGGAATTGATATGATTGTACATGCAATCATGGCGATCCGACAAGGATTAGCAGAAGTAGTATTAGTGGTGGGTGGAGAGAACCGTTTAACAGGTCTTTCACGTGATGGAGCTATAGAAGCGGTGGCGTCTATTGGTCAACCAGAATTTGAAAGCCCTTACGGAATTTTAGCACCAGCATTTTATGCGATGATGGCCCAAAGGCACCAATATCTGTATGGAACCACTGAAGAGCAAATGGCGGAGGTTGCAGTTGCATTCCGACGACATGCAGCCGCTAACCTTTATTCACAAATGAAAAAACCGATAACTATTAATGATGTGATGAATTCAAAACGAATTGCCACCCCACTTAAAATGCTAGATTGCTGTTTGATTTCAGACGGTGGAGGGGCATTGGTGATTATGTCTGAACAACGCTATTCTAAATCAAAAAAACCTCCAGTTCATATTCGTGGTTTTGGAACGGCCCATGCTCAAGAGCATTTAATAGCTTTGAAGGACTTAACCAATATAGCATGTAAGCGCTCTTCAGAAAGGGCATTTCAAATGGCTGGGTTAACTCCAGAGGATATTGATGTAGCAGAATTATATGATTGCTTTACCATTACTGTTTTAATAGAGCTTGAAAATTTAGGATTTTGTTCGGTAGGAGAGGCTGGCGACTTTGTAAAAAATGGAGGCATTCAGATTGATGGGAGACTTCCTGTCAACACTCATGGCGGGCTGTTATCTCATGGACAACCGGGCGCTATGGGCGGATTGTTTCATGTCATAGAAGGAGTGAGACAACTCAGACAAGAGGCTTCGCCTGAGGTTCAAGTAAAGAACCCAAGACACGCGTTAGTGCATAATATGGGAGGGGTTATGTCGGCGCATGGAACAATTATTTTAGGGAGGTAATTTTTTGGAAACGATTAATTTGACAAGCCCCTTTTGGCAGGGTGCCAGAGAAGGAAAGTTATGTTTGCAACGTTGTTCAACATGTTCCCATGTAGAATTTTATCCGAAAAAATACTGTTCACATTGCTTGAACGATAGTCTGGAATGGTTTGAATCATCTGGACTCGGTATGATTCATACTTTTACCGTGGTACACCGTGCTCCATCAAAAAAGTTTGCAGAGAAAGTTCCCTATGTTGTGGCATTGATCGATCTGAATGAGGGTGCTCGAATGATGGCAAATATTCTCTCACCAATTGAGGAAGTTAAAATAGGTTCCCTAGTAGAGGTGATTTTTGAAGAGACAGAAGATAAAGTATTACCACAATTTAAAATATCAAAAAAGGATGAACAAAATGAATAGTAAGAGATTGCTGTTTTCTGATGTTACATTAGATGATAGTCTACCTGGCTTTACATTACCAATAACTACTACCAGGTGTATTATGGCTACTATAGCAACAAAGGATTATTATCCTGTTCATCTTGACCCAGATTATGCGAGAAATAATGGAGCTCCTAATATTTTTATTAATACTCAAACCTATCAGCTACTATTCACGAGATTATTAGGGAATTGGATTTATCCCGATGGACGTATTTGTAAGTTGAACATGAAAATGAAGTCAATGGTGGCTGCAGGAGACACGATTTCTGTTGGGGGAAAAGTAACAAATGTGAATCCAGAATCACGTCAGGTTGAATGTGAATTATGGATTGAAAATCAACATAATAGGAAAACAACGGCAGGTAAAGCTACAATCGAATTACCATGAAGAATTTCTGGCACAATTAGGGTATATCGCTGAAGAAGTCAAATTGTTTAACAAGCAACAAGTGATTCTTAAAGCAAAATAAAAGAGGAGTGGAATGGTATGAATCAAGCCGTTAATTTGGGACTGAACTCCTACCTTGCGCATTATGCGTCAGGAATTCACTTGGCAGAAGTTCCGGAGATCGTGAAGCGCCAAGCCAAGTTGTGCATCCTTGACACCATAGGCGTTAGTATAGCGGGGATCAGAGACGAGAGCATACGGCCGATTGTGGAGGCAGAACTGGAGCGGGGGGCGCGCCCCGATGCGACAGTGGTGGGCATTGGGAAAAAGTTTTCCATTGAGGGTGCTGCACGTGTCAACGCCTATGCCGGTGATATTTTTGAGTTGAATGACCTTATCGCCGGTCACTCCAGCATTGGGGTGGTATGGGGTGCCCTACCAGTGGCGGAAGCACTTGGGTCAACGGGTGCCGAGTTGGTAGAGGCCGTCATAGTCGGGACTGAAGTGACCTCCCGTGTGTATTCCGCATATTATCCGACCATGAAGCCATACACCGAGACCGGGATTGTGCCTCCTGGGTTTGTGAATAGCTACGGTGCCGCAGCAGCGGTGGCGTGTTTGCTCAATCTGGACGAGCAGCGCATGGCGGAAGCGATGGCGATTGCGGGTGCTCTCGCCGGATGGTGCCCGGCAGAGGTTATTTTTGGCCAAGGTGGAACTGTCAAGCCTATGTTGTTTGGTGCCACCCCAGCTGTAGCCGGGATTATGGGGGCTCAATATGCGCTGAAGGGGATGACTGGGCCTCCTTTCCTGCTCGAGAGCCAGAAGGGGTATTATGCTACTGCCGCAAAGAGCTTCAACAAGGAGGTTATCCTTGATGTCGATACCTGGTACCTAGCAGATCCACGGCGGAAACTGCACGCATGCTGTGGGTATATTCACTCGGCATTGACTGAGGTTATTGCTTTGAGGAAAGAGGGAGCACCGCTATTGGATGCTGCAGAGATCATGGTCGGTGTGCCCGAATACATTATACCGGGCGTCTCTAAAATTAATCCGCCGACAACTCCAAATGACGCGCGGTTCCATCTTCAGTACATGCTGTCTCTTGCTATTTACGGAGTAGACGCGATCACGCCGGAGCACAGTCTGCATTTCTCGACCTACTGGAAAGATCCTGCCATTCAAGAGATTTATAAGAAAATTAAAGTAGTGGCTGCACCAGAGTTACAGCATTATCACCAGTGCAAGTTAACTATCGTGGATCATGCTGGTGTGACGATGCTTCAGTGGGAGGGAAACAGACCAAAAGGCTCTCCTCAAAATCCGATGAGCGATAAGGAGGTACGCGCCAAGTTTCGGAATCTTGTTGAATTTAATCTGGGATTGGATAAGATCCAGGAATATCTCTTAAAGATCGATAGACTTGAAGAGGAAAAGGATATTGGCTGGCTGGTTAACTCGTTTGGCTACTGTTGTGAATAACTTATTAGCTAATTTGTTAAAAGAAGATTTGTTTGAAATCGCTATAAGGTGGAACTTCAAATTTGTGATTATTATGCTATTTCTTATTCAATTTTACCTCAAATTCACGGGCCTATAATTCAAATCAATCCACATCTTTCTGTTACTGGTGAGATATTTAATTCCAATCAAACTTATATTTACTATAATGAAGCCTCCTTATCATTGGCAGCGTAGTTAATCTTATTATGTGGAGGCGTCCTTTCAATTCAGAATAAATAATATGTTAAAATAAGTATTTATGATATATTAGGAAAAATATATAATTGATCACATAGTGAAGTATCAAACCTGGAGGGTAGCAATGAAAAATAACATTCAGGAAAATATTAATACGGCAGTTCAAGATGGAGACGAGGATCTTGGGTTTACATTTAAATCTGAATTAATCCAAGCACAAGTAGAAAATGAATTATTAGTTCAAAAAAATCATCAGCAATTGATTGATGCTGCGACATATTTGTTCGGAAAAGAAGGATACCATTCGACTACTATTAGACAGATTGTAAAACAATCTGGTATTGGCATAGGATCAATCTACCAATACGTAAAAAATAAAGAAGAAATTCTTGTCCTTATTTTAGAGTATATTTTGAAACAATTTGAATACAAATTGAGTCGGGCAATTGAAATTGATGATACCCCTTATGAGAGACTCAAGATAGGTATTGAAAAATATTATAGACTTATAGATAACGAAGCCGAAAAGATAATATTAGCTTATTCATCAACCATTTCCCTTTCAAAACCGTACCGACCCTTTGTAAAAGAATTAGAATTAAAAACAAATAAAGTTTTTGAAGATATTCTTTTCCAAGGAATTGAGCAAAAACAATTTCCTCCATCGTTAAATGTTCAGGTAGTAGCCTATGATCTTATCATGTTTGGCCATATGTGGGCACTCAAAAGATGGTATTTTAAGTCAATTATGACCATTGATGAATACATTGACCAGCAAATGCAGCACATTGAAAAAATAATTTCAAAATAAGTTTAAGTTTTTTTATATTTTTCTATTGGAAAGCTCCTTTGTAGAAAGTTTGTTTTGTATTTAGGAATAAACAAAAACAAATATTTAGCATTTCTACAATATGGGCTTTCTTTGTGTTTGAATTGTCATAAAAAAATAAATATAATTTAAAATAAATAATTGAATTTTTGGAAATTTTATGATATTTTAGTATTAGATGAACAATCGTTCATTCGTAAATCGAAAATGTATATTATTTAATACATAATAGGAGGGGTTAGGGTGCAGCATGTTTTGGTAGAAAAGAAAGAAAGCGTTTGTGAAGTAATACTGAACCGACCACCAGTTAATGCATTAAATGAAGAGTTAGTAAATGAATTGGGAGCTACGCTTCAACAGGTGGAAACGGATAAAGATGTAAGAGTTGTTATTGTTAGAAGTGCCCTATCTAGTTTTGTTGCTGGAGCAGATATTAAAATGATGGAAGAAATTCAAAGCAACCAAGAAACTGGAAAAATGCTTTCTTATTTAAAAAAATTACAAAATGCATTGAATTTTTTGGAAAATATGCAAAAACCTACGATTGCCTATATTAGCGGGCATGCGATGGGTGGGGGCCTTGAATTGGCACTAGCCTGTGATTTTAGAATCATGACAAATAACAATGCGAAAATTGGATTGCCAGAAGTGAATCTTGGAATGTTCCCTGGTGCTGGTGGACCACAGCGTTTAACACGTATTGTTGGAGAGACGAAAGCTAAAGAGCTAATCTATTTTTCTCGCCATTTATCAGCTGAGGAAGCGCTATCATATAACATTGTTTCACAGGTTGTTTCTCCTGAAGATGGACTTGAAAAAGTTTATGAGATAGCTAAGGAATTAGCGGGAAAAGCACCTGTGGCAATAGCTGCAGCAAAACGCTGCATACAGTCTGCTGGACAGGAATCCATTGTATTAGGATCAGAAAAGGAATTGATGGAAACTGCTATTGTATTTACATCAGAAGATGCAAAAATAGGCTTTAAAGCTTTCTTAGACAAAAAAGAGCCTGTTTTTGTAGGGAAATAAATATGGAGGATTTTTTTAAATACAAAAAGAACGAACGTTCATTAATAAAAATTTGAAAATGGAGTGATAATGATGAAAAACGTTGCAATGGTAACAGGAGCAGGACAAGGAATTGGAAAGGCGATTGCTAAAGAATTAGCATCTAGAGGCTATAAAGTTGCAGCTTGTGATATTAATGAAGAAACTGGAAATGCTACTGCATTAGAATTAACTGAAGGTGGAAACACAAGTAAATTTTATAAAACTAATGTAGCCGATTTAGATTCGCTTTCAAAAACTGTAGCCGATGTTGAAAGTCAATTAGGGCCTATCGATGTTTTAGTAAACACTGTGGGCTGGGATATTATTGAGAATTTTATGGACAATTCAGTTGAATATTGGGAAAAGGTAATTGATCTTAATTTCCGATCTGTTGTTTATGGCTGTAAAGCTGTACTTCCAAATATGATAGAAAGAAAGTATGGAAGAATTATCAATATTGCAAGTGATGCAGGTCGTGCAGGAAGCTCTGGTGAAACCGTTTATGCAGGTACAAAAGGCGGAGTTATTGCCTTTACAAAATCATTAGCAAGGGAAATGGCTAGACATAAGGTTATTGTAAATTGTGTATGTCCTGGTCCAACAGATACACCATTATTCGCTTCTCAACCAGATAAGATGAAAGAAGCTCTAGTTCGAGCTATTCCATTAAGACGTCTTGCTCAACCAGAGGATATTGCATATGCAGTTGGCTTCTTTGCAGAAGAAAAGGCTGAATTCATGACAGGCCAGGTACTAAGCGTTAGTGGCGGCCTAACAATGGTAGATTAATATATTCTAATAAAATTACACTCTTCATAAAACGAATTCGATCAATAAATTATAACTTTAATATTAATAAGGAGGCAAACCAAATGGCAGTTGAACAAGTTCTTCAAAAGGAAATTATGGAAGTTGTAAAGAGAATTACTAAAGATAGAATCATCCCTCGTGCAGCTGAGGTTGATAAGACAGACGAATTTCCGCATGACTTAGTAAAGGTGTTAGGTGATAATGGGTTATTAACGATATCAATGCCTGAGAAATACGGCGGCATTAATGCAGATTCTTCATTACTATCATTAGTTATCGAAGAATTAAGTAGAGGTTTAGCAATGATGGGAACAACTATGTTGTCTACTAACACTGTTGTTCGTGCAGTAACAATGTTTGGTACAGAGGAACAAAAGGATAAATTTTACACACAGATGTCAAGTGATCACAAGCTTTGTGCAATCTGTATAACAGAACCACATGCAGGCTCTGATGCAAAAGCGATGAGTACTTCTGCAAGGACAGCACCACAAGGCGGCTATTTATTAAACGGTACTAAGATTTTTGTAACCTTAGCTAAAGTTGCTGAGTATTATCTAGTTTTTGCAAAAACAGATGTGGATGAAATATCAGCATTCTTAGTTCACAAAGATAGACCAGGTCTTAAATATGGCAAGATCGAAGAAAAAATGGGCCTGCATGGCAGTATGACAGGAGATATTATTTTAGAAGATTGTCATGTTGAAGAAGAAGCTCTTCTTGGTAAAATTGGTCAGGGATGGACAATATTAGCTGAAATGGGAAATAGTATGCGCTCATGGGGAGCTGCATCTATTGCACTTGGAATCGGGCAATGTGCTTTAGACCATGCTGTTGAATATGCAAAGGAAAGAAAACAATTCAATAAACGGTTAGGTGATTTCCAGGCATTACGCTTTATGTTAGCTGACATGGCTATGGAACTTGAAGCCGCACGCTGTCTTGTAAGGGAGACAAACCGCCTCGTTGACCTTGAATCACCAAATGTGTCGTATGACACAATGGCTAAGGTAGGGATGTCGAAATGTAAGGCTACAGATGTAGCGATGAAAATTACGACAGATGCTGTACAAATTTTTGGGGGCTATGGCTATATAAGAGAATATCCAGTCGAGCGCTTAATGAGAGATGCAAAAGTATTCCAAATTTTAGATGGAAGTAACCAGGTTCAACGAATGATTATTGGTAGTAATTTGATGCGTAAATAAAAGGAGAGGATATAGTTGTCAAAAGTAATTAGTCTTGCTGACAGTGTAAAAAAAGTAATTGAACCAAATATCTCACTCCATTTTAGTTTTACTCATAATCGTCCAATGGCTTTCGGTTGGGAAATGATTCGTCAGTTTAAAGATAGAAAACTAGAGTTGGAATTAGTTGGAACGGGAATGCTTGAGTATGCGATAGCTTTAATATGGGCAGGTCATGTAAAGAAGTTAGAGGGAGCCTTTTTTGGTGAAACATATCCAGCCCCACGACCAAATCGCTTAATACGGCAGCTAGCACGTGAAGGAAAATTAGAGATAGAGTATTGGACAAATTTAACTGTACCACAACGGTTTATGGCAGGAGCATATGGTTGGGATTATATTCCAACCCTTTCCATGAAAGAAAGCGCACTTTTAGAAGATCATTTGCATTCAGGGAAAGCCTTTTTGGTAAAAGATCCAAATAGTTCAAAGGAAACCATTATGATCCGTAGCCTCCAACCAGATGTAACAGTCGTACATGGAAGTCTTGCTGATGAGGATGGAAATACTGTGATCACTCCTCCTTATGGTGAAGATCTATGGGGTGTCTTCGCAGCTAAAAAGGTTGTCGTTTTGGTTGAAAAAATAGTAAGTAAGGAAACGATAAAATCGTTATCACATTTAGTCAAAATCCCTGGGCATAAGGTTGATTTTGTTGTAGAAGCTCCTTTAAATGCACATCCATACGGGACTTCACCAATTGGTTATGATGTTCATGCATATAGTGAGGATTACGAGTTTAGAAAAGAATTTAGTAATGCCATTGAAAATCAAGTAAATATAGAGGAATGGATGAGTAAGTGGGGGCTAGATATAAGCCATGAAGCTTATTTAGAAAAATTAGGTGAAAACCGGATTGAAAATTTGAAAATACTAGCTAAAAATCCAACAATCACAAACTATGATATACAAGATTCTTTTGATGGCCAACCAAGTCCAACCGAAAAACTTATCGTTTCAGCAAGCCGTTGTATTGCCAAAAGAATTAAAGAAAAAGGCATCGAAACTATACTCGCTGGTATTGGAGTTTCTCATATTACAGCGTGGCTCGTTCATAGACGTTTAAAAGAGGAAGGTGTACCGATAACTCTCTTGACGGAGACGGGATATTACGGGTATGAACCAATTGAGGGTGATCCATATATATTTAATTTCGGAAACCTTTTCAGTAATAGTAAACAAAGTAGTTTTGTTGAAATTCTTGGTCAATTTGTTGGTGATCCGTTGCATCCTTGTATGGCAATTTTGTCAGGTGCACAAATAGATGAAATGGGAAATTTAAATTCTACGAAGATACCTGAGAAAAACTTGTATTTAACTGGTTCAGGAGGAGCAAACGATATAGCGTCAGTAGCGAATGATGTTGTGGCGATGATGAATGGGGATAGTAAGAAATTTGTAAAACAAGTACCATACATCACATCTCCTGGAGATAAAGTTAGTACTATTTTTACGAATGTTGCTGTATTGAGTAGGGAGAATTTAGAAGAAAGCTTTGCTGTAACTAATTGGATACCATCAGTAGAAAACGGAACTCTAGCTGACTATAAGGAAAGTCTTTCAAAGCTTCTTCCATGGGACTTTAATGTTGATGTGAATGCAGAACTCATTGGTGAGCCTACAGAACAAGAATTAAAGTGGCTTCGAGCTTTTGACCCTCACAGAGAATTCTTAGGATGAAAGCTAAAAGCAAAATGGAAAGGAGAGAAGAAATGAGTATAGACCAGATAAAGACAATAACAGTTATTGGTTCCGGGGTAATGGGATCTCAAATTGCAATGGTATGTGCTCTTGGAGGCTATCGTGTTATTCTCCAGGATATAAATAAAGAAAGTCTTGAAAAAGCTGAACAAAGCTTGAAACAGAGAATGGAACGGCAAGTAGAAAAAGGGAAATTTACTTCGAATGAAATTGAACGTGCATTTAATGATTTTATGTTTACGACTTCTCTGAATGATGCTTTAAGTGAAACTGATTTCGTTATTGAAGCTATTGTAGAAAAATTGGAAGTGAAGCGAGAATTGTTTGCTGCTATGGATCAATTGGCTCCACCACATGTTATTTTTACGACTAATAGTTCAACCATTGTAAGTTCTAAGCTTGCTGATGCTACTAATCGTCCTGATAAAGTATGTAATATGCATTTTTCCAATCCAGCATTAGTTATGGAATTAGTAGAAGTGGTTAAAAATGAAAACACTTCTGATGAAACTGCTGAAACAACAGTTGAGCTGTCAAGAAGATTGAATAAAACTGCTATTCTACTTAATAAAGAAATCTCTGGCTTTGTCATGAATCGCATCTTAGCGGCCATTCAGAATGAAGCTATTAGACTCTATGAAAATGGTTTTGCTTCGTTTGAGGACATTGATTTGGCATGTACAAAAGGATTAAATCATCCGATGGGCCCATTTAGTTTAATTGATTTAACAGGAGTAGATATTCATTATAATGTGCGCCAGCAACGGTACAGCGAATCTGGAGATGAAGTTGATAAACCTTCCAAGACTGTTACAGAGAAAGTAGAAAAAGGGGAATTAGGCAGGAAAACCGGAAAAGGTTTTTATGTATACTCTTAATTTGAAAGATTAGTAATCGAGGTATAAAAAATTATTAGTAGGGAGAGGAAGAAGCTAAATGGGCCAAAGAGAGGCAGTTATTGTTGAAGCTGTCCGCTTACCAGTCGGAAAAAGAAATGGAATTTACAGTGAAACAAGATCAGAATACATGCTAAGTGCAGTATTAAAAGGAGTCGTCGATCGTGCTGGGATTGATCCTTCCGTTATTGAGGATATGATAGTTGGGTGTGTAACCGAAACGAAAGAACAGGGTAATAATATCGCACGTATAGCTGGATTAATGTCAGGACTACCACAAGAAATAGCAGCAATGACTATTAACCGTAAGTGTGGTTCCTCACAACAGGCTGTGAATCTTGCTGCACAGGTTATCATAGCAGGGGATCATGATGTAATCATTGCAGCTGGTGTAGAAAATATGTCTCGCCACCCAATGGGAATAGATCGAGTAGATGCACCTGAGGAATTAAATAAATTATATGAGATGATACCACAAGGAGTATCTGCTGAAAGAATTGCTGAGAAATGGAATTTATCACGGATTTCATTAGATGAATTTTCACTTCGTAGTCATTTGTTAGCGGATAAGGCTCGTAAAAATGGAGAATTTGATCGTGAAATCCTTCCGTTTACTGTAACCAAGGATGGGGAAGAAATAACTGTAACTGAAGATGAAGGCATACGCCCAGAAACCTCTATGGAAAAGCTTGGTACATTAAAAACTGTTTTCTTAGAAAATGGGGTTATCACACCTGGAAATTCCAGTCCAATTAGTGATGGGGCTGCAGCTCTTTTGATTATGTCAAAAGAAAAAGCTGAAGAACTTGGTCTTAAACCAAGGGCAAGAATCATTGCAAGAGATGTAATTGGTTCAGATCCTACAATGATGTTAACCGGTGTAATCCCAGCAACAAAACGTATTCTCGAGAAAGCTAATTTACAAGTTAGTGATATCGATGTTTTTGAATGTAACGAAGCCTTTGCTTCCGTTGCACTTGCTTGGCAGCAGGAAATAGGCTCGGATCCTGACAAAGTCAATCCACGTGGGGGTGCGATTGCTTTAGGGCATCCAACAGGTGCAAGTGGTGCTCGTATTATGACTACTTTACTTCATGAATTAGAGGATATGGATAAAAAGTTTGGTTTACAGGTTATGTGCTGTGCTGGTGGTATGGCTACTGCAACAATAATAGAAAGAATATAATAAATGGTCAGAATATATAAAAAATACTGAATAATTGGAAAACATATGGTAAAATTATTTTTGGAAATTGTACAAATTCAAAGGAGCTGGTCTTTTGGGGGGGAATAGTTTTAGTAGAATCGTAATTGTTATTGGTGCGAATGGTGGTATTGGATTAGATATTGCTAAAACCTTTCTAAACGAAAACAGCACGGTAATTCTACCCTACCATCATAAAAAGCAGAATATTGATCATTTAACCAAAACATATGGCCAAGATCGTGTTTATTCCTTTCAACTTGATTTAAAGAACTTAGACTCGATTGAAAAATTTGTAAACGACGTAGAACATCGATTTGAAACAATTGATGTATTAATTAACAATGCAGGGATTTCACGCCCAGCACCTTTAGAGGAGTTAACAAGTGAAAAATGGGATGAAGTAATGAATACAAACTTAAAAGGTTCTTTCTTCCTATCTCAAAAAATCCTTCCTCTGATGAAAAAGGGCGGTGGAGGAAATATTGTAAATATCTCATCTATGTCAGGTCATGAAGCTTATCCGGGAATGGGAGTATATAGTACGACTAAAGCTGGATTAAATATGATAACAAAGCAAATGGCTATAGAGTGGGCAGAGTATAATATAAGGGTTAATGCTGTAAGTCCTGGAATGATTAGAACTCCGTTAACTGAAGATATGTACCAGAATGAAGAAATATATAATAAGAGAAGAGAACTAGTTCCTTTGAAAAGAATTGGAACTGGTGAAGAAATCGCAAATGTTGTGTCGTTTCTATGTTCATCAAAAAGCTCGTACATTACAGGACAATCTATATTAGCGGATGGTGGTCTTTTAGGAACTATCCAAAAACATATCGCTGGACGCCCAGAAAGCAAATGAGAAATGATTGAAATGAAAGAGAAATTTGTTATCAAAGGGAGGGAATAACATGTTACCTGGAGCATACATTAATGAAGATCTCAAAAAAGTGTATTATGAAAGAGGTCAATGGTCATCATTAACTGTATTTGATAACTTCATAAAAAAGGCAAATAAATATCCAGATAAAATAGCTGTAGTAGATAAATATCAGAAAATAAGCTATAAAAATTTACTAGATTCTGTAATGAAGTTTTCTTCTGGATTAATAAA
Organism: uncultured Bacillaceae bacterium; assembly: GCA_963751845.1. Lineage (GTDB taxonomy): Bacteria > Bacillota > Bacilli > Bacillales > DSM-1321 > Peribacillus. The sequence continues at coordinate 161,300 of CAVVWH010000019.1, forward strand.
CTTAAATGTAAAAAAAGGGGATTTCGTTTCGGTACAGTTACCGAATTGGGTAGAGAATGTAATCGCTTACCTGTCTTGTGCAAGAATTGGTGCAGTTTATAACCCGATACCATCAACAGCAAGATATGCTGAGCTTGAATACATGTTAACCTTATGTGAATCAAAGGTATTGATTATTCCAGAAACATTTCGAAAATTTAACTACTTAGATATGGTTGTACATATTAAAGATTCAATAATAGTACCATATGTCATTGTAGTTAATAAAGAACAAGATAAGTTAAATCTACCAAATTCTTTTCATTCGTTTACAGAGATAGCTACATTAAGCTCTATAAATGATGTGGTAGAGGAAAAAGTTGTTTCCGACGATCCTTTAGTTGTGTTGTTTACATCTGGTACAGAATCGCAACCGAAAGGTGTAATCCATACCCATAATACGGTCCTTTTTGGCGAACGAGTAATGTCTGAATCACTTGCAATAACTGAAAATGATGCTGGATTTATGGCTTCACCGGTATCCCATGCAACCGGATTTCTACATGGTGTTAATTTACCGCTCTTAGTTGGTGGAAAAAGTGTATTAATGGAACACTTTTCAGCGAAAGAAGCATTACAGATTATCTCTGAAGAAAAATGTACCTATTCAATGGGAGCAACACCATTTCTTCATGATATCCTAAATGAACTATTTAAGAACAAAAATGAGTATGATTTATCAAGCTTTCGTTTCTTCCTTTGCGGAGGTGCTCCAATTCCACGGAATCTAGTTGAAAAGGGTAAGGAAATAGGTTTTAAAGTATTAGCGGTTTATGGATCTAGTGAAAGCCCACCACATGCAATTAGTAAATTAGATGACTCAGATGAGGTAATCGTTTCGACAGATGGAACTCCTTTACCAGGGATAGAAGTGAGAATTGTTGACGAAGACCATGAATCCTTGCAGGTTGGTGAAGTAGGGGAACAGGCTTCACGTGGTGCTAATGTATTTTTAGGCTACTACAAGCGACCTGAACTAACATCAAAATACTTAGATTCTGAGGGTTGGTATTATAGTGGTGACCTTTGCACATTAGATTCGAATAATTATCTAAAAGTCGTCGGGCGTAAAAAAGATATTATTATTCGTGGTGGACAAAATATTAGCCCATCTGAAATAGAAAATATTCTTTTTAAGCATTCGAAAATTCAAAATGTTGCTATCGTAGGGATGCCAGATGAAAGAATGGGAGAAAAAGCATGTGCTTTTGTTGTACCTAATGAAGGACAGACTTTTACATTTGATGAAATGGCCGATTATTTAGCTAAGCATAATATCGCAAAATATAAGTATCCTGAAAAATTAGAAATAATTGATAAGCTTCCAATGACAGCATCAGGAAAAATTCAGAAATTTATGTTAAGTAAAATGCTTCAAGAGGTGTCTAATAATTAGACTTACCTCATTATCAATATGAACAAACGTTCGTTCATAAAATATAAATTAGGAGGAATTATATATGAACTTTACAAATCTTGAAAATAATCTAGTGAAGTTAACTGATGTTTTATATGAGAAAAAGAATGGAATTGCGAAAATTACAATAAACCGTCCTCAGGCATTAAATGCATTTCGTGCACAAACGGTTCAAGAATTGATATGGTCTTTTAGAGATGCATGGGATGATAATGAAGTTGGTGTCGTTGTATTAACAGGAGCAGGGGATCGTGCATTTTGTGTAGGTGGCGACCAAAAGGACCGTGGCGAAGGTGGATATGGTACTGCAGGTGGTTTAACAGGCGGAATGGGATTGGAAATGGAAACACTTCAAAATACAATTATCAACATTCCTAAACCAGTTATTGCAGCTGTAAATGGATATGCGATTGGTGGAGGGCATGTACTCCAAGTAATTTGTGATTTAACAATTGCCTCTGATAAAGCTAAATTTGGTCAGGCAGGTCCGAGAGTTGGTAGTTATGATGCTGGGTATGGTTCAGCTTTCCTTGCAAAAATAGTAGGTCATAAAAAAGCTCGAGAAATTTGGTACCTATGTGAACAATATACAGCACAAGAAGCATTAGATATGGGATTAGTTAATAAAGTAGTTCCTCATGAAGAGTTAACGAATGTGGTAGATGAATGGTGCGAAAAGATTCTACAAAAGAGCCCAACTGCAATAAAGATGTTAAAATACTCATTCAATGCTGATACAGCCTTTATTTCAGGTATTAACCAAATGGCACTAGGAAGTCTTGCCATGTACTATAACACTGATGAGGCATTAGAAGGAAAGAATGCTTTTGTTGAAAAACGTCCAGTTGATTTTTCGAAATTTAGAAGCTAAGAGTCTTCCAATCTTTCTTTTTTAGGGATCGGTAAGGAATTTAAATGAACTAGGGTGAAATTTATAATAATGAATAATAATAGACATTACTGGAGTAATCCAATAAGTCTATTATTATTCTATATACCAAAAATCACTGATTTTATAATATTCGCTTTACCATTTAGGAGGAACAAAGAATATGAATATTTTCGTAATGATGAAGCGCACTTTCGATACTGAAGAAAAAATCGTAATTAAAAATGGGCAAGTTGATGATAGTGGAGTAGAATTCATCATTAATCCTTATGATGAATATGCCATAGAGGAAGCCATTTTGCTTCGTGATCAACATGGTGGCGAAGTAACTGTTGTTACAGTTGGAACTGAAGATTCAGAGAAAGAGCTTCGCACAGCTCTTGCAATGGGAGCTGATCAAGCTGTCTTGATTGATAGCGAAGATATTGATGAAGAGCTTGATCAATTCGGAATTGCGACTATTTTAGCAACCTATTTAAAAGATAAACAGGCTGATATTATTTTAACTGGAAATGTCGCAGTTGATGGTGGATCAGGTCAAATAGGGCCGCGCGTTGCTGAGCTGTTAGGCATCCCTCAAGCTACAACAATCACAAAGCTTACAGTGGAGGGAAAGACAGCAACTATTGTTAGTGATGTGGAAGGGAACGAAGCAACTCTAGAAGTATCACTTCCAGTTCTCGTTACAGCACAACAAGGCTTAAATGAACCACGCTATCCATCCTTACCTGGAATTATGAAAGCGAAAAAGAAACCATTAACTAAGCTTGAGTTAGATGATTTAGATTTAGAAGAAGATGATGTAGAAGCAAAAATAGAAAAGGTTGACGTCTACTTGCCGCCTAAGAAGGAACAAGGGAAAATCTTTGAAGGCGAATTAGATGCACAAGTTCAACAGTTAATTTCATTATTAAAAACTGAAGCGAAGGTCATTTGACTTTATTCAGCATAAGTCTCCTACTTCTATAAGTGATAATGAATACAAATATAAAAATTAAAATTAGAGGGGTATAAACCCAGGCTAAATAAAGCCAAAGCCTCCGGCGGATGCCTCAGATTTTTAGAGGAAATTATCGAGCAAGCTCGATAAAATCTGGGCGCAAATACGCCAAGGCGCATTTGATATGAGGAGGTTTATCATGGCTAAAAAAGTATTAGTATTAGGCGAAATTCGTGAAGGTGAATTACGAAATGTTTCTTTTGAGGCAATTGCTGCAGCAAAAGTTATAGCAGATGGCGGGGAAGTTGTTGCTGCTGTATTTGGTGAAACTATTGGTGATGAGATCTTGAAGATGCTCCAATATGGTGCTGATCGTGCTGTAAAAGTGGAACATCCTGATTTAAAAGTATATACAACGGATGCTTATCGACAAGCATTACTTCAACTAATGGATGCTGAAAATCCTGATGGCTTAGTAATGGGCCATACAGCGCTAGGTAAAGATTTATCTCCTCGAATTGCTGCTAGATTAAATGCCGGTTTAGTTTCTGACGCTGTCAATGTAGATGTAGATGAAGGAGAAGCTATCTTTACGGTGCCAATTTATGCTGGTAAAGCATTTGAAAAGAAAAAAATAAGTTCAGGCATCATTTTAGCAACGGTTCGACCAAATAATATTACACCGCTTGAAAAAGATGAATCTCGTTCTGGTGCTATTGATAATGTACAAGTGGTTATTAAAGATCTACGCATAACAATTAAAGAAGTGGTGCAAAAAACAACAGGCGGTATCGATCTGACTGAAGCAAAAATTATTGTTTCAGGTGGTCGTGGTCTAAAGAGCGAGGATGGATTTAAAATTTTAGCTGAACTTGCTAGTATTTTAGGAGCTGCAGTTGGAGCATCGCGTGGGGCCTGTGATGCAGGATATTGTGATTATGCATTACAAATTGGACAAACAGGAAAAGTTGTAACGCCTGACCTTTATTTTGCGGTTGGCATTTCAGGTGCGATTCAACATTTAGCAGGTATGTCAAATTCAAAAATCATTGTTGCAATTAATAAAGATCCAGAAGCACCAATTTTTGATGTTGCGGATTACGGTATTGTTGGCGATTTATTTGAAGTCGTTCCATTATTAATTGAAGAAATGAAAAGTGTAGTTGTATCCTAAAGCTTTAAAAAAAGATCAGGTGGGATTGTTTTTCCACCTGATTTCTTTTATATGTACATCTTACCATTGAATCAAATTCTCTAGATAGCTAATCGTAACAGGTTACTATATCTCATTGTTTATTAAATTAGTAAAAACAAGAATTGAATATATCTAATTAGGGAAAAAGGTTGAATTTGATAGAACCGTAAAAGAACGAATAGATGCAATCATCCATTGATTTCAATGATTAAATATAAGAGGCGTTTGGTGTTAGTAAGATTGAGGATTTCTATCAAAAGCAATTAGTTGATCTCTATGCCTGTGTTGAATGTGGAAGGTGTACAAGTGTGTGTCCGGCCACTGAAACTGGCAAAATGCTATCACCGATGGATTTAATTGTGAAAATGCTTGATCATCTGACAGAAAAGGGAGCTGCAGGTCATGAGGCTGCCGCCACAGTAGAATATGATGAAAATTAATTGGTGATGTTATTACGGAAGAAGAAATTTGGGCTTGTACAACGTGTCGTAACTGTGAAGATCGTGCCCAGTTATGAATGAGCATGTGGAGAAATGGTATTTCTCACTGCCCCCTTTTCTAAAAATGTTAAATTTATTCCTGTAGACTGTAAAAAGGGAGATATATTATGGTTTTAATTCCAATTACCTCCGAGAGAACTGAACTTATGCATACAATTAGATCCCTAAGAGAAGAAATGATCAGAATTGGCATCCAAGAAGGACTAACCAGTGAAAAAACAATAAAGATTAGCCAAAAACTAGATTTTTACATTTCAAAATATCAATCTATTGATTTAAATAAAGAGATTTTTAATTGGAATTAATATGAAATCTCCATCAAATTAGTGATTAACAGACCTATTCTTTTTTTTGCAAATGATAAAATCTAAGTGATTTCTCTTTAAGCTGCTGATCGGTGATAACCCTTAGTTTAAGACCTTGAATAAATGGGACCAAAGGTTTAAGGTAAACCACAAGTAAACTCTTTAATTATATAAGTAAATTAAAGAAAAATTAATAAACCAAATATTATTAAAAATATGCTTAAATTTCAATTCTATATAAATGATGCTTAATTCTTCGACACGTTTAAGGGCTGTCCTTTCCTGTCTATACTGTTCCTATAAAGAATATATAAAGGAGCGAGTTAAGATGAGAAAAGGATTAACGATTACAAACGACCATGGGTGGACGGTGGAACGGCTTCAGGTACACGAGAAAACAATCAAAAAGGCAACGATGGCGAAACGAGTCGCTGTCATCCGTCTGATTATGCAAGGATATTATGCCATTCAAGTGGCAGAACTGTTAAATGTGCATCGAGAGACCATTTCAAGCTATGTTAAAAAGTTTAATCAAGGTGGAATGGAAGCTCTCATTCATCGTGATTATTCACCTGGTAAACCTCCATTTTTGTCACCAGAAATGGAACAAGAAGTGAAAAAGATGCTTGAACATAGCACACCAGCTGAAGAAGGATATGGCTGTGAATCCTGCTGGGATACAAGAATTTTAAAACATATGTTGGAAGAAAAATTTAAAATCACTATGTCCCGTAGTGGGATTAAGGATATGCTCAAACGCTGGGGATTCAGCTACACTCGTCCAACCTATACCCTCAAGCGTGCCAATCCTCAGAAACAAGAATCGTTCCAACGAGAATGGGAAATGGTAAAAAAAACGCGACAAACGAATTAGTCTTTCTGTATGAAGATGAAAGCCATATTCGAGATTACCAAGCTCTGCGTTCAACTTGGAGTGTAAAAGGAAAACAAAAACAAATTCCTACTTATGTTCATCACGCAACCGTCAGCTTATTTGGGTGTGTCAATGCTCAAAATGGAGAATTTCTTTGCATGGAAACCGAGCAATGTAACGCGCAAACCTTTCTAGCTTTTCTTCGTTATATTTTAGCTATGCACGAAGGAAAGCATAGCGTGATGATTTTGGACAATGCTCGGATTCATCACGCTAAACTTTTGAAACCCTTTTTGAAAGAGAACGATCATCGCCTTACGTTTCTCTTTTTACCAGCCTATTCTCCCAACTTGAATGCTGTTTAGCGTAATTGGGGGTGGTTAAAAGGGAGTGTCATTGTAAATCGGTTTCACGCCACAAGAAAAGAGATTCGAAAATCAGTGCTCTCCTTTATGGAGTATCTAGACACATGTCCTGAGAAAGTACTCCAGCGTATTGGATCACTAGCCATGTCGAAAAATTAATCACTACTTATATATGAAACAGACGAAGCATTAGAAGGGAAAAATGCATTTGTCGAGAAACGCCCTGTTGACTTTAGCAAATTTAGAAATTAATTGAATGAGATAGATGTTTAATAGAATAACTCGTAAAAAATTAACATTTATTATCAAATTTAGGTTGAATATCATGGTTAATTTTGGTAATATATGTTTAACGAGCGACCGTTCATTCATATCAGGTTATGATTTGAACATTCATCACATCTTATGAACTTAACTTGATAATAGTAGATTCATGATTTGATTCTCTAGCTATATAAAACTTGAACATTTATCTTGGTTAAATGGGTAGAAACCTCCACTTAAATACAACATGAAAGTAATAGAATAAGTGGGGGAACCATTTACCAGTAAGTACTGGATAGAAGTTCCATTTATATAGTATAGAGTGTTTTTTTTTGAATCAGCTATCGCAATTTTGTAACCGCTTACCCTGTTTTGGAAAACACAAATAGAAGGGAGAAAGTTATGTATATCTTAATGTATATCCTTAATGGTTTGACTCTAGGTATGCTGCTGGCATTAACCGCTTCGGGACTTTCGTTGATTTTCGGATTTATGAAAGTCGTGAACTTTGCACACGGTGCCATTTATATGCTTGGTGCGTACTTCGCTTTATTTTTCATAGGGGTATTTGACAACTTTTGGCTTGCCCTTATTATTAGTCCAATTATTGTAGCAGGGATAGGTGTTTTATTGGAACGATTGCTCATTAGTAAAATTGCCAAGCGTGGGGAGCTTGATACCATTTTACTTACCTTTGGATTTGCGCTGTTAATCGAAAATGTCGTTAAAATGATTTGGGGTACAGCGGATCAGACCTATGCTCCTCCAGCATTATTTGAAGGAACGATTTCATTATTTGGAATTCAATATCCTACGTATCGCTTATTCATCATTGTCTTTGCCGGTTTAATTTGTACATTACTGTACGTAATACTGTATAAAACGATTCTTGGCGTCCGTGTACGTGCTGGTACAGAGGATGATCAAATGGCATCTGCTTTAGGGGTTAACACAAAGCTTTTAGGTTCGGTTGTCTTTGCGATTGGATGTGGGCTTGCTGCGATTGCAGGTGTAGTGTCTGGCCCGTTTCTATCTCTTTCTCCAAGTATGGGTGGCTCCATTATCATTACTACCTTCATCGTGATTGTAATTGGCGGTATGGGCTCATTTTTTAATACCATTATAGCAGCAATTGTCGTTGGATTTATTAACACATTAGGAAGCTTAGTATGGCCGGAATTTGCTACGATTCTAGTCTATCTTGCTATGATTCTAGTCTTGATTTGTAAGAATAGACTACCAAGCTTTTTAAAGCCTAAGCGAATTTTTAAAAGCCAATTATCCAAGGAGGGGTAATGCGTGGAGAAATCGATTGAACTGAATAAGGAAGTTCACGTAAAACAAAAAGCTAGGAGAGATATACAAAAGAGCAAGTATTTTGTCTATATAGGAATTGCATTAGTTACTGTTTTTGCCTCTGGATTCTCGACTCCTTTCTATCAAGGCTTAATTATTGAAATGATGGTGTTCGGCTTACTAGCTATTAGCTTAGATTTATTGCTAGGGTATACAGGCTTACTAAGCTTTGGACATGCTGCATTTTTTGGATTAAGTGCTTATACAACAGGAATCTTAATGAATCAAGCTGGGCTTCCCTTCTTTGCTAGTCTGTTCTTAGCTGTATTGGTCACTGTTGCAGCAGCAACAATTATTGGGATGTTATGTGGAAATCTTAATGGGATTCAATTTTCCATGCTTACGTTGGCATTTGGTCAATTAATTTGGACGATTGCAACCCAAATGAGGGACTTAACAAATGGATTAGATGGTTTCTCTATTAATCAAGGTACGACTGTAACGATTGGTGGGACACAAATTTCATTGGATGATCCACAAGTATTACTTTATATTACTGCTATTCTCCTCATTCTATCTTATTGGAGCATTCAACGTATTGTCGCTTCTTCCTTTGGCCAAGCTCTGCTCGCAATTAAAGAGAATGAAGAAAGAGCTAAATTTTTAGGGTTTAATCCTTATCGAATTAAAGTACAGGTTTTCGTGATAAGTGCTTTTTATGCTTCACTTGCAGGCGGCTGTTTTGTATTGCTAAAAATGTTTATCGCTCCTGACTATCTGCACTGGAGCTTCTCTGGAAATGTGTTAATGATGACATTGCTTGGTGGAGTTGGAACAATAACAGGTCCATTACTAGGTGCCGTTTCATTTGTTTGGTTCCAGGATTGGGTTAGCTCTATAACGGAACACTGGATGGCGTATATTGGGATTATCTTTATTCTTGTAGTTTTTTATCTTCCAAAAGGGGTGTTTGGATGGCTATTCAAAAAATAGAGTCAACTAGCGTATTAGAACACGAAAGTGCAAACCATATCATTTCCTTAAAAGATATCAATTTCTCATATGGAATCACCCCTATTATTAAAAATTTGAGCCTTGGTGTAAAGCAAGGGGAAATACGAGCCATTATTGGTCCAAATGGGGCGGGAAAATCAACGGTTTTACATCTGCTATCAGGTAGAAATAAGCCTCAATCAGGAGACATCGTGTTTAACGGAAAGCGGATTACGCATTTAAAGCCCGAAAAACGGCGTCATCTTGGTATGTCCCGCTCATTTCAAATCACGAATATCTTTAGGGCCTATTCCGTTTATGAAAATGTTCGATTGGCCGTCAAAGGGATGAAAGACTCTCGATATAATTTTTGGAAGCCAATTAAATCGTATGCTGAGGTGCATCAGGAAACGCTGCGATTGATTGAGGAGTGTAATCTAACGGATGCGATTCATGAAAAAGCTAGCAATCTATCCTATGCTCAGCAAAGACAAGTGGAAATTGCCTTATCGTTAGCTGCCGATCCTACCTTGCTTCTGCTGGATGAACCGATGGCTGGTCTTTCCATAGAAGAAAGTAAATCAGTTGCCAAATTAGTAAGTGATATCTCAAAAAGCCGCCAATTAACCGTCATTTTTATCGAGCATGATATGGATGTTGTATTTGGTATCTCAGATGAGGTAACCGTTCTAAGTTATGGAGAAATTGTTGTAAGCGGCAAGCCTGAAGAAATCAAATCGAATCCAAAAGTACAAGAAATCTATCTAGGGGAGTAGGTGGTACTAAGATGCTATTGCAAATAGACAGTATTAATTCCTATTATGGCGATGCTCATGCATTATTCGATACGTCCATTGAAATCAACCAAGGCGAAGTGGTGAGTTTATTAGGCAGAAATGGGGTTGGAAAAACAACGACTCTTAAATCAATCATGGGGATGCTGAGAGTCGAAGGTGACATTCGCTTTGAAGGGAAATCTATCAAAAAGTCACCTACGTATGGAATAGCAAAAAAAGGAATTGGTTATGTGCCAGAGGAAAGAAGAATTTTTCCAAACCTAACCGTTCGAGAAAATCTATTAACAGGCATTTCTCCAAAGGGCGGAGAATGGACATTAGAAAAGGTATTTGAGCTGTTTCCAGTTCTTAAAGAAAAGCAGCATCGAATGGGGACGCTCATGAGCGGCGGGGAGCTGCAAATGCTAGCCATTGCCCGCTGCTTAATGACCAACCCAAAGCTCATTTTATTAGATGAGCCTTGTGAAGGGCTAGCACCCGTTATTGTAAAAGAATTAGAGAAAGCGATAAAGCAGCTAGCCGAAAGTGGAGTGACAATCCTATTAGCAGAGCAAAGTCTGCGCCTTTCAAAAGTGCTGGCTACACGTCACTATATTTTAAGTAAAGGGAAAGTCTGCTTCATGGGAACATCAGAAGAATTATTCAATAGCCCTGAAATAATTGAACAATATTTAGGAGTGCATTAAGAAGGAAAAGCGGAGCCGGCTTGACCAGCTCGCGAAGAAAATAGGAAAAGACCCGAAAGGCGCTTTTCTGCCTTTCGAGGGCTTTTATCTTTTTCCGTGCTGAGCTAGCCGGTGGAGCTAGACATCAGGGGAAAAGCGGAACCGGCTTGGTCACGCCGGTGTACCCTAGACAGAGTAAAGCTGAAGGCACTCTTTAAATATATATTTTATTCTATTAAAAATTGGGATGGGGGAAGTTGGTCATATGAAGTTGAAAAAATCATGGTTAGTATTATTAATTGCGGCAGTGTTTGCATTATCAGCTTGTAGTCAGAAATCAGGCGGGTCTGCTAAAGACTCGGATACAATCAAAGTGGGTATTGTTACGAGTCTTAGTGGTCCTTATGCTATACTTGGTGCAGATGCTGCTGAAGGAATTGAATATGCGGCAAAAGAAATTAATGCAAATGGTGGAATAGCAGGCAAAAAAATCGAACTAATCAAAGAGGATGACGAAGGAAAACCTGATATCGCACTTCGTAAGGCAGAAAAGATTATAACAAAGGATGGCGCTAAATTTATTTTAGGTCCAATTTCTAGTGCGATAAGTTTAGCACTAGCTGCAAAAATGCCTGCATGGGATGCTGTTTACATTGCTTCTATAAGTAAAACGCCCAAATTAACAACAACGGATTTAAACGATCATATCTTCCGTGTAAATGACAATGATAATATGGATATGGCGACAATTTCAGGATGGTATGAAAGAGACTTAGTAGGAAATTCATGGTACATGATTGGCTCGGATTACGAGTGGGGTCACAGCTCTTTGGGTGAATTTAGAAAAATTGCTGAGAGTCATAACGATAAGATTGTAGGAGAGGCGTATGTACCGATGGGAACAACTGATTTTTCATCGCAAATTACGAACATTTTGAAAGCAAAGCCTGATGGCATATGGGTAGCGGTAACTGGTAGTGACGGGATTAATTTCATGAAGCAGGCGAAAAGCTTTGGATTAACGGATAAGGTGAAAATTGCGACCTTTTTAACGGACGCAGTAGTAAATGGAGCAGGTAAGGATGCACTTGGTGTATTAGGTAACATGAACTATCATTATTCATTAGATAATCCATTTAATAAAAAATTTGTAGAGAATTTTGAAAAAGAGTATAAGAAAAAGCCGGGTAATAATCACGCGACAGCGTATATGAGTCTAGAAATTCTAGCGAAAGCGATAGAAAAGTCCGGATCGGCTGATACCAAATCAGTTATTAAAGCTATGGAGAATATCACATTTGATTCACCGCTTGGCGAAGTAACGATGAATCCTAAAGATCATCAGCTGCCTCTTCCGAATTATGTGAGTGAAGTGATTGAAGAAAATGGAAAAGCAACAATGAAAGTGATTTACTCCCAAGAACCTAAATAATAAGGATAGTATCATTACTAGAACAATTACCAATTACGCCGTCAGGCAAGATCCAGAAGTATAAGTTGAGTGAATTAGTAAACGGAGAAACAGTGATAAATCGATCAAATTAAGTGTATGAGGCTGTTCATTGTCAAAGATGGACAGCTTTTTCAATGTTTAGATTCTGGATTATGTCAGAATAATCGTTTAATAGAATAGTAAATATTTTACTTTTATTGAAAAAAATAATTGAAATATTATTTTTTACCTATTATAATGAAGCTATACATAACCGTTGACAGTAATTTTCCATTACTGCACGCCCGGTATGAAATCTGTGATAAATACTTGGAGAAATTCACTTGATCCTTTCTAACAGGAGGACTAGCCATGAATAACAATCAGTAAACGTTCAATGAGTGTTCATTGTTTGTTTTGCTGGCTCTTTTTTTACTCTGAGAGAAAGGGTGATGATTTGGGAGGAGCGTTAGAAGGGGTAAGAATCATCGATTTATCAAGGGTATTAGCCGGACCTTTTTGTACGATGATTCTGGGAGATCTTGGTGCAGAGGTTATTAAAATTGAACATCATGAAAATGGTGATGAAACAAGAGGCTGGGGTCCTCCATTTGTAGATGGTGAAAGCGCTTATTATTTATGCGCAAACCGAAATAAGGAGAGCATCACTCTTAATTTGAAATCAGAGCAAGGCAAAGAAATTTTTCGTAAGCTCGTTTCAACAGGAGATGTCGTTGTCCAAAACTTTAAAACGGGCACGCTCGAAAAGATGGATTTAGGTTATGAGCAATTAAAAGAGATCAATCCATCGCTTATCTTGGCGTCGATTACAGGTTTTGGTTTAACGGGTCCATATAAGGATTTACCTGGCTATGACTATATTATCCAAGCGATGAGTGGATTAATGAGTATTACAGGTGAAGCGGATGGTCCTCCAGTCAAAGTTGGAGTGGCTATTGCTGATGTACTTACGGGATTATATACCTGTATAGGTATAATTAGCGCTTTATATCATCGTAATAAAACAGGTGAAGGTCAAGAAATTGATATTTCGTTACTAGATTGCGAGATTTCATCGTTAATCAATGTGGCTAGTAACTATTTATTAGGTAATGTGAATCCAGTAAGAATGGGTAATCAGCATCCAAATATTGTGCCATATCAAGTGTTTTCTGCTAGTGATGGTGAATTGGTCGTGGCAGTTGGTAATGACGAGCAGTTTAAGAGATTTACTAGAGTAATAGGGAGACCAGATTTAGCAGAAAGAGAAGAATTTAGGCATAACGAGGCTCGATTACGCCATAAGGATGAGTTAATTCCTATTTGTGAGGAACTGTTAAAGACAAAAACAAAATTAGAATGGAAGGAACAGCTGGATGCAGTTGGTATTCCAAGTGGTCCTATTAATACCATTGAGGAAATGTTTGCTGATCCGCAAGTAAAAGCAAGAGATATGGTTGTTGAAATGGATCATCCTCTTATTCAAAATTTGAAGTTAACAGGTTCGCCACTAAAGCTTTCTAAAACACCGGTGACAATGAGAAAACATCCGCCACTCCATGGCGAACATACAAATTCAATTTTACAAGAAATTGGTTTCAATGAAGAAGAAATTACTTATTTTAAAAAAAATAAAATGGTCTAGGGGGATATAAAATGTTAAATTTCCAATTAACTGAAGAACAACAAAGTGTACAAAAAATGGTAAGGAAGTTTGTAGATCAAGAAATTATTCCATATATTGCAGAATGGGATCGTAATCATGAGTTTCAACCAAAAATTTTAAAACGCTTAGCAGATTTACAATTAACAGGTGTATGTATTCCAGAAGAGTATGGCGGCGTAGGTATGGACTATAATACACTTGCAATCGTGTGTGAAGAATTAGAGCGTGGAGATACGGCTTACCGTACGGCTATTTCTGTTCACACTGGTTTAAATAGTATGACATTATTACAGTGGGGGAATGAAGAGCAAAAGCAAAAATATTTGGCTCCACAAGCAAAAGGTGAAAAAATCGGTGCTTTTGGATTAACTGAGCCAAATGCAGGGTCAGACGTAGCAGCAATGAGAACAACTGCTGTGCGTGATGGTGATGATTATATTATTAATGGTTCAAAAACTTGGATTTCACTTTGTGATTATGCTGATAACTTCATCGTTTTCGCAAAAACAGATGTTAATGCTGGAGCAAGAGGAGTTACAGCATTTATCGTGGAACGTACTTTCCCAGGATTTGAATCAAAAGCGATTAAAGGAAAATTAGGTATTCGTGCAGGTAATACTGGAGAATTATTCTTCTCGGATATGAGAGTTCCTGCTGCTAACATTCTTGGTGAAGTAGGAGAAGGATTTAAAATTGCTATGTCAGCATTAGATAATGGTCGCTTTACTGTTGCTGCAGGCGCATGTGGCTTAATTGCAGCAAGCCTTGAGGAAAGTGTGAAATATTGTCACGAAAGAAAGACATTTGGCAAAGAAATTGGACAACATCAGCTTGTTCAACAAATGATTGCGAAAATGAGTGCGAATTTAGAGATTTCTAGATTACTAGTTTACAAATCAGGTTGGTTGAAAAACGAAGGAAAACGTAATACACAAGAAACATCCCTTGCAAAATGGATTTCTTGTAATGCTGCATTTGAAGCAGCTAATGATGCAGTACAAATTCATGGGGCATACGGTTATTCAGATGAATATCCAGTAGAAAGATTCTTGAGAAACTCAAAAGCTCCTGTTATTTATGAAGGGACTCGTGAAATTCACACAGTTATGCAAGGGGAGTACGCTCTTGGATATCGCCAAGATAAAGAACTTCGTAAAATGTTGCCAGCATGGCCATTTGAAGAAGTTACAGTTCGTTAATTTTTTCTAAGAAGGAGTGCAGCATATGCATACTTATTTCATCGCAGGACATGCCAAGCTTCCACAGGGAATGGCTGCAAGAAACTTATATGATTCCGTTACATTAACACTTGAAGTAGACTTTAAATATGGAGTTATAGTCGATGCATCATGTACGCTTGCTACCGATCATGGACGAGAATTTATCCGTCAATTGTTACGAGGGTACAGTCTACACGATGGTCTCGAAGATGCACTAGCAAAAATTCAAACGTTTTATCGTGGTAAAGCTAATCAAGCGATTCAAGCTGCACTGAAAGATGTCTATGCCCAGTTTGAATTTGTTTCAACTCAAAAGAACTGAATAAAGAACTTCCTTTATCCATGCAAGTGAAAGATAAAGGGAGTTTTTTTAAAAGTTCACTATGTTAAAAAAGGTTGATCAAACGATTTTTGACTCATTCGTATGAGACTGGGGTCTCGTACGAATGAGCTAAAAATCAACAGAGTATATAATTTTCGATGCGTACAGGTGCCTAGGGACTAATGGACTTCCTGCTTCTCCATATGCTCAAAAAGTAGGACTGGCGCTTTTTAGAAAGAAGGTCGGGTTTTATGAATGATACGATTACAGATATATTTGTTGGTAAAATGGCCCGTTTACAGCGAACATTTTCAGAAGAGGATGTTCGAATTTGTAATGAATTAACGGGTGACTTTAATCAGGTTTATGGACGAAACGGTGAAACTTGCAATGATTATTTTCGCAAGCCTGTTGTTCCTGGACTACTTACAGAAGGTTTAATTACTCAAGTCATCAGTGATAAGCTTCCAGGGGGTGCATCCGTTTTACTCCAAAAGGAATTAATTTTCTCCTATCCTGTTCATGTAGGAGATGTTATTACTGCTGAATTGGAAGTTATTAACATTAATGATGAGCGTAAGTGGGTTACTGAAAAGGTTACTTGTTACAATCAGATGGGCATTGAAGTAGTCAAAGGACAAGTAGTCATTTTAGTATTACCCAATTAAGATGTGATAGGTGATTATAATGGGGACAGAGCTTAATCTAATGGACCAAATAGAAGATTGGGGTTCACTCGAAGTAGATGGTAATGGACGATTACTGGATGCTAGTCCAGATTTTTGTGAAAACTTTTCGGTAGAAAAGGAAAAGTGGTTGGGCGTACCCATTCATGAAATCATTCAAGGAACATATAGAAATACCAAGAAAAAAGTTTTATTTGGTGTGATTTTTGGATATCCGTGTTTAATAAGAGTCTCTGAAATCAATCATTACAAGCATTACCGAGTTATTGTTCGGCAAGAAGACATCGATCATTATGAGATGATTTCGTTCATGAATTCTATGGAATCACCCAAAGTAAAACGATCCTCTTACCAAAATAGATATAGTTTTGATGAAATTTTTGGGGAAAGTCCTGCAATCATGCAGATTAAAGAATTGGCTGCTCGTATTGCCACCAGTAATTCAACGGTGTTATTAACTGGTGAAAGTGGAACGGGAAAGGAACTATTTGCTCAAGCAATCCATGGATTAAGTACCAGAAAAAATCACCCCTTTGTGGCTGTGAATTGTGCTGCTATTCCAGATGAGTTATTTGAATCTGAGGTGTTTGGTTATGAAGCAGGAGCATTCAGTGGGGCTAAAAAGGAAGGAAAACCAGGGAAAATAGAATTAGCACAGCATGGAACTCTTTTTCTGGATGAGATTTCGGAGTTACCCTACCAAGCACAAGGCAAGTTTTTAAGAGTTTTACAGGAAAGGGAAGTAGAAAGATTAGGTGGAACAAGTAATAAAACGGTAGATATTCGTATTATTGCTGCAACAAATCGTGACTTAAAAACCTTAGTACAAGAGGGAAAGTTCCGGCAAGACCTTTTTTATCGGTTATACGTGTTTGATTTGAAAATTCCACCACTGCGGCAAAGAAAAGAGGATATTCTCTCGTTAGCCTATTATTTTATTGATTATTTTAATGAACAGTTAGGACAACAAGTAAAATATATCGATTCTAAGCTACAAGAGTGGCTATTAAGTTATGAATGGCCAGGGAATGTTCGTGAGTTAAAAGCGTATATTGAACGTGGAATGAATATAGTAAGAGGCGATACCTTGTTGTTAGACGCCTTATATTTTTCACCAGGTGATCCTATTCATAATAAGCAAGAAGAATTGGCTCCACTGAAGAGTTTAGAAGATGAAGTGGCCAATGCGGAAATAAAAGCAATCAGGCGTGCTTTAGAAGAAGCAAATGGTGACCGAACAGTGGCCGCTCAGATATTGAAAATACATATTGCTAGCCTTTATAGGAAAATAACAAAATATAAGTTGAAATAATAGAATGACACACTGCTCTGGAGTGTGCTTTTTGTGATATGTAAATTCAATTTATTGATATATTACTTGAATTTTAGATAACAAAATGTTATTGTTAGTAACAATAAATAGGTAAATAAAAAATAAATAGCGATAACTTCTTATCCAGAGTGGTAGAGGGACAGGCCCTATGAAACCCAGCAACCATCAAGTCAAAATATTGTCTTGAACGGTGCTAATTCCTGCAAAGGTGTTAACCTTTGAAAGATGAGAGCGATGTATGTAATAATACGAACCTCTCTTTAAATAAAGAGAGGTTTTTTAATGGAAAAGAAGCTTATCGCTCAAAGGAGCGAAATGAAATGGAAAGAGCAGTGTTTGGTGCAAGCGAGTTTTTTAGTCAAAAAGCTTTTATTACAGGTTTTCGTGGTATTGAAAATGCTCGAATAGGACATCTAAGAGGGACAAATCTAGATATAGTAGAAATATGGTTTAATCCCTGGAAAGTATCTTATAATGAATTATTAGAATTGTTTTTTGACTTACATGACCCAACAGCTAAAGAAGGTCAGCAATTAAAAAATCAATCATTAATTTTCTTCTCTGATAAAAAACAATTAACATTAGCAAAACAAATGAAAAGCGAGCTAAAGCATATTTTTAAGGATAAAATGATTACAAAAATTATTCCAGCATGTAAATATATTTATGGCCTAGACCTAGAAGAGATTAAATTAAGGGCCTGATAAAATTTTACATTATAACTATAAAACAAATCTCTTTCTATTCGTACTCACATCTGCACAAAATGCGGTACAGTATTGGATCGCGATCACAACGCCAGCCTGAATATTTTGCAAAAAGGACTGAAACAATTACTTGTAATGAACTAAATCACTCAAACTGTAGGGCAAGGTTATGTCCGAACAGTATAATCTTCGCCTGTGGAGATTGTGTAAGACGTAATGAGACACCTCATTATGCTGTAATCAAGGAAGCAAGAAGCCCCTTCTTCAATCAATCCTAAGGTGATAGAGGGGTTATTTAATAAGATCGCTTTTCTTATTGCAAACGAGGCATTTTAGTTGAACCAATCGGACACAATACGTGCCGTTGATCCCCCACCTATCTTCTTTGGATACTTAGAATCTTGAGGTAGGGGTCTTACTGCCCGTTAAGGCGGGATAAATATTGTCTTCATTAGTTTTCTCTTTTTGTCGGAAAAACCAAAACCTCTCTATTTTTTACATCATATAAACCACTTGGAGTCAATCTAATAAATGGTAAATGAGTAGCAGAGAAGAAGAATAAGGTGAAAGCAGGGTCGTCATATGTAAAGCCTCTTTCTTTGAGCAACGCTATCATCTTTTTCTCGACTTTAATTAAATGGCTCATATTTAAATCAGACATTCTACCGATTAAAGGTAATGGAATTTCGTGTAGGATTTGATTTTCTTCTGCCAAAACGATGCCACCGCCGATTGCTTGCATTCGTTCAAAAGCCATGAGCATATCGGTTTTTCTTTTACCAATGAGTAAGATATCTCCTGTACCAGAATAAGAACTAGCAAATCCACCTAAATGTTGGGCAAACCCTTTTACAAGTGTATTTATTCTCCAAGATCCATCTCGAGCAATCAGCATAAGGAAACATTCATCATGTTCAAGTGATAATTCTTCACTATTTAAATCGATATTACTTTCATATGGTTTTGCAATGACATTATTTAATAAGTTCATACCAATTGAGGTTGAAAAGTTCAAATCCTCATCGGTTAAACTCCATTTTAAATCCAAAGGAGATATTTGATACTTGTCCCAATCAATGGATGATAAATCATGTTTAACTTCTCCATCTTGTTTCATCCATTTCCCTTTTGCTAATACACTAATCGGTGTAGGGTTATTTTTACTTTCTAAAATATTGATATTCGCGATTCTCCCTGTAGCAATTGATCCATGTAAATGTTCCATATTGTAATAGCGTGCGATATTATAGCTTGCCATATTATAAGCATCGATTATTGGGATCCCATGAGAGATGGCCTTCTTGATCAGTTCATCTGTCACTCCGTTTTCATAATAGAAAGGATGGGAACCATCTGTTGTAAAGAAAAACCGATCAAATCTTTGGACACCCAATTCTAGTAATTCTTTTAAAAGTATGTCTAAATCCGGTCGAATCGATGACTGTCTGAGAGAGACGGTATAGCCTTGTTGTAAACGAGTAAGTGCTTCCTTGCCTGTCATTGCTTCATGATCACAATCAGCGCCGAGTAGCATTAATTTAGCTAAAGTACGTTCGGAAGCTCCTGGAAAATGTCCCTCAATTTTTTTATGTAACCTTTTTGTTTCTTGCACCCAGGATAGCATTTGGTTATCTCCATTTACTAATTTCGGCCACGCTGTTAACTCTCCACCTTGCAGCACGGATTCATGTCGGAGCCAAGACATCACATCTTCCGTGTTAAAGATATCATGATTATTCGGCAACTCGGTTTGTGCATCAAAACGACACCACCAGTACATGCTGGATGGGATGTTGGTAAATTCATTTAATAATTCAAATGCTGCTGTGGTAGGGAGCTCAAGGAAAAAGGTGATATTATCACTAATTAATGTCGTTGTGCCGAATTGAGCTGCATATTTTGCAAATGTAAGAGGATTGTATAACTGATATGGGTGAACATGTGGCTCAATATATCCAGGAACTACATATTGCCCTTGACAATCAATGACTTCAGATTCATTTGCGTTTTCAGGTAAATTCTCTCCAACATAAATAATACGATCTTCATATATCCAAATATTCCCCACTACCCATTCATGCAAATAGGAATTTAAATAGGTTGTGTTTTTTAGGATGATATGAGGATTTTTTTCTTCATCAAGTACTTCAACATGGTTCCTTAATTGTTTATTGCTCCATCGATAATAACTATTTTCCATTTTGTAGACCTCCAGGTTTGTGGCTAAATATATTCATAAATATCACAAGAAATAAACTTCACACTAGGTAATATGCTTTGGCAATAGATTCATAATAAGGACGTTTTAATGTATTTCCATCTGGTATCCAAAGCATTGGGTAATTATTAAACGAATTTACTGGCATAACCTCCATTCAAACCCTTATTCCATACAAATATATCATATTTTACATTATTTAGTAGATTGCGTAAATGTAATTAGTTTTAAGAATAACTTCCTATCGTTCTGCTTGATTTTCCTTTTTTTGCAAAATGTCCTCGCATTTTTGAGAAAATTCTCAATTTTGCGAAATAAAACTATTAAAACTCCTTATTTTCCATATAATTCAAATTGGCATGAATCTTGCTTTATATATTAAGTGAAGGGGGAATAATAATGTTGAATTTTTCATTTACTGAGGAACAAGAATATTTTCGTAATATGCTGAGAGAATTTGCTAAAGAGGAACTGCTTCCTAATTATACGAAGTGGGATCGGGAAGGAGTTACACCAAGACATTTATGGAAGAAGCTTGGAGAGTTAGGTGTCAATGGATTACGCATCCCTGTTGAGTATGGTGGAAGTGGTGCAGACTGTGTGACTACTGGGATTGCTGCAGAAGAAATAGGAAGAGGCGACTTCAATCTTACATATGCAGTGATGCTAAACGGGTTGATTGGAGAAATCATTAATAATCATGCTCGCGAAGAGTTAAAGCAAGAATGGCTTCCGAAAATTGCTAGTGGAGAAAAAATTATTGGGATTGCTATTACTGAACCTTCAGCTGGTACAGATGCAGGTGGAATTAAAACAACTGCGGTTCGTAAAGGTGATGTATATGTATTAAATGGAGAAAAATCAGGAATAAGCGTTGCAACTTGTGGAGATGCGTTTATTATTTTTGCGAAAACAAGTCCAGAATTAGGTAATCGTGGAATAAGTGCATTTATTGTTCCTGCTGATCTTCCTGGGCTTGAAGTTAAGGGATATGAAGACTTAGGGAATATCCCTATTGGTAGAGGATCTATCTATTTAAGTGATGTAGAAGTTCCAGAAGAGAATTTGATTGGTATGGAAGATAAAGGATTTTCTCAAGTGATG
Source organism: uncultured Bacillaceae bacterium (assembly GCA_963751845.1). Classification (GTDB taxonomy): domain Bacteria; phylum Bacillota; class Bacilli; order Bacillales; family DSM-1321; genus Peribacillus. Next base: position 182,527 of record CAVVWH010000019.1, read on the forward strand.
AATGGTTTTGATCTTAGCCGTTTATTAATCGGATTACAATGTGTGGGTGCTGCTTACCAAAGTATTGACGAGACAATTGAACATGTAAAGAATAGACAATCGTTTGGTAGACCGCTTGCTACTTACCAAGGAATCCAATTCCCAATCGTTACACACTTTACACAATTAGAATTTGTGAAATGGCAGGCGTATCGTGGTCTTTGGCTGCGTGATCAAGGTTTAAAACATAGTAAAGAATCATCATCAGTGAAGTGGCTAGGACCAAAATATAGCGTAGCAGCTATTCATGAATGCCTATTGTTTAATGGACACTATGCTTATACGAAGGAAATGCCGCATGAGCAACGTTTACGAGATGTTATGGGGTTAGAAATTGGGGATGGAACGGCTCAAGCCAATATGATGGTAATTGCTAAAGATCTTTTTGGAAAAGAATTCCGTTCTTATTAAGTTAGAGGGTTGAACTGTATGGAACAAATAGATTCCTATTTTATCGGTCAAATTGCTAGAATGCAAAGGACATTTAGTGAGAATGATGTAAGGCAGTGGAGTTTATTAACGAAGGATTTTAATGAGGTATATGAAGCTGGATTTTCAAATCTAGTAAAAGGGGAACCTCTTGTTCCGGGGATTATAAGTGAAGGTTTAATCACTGAGGTAATCAGTACAGAATTGCCAGGTGTACCGTGTGTGATGATGCAAAAAGAATTAGTGTTTATTCATCCTGTTCGGATGGGTGACACGATTACAGCAGAAGTAGAAGTAATTGATGTCAACATGGAACGAAACTGGATTACAGAAAAAGTCCGCTGCATGAATGAGTATGGGATTGACGTGATAAAAGGACAAATCATTTTAAAACTATTTTAATAAATTGGAGGAAATCAAAATGGAATTAACAGATATAAAAGTAGATTTAACAGATATTTTATATGAAAAAACAAATGGAATTGCAAAGATTACGATTAACCGACCTGAAGTTTACAATGCATTTCGTGGAAGAACGATTCAAGAACTAATTTATGCTTTCAGAGATGCTTGGGATGATAACACAGTTGGCGTTGTTATTTTAACAGGTGCTGGAGAAAAAGCATTCTGTACAGGTGGAGACCAAAAAACTAAAGCTGAAGAAGGCGGCTACGACTACAACGGTGGTTTAGGTGGTGGTATGGGCCTTGAAATTGAAACGCTTCACGGAGTAATCCGCAATATTCCAAAGCCAGTTATTGCAGCGGTTAATGGATATGCAATTGGCGGCGGCCATGTTCTTCATGTAATTTGTGATTTAACAATCGCTTCTGAAACTGCAAAATTTGGACAAAGTGGTCCAAAAGTAGGTAGCTATGATGCAGGCTTTGGTTCAGCTTATTTAGCTAGAGTAGTAGGCGAAAAGAAAGCTAGAGAAATCTGGTACCTATGTGAACAATATACAGCAGAAGAAGGAAAAGAATTTGGACTTGTTAACAAAGTCGTTCCAGCTGATCAATTACAGCAAGCTGCTGAAGAGTGGGCACTAAAAATCCTACAAAAGAGTCCAACTGCTCTTAAAATGCTGAAATACTCTTTCAATGCGGATAGCGCAAGCATTCAAGGGATTTCTCAGCTAGCAATGGGAAGTTTGGCTATGTTTTATAACACAGAAGAATCAAATGAAGGTAAAAATGCATTCCTTGAAAAAAGACCAACAGATTTCAATCAATTTAGAAAATAAAATAATAGGAGGATGAAAATCCGTGAAATTTGACACGATTTTAACTGAGGAATATATCGAAAAATACCAGTCTATTTGGCCAAATCGAACCATTCTGGACTATTTAAAAGATGCAATTGCCAAGAATCCAGATAAAGTAGCAATTATTGATAAAAAAAGCCGCTATACGTATGGCGAACTTGGTAGGTTGGTAGATCGTGTTGCTTTCGGACTTTTAGAATTAGGTATAGGCAAGGGAGATGTCATCTCTATTCAACTACCTAACTGGAATGAATTTGTCATTCTCCATTATGCGGCTACTCGAATAGGTGCTATTACTAATCCTCTTATTCCAATTTATAGAGATCGGGAAATTGGTTATATGGTAGGGATGGCTGAATCCAAAATGATTATCATTCCGGATGAATTTCGCAAATTCGATTATCCAGCAATGATTAATCGTTTAAGTCATCAATGGCCATCCCTTGAGCATGTTTATGTTGTTGGTGAGAAGGTACCTGATGGAATGAAATCGATTTCTTCATTATTTGAAGTTCCTTGGGAAGCAGGAAAAGATATAGCGATACTAGATGAAATCGTTCATGATCCAAATGATGTAACAGAACTCATATTTACTTCAGGAACTACTGGAAAACCAAAGGGAGTCATGCATACCCATAATACACTCTGTGTTTCAGCAAATTATTGGATTGATCGATTAAAATTGACCTCAGATGATGTCATGCATATGGGATCCACTTTTGCTCATCAAACCGGATTTGGATATGGAGTAAGGCTACCAGTTCATTATGCCGGAACAGTTGTATATCAAGATATTTGGAATCCAGAGGAATTTATTGAATTAATTGAGAAAGAAAAGATTACCTTTACTGCAGGGGCTACTCCGTTTTTACAGGATACGATTCAGTTAGAAGATATTGAGAATCGTAATCTTGATACATTACGTTATTTTATTGCTTTAGGTGCACCGATTCCAAGACCACTTGTCAAAGCTGCATCTGAAAAAGTAAACTTTAAAATCTTGTCAGGATGGGGACAAACGGAAGATGGTTTGGTTACCTTAACTTTTCCGAATGATTCAGAAGAAAAGTTGACAAGTACTGATGGTGTTCCTTTTCCAGGAATGGAATTAAAGGTAGTCGATGTACACAATGAGACATTACCAGCAAATGAAGAAGGCGATTTATTGTGCAAAGGTCCTGCTCTGTTTGTTGGCTATTTAAAGCGATTAGAAGATACCATTGCAGAGCATAGAGATGGTTGGTTTATCACAGGAGATCGTGCGGTTATGGATGAAGATGGCTACATCCGAATTGCAGGTCGAAACAAAGATATTATCATCCGTGGCGGCGAAAATATCCCGGTTGCCTATGTAGAAAATTGTATCTATGAGCATCCAGATGTTTCAGTGGTACAAATTATTGCGATGCCAGATCCTAGACTTCAGGAAAAAGCATGCGCATTCATAAATATGAAACCAGGCAAGACACCTTTAACGTTGGAAACTCTTCGTATATTCCTTGCTGATAAAGGAATCGCGAAGCAATATTGGCCAGAACATGTGGAAGTTGTCGAAGATTTCCCACGGACGCCAAGTGGGAAAATTCAAAAGTTTCGTCTTAGAGAATATATTACTGAACGGATCAACGAGAGTGTAACGGAATAAGAGCTTCGATCAATGAGCATGACAGTCTGTTTTTGTTAAATATAATATTTGAAAAATGGAGGAATCAATTATGAGCAAAAAAGTGGCATTTGTAACTGGAGCAGGTAGAGGAATGGGTAGAGAAATCGCTAGGAAACTAGCTTCTAAGGACTTTAATATTATTGTGACGGATGTAAATATGGAGAATGCGAATGAAACAGTTTCTCTTATAAAAGAAGCTGGACAAATGCCGTCGCTGTTTACTGTGATGTTACAACATTAGAGAGTGTTCAAGAGGCTGTGGCTACTGCGCTTACTCATTTCGATACGATTGATGTATTAGTTAACAACGCAGGTTGGGATAAGGTTGAACCATTCTTACAAAGTGAGCCAAAGACATGGAAAACAATTATCGATATTAACTTAATGGGCCAAATTCATACATGTAAATCAATTTTGCCAGTTATGATCGAAAACGGTTATGGAAAAGTCATTAATGTATCATCTGATTCAGCTCGTGTTGGTTCTAGTGGTGAAGCAGTTTACTCTGCTGCAAAAGGTGGAGTTGTTGCTTTAACTAAAACATTAGCTCGTGAAATGGCTAGACATCAAATTAATGTGAACTGTGTAGCTCCAGGACCTGCTGATACTCCATTATTCCAAGAAATTGGAGCAGGTAATAGTAAGTTAGTAGCAGCTTTAGAGAAAGCAATTCCATTTAGAAGACTAGCTCAACCTATTGAGATAGCTAATGCTATAGCTTTCTTAGCATCAGAAGAAGCAGATTATATTACGGGTCAAACATTATCCGTAAATGGCGGATTAACAATGGCGTAATTCGAAAAGCGGAAGGCGCCCGTTTAGCGCCGTATGGACTGAGGCCCACAGGATGTGGGTCACACAGACGTTGCCAAACGACGTGGCGGTCTTAGTCTGTGTTCATCCCCTCGAGATAAAGGAAACACGAAGAGCGATAGCGATTCGATGTTGACTTATCGTAAGGAGGAGCGGGAAGTCCAATAGGCGTTGGGTGCCTGAAGCTAGACAAAGAAAAGCGGAAGTGTCATGGAGGGGATGGTCGGCTTTAATAGCCACGTCCTGTGGCAATGCCGACCTGACCTGCATCCTGTAAGCCTATGACAAGCGTTTGAGGGTAAAAAGGTGAAGGCGTTCTCGTTCTGCATTCATCAACTGGACCTAAGACTACTTGAGGGCTAGGCACTCTATTAAAAAACAGAAAATACAGAACTTTTTAACTAATCTTTTAATAATAAAGAGTAGAAAAATATTTTTTCTACCCAATCCCGTTTCGAGGAGGCAGAAGATGAAAGAGGTTTATATTGTAGATTCGGTTCGAACAGCTATTGGTAAAATGGGTGGAACGATTAAGGATGTTCCTGCAGATTTCCTTGGTGCAAAGGTAATTGAAGAAATCGTGATTCGGACTGGAATTGAAAAGGATGCTATCAATGAAGTTATTTTAGGGCATACAAAACAAAGTTCAGATAATCCGAATATTGGTCGTCTTGCTGCTTTAAGAGCTGGACTTCCGATTACAGTACCTGGCTATACGGTACATAGACAATGTGGCTCTGCTTTGCAAGCCATTAATAATGCAGCACAGCAAATTATGTGTGGAATCGATGATGTGTTGATTGCTGGTGGTGTTGAATCTATGAGTTCCGCTCCATTTTATCTTCGAAATGCTCGCTATGGAGTAGGTACAGGAAATACTTTATTGCTAGATTCCAATACGGAAAGCCAATCTCACGCTCAACCAATTGAGGAGTATGGCAATTTAACGATGGGATTGACTGCTGAAAATCTTGCCGTTAAATATGATATTTCTCGAGAAGAGCAGGATGAGTTTGCGTTAAGAAGTCAGGAGCTTGCAGCTAAAGCAATTTCATCAGGTGCATTTGAAAAGGAAATCGTACCTTATGAAGTACGTGATCGCAAAAATGTTATTACTTTTGCAGTTGATGAGCATCCTCGTCTTACGAGCTTAGACAAGCTGGCATCCCTAAAGCCAGTTTTTAAAGAGGGTGGAACAGTTACAGCTGGTAATAGTAGCGGACGAAATGATGGAGCTTCTGTCGTATTAGTTATGTCAGAGGATGCCGTTCGAAAATATGAAGTGAAACCGAAAGTAAAGATTATTTCTCAAGCGGTTTCGGGTGTTGCTCCTGAAATAATGGGCATAGGTCCTGTAACATCGACGCAAATCGCTTTGAAAAGAGCGGGATTATCACTTGAAGATATAGGCTTAATTGAATTAAATGAAGCTTTTGCAGCACAATCAATTGCTGTAATTAGAGAACTTGGTCTTAATTTAGACAAGGTTAATGTAAACGGTGGAGCGATTGCTCTAGGTCACCCTCTAGGTGCAACAGGTTCGATTTTAATGACGAAGCTAATTAATGATATGGAACGCAAAGGTGTGAAATACGGACTTGTTACTTTATGTATTGGCGGCGGTCAAGGTATTACGACAATTGTTGAGAACTGCCAACTGTAGAAAGGGAGAGGAAAGCGAATGGTTAATCATATAGCTGTTATTGGTAGCGGGACTATGGGACGTGGAGTTGCCTATGCTGCTGCTTTAGCTGGATTTAATGTTGCGCTGCAGGATATTAAGCAAGAGGCGATCGATAAAGCGAGAGAGTATAATGAATCGCTTGCTAATAAAAGTGCTGAAAAGGGATATATCCAAAGTGAACAACGTGATTTGATTTTCAATAATATTACTTATACAACAGACCTGAAAGAAGCTGTCCAAAATACAGATTTAGTTGTAGAAGCAGTATTAGAAATTATGGAATTGAAAGTAAACATCTTTAAGCAATTAGACGAATTAGCACCTGCTCATGCAATTTTAGCTACAAATACATCCACAATGAGCCCAACGGAAATCGGTGCCGCTACAAACAGACCAGAAAAAACGATTGCGATGCACTTCTTTAATCCAGTTCATCGTATGAAGCTAATTGAAGTTATCCGTGGCTTAGATACTTCTGATGAGACATATGAAATCGTCAAAAATGTATCTGAAAAAATGGGTAAAGTGACAGTGGAAGTAAATGAATTCCCTGGTTTTGTTACAAGCCGCATGAACTGCTTAATTGGAAATGAAGCAATGAACATGCTAATGGAAGGCGTTGCTTCAGCTGAAGATATTGATACAGCGCTTAAATTAGGCTTGAATCATCCAATGGGACCACTTGAAATGGCTGATTTAGTTGGATTAGACAGTCGCCTCCGCAATATGGAATACCTCTATCATAGTCTTGGAGAAAAGTATCGTCCATCTCCATTACTTGTGAAATATGTAAAAGCAGGACGTTTAGGACGTAAATCAGGACAAGGATTCTACAAATACGAGTAAAGGATGCGTGATTAAAATGAATTTTGAACTATCTGAAGATATTAAGTTACTAAAAGAAGGTATCAGAGATTTTATTGATAATGAAGTAGATCCACAAGCGATGCTAATCGAGGAAACAAATGAAATCCCAGCAAGCATTATGGAAAAGACAAAAGAAATGGGATTATTCGGTTTAAGTATTCCTGAAGAATACGGCGGTCTTGGATTAGACATGGTAGGAAAATGTGCCATCCTAGAAGAAGTAGGAAGAACGATTAACGGATATACAACTGTAATCGGCGGCCATACAGGAATCGGTGGAGTTGGGATTGTTGAGCTAGGAAATGAAGCACAAAAGAAAAAATATTTACCAGACATGGCGACTGGGGATCGTATCGGTGCTTTTGCTTTAACAGAGCCAGGTGCAGGTTCACATGCTAGCAACTTAAAAACAACAGCTGTTAAAAAAGGTGATAAATATATCATTAATGGTAGCAAACATTATATTACGAATGCTCCAATTGCTGGAATATTCACCGTTATGGCTGTTACAGATCCTTCTAAAGGGGCTAAAGGGATTACATCGTTTATCGTAGAAAGAGAAACTCCAGGATTAGTGATTGGGAAAGTAGAAAAGAAAATGGGTCTTCACGGCTCTCATTCGTCTGAAGTATTTTTTGAAGATTGTGAGGTTCCAGCAGAGAATGTATTAGGTGAAGAAGGTCAAGGTTATATGAATGCATTAAAAATCTTGGCAAATGGTCGTGCAGGAATGGCTGCTAGAAACCTAGGATCATCTGATAAATTGCTAGAAATGTCACTTGAATTTGCTCATATGCGCATTCAGTTCGACAAACCAATTTTCGAACAACAAATCATTCAACATTATTTAGCTGAAATGGCAATGGAAATCGAAGCTCTACGTTCATTAACATATCGTGTAGCTTGGATGGTAGACCAAGGTCAAAAAGTGATCAAAGAAGCAGCAATGGTTAAATTGCTAGGTTCAGAAACGTTTAACCGTGTAGCAGATAAAGCACTTCAAATTCATGGCGGAATTGGCTACATATCTGAATATCCGATTGAACGCTTCTATCGTGATGCCCGCATTACGAGAATTTATGAAGGTACATCAGAAATTCAAAAAAATATTATCGCTGCTCAGTTGCACCAAAGCTTTAAATAAGGGGGAAATAACGATGACATATCAAAATATTTTACTTGAAAAAGAAGGTAGAATTGGAATTATTAAAATCAATCGTCCTGAAGTAAGAAACGCTTTAAATGGACAAACCGTACAAGAAATTTCACAAGCATTTGAAGTATTAGACAATGATCCAGAAGTAGGCGTAATTGTTTTTACAGGAGCAGGTGAAAAAGCTTTTGCTGCTGGCGCAGATATCAATCAGCTGACAACTCGTAAATCTACAGATGCATTTGCAAAGGAAAGTATGTCAGATGTATACCGTCGCATTTCAAATAGCTCTAAAGCAACGATTGCTGCTATTAATGGATTTGCACTAGGCGGCGGTTGTGAATTAGCAGTAAGCTGCGATATTCGCGTAGCTTCTGAAAATGCAAAAATCGGTTTGCCTGAATTAAACTTAGCTGTTATTCCTGGTGCTGGCGGTACACAACGCTTAGCTAAAATTATTGGAAAAGGCCGTACATTGGACCTAATTTTAACAGGTGACTTCTTATCAGCACAGGAAGCAAAAGAAATTGGTTTAGTAACAGCCGTTGTTCCTTTAGAAAATTTATGGGAAACAGTGCTTGAAAAAGCAAATAAAATCCTAGCTAAAGGACCAATCGCAGTACAAATGGCTAAGCTTGTTGTGAATCGTGGATATGACGTAGATATCGATACTGGTCTGTTGATTGAAAACTTAGCACAAGCTGTATTATATGGAACGGAAGACAAAGTGGAAGGTACAAGCGCTTTTCTAGCTAAAAGACAGCCTGCTTTCTCAGGTAAGTAATAAATAGAAGAAAAGGGTGCCTCATAATAGTGGGGCATCCTCCTTTTGAGATATGTTGATAAAAGTAGAAAATCGAAAGTAAATGGTTGATTCCCGAAAGTAAGATCAAAATTCCGCAAGTAAATTAGTCATTTTCGCAAGTAAATGCAACGAACCATCCCATTATGGGTGCGCCGGTTATTTTTATGCTCGATTATCCAAATATATATGCTCTATGAATGTAACTAGAAAGGAGTGACAGATATGGATTTAGGTTTAACCGGTAAAAATATCTTAATTACAGGTGCGGCAAAAGGTATTGGAAGAGAAATTGCGCTAGCAGCAGCAGCTGAAGGGGCAAATATTGCTTTACATTATCGAGGATCGGAAGCACAAGCTGTAGAAACTCAGCAGGCAATTAGTGAGTATGGTGTAAAAGTGAGTCTTGTAAAAGGAGATCTTGCTAGTTTAGAAGATGTCCAAGAAATGAAGAAGTTTCTGAATCAAGAGCTTGGGAAAATTGATTACATCGTAAACAATGCCGGCTGGGCACAAATGAAGTCCTTTTTTCAATATGAACCAGAGGAATGGAAGAGAGAAGTCGATGTTTGCTTTTATGGGGTATTGAATTTAGTTCATACGTTTATGCCTGATATGATGGATGCCAAAGAAGGGAAGTTTATTAATATCGTAGGCGATTCAGCTCGCACAGGGGACAGACAGTTAATTGTGTCTGCGGCAGCAAGAAATGGTGCCATTAGCTTCTTAAAATCCTTGGCATTAGAGGTTGGCCGTAGTCAAATTCAATGCAATACAGTAGCACTTGGATTAATTGATCAAGGAAATCTTGGCTTCAACGAAGCAACAATGGAAAAATTGATTAAGCAATATCCGTTGAAAAGACTTGGTAAAGCCGATGATGTAACAGGAATTATCTTATTTTTATTATCACAATCGGCAGATTGGATTACGGGTCAAGTAATCTCCGTTAATGGCGGCCACAGCATGCTTGGTTAAACAGCTAAACAAAAAAAAGGTCCATTCACTATGCGAGAGCTAATGAGTCGACCTTTTTACTATTCTGTTTGTTTCGTATAGGCTGGTAGTTTGATAGAAAAACAAGTACCCTTTCCAGAATCACTTTCTACCGTAATATTTCCACCCATACCTTTAATGATACTAAAAGAAACCATCATCCCGAGCCCTGTTCCTTTTTCCTTGGTTGTGAAATAAGGCTCACCTAGGCGATTGATTTGTTCCTGTGTCATGCCGATTCCTTCATCTTGAATATCAATCTGATACGGACTTTGCCTAATCGTCAATATACCATTATTATTCATCGATTCAATTCCATTTTTTAATATATTAATTAAGCACTGTTGGAATTTTTTTCTTTCCCCCTTCACGTAGTAAGTATCATCCTCTGATAGGGATAGTTTCACTTGTACTCCGTTCATATTAGCGAGAGGAATAATGACATTAACAGCATATTGAATTTCTTTTTGTATATTTATTTCTTCCATTTGTTCAAGTGTAGGTTTTGCAAAGGTTAAATAATCATTAATGACTTCTGTAGCACGATCTAATTCTTGTAGAGCAATATTTGCATATTTATTTCTTGCTTCTTCTGAGATATCTTCACCTAGCATTTGGATAAATCCTCTACTTGCGGTGAGTGGATTTCGGACTTCATGGGAAATACTTGCAGCAAGATGACTGACCATTTGTGTTTTTTCTGCCTTAATTAATTTTTGCATGACTTGAAAATTGGCTAAGATGACTTCCCAAAGGAGTGTGGTAATCATCATGCCGATTCCTTGGATGGCGATAAATTGGATCCACATTTTCCCCTCCAAGTGGAGTCCAAAAAACTGTGTGGCCACAAAACGATAGATTATTAATATGAGAAACATCATGCAGGTACTAGTGACCACTTTACGTCTCACTGACATTTGTAAAAAGGACTTAGATAATAGCAGTACGACAAATAATACGATAGGGAAAATAATACAAGCTAGAATAAAACCATCGTAACCCATGAGATAACGAATAAATAAAGTTAAATATAATAAAAAAAATCCTAATTTATATCCACCGTATAAAGCACCTAAAATAAATGGAATCCAACGAAGGTCCCAGACATAGACCTCTCCAACTGAAACTGGAAATAGCATGCATAAACTAAGAGAAAGGATAGGGAAAATAGCAAAAATTCCTCTATTAAATTCAGCTGAACGATTTGAATATTTTACGAGATATATCATTTGAACCAAAAATAACGGAAGGAGGATAAATAAAAAGTTGATCAATAAATCCTTCGTAATAAAACTCATAGTTTCACTAATCCTTAATCTTAATATTTTGAATAATCAAATAGATTTAATGAAATCATAACAAGATTTTAAGAGTCTGTCATTATTTAACACATAAAAATATTATGATTTTTTAAAAAGAGGGGACATCGGGATAATTCATAAAAATTAAAAGTTAGGCATGGACAAATTGATTTAAATGATTTAAATGTCTGTGTACAGTTCGTAAATTTTATTGTATGAAGTTTTCTACTATTTCTATTGATGTTAGTTCTTCTGTTTCTCTCATATTTTCCCCCTCACTTTTCCATTTTAATTAGAATGTTTGCCATGAACAAAATCCAAAACAAAGTCAATAAACGTTTGAGCTGCAAATGAGACGTATTTCTCTTTTTTTGTAATAACTGCAAGATGCCATGGAGTACTTGGAGTTAAATCAATAATATGAACATTATCATTATCAATTCGATTGCAAATGGATTCAGGTAAAATGGTTATTCCTAAATTGGCTGCGACCATTTCAGACATAAAGTCCCACTGTGAGCTTTTAAATAAAATCTTTGGCTCAAATCCTTCTTTAATAAATTGATTCCACATTATTTGATGAAGGGCAAATTCCTCACTATAAAAAATGAATTCTTCATTCTTCAATTCTTTTAAACGAACGTTTTTTCTGCGAGCTAAAGGATGTTTATGATGGATGACAAGTTTCATTTCTTCTTTTACAATGGGATACAAATTATAATCTTCTTCGTCAATGGGCAGAACGGCGACCCCTATTTCGAGTTCTCCTTCAGCCACACTTTTCGTTACTTTTGCTGCGCCGTATTCAGTAATTTTTATTTTAATATTGGGATAGGCTAAGTGAAATTCAGCTAGTACTTTTGGAAAAAAAAGACTTCCAATAATCGGTGGTAAGCCAACATGAATCGTCCCACGTTTTAAATGTGTCATATCCGATAGTGTGCTGGACATTTCATTAAGAAGCCCTGTTACTTTCTTTGCATAATCCATGACAATTAATCCGGCATCGGTTACTTCGCTTGCTTTATTAGAGCGGACAATTAATGTCATTCCAAGCTCGTCCTCAAGTCCTTTTAGCATTTTGCTTAATGCTGGCTGTGAAACATGTAAGGTATCAGCAGCTTTCGTCATACTTTTCTGTTTTGCCACCTCAAGAAAATAAGTCAATTGTCGAATATCCATATGACGAACCAGCTCCTTAGTTTTATTATATTTTAGCATAATTAAGTTCAGTTACCCTATCAAGTGGAGGTGAATATTGAATAAAGCCGTGATAGAAGTGAGTTTGAATATAACTGTGTCGAAGCGTAGAAAAGTGGTTTTGAAATTTTTTTATCAGAAATTGTGAAAAATTATCGACAAATGAGTTTTTACATGTTAAGATGAAAGCGTATTCAAAATATACACATTTTTGTCACTTTTGTAATGCATCAGCTGAGAAACAACTGCCAACTTTAACTTATTACACGACAAGATAGTGTACTGGTTGGCTATGCAATCTTAATATATTCAATTTTTTATACAATCATATGATTATTGGGGGATAACATATGATTTGTGAACAGTGTAATACCGAATTACACTTTTTGGGAGCAATAAAGATTTACGGGGGAAAGTGTTTGTGATTCACACGTGCGGATGTGGTACAAAGATTTTTACATAAGGGGCAGCCATTGTGGTTGGGGGACTACACTAGGCTGCGACGGTATAACTAAAAAAGCTGATGCAATCAACAGACTCTTCATGTTAGTTGGTCAGAACCTAAACCTTTTAAAGGCCAGGGTAATGCAAAAATCTCTTCATTTTCAATTTTGAAAATAGGAGATTTTTTTTTGTACATGTAAATAGATGATAGAAATTTTACTTACATATGAAAGTAGTAGATAACTTTTACATAAATTTCACATTTCAATGACTTTGGTTGGATAAGGGGTAAAAACATGAATATAAAAGGTCTTTGGTCTTAGTATAGTTACATTCTTTCTTATCTTTTTTATTTTTTAGCAGAAATGGCAATTCTGTAAGTGAAATCCTCTTATTTACAATAGACTGATATATTGGTAATATTTGATTGTTTGTAAGGGGTACTTATATAAGGAAGGGGAATGGACTATATGCATGTTTTTACGAATTGGGCGTTTAAGAATAAGGCTGCGGTTACGTTAATAACTGTTTTTATTTTATTTCTTGGGGTATTTAGCTATTTTAAATTACCAATGGAGTTTTTACCGTCAGCCGACAATCCACAGGTTTCCATTATTACAATTGGCCAGGTGGCGGACTCCAAAACAATGGAAGACGAGGTTACATCTCCAATTGAAAGAGCTGTTAGGGGTATTAAAGGAAAGAGTTCTATTTACTCTACTACTGGAGAAGGATTTTCCCAAGTGAATCTGAACTTTGAATCGGGTTCTGATATGAAGCAAGCAAAGCTTGATGTGCAAGAAGCATTAAATAACGTTGTATTACCTCAAAATATTTCCAAACCGATTGTTTCTCAACTGAATACATCAATGATTCCTATCGTTAATTTGGCTATTACCTTTAAAGATGGTTTAACTACCGAAAATCTCGACCTAGTGAAGGAAGAATTTGAGCCTTTGTATAAGGATATCAAGGGAGTTTCCGATGTCATACCATTTGGAAACACTAATCCTGTAATTTCCGTTAAAATTGACAATAAAAAAATGGCGCAAAACAAAGTATCGCTTCAAAATGTTATGCAAGTTCTTAATGGCCGTAACACTGGGGTGGCGATAGGAGAGAAAGTAATTGATGGAAAAACTAGTAATATAAAAGTAGTTGGTAATTTAACTAGTATTGACAGATTAAAAGCTGTTAGGGTTACTCCAAATACGACCCTTGGCGAAATTTCGAAAATTGAAGAATCAAAGAACGATAGTATGATCAATCGCTATAATGGCAAAGATGTCATCGCTCTAAGTATTGCAAAGGATAGTCAATCTAATGCGGTAACGATTAGTAAAGAAGTGAAGAAGGTAACAGAACAGATTAATGAAAAGTACCCTAATCAGAAGTCAACCGTCTATATCTCTGCAGCTGATCTGGTTGAAACATCTGTTCAATCGATGGTGAAGGAAGTATTATTAGGGGCCCTATTTGCAACAGTTGTTATTATGGTGTTTTTAAGAAATCTACGTTCTACTTTTATTACAATCGTTTCAATTCCATTATCGCTTGCCTTTACTATGTTCTTACTAAATTTGTCAGGAGTAACATTAAATATTCTGACGCTTGGAGGAGTTGCGGTAGCGATTGGGCGTTTGGTGGATGACAGTATCGTAGTTATTGAGAATATATACCGTAAAATGCAGCGAGAGAAGTTTTCTGTTCAAATGGTACTTGATGCAGCGAAGGAAGTAGGGGCAGCGATCACGGCATCAACATTGACTACCGTGGCTGTTTTCCTACCAGTTGCCTTATTAAATGGAGGACTTCGTGAGTTTCTTCTACCATTTTCTTTAACAGTCACATACTCGCTGCTCGCTTCATTGCTTGTCGCGTTAACAGTTGTGCCACTCATGAGTGCTGGCCTATTAAAAAAGACAAAGCTGTCAGAGCATCGTCCTGCCAAGCGTTTTCCACAATTCGTCAAGTGGTCATTAAATCATAAATGGATTGTACTTACTATTTCATTCCTATTATTTGTTGGTTCCATTGCTACGTATTTTGCAATGCCAAAGGGTGCAGTTGACAATTCATCAGCTGATTATGTATATGCAAGTCTAAGCTATCCAAATGATAAACCAATAGAAGACGTTAAGGAAAATGCTTTAAAACTTGAAAAAACGATTAGAAATATAAGCGATGTAGAGGATGTTTTCCTACAATTAGGTAGTTCTTCCGAAATGGCAAAATATGGGCAGGTATCATCTCCTACTGAAGCAATATTTAGTATTTTTGTGAGTGATAAAGCGAATATTGATACAATTTTAGATCAAATTGAAAAGCAAAAAGAAAACTATGATGGGGCAAAATTAGAAGTGTCCGCTCTCTCATTTATGAGCATGGGCGCAGGTGGCACGGATATTACAATTGATGTGACGGGTAATAATCTAAAGGAGCTTGAAGAAACAACGGAAGCCATTACAAAGAACATCAAAGATATTGATGGGATTGAAGAAGTCTCAACAAATCTAGAGGAAAAGAAACCTATTTATTCAATACAGGTTGATTCAAGAAAAGCCAATACAGAACAAATTGCAGGGCAGCTTGGTGTTATGTTAAATAAAACGCCTATTGGTACGATTACTGTAAATGATAAAAGTACTCAGGTAATGCTTGAGCCTGTTATGAATCCAAAAAATCCAGAAGATCTTAAGAATATTACCGTCATGACGGATACAGGTATTAAGCGAGTTTCTCAAATTGCTACCGTGAAAAGTGAAGAAAGTGCAACGAAACAGTTCCATAAGGATGGGGATACCTATTTGCGAGTAACAGCAACGGTCGACCCTGCAAAACTATCTGAAATTTCAAGTGCAATTAATTTGGAAATATTTGGAGATAACAAAGAGAATAAAGGAATAAAAATACCGGAGGATGTTGAAGTATTTGTAGGTGGTGCAAGTGCTCAACAAGCTGATGACTTTACGGATTTATTTATGACCATGTTGATCTCTATTGGTCTTGTCTTTTTGATTATGGTTATCACATTTAAATCAATGAGAGCACCGATTGCTATTTTATTCTCCTTACCATTAGCAGCAATTGGAGCGGTTTTAGGACTTGTGATTAGTCGAATTTCTGTTGATATTACTGGTTTATTAGGTGCACTTATGTTGATTGGTATCGTTGTTACCAATGCAATTGTGCTATTAGACAGAGTGAAGCAAAATGAACAGACGATGATTATTCGTGAGGCTATTATTGAAGCAACAGCGACAAGATTTCGTCCAATTATCATGACGGCTGTTGCCACAATCTGTGCGATGCTCCCACTATTGTTTAAAAAGGCTGAAGCGGGTAGCCTTGTTTCACAAAGTCTGGCCATAGTCGTTATTGGTGGGTTAGCTGTTTCTACTTTACTTACATTAATCGTAATTCCATGTATTTACGAATTACTTCATTTTAAAAAATCAAAAAGACAACGGAGAAAGTTAGAGAAAGCAACAGTTCAACAGGATCTTAATGTGTAAGTAAATAAAGGTATTGAAAAAGGTTTGCAAGAAAGAGTTTTTCTTGTGAGCCTTTTTTGCTGTAAGGCTGTGTTAAACCTGACTGTTGATTGGAGTGGATACGCGTGCGGTGCGGGAGTCTCCTCTCGCTTTGCTCTGCGGGGTCTCCCCTGCTCCGTACTCCCGCAGGACACTGAAATTCATCCTTGAATCAGCCCACGCACGAAGGAAATGCGATAGCATTTTCGAGGAGTCTTCGCGTATCCAATCCAATCAACAAAGTTGCAAAATCAACATCGACCTTTAATAAAGCCTTCTGTAAAAAGTTGTATTTTTCTTTACGATATAGATGTATATATCCAAGTTTACATATAGATTTAGAAATATCTACATTTTTCTTATGAACTTTTCAGGTTTGTTTCAGAATCCGTGTCTATACTGACTTTAGATTAACAGGATAGGAGAGAAAATATGAAAAACAAAAAGATGAAGTGGGTTGTTTTCGTTTTTTTGCTGACTATGATGGTGCCTACATATTTTGTATGGGCAAATGATGATGACGATGAATATGAAGGTGAACATGGATATGAGGAGCATGATCGAGAAGGCGATGACTATAGATATCATGAGGAAGATGATGAACATGGGGATGAATATCATTATGAAGAAATTTTGCAGCCATCACCTGTAGAAACGGTACCATCCGCTACTTGGGATGTATGGAGTCGAACGCTTGATACGGAAAAAGGGGAACTTCCTTTTGATATCTCAGAAACTGTAAAAATAGAAAATCAAGATGGAAAGCAGATGGATGCTTATGTTATTCCAAATGAGGGGGAAGTGATGATTCCAGCGGTGAAAACAGCAGACTTAATAGGAGCAACAGTGAAGTATTATAAGACAGTAGAAATTGCTGAAATGCAATTGGATACTAATGAATTGATTGTTAAATCGAGTTCTAATGCGGCGTATGAAAACGAGATGAAAACACCAATGCCTGCAGAAGCAATGATGTATCAAGATGAACTCTATATTCCGATTAGTGTGCTGACAAATGGTCTTGGCTTAACTGCTACATGGGATGAAGCAAAACAAACATTTGTAATTCAACAATAATGGGAGGATAAAGCAATGATGAAACCAAATAAAAAAGCAAAATGGATTGTAGGAATAACGGGTACAGCTCTTTCCGCTTTTATTTTAAGCCAATTGGATGCAAACCCAGCTTCAACTAATCAAGCGGATCAGCCAGTCGTTTCCCAAAATGAAGCTGCTGTTGAAAATTCTAATGGGGGATCAGATAGAGAACAAGAATTAGCTAACAAAGATTGGAGTAATTTTACAGTAGAGTCTAACTTGGAATCTCAAACAGAAGATCAAACAGCTACAGAACCAACTATTACTCAGCCAGCTGCCCAGCAACCAGTTACTCCATCAACTGATCGTAATACAAGTAGATCTTAACAGGGGGCTGTATAGATGACACTCACTATGGGAGCCATGAATACACAGTTTTATGTCGATTTGTCCCCTAATGAATCTACCGAATGGCAGGATGGATTTATTACGTGGATTCGCTATGTTGAAAAGGAATGGTCTAGATTTCTTCCGAACAATGAGCTCGCTATGATTAATGAGGCCGACAATGAAGCTGTCTTATCTGTTTCAGAGCCGCTTTATGATGTGCTTTTTCTAGCTGATTATTACTATCATAAAACGGAGGGCCTTTTCTCTCCGTATTTGTTAAATGTTATCCAATCTCATGGATATAATCGTTCGTTCCCCTTCAAAGAATCAGCTGGACGGGAAGAAGTGGTTCCGAAAGTAGACGAATATCCACTTATTTTTAATATAGAAGAAGGAGTCTTTACAAAAAACACAATAGAAAAAATCGATCTTGGAGGTATTGCCAAAGGATATGCAGTAGATTCTGCTTCTATTTGGCTAAGAGATGAAGTCGGCGCAGAATGGGGCATTGTTGATGGTGGTGGAGACATGTCTGTTTGGTCTAATGGGAAAAAAGAATGGCGGATTGGTATAACTGATCCTTTTAATGAGGAAAGGGAATTAACTACTATTCGGATTAATAATGGTGCAATAGCCACTTCAAATAAGGTGTATCGATCTTGGCTGCAAGATGGCAAGAAAAAACATCATTTGTTAGATGGTAGAAGTGGAAAACCAGCTAAAACAGAGGTCGTACAAGCTACAGCTATTGCGAAAACGTGCACTGAAGCGGATATTGCTGCTAAAATGGCTTGTATTATTGATGATTCTATTCGTGAACAATGGTTGTCAAAATATTTCCCAGATGTTTCTTTTTTCTTTGTTAAGACAAATCGCAGTCTGGAAATGTTAAAGGATGGAAAGGTGATCAAAAATGTTGGATAGCATCTTAGGAATTTTTTCTACGTGGAATATGATTCGTTTATCGGGATTTTTAGCTTTGTTTTTTGTTACTTTTTCGATTGGTTTTGGAATGATGTCTAAAATATCTTGGTTGAAAAAGAAAAAGGCTCTTAGTCATTTTATTCATTTATCAAGTGCATGGGGAAGTGTATTAAGCCTTGTATTTCACTTATCTTTGTTATTGGTTGATACATATCAGCCGTTTACATTAAAAGAATTGCTTGTTCCATTTGCTGCTAATTATGCATCACTTGCTGCTGGCTTAGGTACACTAGCTTTTTATTTCATCATCATTGTTTATCTTACTTCAGATTTTGGAATGAAAAAGCTTAAGCGTACAACTTGGAAAAGGATACATTGGCTAGGTATACCATCCTGGATTTTTGCCTTAGTCCATGGAGTGATGATTGGTACTGATACTGCAACTTCATGGGGTATCACGTATTATCTAGTATGTTTTTTCTCTGTTTTACTCATCGTTTTAATAAGAGCGACACAAAAGCCAGCAGTGAAGTCAAACCAATTAAGAACAGCACAGAAACCTACAATGTGATCTGCTAGATAAGTGGATGGAGCCAAAAAAGAGTAATGGGTCCCGTTTTGAGGTGCGGGCAGACTAATTATCATTTCAAAACAGATATAATTTCATATGCGTAATCACATAAAAATGCTATTAAATATAGGGAGGAAAGAGGGATATTTGCTCCAGATAATTAATCACCATCGAGGTTATGAAGGACAATTGAGTGTTCATTTTGATTGGAAAAGTCCTTCAATGGTGATAGAAGGACAATTGAGCGTTCATTTTGATTGGAAAAGTCCTTCAACGTTGATAGAAGGACAATAGAAAGGCATTCTTATTACGTTTTGTCCTTCATCGAAAATGAGTCACCAATCTGGGGCATTTGCAACCGACTTCGCAATCAATTTATTCACATAGGAAGATAAATTATTTTTTACCGCATTTAATTATACGGTAGGGTAATGGAAAAAGTTGTACCGACCCCAGGCGTGCTTTTGACTTGAATGGTTCCATGGTGATTTTCAATAATTGTTTTCGCAATAGATAACCCAAGTCCAACTCCACTACGATCGCGTGAATCGTCTGCACGATAGAAACGATCAAAGATATGTGGAATATCTTTTGCTGCAATTCCTTGGCCGCTATCGCTTACTTCTATGATTACCTGTTGGTTTGAAGAAGAAATGGATACATGAATTTTACCTGATTCGGTATAGTGCAAGGCATTTTCTAATAATATATACATTAATTGTTGAATACGATCGGAATCTGCTTGAATGAAAATTTCTTCTTTGATACTGCATGTTAGCTTAATTGATTCAGGGACAATTGGTTGAAAACGATGACAAATTGATTGGATCAACGAACTGAGATTAACGTTTTTTTTACTAAGTTGTCCTTGATTTTGATCACTACGCGAAAGGAAAAGTAGATTTTTAAGCAAATTCCCCATGTGCATGGTTTCTATTTTTAAATCATTTAATACTTCATGCCCAATCGGACTTAATCGATCTTTTTCTTCTCGCTCTAACAGTTCAACAGATCCTAAAAAAATACTTAATGGAGTACGGAGTTCATGGGAAGCATCAGATACAAATTTCCTTTGCTTTTCATAAGAATTCTGAATTGGAACCATGGCTTTACGAGCTAAATAATAACTTAATAGGGCGAGTAGAAATGAGAACACAATAATTAGGATGGCTAAAATAATTAAAACATTTCTGATAAAATGCTGTTGGCTCGTTATATCTTTTCCTACAACAACTGTGCCAATGACTTTATGATTCCACTCAACTGGAACTAATTTATATAGTAGATGGGTGTTATTCCACTCTGTTTTAATCGTAATCGTTTTAGTAGATACTTTCGCTAATTCTTGTTCGGCCTTTTCTCTAAATCCTGATAACGTCTCTTCTCCTTCTACTAACTTGCCGTTTTTGTCAAAAATGTAATAAAATAATGCTCGTTCAGGCTTATATTCAAGGTCTTTATGGTGATCAGGTCTGTATAAATGTTCAATTAACTCATGTAATTCCCCATTCGTGAAACCTTCTAGTTCACGTAATTGTTCCTGTTCAAGTGCTTTCGTTATCAAGAAATAAAGGATTGCAATAAAGGAATATAATACTAACAGAAAAGAAATCGTATAAATGAGTGTCAGTTTTCTCCGTGTTTGCTTAAACATATTCTGTGCTCACTTTATATCCGACTCCTCTAATTGTTTGAATAAATGAAGGTTGATTTTTATCATCAATTTTTTTCCTAACAAGCTTAACTAAAGCATCTAGGGCGTTATCTGAAACATCGGTTTCATAGCCCCATACATAATCAATAATCTGTTCACGAGTTAGCACTTGCTTTCTATTTCGCATAAGTAGTTCAAGCAATTGATATTCTTTTTTTGTTAGGGTGATCAAATTCTTATTTTTATATAGAGCTTGGCTTTCTATATGAAGGGATAGATTATGGATGGTGATCACTTGTTCAATGACTTTTGCTTGTCTCCTAAAAACCGCTCGTATGCGTGCTAGCAGTTCTTCGAATTGAAAGGGCTTAACTAAATAGTCATCTGCTCCTGAGTCGAGTCCGCTAATTTTATCTTCAAGAGCATCCTTTGCAGTCAGGATAATGATGGCTTCTTGATGGCCGTTTTTTCGGAGGGCACTGCATACCTCAATTCCATTACGTTTCGGCATCATCCAATCTAAAATTAATACGTCATACGGTGTGGATGAAGCATACTGATAGGCATCTTCTCCATTATCTACCCAATCTACATGAGAAAATTCCTTCTGTAGCATAAAGTACGTGATTTTACCTAATCTTTTATCATCTTCTGCAAAGAGAATTTTCATAATGTCGCCAAAATTGGCTGCCTCCTATTCGATTACAGAGTTATTAACTATTATTTTAAAGGAATGAACTGAAAGTAGTATGAAATTTTTTGTATACTAGAATTTTTATCCTGCCTTAACGGAGTAAGACCCCCACTCCAAGATTATGAAGATGCAAAAATGAAACATTAAATATCTAATTTTTACCTAAAAGCTGTTGTGCCACAATCTGGTCCTATACACAAAGAAAGAGCGATATTTCTATTCTGGAAATGCGTCCGTTTAGTTGAATAAAAAAAAGCCAGCAATATTAGCCAGCTCTTCCTGTATTACAATCCACTTGTTGAAAGAAACGACTATTCTTCCATAAAAGTTCTTGCATAATATTCCGTTTCTTCATCTAATTTGTTGTCTTTTCTCAATTCCTCAATAGTTTCTTTTCGATCATCTTCAATCACTTGAAAACTTCCTGAAACATTTGGAGTTTTCTCTTTGTTTTTATCCATACTTTCACTCCTACATTTCATCTTATTTATATTAGGGTATTTATTTCCCTTTTCATTTTCTGTTTAATTTATAATTTTATTCAAATGGAATAACATGACTGACGTTTTCAACAACTTTATTATCACTTGAGCAGTGAAAAGTTATATTTTTTCAAGAGTACAAATTCCCTTAAGAAATGTAGGCGTATGGATGGGAGAGTTCGTTTCAAATAGGGTCAACAACAGTTGGCTTTTTTATAGAAAAAAATAGAAATAAATAGAGAATGATATTTGTATATTTTAATGGAAAATAATATCATTTACTTATGGATAAACTATTGACAATGGAGGAAGAAACTAAAACAGTTCAAGAAGAATTAGCAGACGACTTAATCAGAATTATCACTAGTTTCTCAGGAAAACTTTATGGTCTACGTAGTAAAAAACACAAGGAACTAAAGAAAACGGCGAAGGAGTCAATTATGGATGTTCAAAACCTATCAAACGAAGTTGAAGAACGACATAATCATTCTCAAGAATAATAGTACCATCCCTGTTTATGAATATTTCCATCAGAATGCAAAATACTTTGGAATGCTTGAGAGAAGGCTATTTGTTGATTTATATGTTCGAAAGAAACCATCAGGTGATGTAAAGAAATTTTATTGTGCCGAATATCAAATGACGGCTCGACAATATAATAGCATAAAAAAACAATTAGATAGTCGAATTTCATCGAAATTTAAAGAGAACGATTCACCAAAAGAAAAGAAAACTGTATTCCTTAACATTAAAACTGGAAAAATTAGAAAGTGACTTTAAGGAAGAAAAAGTAAGAATTTGTTTTGGCTCAAAAGACTTGTTTCAAAAACAGTTTTACCCCGAAGAAAATGGCATAACTTTTAAACAATGGAAAAAGGAATGGGAAGAAAAAAGAGCATCCCAATTTACCTTTATTGGCTCATAAGAAAAAGAAAGACTCCATCTTAAAATTGGATAGATTGAGTCAGTGGAAAGAACTTTGTAAACAGTGGAAGAAATACAATTTTAACAACAAAATATATCTATTAGATCTTATTTAGTTGCATGTATGGTGGCAATGCCACGCTGAACCTGTAAGGAAGAAAGCGTGCCCATGAAATCGTAGTTTTAGTGCAACACCGAAAGACCTAGCAAGCAGGTATTGGATTACCCATCAAGGCAGCGATACTGGTCCTCAGATGTTTTCGGATATCTGTGTGATGTAGCTTTACACCTTTGATGTATGAGTGCAATTCTCATATGCGAACCGTAAGGGGTTTATCGTTCTTGCCCTTGCGTTAAGTGGTTTTCTACTTATTTCTACTTATTTTCGAACGGTAATATAAGGTAAAGAAGTTTACAAAATAAGGGGTGGGTAAAATGGATGTATTGAATGCTATTAAGACAAGAAGAAGTATCGGCAAGGTTAAGGCAGATCCTGTACCAAAAGAAATGGTAGAGACCATTCTTGAGGCGGGGACTTGGGCACCATGTCATCATCAAACGGAACCTTGGAGATTTTTCGTGTTGACGGGAGATGCAAGAAAAGGGCTAGGGAATATCTTCGCCCAAATAGCGAAGGGCAAGATGACGGAACCAATAAGTGAAGAAGACCAGAAACGGTTAGAACGGGAGCATAATAAACCTTTAAGAGCACCTGTTATTATTACGGTAGCTGTTGAGCCATCAGATAATAGTAAAGTATTCATTCAAGAAGAATTTGCAGCGGTTCACGCGGCTGTGCAAAATATGCTGCTAGCCGCGCATTCGTTAGGACTTGGGGCAGTTTGGCGGACGGGTGGAATATGCTATGAACCAGAAGTGAAGCAGTTTTTTGGCTTAACAGGAAAATCAGAACTCGTTGGCTTTATTTATATTGGTTATCCCGATATGAATAAAGTGGGAAGAAGAAAGCCGTTTTCGGAAGTAACGAAGTGGATGGAATAGTAAAGTAGAAAACTGTCTGGCTCTAGGTTTCAATCATCATTTGAAATAGTTTGAATTAAAGAGAATTATTAGTGTAAAAAGCTTGGGTTGCCTCAAGCTTTTTGTTTTCTAGAAGCAAAAGTGAGTCTCTATAGCAACGACTCTGCTCCATCAATATATATTTCTGTCCCGGTAATATGTGACGACATATTCGATGCCAAAAATAGAACGAGGTCACTCACTTCCTCTGCTGTTCCTGCACGTTGCACGAGTGGTTGAGATCCCTCTGGATATTCGATAGGAATCATAATTTTCTTGAGGTCTTCATTGCTTTTTAAGGTGCTATCATTGATATTTGTATCTATGGCACCTGGACAAATAATATTTACTCGAATTTTATATTGCGCTAATTCAAGTGCAGCCATTTTTCCGAAAGCGACCTGTGCAGCTTTTGAGGAACTGTAGGCGGAAAATCCAAAATTTTTAAAGTACCGATTTCCGTTGATTGAACTGGTAATAGCAATGCCTCCACCATTTTTTTTCATATAAGGGATGGCATACTTGACAGTTAAAAATGTACCCTTTAAATTAACAGCCATTGTCTTGTCCCATTCTTCTGCCTTCATATCTTCGATTGGTGTAATTACCCCATTAATGCCAGCATTGGCGAAAACAAAATCAATTTGCTCAAAATGATTATAGGTTTCTTGAAATGCATGCTGAACTTCCACTGACTTAGATACATCTGCTTGAACAACAAAGGCTTCACTGCCCAGCCTTTTAATTTCTTCTTGAACTTCAGACGCTTTTTGCCCGGATTGATCAAGTAATGCTATTTTTGCTCCCTGCTCTGCTAGTTTCAATGCAGCGCTACGTCCAATTCCTGAACCTGCGCCCGTAATCACTGCTACTTTATTATTCATTATTTTTGTCATAGGCATCTCCTATTTTAGAATTTTTGTACGTGTGTATGATTAATATTAACAAAAAATTCCAAATAAATCATTGATTCCACTCAAAAAAATGGACAAGCACTTCACGAAAGTGTATAAGTGTATATGCATAGGTTTTACTTGGGTAAAATAGTACATATATCGGAGGTACATAATATGAATGTTAAAATTAATCGAAATGCAGCAAAGGTGTTACAAAATATGTTAAGCAGTGAGGAAGCAGAAGGAAAATATCTTCGCATTTTTGTTACACATATGCACGGTGATCATGCTCATTATGACATGAAATTGGATACTCCAAACGAACATGATGAAATCGTAAAAACAGACAAAGACATTGAAATTTTGTTAGACGCACGTGATGAGTTTTTAGACGGTGTTTGGATTAAATATTTTTATGTTCCTGAAGAAGGCTTTGAAATTACTAACCCTTCTAGGGATCATCATGGACATCATCATTAATAGGTTAAAAAGAGCCGGTATAATTTCATACCGGTTTTTCTAACTAGAAATTTAAAAAGACCAAATCAATCGCGATTTGGTCTGCTACTTAAGTAAGTTATTTCTTATGATTCTCCACAGAAAAGGAACACTTACATGAAGGTTCCTTTTCTCTATTTTTGTTTGACATTTCCATTGTTATCGACTTTTACATTGGTTGAAAGTTTATTAAGTTTACTGATAATCGACTTATTGTAAGAGGCAGTCGCTAATCTTGGCTGACCATCTACTATTTTTGCTGTTTTTACACTTGATGACACGCGATTATTATTGAATGTGAGGTTTACAATCATAGATTGACTTCCTCTAGGGTCACTTGAATTTGTGAAAACAAAATTTCCGAGGGAATAATAAATAGGTTTGCCTTTGTAATACTCAATTCCCATTAAACTATGACTATGTGAACCTATTACTGCATCGACTCCAGCATTAATAAAGTCTTTCGCCATTCCCTTGGCATAGGATTCTGGGTAGTCTTGACGCTCACGATTCCAATGAATCATAATGACTGTGTAATCACTGTTTTTGACGGCTTTTTTTACATAAGACATCATCGGCTCTTTACTGTATGCGTAAGCTATTCCTGGTTTACTACCTTTGGCAAACCAAGATCCGTCTGGTAGAACTCTACTAAGTCCTAAAATAGCAACAGTTTTCCCATTTATCTTTTTGTAGTAGGCCGAAAAAGCTTGTTCTTTATTTTTTCCAGCCCCCGTTATCCCGAGCTTTTTCTTCTGTAAATAATAAATCGTATCGGTTAATCCAGTTGTCCCGTAATCCATAGTGTGGTTGTTTGCTAGAGATACACCGTCAACCCCAGCATTGACAAGACCTTGTAATGTCTCTGGTCTAGAACGAAAAGTAAATTGCTTATTTTGTGTTTTTCCTCGCTCTGTAACGGCTGTTTCTAAATTCACAAACGTCAAATCTGCCTTCTTTAATAGGGGGGATACCATTTTAAAGGGATAATCCACTCCATTTTTTCGAATTTGATCTCCAACGCTACGATCTAGTAATACATCTCCGGTAAACGTAAGGTTAATTGGCTTAGCAGTGGTTGTTTTAGTGGCTGCAACCTTAGCTTTAGGGTCAATAGTAGTCTGCTCCCTCGCATCTACGACTGAATGAATTTGTTTAGAAGGAATGTCCAGGTTAAAAAACATCAGCGCTGCTGTAGAGAAAGAGAGCGCGATTTTAGTAATCTTATGCATCTTATATGAATCTCCTTTTCCATTTTTTTCATCTAAGTTAAAATTAACAGAAATCTTTGAATATATAAATAAAATTGATATAATTAATGAAAATAGTTTATAAGGAGCTTAGTTGAGTATGAGTATAGTGAAAAATGGGTATTTTGGCGAATTTGGTGGAAGTTATATACCAGAAAACCTTCAAAAAGTGATGAATATTATTGAAGAAAAGTTTTTACAATATAAGGATGATTCAGAGTTCAACGCAGAATATCAATATTACTTGAAGGAATATGTAGGACGTGAAAATCCATTAACCTATGCGAAAAATTTAACAGAACAAATCGGTGGCGCTAAAATTTATTTGAAGCGTGAAGATTTGAATCATACAGGTGCCCATAAAATAAACAATGCGATTGGACAAATTTTATTGGCAAAGAAAATGGGTGCGACACGTATTATTGCTGAAACTGGAGCAGGTCAACATGGGGTGGCTACTGCGACTGCTTGTGCTTTATTTGGTCTTGAATGTGTCGTCTATATGGGTAAGGTCGATACTGAACGCCAAGCACTAAATGTATTTCGTATGGAATTATTAGGAGCAAAAGTGGTACCGGTAGATAAAGGCCAAGGTCGACTAAAAGATGCTGTCGACGTTGCACTAGAGGACTTAATGGAAAACTATGAAAATACTTTTTATTTGATTGGATCGGCTGTAGGTCCACATCCATATCCGACGATTGTGAAGCACTTCCAATCCGTTATTAGTGAAGAATCAAAACGTCAAATTCTTGAAAAGGAAGGAAAACTGCCAACAGCCGTTGTTGCTGCTACAGGTGGTGGTAGTAATGCCATCGGTTCATTTGCACATTATATTGATGAACCAAGCGTACGTTTAATTGGCTGTGAGCCGGCCGAAGCACCAACGATGTCAGAAGGAGTTTCATCTGTCTTACATGGCTTCAAATCGTTAACATTGTTAGATGAAGAAGGGAACCCTAAACCAACGTTTTCCATTGCGGCTGGATTGGATTACCCTGGTGTAGGTCCAGAGCATAGTTATTTAAAAGAAAGTGGACGTGCGGAATATGTTACTGTGACTGGGCAAGAAGCATTAGAAGCTTTCCAAACCTTATCTAAAACAGAAGGGATTATTCCAGCATTAGAAAGCTCTCATGCGATTGCGCATACACTTAAATTAGCGGGTGTATTATCAAAAGACGATATTATTGTCGCTACTGTATCTGGTCGTGGTGATAAAGACGTCGATCAAGTATATAAAATGCTTCATAAATAGGAGTAAAGAGTTCAATTTTTATTCAATTATGTAGAGTAACATTATAAAAGTCGGATGCAAAATCTAAACGGTTTTGCACCCGACTTTTTGTATTTTAGGAATCTAAATATTACGAAAAGTTTTGGTGTCGAGCTTCATGCCGTAGCCTTAGAATGATTGTTATTTAGCCATGTTATAAATTGAAATAATGTAATGATAGTGTAATATTTGTACCAGGATATAGAAAATACTCTTCTATATGTTAATTTAATGGAAGTTATTTTATCTAAAATAGGTGATAAATAGCTAATTGTGTCGAAAAAATACAAAGAATACCCTCAATAAATGTCGAAATATGGGTATTTGTGTTCAAATTGAAACATAAATGTAATATGAATAACATGATTCTGATAAATTACGATGTTATACTTCAACTTGGATGCAAAATAATTGGCTAGATAAATAGAGCAGTAAACATAAAGTTATTAATATTGAAAGAATACATAACGAGAAGTATTGAAATATAGCGATTGAGATTTATATAGAAAAATAGATCTTGTCGTATGAATTAGAAGAGAGAGCAGGGGAATTAATTGAAGAAAAAGTTCATTGCACTAAATACAACGATTATGCTTGGTTTAGGAAGTGTTTTTTCAATCCCAGCAGTACACGCAGAAACCTCTATTCAATCACAACGTACTGAGGTTCAATCACAAATTGCTGAGGCTAATAACATATTGGAAGACTTGAAAGCAGAACTAACCAATTTAACAGCTCAAGTTGATCGACTTAAAGCATCTATTAATGAAAATAATACTAAAATTAAAAATACACAAAAACAAATTGTAGAAACACAAGCTGATATAGAATCTTTGAAAAAGGAAATTGTAGTGTTGGAAGAAAGAATTGCCCAACGTCAAGAAGTATTAAAAGAGCGTGCTATTGCTTTTCAACAGAGTGGTGGCGATGTAGATTATATCGGAGTTTTACTTGGGTCAGCTAGTTTTTCAGATTTCTTAAGTCGTGTTGGAGCAGTTGCAACGATCGTTAATGCAGACCGAGAAATTTTAGCTGCTCAAGAACAAGATAAAGCAGATTTAGAAGATAAAAAAGCAACAGTGAAAGAGAAGCTAACAAATCTAGAAAGCATAAAAGCTGAACTTGAAGATGCGAAAGCTGACCTTACAGAAGCGAAAAAAGAGAGTGAAACTAAAATTAGTACAATTGAAGAAAAGAAACAACAAACAGCCGCACTTCAAGCAAGCTTAGAGAAACAAGATGCTGATTTAGCTGCACGAATTGCTGCCTATCAAGCAGAAAAAAAGAGAGCAGCAGAACGTCAAGTGGCGCAAGAAAAAGAGATTGAACAAGCTGCTTCACAAGTAGAAAAATCTACATCTACTAGCGATTCATCAAATTCATCTACATCTACATCTACTAGTGATTCATCAAATTCATCTACATCTACTAGTGATTCATCAAACTCATCTACATCTACATCTACTTCTGTAGCTGTATCTGCACCAAGTAGTGCAAATGTGAGTGCGGCGATTTCTGCGGGATATAAATATATTGGAAATTCTACCTATGTATGGGGTGGAGGTAG
This sequence comes from uncultured Bacillaceae bacterium, assembly GCA_963751845.1. GTDB lineage: Bacteria > Bacillota > Bacilli > Bacillales > DSM-1321 > Peribacillus. Next base: position 211,902 of record CAVVWH010000019.1, read on the forward strand.
AACGGCGTCAGATGTTGCCAATGGATACTTTGATTGCTCCGGATTCGTTGCATGGGCATATAGCCAAGCTGGTGTGAGTCTTCCTGCTAGTACTAGTGGTTTAAGATACGCAGGAAAACAAATTTCAACTAGTCAAATGCAACCTGGGGATTTAGTTTTCTTTAATACGTATAAAACGGACGGACATGTAGGAATTTATCTTGGAAATGGTAAATTTATAGGATCTCAAAGTTCTACAGGTGTTGCGATTGCAAGCATGACAAGTGGATACTGGGGTAGTAAATTTAACGGTCGTGTAGTACGCGTAAAATAATAGTAAAAAGAAATGGGCAGAGATTGAATTCTCTGCTTATTTTTATACATTGAAAATGAATCTTTCTATTTTTCTATTTAAAAATTGAAAAAAGTGAAACTTATTTTGTTTATTAACGTAAATACTATAAAATAGTATGGAAGGTGATGGCGAATTATTTAATTAATGAGGCTAACCTAAATTAAGTAAAGAACAATATGTGGAGGGAAAATTTTACATGAAGAAATTAATAGCAGCAATACTGACAGTAACGCTAGCACTAACACCTGTAGGACACTATGTTTTTCAGGATCAAGCAACATCTGCTGATGCGAGATCGTATAAGTCAGGAAAAGGAAGTTTTAAAACAAATCAAGGTACCAATAATTCATTGTTCCAAAATAAAAACACTAATAAGTCAGATTCTTCAACAATAAATAAATCAACAACTAAACCAAACAATGGAACAACAACTGCTAAACGTGGATTTACATCAGGTGGTTTCATGAAAGGTCTTATGTTAGGTGGACTAGCAGGACTTCTATTTGGTGGCCTATTTGCTAATATGGGAGCATTAGGTTCGTTACTAGGGTTAATAGTAAACGTGTTAGTAATCGTTATCATCATTGCTTTGATTCGTAAAATTTTCGTGTATTTCATGGATAAAAAGAAGAAGAAAGATGAGCCTAATCCATGGAGAAATTAATTATTTCTGAACAAGATATAATTAATGCACTGTGCGTGTATACTTCACGTAAAAAAGATGTAAAGCCAGAAGAAGTTGAAGTAGAATTAATGTATGATGATGATTATGGTTTTTCTGCGGAAGCTTATGTGAATGGGCGTAAACAAGTGTTGATTACAGTAAATATGATTGAAGCTTTGCGTATGTGGCTTGAAGAATATTTAAATCGAGATCCATATTCAGGGATAGAATTAGTACTTGATGATGAACAAGGCATAATTGCCGTTATTAACTAAGAAAAGGGGATGCACCGAATTAAGGTGCATCCCTTTTGCTTTATCACTTATAACTTTGTAATTAAGGTTTATCCAAGGATTCTTTTATTTTCAAACAAACAAAAGTAATAACAAGTAATTTAGTACATAATTCACAAAATTTTAAGAATTATGAAAAAGGTATTGACTGGGAAAAAGATTGAAGCTAAACTAAATAAAACTAATCCGATTAAACAAATAGGATATTAAAGGATTCTTACCGGATTAACCGGAAGTTTTAATATCCACAAAGAAATTAAGTTTTTTTATTTCTAGAGGGACTGCTTAGACGAAATAAAAGATTTAATTTCTTGTTAGGAGGGGAACTATGGGTAAATTAGATGAAATAAAGGTTGAGCATATTTTATCAAGTGTGAAGAATTTACAGTATGGTTCAATTCACATTACAATTCATGATGGGGAAATCATTCAAGTGGAAACAACTGAAAAGAAGCGTTTTCCATTGTTAAAAAGTAGTAAGTTGAAAGCTGAATAGTAGGTAATCATTGGGATATTCAAGTGAATGTCTCTTTTTTGAGTTTAGTTTGGTCTGGTAGCTAGCCTAATGTGAAAAATTAGAGTTTATCATATTTCTATTAAATAGAAAAGAGGAACGTCAATGACTATAATTCTATCCTTTTTACGTGGTAAAATAGAAAAAAGGTGAATAGGGGAATTACCTATTTTTTAAGGGGGAACGAATTTATGAATTTACAGTCTATTGAACCGAAAATTTTAGATCTTGTCGAATCATTTGAAGGGCGAATAGGATATACAATTGAAAAGGATGGTGGCGAGTCCATCTCTTATCATGAACATGAATCATTTCAATCAGCAAGCTTAATAAAAATTCCGATGATTATTGAAGGTTATCGTCAAGCTGAAAAGAAAGAAATTTATCTTAATCAGCCGTTAACGATACCACGTTTCGAAGTCACTCGCGGATCTGGTGTTCTTCATACTTTATCAGATAAAGTGATGTTAACGGTCGAAGATTTGTTAACTATTATGATTACAATTTCGGATAATACAGCTACGAATATGATGATGAATATGCTAGGTTTTGATGAAATTAATCAATGTATTAAAGATTTAGGTTTAGAGAATACGATATTACAAAGAAGAATGTTTGATTTTAAGGCGTTAAAGGAAGGCCGTGACAATACAATATCAGCCGCTGATACAGTAACTTGTTTAAAAGCCATACATACTGGTGATTTCTTAACGAAGGAAAGCCAAGAGAAGATTTTATTTATCTTTGAGCAGCAACAGATTAAAGATAAACTTCCAAGCCAGATGGGAAAAGGTGTGAGAGTTGGAAATAAAACGGGTAATATTCGTGGAGTTGCTCATGACGCTGCCATTATTCGTACAGAAACAGAAATGGTCTATGCGGCAGTGCTAACAGAAGATTTCGCCTCAGAGGAAGAAAGCCGTCAAATAATTAGTAAAATTGGAAAATTAATTTATGATGAAATGATAGTAGATTAAATAGAAGGAAATAGTAGAAAGTGTGGAGGGAATGAATAGAAGGATTAACATCATCATGTACAGTTTAGTCTTAATCGGATTGATGTATATCGCTTTTTTACATGTTAAAATGTATCAAAGTAGTCACGAGAAGCTTCCTGCTAAAGTGGATTATATTATTGTACTTGGGGCGAAAGTGAATGGAACGATTCCATCATTATCTTTGCAAAATCGAATCGATGAAGCCGCGGGTTTTCTAGTGGAACATGAAAAAACAATTGTTATTGTTTCTGGAGGCCAGGGAACAGACGAAGATATTTCTGAAGCGAAGGTGATGCAGCGAGGACTTATTGCGCATGGAATTGATGAGGAGAGAATTATTTTAGAAGATAAGTCTACAAGTACCTATGAAAATATTATTTTTTCAAAAGCATTAATTCCTAGCGATTTAGATAAAGGATTACTTGTTACCAATGATTATCATCTGTATCGTGCAATGTTGATTGCACGTCAAGAGGGATTAGACGTATCCGGTCTTCCTGCAAAAACTCCTATACTAACTGTAGTGAAGTCCTATGTAAGAGAATACTTGGCGATTTCAAAATTATATTTTGACAATTTAATAAAGGGTGAAAGCTGAATTAGCCGCAATGGGGAAAAAATCTCCACTTCCAAAGTGAATTGTTTTGACACTCATATAGAGTTCATGTATAATGTAGTTAATTAGTTTAATAGTCCTCCTAAAGGGGAGTAGCTTTTACAATAAAGTCGTCAATTCGGAACGCATTATTCCCGGCTTTATTGGCAACATAACGTTGTTAGCCAGACCTTTGCCTATTGGTAAAGGTCTTTATATTTTTAAACCTTTACCACTAGATGGTAAAGGTTTTTTTGACTCTTTAAAAAGATTAATAGAAAATTGGTTGTCGCTATTTAGGGGAGTAGTTGAATTTTATTAATAGTTATTCTGAATAGTACTAAGAGAAATGTGGAAAAGCTTACGAAAAAGTCATTTTAGTTATATAAATTAAACAGGGGGAGTTCAAGTGTTATTAAGAAAATATATGGCACTGTTAGGGGTAGGATCAGCAAAGATTGATTTAATTTTACAAAAAGACGTGTATAGACCTGGTGAAGTTGTTAATGGGCATTTCTCAATTGAGGGTGGAAACATTGAACAAAAGTTAAAGAGAATTGATTGTGACCTTGTATTGATGGATAAGGCTGCAGATATTGAAAAGGTAATGGATACTAAAACTATTTTGACTTCAACGCAAATTGATTCAGAGGAATTGTACGAACTTTCCTTTGTCTTTCAACTACCAGAATCTATGGTTCCTTCATCAGATACATTATCTTATCGATTTCAAACTAAGCTGATTTTTAATGAAGGAGTAACTAGCCAAGACCAGGATCTGATTAAAATTATAGAGTAAACCTGTTTAAACGGGACTATATAGTGTAAAAATGGCTTAGCCACCACATGATTTTAAATAGTTTTTCAGAGGGTTGACCCTTTTAAAACATAAAGATACATCCAACATTTAATAGGAGGTGTTCCCTTATCCGGTTTTTTACGGTATAAGGACATTTATTGGAATTTTTAAACTTAGTTATATTTGCGATTTTAATTATTTTAACAGCTTTTTTCGTGGCAACAGAATTTGCTGTTATTCGAGTAAGAAGTACACGTATTGATCAATTAATTGCAGAAGGCCATAAAAATGCTGTCTATGCGAAAAAAGTAGTATCGAACTTAGATGAATATTTATCAGCCTGTCAATTAGGGATTACCGTGACCGCGTTAGGACTAGGGTGGATAGGAGAGCCTACTATTGCTCGGTTATTAGAGCCTTTATTTGAAAAGTTTCAGTTAGGAGAATCGGTAGCTCATATCGTTTCGTTTATTATCGCGTTTACGGTCGTGACCTTTATTCATGTTGTAGTTGGCGAATTGGCTCCAAAGACATTGGCAATTCAAAAGGCTGAGCAAATCACATTACTATTTGCTCGCCCGATTATTCTATTTTATCGTGTATTATATCCTTTCATTTGGGCTCTTAATGGATCTGCTCGTGCCATCACAAAATTATTTGGATTAAAAGCTGTTTCGGAACATGATGGTGCTCATAGTGAAGAAGAGTTACGTTTGATTTTATCTGAGAGCTATGAAAGTGGAGAAATCAATCAATCCGAATTTACCTATGTAAACAACATCTTTGAATTTAATGATCGCGTTGCGCGAGAGATTATGGTACCACGTAAAGAAATCATTAGTGTTTCAAAGGATGATACGATTGAGACCTTTGTACAAATCGTCAAAACAGAAAAGTATACTCGTTATCCAGTCGTATTAGAAGATGATAAAGATCAAATTGTAGGATTAGTTAATATTAAAGAAATTTTAACCGATGTTGCTAGAGAAACGGGAGTAGAAAAGCGAACGATTGAATCGTATGTAAAACCAATTCTCCAAGTGCTTGAATCCACTCCTGTTCATAGTTTATTACTGCGTATGCAGAAAGATCGTATTCATATGGCTATCTTAATGGATGAATATGGTGGCACAGCGGGTCTTGTGACCGTAGAAGATATTTTAGAGGAAATCGTTGGCGAAATCCGAGATGAATTTGACGCAGATGAAGTATCAGAGGTTCAGAAAGTAGAAGAAGACCACTATATTATTGATTCTAAAGTCTTGATTGATGAAGTGAATGATTTACTCGGAACCAATATTGAAGAAGAAGGAATGGATACGATTGGTGGTTGGATATTAACCCAAAACTTTGATATTCAACAAGGGAAATCTATTCCATTTGATACCTATGAATTTAAAGTTATTGAAATGGAAGAGCATCATGTTAAACGGGTAGAAGTGTATAAATTGAGAAATGAGCCTTTCTTTTTAGAAACAGTACATGTATGACATTAGTGGAATTGGACATGAGCATCTCTTCGGAGGCGCTCTTTTTTGTTTAATGACTTTAGTGTTAAAAAAGTCCATTTTAACATTAAAATGTAAATCTATCAAATTATTAATAAATTATTTATAAAAATGTTACAAATCACCTAAATACAAGATAGAATAGTATTGTTCGCTTACTATGAAACTTTCAAATACAACGAAAAATAGTAGGGTTATTTCCTTTATTAGGTAATTGTGTAGGAGAAACCTATTAATAGTCACAGAAAGGAATTATTGAATGTCTCAATCATTATTCTCACGTTTGTTTAGCTCAAGTGTTGCGGCTTTGTTAGCAATCGCACTAATCGTTTCGATCATCCCAGCTACGCCGGTAGAGGCTGCAACGGGCACAATTGGTTATACAAATAAGCAGGCAAAATTGTACAAGTCCGTCAATAAGAAGTTGAAAGCTGTCAAGACGGTGAAAAAGAACATGACGTTTTTCATGTTAAGAAAGAGTAGTTCGTATTATCAAGTCAAACGGAGCGATGTCATCTATTATATCCCTCAAAAAGATATAACGCGCCGGACGGAAATCAAACCGGCGCCTATTACAGGTCCGATGAATGTTTTAATCCAAGCAACCGAGTCTTCGATGTTATATGTTTGGAGGAATGGAAAGTTAAATGAATACGAGGTTGGTCTGAAAAATAAAACTTACCAACCTTACCGGATTAGCGGTAACTATTTTGTAGTGTATATGAGAAATGAACATGTCTATATCCCGTTTTCTAGTGCAAAAGTGGTCTTGCATAACGTGACCGGTGAAGATTTTAAGGATCCGACACTGGCTCCGTTTATTTCGTACTATTATTCGAAACAATCGGCGAAAAAAATCCCGTACTATGACCGTTCGAATAACTCGACTTCGACAATCAATCAAGCAAACCAAACGCTTAATGGTCTATGGACTGTTCCTGCGCCGCCGAGTCAATTTACGGTGACAGACGTTTCATCGTTTAATTGGACCAACCAAATCCCGATATCATCATCGAACTCGTTTCCATTCCAAATCCATGGGTTTTACATGCTCGACACGCTGACAAGTGCGTATGCATTAAACGGGAATGAGCAGTACTTGGCATACGGTCGAGACATGATTATGAGCTGGGATTCGAGATTCCCAATCGATAAATATAAGACGCTTTACAAGTGGGCATATAATGACCACGGGGCGGCACTTCGTACGATAGCGTTTATCAACTACTGGAACGAATATCGTTTTTCAATCCAAAATACGAATGCGACATTCCATTCGCAGTTGCTCCGTATGATTTACGAGCATGCAGAACTCCTCGCAACAGATAGTTTTTATCGTCTGAATAACAATCACGGGATTTTCCAAGATATCGCACTCCTTATGATTGCTGAGACATTCCCAGAGATGGATCAGTCACAAAAGTGGAAAGAAATCGCCAACACTCGTTTTGCGGCACAAATTAACCACGGTGTCAGTGCGACAGGTCTTCATTTGGAACATTCACCAAGCTATCAGCTCTATATTTATCAGACGCTTATCTCAATGGTTGACTGGACAGAGGAAAATGGTTACGCCTTGGATGAAGAGTCAAAACGTCGTATCCGTTTGATGCCGACTCATATGGCATATATGCTCAAACCAAATCTGAAGTTTGTCCAGTTTGGAGACACGTATGCTGAAGTAATGAAAATGGACGCTTTTCCGTATCTCGAACAGTATCCTGAACTGTTATATAGCTTGTCGGCGGGCGCAAAAGGAACGAAGCCTGAGAAAAACATCATACAAGAAGACAATCAATATGTGTTCTTTAGACAACATTGGGGAGAGAGTGAGCCGTTTGACCAAGCGATTGCGTTTGGGATGACAGCTGGTTTCCACGGTATGCCACACAAACATTTCGATGACTTGAGCATTGACCTTTATGGTTTTGGTGGTGACTATATCGTTGAAACAGGACGTTATGGTTATGCTCGGGCGCAGGAACGCTATGGTGTCTTTGATGGAGAAGCACATAACTCGATTCAAATTGAAGGTGAGCAGTTCCCGCTTAAACTTGAAAAAGTTGGACAAAGTGGGATCCTTGAGTCGAAGCAACTCCCAAGCGGCGACTACTACACAGTAGGGAAACATTCGCTCATGACCGGCACGACGCATCAACGTGCAGTCTGGTATGATCGTGAGCAGACGTTCGTCATTCATGATACGATTGCTGCGAATGAAACGAAGACATTTTTACAACGATTCCACCTTGCGCCTGGATTTGAAATCATGAAACAAGGGGAAAATGAAATCGTCGCAACTAATACGGATGGTCGGACACTCCACCTTATTCAAGTTCCGACAGCGGATGTTAAAGAGTTGATGGTTGGAGATAGCCATGTCTCCTATGCGGACTATACTTGGTTTGCGCGAAAGCAAATTATTACAAAGCAAGTGATGAATAATGGGGAATACATTACCGTCATTCATCTTGGTAAGACACCAACAGATACTATTCAAGCGACCGAGTTGACGACGACAGATGCAGGGCGAATGCTCCGTTATGATACGACAACTGGGTCACACACAATTGAATTACCTTAAAACTTTTAAGGAGGGGCTTATGATGAAACTGGGCACTGCCGACGGATTACTTTACCGTCGTGGGTACTTGCTGAGTGTAAAAGGAGCTCCTCCTTTTATAGTTGTTGGTAATCTATAAAAGAACGGCTGGGAATAAAAGAGGATTAGTGAATTTATCACTAATCCTTTCCTTTAAGAAACAAGGTAAGTTTAAAGGACGCAAACTAGAAGTAACAGTAGGTGGTAAGAAAGAAGAGAAGACAGCTCAAGCAATGGAATGGTATAAGGAAGGCAAGTCTGTTCGCTACATATGTAAGACCAAGAACAAAGAGTAAAGCCACGTTTATTTTTAAGCCTTTTTTTAATTTAACGTTCTTTTTTTCCCGAATAAGTGTACAAATTGCCACTTAAAATGGTCGCGGATGCCGATTTATTAATTTTTCTATTAAAATCTATCATATTCTAAATAAAACCATACATAAAAAACATATTTGTCAAAACTATCCAATCATCTCAATTATTTTTGAATATATAGTTTATAGATAATTGAGAAAGGATGATAAAAATGAAACATTATATTATTCCCCCTTCTTGGCTTCAATCCTCTAATTCAAAGTTTAGGGGATGCTGTCCACTGTTTGCAACTCCAAAATCGCACGGAAAAATGTGCAATTGTCCTCCTGGACCACAAGGACCGCCAGGACCGCCAGGACCACAAGGACCACAAGGACCACCAGGACCACAAGGACCACCAGGACCACAAGGACCAGAAGGACCACAAGGACCAGAAGGACCACAAGGACCAGAAGGACCACAAGGACCAGAAGGACCACAAGGACCAGAAGGACCACAAGGACCAGAAGGACCACAAGGACCAGAAGGACCACAAGGACCAGAAGGACCACAAGGACCACAAGGACCACAAGGACCACAAGGACCACAAGGACCACCAGGACCAGGATTAACTGGTTTTCAAATCATGTCGCAATGTGTAAATTCACAAGCTGGTGTCGCGACCTTTACAATTACCTGTCCACCTAATAATATTGCGATCTCTGCTGGATTTTCTATTACTGGCGGTACTCAAGTTAGACTTACTCAAATGCAACCGGTTGGTTCTCCCCCTAATCAATGGATTTTTCGAGCAGAAGGTCAAGGAAATCAACAGTTTACACTATGCGGTTATGTCATTTGTGCACAAATCGTATAATTAAGCAGAAATAACTCACTTCTCTAATAAAAGCAATTAACTTCGCAAATTTCTCATGTTGTCGGAAAAATCTTGATAGCCTACTTTTTGTCTTTTTTCTACATCCCTAATAACTTACATTTTTTCTTATAAATAAAATATTCCGTTACTATTATCCATGCTCTAGCTTTCCGAGGTCAGCTAGGAACAAATGATCCCAGTGAAGAAAGAGCGATTGATTTGTTAAAAGAAGTGTTACAAGAACAGGTGAAAGAAGAGTGATAAGGCATCCGATAAAGTAGGATGTCTTTCTTGATTATACATATAAATTGCACCAGAAAAATGAATTATTTATTAATAAAAAACCACTTCGGTGGTAAAAAAACGAAGTGGTTAGAAGAATAATTTGATTAATTCAAATTACGTTAGATAAATATACCATGTGCTTCCTAGTATGCAAAAACACGTGGCTGATGAATTAGATAAATTGTTTAAAGTTAAAGAAATGTAACCATTTTTGTGACCACTAAAGGTGTTACACGTTTTAAAACCACGCTATTTCAACCCTTCATTTAAAACGCCCAATCCCCATTACGGAAAACAGGTTCGCTTGTACCGTCCGCTTTGATGCCGTCAATATTCATTTTGTCGGAGCCAACCATGAAGTCAACGTGAGTTAAGCTTTCGTTTAGCCCATTGGCTGCAAGCTGTTCAGGATTCATTTCTTTTCCACCTTCAAGACAGAATGCATAGGAACTACCGATTGCTAAATGATTCGATGCATTTTCATCAAATAATGTATTGTAGAATAGCACATTAGATTGAGATATAGGGGAGTTGTAAGGAACGAGTGCCACTTCTCCTAGGTAATGAGAGCCTTCGTCTGTTTCCACTAAATGTTTTAAAATTTCTTCGCCTTGCTCCGCTTTGACGAAGACAATACGTCCGTCTTTAAAGGTAACAGAGAAGTTATCAATGATATTTCCACCGTAGCTTAATGGCTTTGTGCTTGCCACTGTACCGTTTACACCTGTTTTTAACGGAACACTAAATACTTCTTCCGTTGGCATATTAGCCATGAAAGGATGGCCATTTTCATTAATGCTTCCAGCACCACACCATAAATGTTTCTCAGGAAGTTCAATTGTTAAATCAGTTCCTGGAGCGGTATAGTGAAGTTTTTTATAGCGTTTTTCGTTTAAATAATCCACTTTTTCGTGTAGTGTTTCGTCATGTCTTTTCCATGCCTCTACAGGATTTTCTGTATCAATACGTACTGTTTTAAAGATCATTTCCCAAAGTTTATGTACGCGATTTTCTGCTGGCTCTTCTGGGAATACTTTGTCTGCCCAAGCTTGAGATGGAACAGCTACAATCGACCAGCTGACTTTATCTGATTGCATCATTTGACGCCATGGCTTTAAGGCTGTAGCAGATGCTTTTTGGTTATTTGCAATTCGTTTTGGATCGATACCCTTTAATAGGTCAGGACTAGAAGAAATTACGGATAAAAAAGCAGCACCTTTTTCAGCTAACTCAATGGTTTCTTTTGCACGCCATTCAGGATATTCGTTAAATATCTCATCAGGGGCTAGCTCAAACTTTGTGCGGTTCACAGTATCATCATGCCAATTGACAACAACATTACGTGCGCCTGCTTCATACGCTTTTTTGACAATAATGCGTACAAGCTCTGCGCCTTCTAATGTTGTATTGACGACAAGCGTTTGCTTAGGTTGGATGTTGACACCTACTTTGATTGCAAGTTCTGCATATTTTTCTAAATTCCTTTGAAAATCAGTCATTGTATTCTCTCCTTTACTAATAGATACCTTTATTGTACTCGTCCATTTGGAAAAAAGAAAATGATTAGAAGTGAGAAAAGGGAAGAGATTTGTCGAATAATCGATAAACACAAAAAATCGAAGATAAATCTCTTATTTTCGTAGATAAAATGAAAAAATCGAAGATGAATCTTTCATTTTCGAAGATAAACTAATCAAAACAGCAGGCTTGATTAGTGGTTAGATAAAAAATGCGGTCAGCTCACAAGTAAGATGACCGCATATTCCCATATTATTTTAATACATCGTGATCTACATAACGTTCGCCGTTTAGTTCACTGATTAAGTTAATGGCAACTTTTGCACCATCACCTGATGTAATGATTGTATGAACGCTCACGCCTGCGCAAGTACCTGCTGCCCAAATTCCTTCAACATTTGTTTTACCAGCAGCGTCAACAGCAAAAATAGTTTTTACTCTTGGTTCTGTTCCTTCTTTTGTTTGAAGGCCAGCAGCTGCAGCTAAGTCAGTAAGGAAACCTGTAGCAATAATGATATTTTTTGCTTCCACTTCACCTTGTTCTGTTACGATTTTGAAGCCTTCAGTTGTTTTATTTATTGCTGTTACTTTTGTTTCAATAAGCTCTGCTCCGAATTTTTTTGCTTGGGCAATACCTGTTTCGACCAAATCCGGTCCAGAAATTTCAGCTACACCATAATGATTTTCTAACCAAGCTCTTTTTGTTACACCTTGGTTGCTATCAAGAATAACTGTTTTTTTACCAGCCTTCGCTGTAAATAGAGCTGCACTTCCTCCAGCAGGGCCTGCACCAATAACCGCTACTTCATATACCATATGTAAATTCCTCCTTTGTTTTTGATGCTATCAACGAGCTGAGAGCATACTTTAAGACATCGACTTTCGCTATTTGCGATAAGTGGTGTTTCCTTAATCATATCAAAAAATGCTTGTTAAACGCTAACAATAACAATTGCAAACGGTTATAATTCAGTATTTCCTAAAACAGCATGTGAATATCATTTTAATCATCCTTTTAGAGGATATTGTGCAATATAAGAGATTCATATAATATATAAGGGAATATCCAAATGTAGGGAGAGTTGATTAATGGATACACTATTAGTAAAAGAACTTCAATCCCAACAAGAAATACTTAAAGCATTTCCCATAATGAATCAGCTTAGAACTCATCTTGATGAAGATACATATCTTGATTTAGTACTAGATGCACAAAAAAATGATAACTATAAAATGTTTGCCTTATATGATGAAGGTGAAATAGTAGCGTTGACTGGTTTTAAGCCAATGATCACCCTTTATTATGGTCGATTTGTTTGGGTGTGTGATTTGGTGACAGACACTAATAAGCGTTCTAAAGGGTACGGTGAAAAATTACTTACCTTTGTTCATGAATGGGCAAAAGAACATTCGTATGAAAGTGTAGCTTTATCTTCGGGATTACAGCGTACAGATGCACATCGTTTTTATGAAGATCGAATGAATTACGAAAAGTTAAGTTATGTGTTTAAAACAACTTTATAAGGCATTACATAGGGATTAATATGATAAAAACGCATGGATGAATTCCATGCGTTTTTATCTATTTAGTTTTTACATTATTTATTTAAATTCACCCAAACACTTTTTACTTCAGTGTAGTTATTAAGAGCGTAGGAGCCCATTTCACGTCCGATACCAGATTGTTTGTAACCGCCGAATGGAGAAGCTGCATCAAATGCATTGTAGCAATTAATCCATACTGTTCCTGCACGTAATTTGCTTGCAATATAATGAGCATTTGTTAAATCTTGTGTCCAAACACCTGCAGCTAATCCATATTCACTTGTGTTAGCGCGCTTAATTACATCATCTAAGTCTTCGTAAGGAAGGGCTGCAATTACAGGTCCAAAGATTTCTTCTTTGGCAATGGTCATACTGTCATTTACGTCCGCAAAAATAGTTGGCGAAACGAAATAGCCATCTTCACTTGGAGTTGTTCCTCCAGCAACCACTTCAGCACCTTCTGTAATTCCTTTGGCAATGTAACCAAGAACACGTTTTTGCTGTTCTTCTGAAACGAGCGGTCCAATTTGTGTAGAAGGGTCTAGTCCAGCACCTTGTTTAATATTTTTAGCATGACTTGCCATATCAGCTACGACATTATCATATTGTTTCTTTTGGATAAATACACGAGAGCCTGCACAGCATACTTGACCTTGATTGAACATAACGCCATTAAGTGCACCTGGGATTGCTTTTGAAAAATCAGCATCTGGAAGGATGATATTTGGTGATTTTCCACCAAGTTCAAGAGTGACTCTTTTTAAAGAATAAGAGGCAGAACGCATGATTTGTTTTCCAACTGCCGTTGAGCCAGTGAAGGCAATTTTGTCCACTTCAGGATGATCAACGAGAGCTGCCCCAGCCGTTTCACCGAAACCAGGAACGATGTTGATGACGCCGTCAGGGAAACCTGCTTCAGCTACTAATTCAGCAAAGTAAAGTGCAGAAAGTGGTGTTTGCTCTGCGGGTTTTAAAATGATTGTACAGCCTGTTGCAAGTGCAGCACCCATTTTCCACATCGCCATTAATAGTGGGAAGTTCCATGGGATAATTTGACCAACAACGCCAACTGCTTCGTGTTTTGTATAGTTAAAATAATTGCCATTTACAGGAATCGTTTGTCCAACAATTTTTGTACACCAGCCTGCATAATAACGCATATGTTCGATAGCTAAAGGAATATCAGCATTAGTTGTTTCTTTAATCGGTTTACCATTATCTAATGTTTCTAATTGAGCAAGCTCTAGCTTGTTTTCTTCCATTAAATCAGCAAGCTTGTACATTAGGCGGCTACGATCAGCAGCACTTAGCTTAGACCAAGGGCCTTCATCAAATGCTTGTCGAGCAGCTTTAACAGCTTTGTCGATATCTGCTTTATCAGCTTCATATACATCAACAAGATTTTGACCCGTTGCTGGATTTGGAGTGGAAAAAGTCTTTTTAGAAACACTTTCAATAAATTGCCCGTTAATAAATAGTTTTTTCGGACCTTGTAAAAATTTTTGTAACTTTGGACTAACTTGTAAAGTAAGATTTGACATAAATACCCTCCTTATTATGTAAATGGATATTGTGCAAATCATGATGCAGAAAAATGTTTCCGCTTACAAACTAATATTATCAAATCCTATTAATTTACACAATTGCAAAATAAAAACATTTGTGCTGGCATTAATCGACTAATTTGACTTTTTTAAAAAAATTTATAATATCCTGTCAAGACATCTGTAAATACTATAGCAAAAAATAAATATTATAGATAAAATAAAATTTGAAATAATATAAGTAAAACTTTTTATTGGCAGTAAGTTTGAAAGTTTTTCAGGAGGTTAAAATATGAATCAAAAATCAAAATCCCTGACAGATCGGAAGCTGTTAGGGATTGCTGGAGCTGCATGGATGTTTGATGCGCTCGATGTGGGAATGCTATCATTCGTTATTGCAGCTTTAAAAATGGATGAGGCCTTTCAATTAACTGATGTTCAGGCTGGTTGGATTGGGAGTACACAATCCATCGGGATGGCGATTGGAGCCTTATTATTTGGGGCCATGGCGGATAAAGTAGGACGTAAAAATATTTTAATCATTACGCTATTATTATTTTCAGTTGGAAGTGGTTTATCAGCACTTGTTGGTACAATTGGTTTATTTCTACTTTTCCGCTTTATTATCGGAATGGGGCTTGGAGGAGAACTTCCTGTTGCCTCTACGCTAGTGTCTGAAAGTGTTCCGGCTCATAAACGCGGGCGCGTTGTCGTGTTATTAGAAAGCTTTTGGGCAGTAGGCTGGATTGTATCAGCTATCATATCCTACTTTATTATTCCTCAATGGGGTTGGAGAATAGCGGTAATCATAAGTGCACTACCAGCCTTTTATGCACTATATTTACGCTTTAGCTTGCCGGATTCGCCTAAATATGAACAATTGAATCAGAAGGAAAAAAAATCAATATTTCATAATATGAAAAGTGTGTGGGCGAAGGAATACTCTAAGCAAACATTGATTCTTTGGATTCTGTGGTTCTGTGTTGTTTTTTCTTATTATGGAATGTTTTTATGGTTACCTAGTGTCATGATCATTAAAGGCTTTAGCTTAATTAAAAGCTTCCAGTATGTCCTTATTATGACACTTGCACAGCTTCCAGGATATTTTTCAGCAGCCTGGTTTATTGAAAAATTGGGTCGTAAGTTTGTATTAATTACATATTTAATTGGTACGGCTTTGAGTGCTTATTTCTTTGGCACAGCTGAAGAGTTGCCGTGGTTAATTACATCAGGGCTTTTGCTCTCTTTCTTTAACTTAGGTGCTTGGGGTGCATTATATGCATACACTCCTGAACAATACCCTACAGCAATAAGAGGGACTGGTGCTGGTATGGCCGCAGCAATAGGCCGTGTAGGTGGGATTCTGGGACCTTTATTAGTGGGTTATTTAGTCACATCAGGTTCATCTATTAGTTATATCTTTGGGATCTTTACAATCGCTATATTAATTGGAGTCGTAGCGGTTGCCTTTGGTAAAGAAACAAAAAATACGGTTTTAGATTAGTTAGGAAGAGAAGCCTAATCTTCTAGGCTAGTGACTTGATTGAATGAACAAAAGGGTGCTCATAACGAGCACCCTTTTTGACTTTTACATGAATGATTCTTCAATAGGTTAATATTCCTTTTAATTCCCTCGCAGCTTGTTCAGGATTCACTGCTTTCATGATGGCAGATACTACGGCTGCACCGGAAATACTACTATTTGAAAGACTTTGAAGTCGGTCTGCTGTTAAACCACCAATCGCAATGACTGGAATAGAAACTTGCTGACAAATCCTATCAAACATTCCTTCTGGAAGTACTTTAGCATCTTGTTTCGATGATGTTGAAAAAAGGGCACCCACTCCAATGTAATCTGCACCATTTTTTTCAGCTTCAAGTGCTTCTTCCAGTGTTGCAGCTGAAATTCCGACAATCATTGTTTCCGGAATGATTTTTTTTACAGCTGGAAGTGGGAGATCACTTTGTCCTAAATGCACACCATCAGCTCCAATAGCAAGTGCAACATCAACCCGATCATTAATAATGAGAGGTACTCCAGTATTATGAAGAAGCTGTTTAACAGCAAGAGCTTTTTCGTAAAAAATTTTACCGTCACTATTTTTCTCCCGTAATTGAACGACATCAACGCCTCCAGCTACAGCTTTTTGAATCGTATCGAGTAGGGTGTCAAGAGGAACAGCCTCTTCAGTTACTAAATAGAGACTTTTATTAAATTGAAACTTATTCTTCATTTAATTTTACCTCACGATTCCATAGATCGGCGTTCATTAACGAGATTTGATCAATAATTTTTGTACGATAGGTACCCGTCCCTTCATTGGGCTTAAGTTGTTTGGCAGCTAATTCGCCAGCAAGGCTCATGGCGGACATTCCAGCTATTCCTGCAGCGTAGTAGTCAGTTGTTATACCAGCAAAACTACCAATGAGAGAGGCTGTCATGCATCCTGTACCTGTTACTTTTGTTAGTAAAAGATCACCATTATCAATCGTTGCAGTCCGCTCACCATCGCTGATTGCATCCTGAGCACCGCTAACAACAACAGTACATTGGAGTTGTCGTGCAGCTTCTTTGGCGAGACTTGCTTGACTGATGAAAAGATCGGCTGAATCAACGCCACGCGTCATCGTTTTTCCACCAATGAGTCGATAAATTTCACTAGCATTTCCACGAATTACTTGAATGTTTATTTCCTTCATTAAATCAAATGCTCGATTCGTCCGGAAGGGAGTAGCCCCAACTCCAACAGGATCCCAAATGACAGGGATATTCAGCTCATTTGCTTTTTTACCTGCAAGAATCATGGCTTGATAAGTTTGATCATGGATGGTACCAAAATTTAGAACGAGTGCATTGGCAAGCTGAACCATTTCAGGTGCTTCCTGTACGCTAGAAGCCATAACAGGTGAGGCACCAATAGCAAGGGTAGCATTTGCACAATCATTTACAGTGACTTCATTTGTAATATGATGAATGAGTGGTTTTACGTTACCTATGGTTGAAAATAAAGTGGAAATTTGTTGTCGCATTGATGATTCCTCCTATTTGTTAAGTGCATAAAAATGATGAACAGGTCCATGGCCGTGACCAAGCGGAAAACTATTCCGAATTGCTTCAGTAATATAAGACTTAGCTGCTTCGATTGAATCTTGGAGTGAAAGTCCATTGGCTAGATTGGCTGCAATTGCTGAAGAGAGGGTGCAGCCTGTCCCATGAGTATTTTTGGTTGGAATTCTTTCAGCTTTTAACCATTGAAAATTTTCTCCGTCAAAGAATAAATCATTAGGATTACCGAGCGAATGACCACCTTTTAATAGGACATTTTTAGCCCCTAATCCATACAGTTGTTGACAAGCTGTATAAATATCTTGCTTGGTTTCAATTTTCATTCCAGTTAAAGCCTCTGCTTCTGGTAGATTTGGCGTGATCACTGTAGCCAATGGTAAAAGCTTCGTCTTTAAAGTAGCGATCGCATCTTCAGAAAGAAGACGGTCCCCACTTTTCGCAATCATGACAGGGTCTAGAACGATATTTGTAGGTTGATATATTTTTAACTGATTGGCTACAGCCTCTATGCATTCAATAGAGCCCAGCATGCCAATTTTAACTGCATCTACTATAATATCTTCAAAAACAGCAGCCATTTGATCAACGATGATTCCTGTATCAATGGACTGTATGGAGCGAACTTCCACTGTATTTTGTGCAGTGACTGCAGTGATAACAGACATCCCATAAACTAGATGAGCAGAAAAGGTTTTTAAATCTGCTTGGATTCCAGCCCCTCCTCCTGAATCTGATCCTGCAATTGTCAAAGCTGTTTTCATTTATATTTCCTCCTTCAGTAAAATAAGCACGAAAAACCCCGATTCAACTAATGAACCGGGGAAAATGATTTGATGTATAATATAAGGTTACCATCACTTTCCTCCGCTGGAATGACCCAGTTCAGGTTCAAAGGGTTTAGAACATTGTTCAATCTCAGCCTTAAAAAAAGGCACCCCTAGTGCAAAAAATATTATTTGATTGTTCATATCATACCATATATAAGTACCTTGTAATAAACTAGTTTCAAAAAAACTTCATTAATTATTGTAAACATGACTTTGTCTGAATTTGGGCAATGTCATTTTAATTATAAACATAAAATTTGTAATCTTTTGCTGTTCTTAATAAAATTAAAGGCTATCATTTTTTTTTGATATTTAGTAATATGAAAAGGGTAATACTATCATTATTTACAAAATATGTATATAAATAGTAAAAAAGTCACTGTCAAGTAAAGAAAAAAGTGATTTTCTACAAAATGTTTACAAAAAAGTCATAATGTATCCTTGTTATGGGTTGATTTTAGGTCAAATTATCTATTATTATATTGATGTTAATATATTGAAAAAGTGGGAAGTGTAGTAGCATGAAAATACAATTTGAAGTTAAAACAAATAAAATGATTGAGGAAAAGCGGCAGGAAATGATTCGATTGGCATTAGACTATGGTTATACAAGTCATTTAGCTGTTCAGGCTAGTCAAGAGCTTGATTCCCTTTTAAATGCTGTTTTATGCAAACATTAACCTACACACTTTTCTCTCTAGTTTATCAATACTCTGGAATATTAAGGAATTAGTCTTTTACCTAAAATGACTAAATCTCGTTCAATACCATCTAATACAGCGATTTTGGGTAGATATGCCCATTTTTCGAATTCAAATTTTGTAAAAAGATTAAGGCTGGGTTGATTATGAGCAAAAATAAACCCTAATAAGGTATTTATTCCTAATGAGGGACCTATATCCATTGCTCTTTGAATAGCTGTTTGGCCAATCTTTTTTCCACGAAATACATGATCAATATAAATGCTAATTTCAGCCGTAGCTTGATAAGCAGGTCGACCATAAAAGGATTGAAAACTCATCCAACCAGCTGTCTGATGATTTAATGAAATGATTAATAACGGCCTAGTATTAGAATCATGTTCTTTAAACCACTCAAGCCGAGATTCAACTGTGACTGGTTCTGTGTCAGCCGTAACCATTCGCGACGGGATGGTTGAATTGTATATCTCAACAATTTTGGGTAAATCGTTAATTGTCGCTAAGCGAAAAGTAATTTGTTCATTCATTGCTGTAACTCCTTTAGAAATATTATTCTTGTCAATCATCAATTACACTCTTCATTTGTTATCATAGTATTTTTTTAGAATTAAACAATAGTTATGTAATGAATTTTTGTCATTTGATTAAAAGGTTAACAGAAATAACAATTTTTAAAGCAATGTTTGCTCAATAAATCACAAGTGGAGGACCATTGCTATGTTTGAAAAAAATGAGTAAAGTGGTGTAGAAGATATTTAAAAGGAGAATTAATATTTTATATGGAAGAAATAAGACATTGTAAAGATTCGCTTGTTGTGAAAACAAGTATTGTTCTTCCACCGGATACGAATAATCTTGGTACGATGTTCGGTGGTAAATTAATGGCGTATATCGATGACGTAGCGGCTATTTCTGCTATGCGTCATGCTCGTTCGTATGTTGTAACAGCATCAACAGATTCAGTTGACTTTATACACCCTATTCATGAGGGACATGCTGTTTGTTTAGAAAGCTTTGTAACCTATACGGGTCGAACATCAATGGAAGTAATAGTGAAAGTGGTTGAAGAAGATTTAGTAACAGGGTCACATAATTTATGTGCCATTTCCTTTTTAACCTTTGTAGCGATTGATAAAAATGGAAAACCAGTTCCAGTTGCGCGTATTGAACCAGAAACCGAATTGGAAAGGATGTTGTATATATCTGCAAAAGAACGTGCAGATGCGAGGAAAAAGCGAAGAATAGATACACAATATATTATAGATTCAATTGGTTCCCAACCATTGTGGCCTTAAAAAAATCAAGCAGATGCTTGATTTTTTTTTACCATTAATTAATCCTCAAATACCCCAATATTTTTCATCACATTAAAATATCCAAAAAACAGAAAATAAATTACAAAATATGGTATTATTATTAAATATTAGAGGTGTTGTTCTGGAGGGATTCTGAATGGAGAAGGTAATTCTGCAAGTAGAAAACCTGACCACTTCGTTTTTAATTGATGATCAATATTATGCTGCAGTCGATGATGTATCTTTTACTGTCAATGAAAATGAAATTGTAGCCATTGTAGGAGAATCAGGTTGTGGTAAAAGCGCGTTAGCATTATCCATCATGCAACTGCATCCTAAGGAGCAGACTAGATTAAAAGGTTTAATCAAATACAAAAACTATCATTTATTTAATATACCAGAGTCTAAATTAAATAAAATACGAGGTAAAGAAATGGGTATGATTTTTCAAGAACCTTTGACAGCATTAAACCCATTGATGACAGTAGGTAATCAAATAGCTGAAAATCTAGATTATCATTCACAGTTATCGGAAAAACAGAAAAAAATTAAAACGCTACAATTACTAGAACAAGTTGGTATTGCCTTTCCAGAACGTATATATAAGCAATATCCTCATGAACTATCAGGTGGAATGCGACAAAGAGTTATGATTTCAATTGCTATTGCTTGTTCACCCTCTCTTGTTATTGCTGATGAACCAACAACAGCATTAGATGTTACAATCCAAGCGCAAATTTTAGATTTATTAAAAGAAATTCAAGAAAAAACAAAAATGGGGATACTATTTATTACGCATGATTTGGGTGTTGTTGCCGAAATAGCTGATCGTATTATCGTGATGTATGCAGGGCAAATTGTTGAAACGGGATCGGTACATACTGTTTTTAATTATCCACTTCATCCATATACGAGATCATTGCTTCATTCTATCCCTTCAGTTGTTCAAATAAAAGAACGTTTGCATGTCATTCAAGGTATCGTACCATCCATTTCACAAATGGAACGAATTGGATGTAGATTTCAGGATAGGATCCCGTGGATTCCTAAGCAGGCTCATGAATCTATTCCGAAGCTTCATGAAGTTGGTAAAGACCATTTTGTTCGTTGTACTTGCTATAAGCACTTTTATTTTCCTAGAGAAGGAGGTAAAAAGGATGACTTTATTAGAGGTAGATAATTTAAAAGTCCATTTTCCTATTCGTCGTGGTTTATTTAAAAATGTAACGGATTATGTGCGTGCGGTTGATGGGGTGTCATTTGAATTACATCCAGGAGAAATCTATGGACTTGTAGGTGAATCAGGGAGCGGAAAATCAACGATTGGCAAGTCTATAGTGAATTTACATCGAGTGACATCAGGAAATATTTTATTTCAAGGGAAGAATATAACCCATTTAACAAATACAGAAATGAAGCCATTTCGAAAAGAAATTGGCATGATTTTTCAAGATCCTTACTCCTCTTTAAATCCAAAGAAATGTGTGTTGGATATTATTGCGGAACCGCTAAGAAACTTTCATCGTCTCACCCCTAAACAAGAAAAGGAAATTGTTCAAGCATATTTAGAAAAGGTTGGATTGAGTCCAGATTCCATTTATAAATATCCCTATGAGTTTTCAGGTGGTCAACGTCAGCGTATTGGGATTGCCCGAACGTTAACTTTAAAGCCAAAGCTAATCATTGCTGATGAACCAGTTTCAGCACTTGACGTTTCTGTACAAGCACAGGTGCTAAATTTTCTACTCGATTTACAAAAAGAATTTCAGTTAACCTATTTGTTTATTGGACATGATCTTGGTGTTATTCGACATATTTGTGATCGAATAGGTGTGATGTACCGGGGACGAATAGTGGAGGAAGGGACCAGTCAGGAAATTTATGAAAATCCACAGCATATTTATACAAAACGATTAATTTCGGCCATTCCTGAATTGGAGCTTATCAATCGTAAGAAAAAGGCATTGTTCAGAAAACAAATGGCTGAAGAATATAAGAAAACATATGCCCATTTTTTTGATGAAAATGGGAGAGCATATGACTTAAAATCGATTACTCCAACACATAAGGTCGCATTACCTTAGGAGGAATTTGCATGTGGAAGTTTATCGTAAGGCGTCTTTTGATTATGATTCCTCAATTACTTATCTTAAGTGTCATGGTATTCATATTAGCTAGAGCGATGCCTGGTGATGCTTTAACAGGAAGACAAATGGATCCAAGAGCAAATCCTCAAGTGATAGAAGAACAGCGAGAAGAAATGGGCTTAAATGATCCTTGGTATGAGCAATATATTCGTTGGTTAAATAATATGCTAAAAGGGGATTTTGGGATTTCTTATACCTTTAAAGTAAAAGTAACAGATGTGATTGAGGATCGGATTTGGAATACAGTAAATCTTGCTATTTTAACATTAATTTTTACTTATGTATTAGCGATTCCACTCGGCTTAATAAGTGGTAGATATAGTGATTCGTGGATGGACAAAGCGATAACGGGTTATACATATGTAGGATTTGCGACACCAGTTTTTATCTTTGCCATCATCATGCTTTTTGTATTTGGATTTGGACTAGATTGGTTTCCGACAGGAGGAAGTGTGAGTCCTCAAGTAGAGGAGGGTACACTAGCTTATGCGATAAGCAAACTCCATCATATGATATTGCCTGCTTTCAGTACAGCATTCATTTCAACGACAGCTATTATTCAATATTTAAGAAGTGAAGTCATTGAAAATAAGGAAAGGGATTTTGTCCGAACGGCGAGATCAAAGGGAATACCAGAAACCAAGATCTATTCACAACATATTTTGCGAAACTCTTTATTGCCGATTACTGCTTTTTTAGGCTATGAGATTACAGGTGTAATTGGTGGTTCGGTTCTTATTGAAACGATTTTTAGCTATCCGGGCATCGGTCAACTATTTCTAAGTTCGGTACAGACTCGTGATTTTAGTATTGTAACCGCCATTGTTATGATGACAGGCTTTGCTACACTTCTCGGAACTCTTCTTTCTGACGTCATCCTAAGTTTGGTTGATCCACGAATCCGAATAGAGTAGGTGAAAGGGATGGAAGTGAAGGTAGATTCAGAAAAACAAAGAGGAAATGTAAGAGTATTGCCATCAGGCCTGAGCTTGATTTGGCAGCAAATTAAAAAGGACCCATTTGCGATGGGTTCATTCCTTTTACTAGTCTCGATTTTAGTTTTTGTATATGGTTTTTCTTTTGTTTTAGATATAAAAGAGATTACAAAGATTAACTTCCTAGCGATTTATCAGCCTCCTTCAACTGAGTATTGGCTTGGTACCGATTATGGGGGGCGAGATATCTTTGGTCAATTAATAATTGGAACGAGGAATTCTTTTACAATAAGCTTTTGCATTACATTATTTACAGCTGCCATCGGTTTAACAACCGGAATGGTAGCTGGCTATTTTGGTGGAATTGTCGATCAATTAGTCATGCGTAGCATAGACTTTGTACTTACACTGCCGACAACCATGTTTATTATCGTATTAGTGACGATTATTCCAAAATTTACAGTATGGTCATTTATTTTAGTGATGACCTTATTTTATTGGACAGGCAAGGCTCGATTAATTCGTTCTAAGGTGCTAGCCGAGCGGGAATTAGATTATGTTCATGCCTCGAAAACGTTAGGGACGCCAGACTGGAAGATTATGTTGTATCAAATTCTGCCAAATATTAGCTCCATTATTATTGTGAACTTTATTCTTAATTTAGCAGGTAATATTGGACTTGAGTCCGCGTTAACGTATTTGGGATTTGGTTTACCAGAAAGCACTCCAAGTCTAGGAACTCTGATTAGTTATGCTACTAGCCCAGATGTTTTAGAAAATAAATGGTGGGTATGGTTGCCCTCATCTATCATGATACTTGTGTTGATGTTAAGTATAAATTTTGTTGGTCAAGCGGTAAAACGAGCGACAGATGTAAAATTAAGATGAAGTGAATATTGGTATTTTATTCCTCATGTGTAGACGGTTAGGATCTAGACGATACTGTCTCACAGGAGGGATTTTTTATGAAGATCGTTAGCAATAAGCTTTTATATGTGCTGATGTTTTTTGTATGGCTATTAGTTGCGTTTAGTTCTGAAGAGACTGAAAAAAGAGATCCGAATATGACAGAGAATACTAGTAAAGAAATAATGAATCACAAAGCAGCTCATACTTTTCCGACTAAAACCTCGAATCATGCTGAGGCAATTAGGGGTGGGCATTTGAATTATGGCCTAGTTACTGATAGTCCATTTGAAGGTTTATTGAACTGGGCTTTTTATCAAAGTATGTACGATGCGACGATTTTGAGTATTTTTGATGAATCGCTTCTTTCGATGGATGAAAACGATGTGTTCAATCAGGACGGAGCCGCAACATATGAGATGTCTAACGACAATAAAACGATAACACTTATGATTCGTGAAGATGTTAATTGGCATGATGGAAATCCGGTAACGGGGGAAGATTTAGAATTTGCCTACCTAACAATTGGTCATCCTAATTACAAAGGAGCACGCTATGATTCCTTATTTCAAATGATAGAAGGAATGGAAGAATACCATACAGGAAAGGCAAAGCGAATTTCGGGCATTCATGTGGATGGGAAAAATATATCAATTACCTTTAAAGAAGCTAATCCATCCATACTAACCGGTTTATGGACCTATCCGCTACATAAGAAATATTTAAGGGACATTCCACTTGATAAAATGGAATCCTCTGAGAAAATCCGCAAACATCCAATTGGCTTTGGACCCTTTAAGGTGAAGAAAATTTTGCAGGGGGAGGCTGTTGAATTTGATGCTTATGAGAACTACTGGAAAGGAAAGCCAAAGTTAGATGGCATCACATTATCTGTTGTTAATTCTACAATAGCCGTTAAAATGTTAGAATCAGGAAAAATGGATGTTGCAGAATTTAGCTCTGATTTTTATGAAGGAGTTAAACAATTAAATAATATCCAATTGTTAGGAAAAATTGATTTAGCTTATACGTATATCGGTTTTAAACTAGGTTATTATGATTCTGATAAAAAGAAAAATGTCATGGAGAAGACCAAGCTTTCAGACAAACGAGTTCGACAAGCAATCGGTTATGCAATGAACAATGATGAAGTTGGCCAAGCTCTATATAAAGGACTGCGTTTCCGAGCAAATACGGTGATTCCACCTTTTTTGAAATTTCATGATGCTAGGATCATTGGATATACGTACAATCCTGAAAAGGCGAAATCGTTATTAGATGAAGCGGGCTATGTCGATCGAAATGGGGATGGTTTACGTGAAGATCCAAATGGTAATGAGTATGTTCTTCATTTTGCATCGATGGCTGGGAGCGATGGTATGGAAGCATTAAGCCAGTATTATATCCAACAATGGAGAGAAGTTGGCCTTAACGTTCAGCTATTAGATGGAAGGCTTCATGAATTTAATTCTTTCTATGAACGAGTGCAAAATGATGATAAAAGTATCGATATCTTTCAGGCTGCGTGGGGGACTGGGTCCGACCCTGATCCGTCTGGAATTTGGGCAAGAGATGCAGTCTTTAACTATCCTCGCTGGGTGAATCGTCAAAATGATGAGCTTTTGAAAAAGGGAGTTTCACCCACGGCATTTGATGAATCCTATCGTATGGAGATCTATAACGAATGGCAGGCATTAGTGAATGAAGAAGCACCAATCATACCGACTTTATTCCGTTATACGCTTCTTGGAGCTAACAAACGTGTGAAAGATCTCGACTTTGGAACAGGGATTAACTGGTCGAAAGTAGCTGTAACGGAAAAGGAAGCAGTGAGATAAAGTGAAACTTCCATCAGTAGGGGGTTCTTCATCCCCCACCTATCTTCTTTGGATACTCAGAATCTTGAGGTGGGGGGGCATACTGCCCGTTAAGGCGGGATAAGCATGTAAAAAATAATGCTAAGCTACTTTTTTTAACGACTTTGAAAAAAAGACTATAATATAGTGGTAAGAAGAAAGGAGAGCTTCATTTGAGTTCAGTCATTAATGAAAAAGAAATCGTGTCATACATAAAAGAATTAGTTACGATTCCGAGTCCTTCTGGATATACAGAGCAAGCCATTGCTTATGTAGCAGGATGCATGGAAAATAAAAAGGTTCCGTTTCAAATAACGAATAAAGGTGCCTTACTCGCGACAATAAAAGGTAAGGATGACAGTCAGCACCGTTTATTAACGGCACATGTAGATACGCTTGGGGCAATGGTAAAGGAAATTAAAGCAAGCGGCCGATTGAAGCTGACGATGGTCGGTGGATTTCGTTGGAATGCCGTGGAAGGTGAATATTGCAAAATCCATACAGCAGAAGGAAAAATATACACGGGGACTATTTTAATCCATCAGACGTCTGTCCATGTTTATAAAAATGCTGGTGAAGTAAAACGTGATGACGACAATATTGAAGTGCGAATCGATGAAGCGGTGAAAACAAAAGAAGATGTAGAGCTACTCGGCATTTCTGTGGGTGATTTTATTTCATTTGAGCCAAGGGTTGAAGAATCAGAGAGTGGCTTTTTAAAATCGCGTCATTTAGATGATAAAGCAAGTGTAGGAATCTTGCTGCACATAATTGATCAGATTCAAGCTGGTCAAATTGAATTAGCATATACCACTCATTTTCTCATTTCAAATAATGAAGAAATTGGCTATGGAGGAAATTCGAATATTCCAGTGAAGACGGTAGAATATTTAGCGGTCGATATGGGCGCGATAGGAGATGGCCAGGCGACAGATGAGTATAGTGTATCTATCTGTGCGAAAGATTCCTCAGGTCCGTATAATTATAAATTACGTCAGCATCTTGTTTCACTAGCAAAAGAAAATGATGTCGATTATCGCGTGGATATTTATCCATTCTACGGTTCAGATGCATCAGCGGCGATTCGCGCTGGATTTGATGTGGTACATGGGTTAATTGGTCCTGGAATTGACGCCTCCCATGCTTATGAACGAACCCATATTACAGCATTAAAACATACAGCTCATTTGCTTGCTCTTTATTTGCAGTCTAAGCTTGTTTAAGTAGTGTTTTTTGTATCTAAATGGAACTGAAAAGTAATATAGAGTAGGATGACGCGAAACGGTTTCGTATCATCATACTCTTTTAGTTTTTTATTTGATTTTTTCAATAAAACGGATGTTTGTTTTCAAGTAAATCGAAATAATCAACGAAAGTTCACATTTACATTCTACAAATTAAGCTCTTGTGGTGGTTCCCCATGATTATTTAGGACTCGAATGGTCTCAGGTTGTATTTGAAGAAAGGCATAGTTTGGGTCTTCAGGACCTTGAAACCATTGCTGAAAGGAATCCTCCCAAAATTGATGTTTGATTTCTTGTGAGTCATTGACTGTTGACGTGCCAGAAATTTCAACATAACAATCATCTAGACCTTGCCCTTCAAAGCCCAGTAAGACGGATACGGAAGGATTTTTTTCAATCTCACCCACCTTTTCAGTATCTTTATTTGTGGGTGTATACAAAGTGAAGTCATCATTGAAAAACGTCATATAACGAGAATGTGGTTTATTATTCTCAACGGATGAAAGGACTCCGGTCTTACTACTAGATATGATTTTTAAGATATGTTCTTTCGTGTCTTGATTGACCATTAAAATTCCTCCTTTATTTGCGCTATTCTTACTTTGTCACTTAAGCACATTTTTAATTCAATCTAAAAATTTTTTGAGAGGGAGGGAGTTAAAATGAGGTTATATATTGGTTTGTAAAGTTAGATTGGTATTATGTAATTACAGTCAGATTGCCGATAAAGAATACATATAAATAAAAACGCATGGATTATGTGTCTAATCCATGCGTTTTTGTTTGCTAATTCCGTTTGATCTAGTATTGGAACTACAACCGTGTATTTAGATTAATTTTTCTTCAATGCTGGTTGAACTTGGGCCGGAATTGTTTCTGGATGTTTACGATATAGACGATTTAAGACCAGTGTTTGTCCTATTAAGAATAATCCACCAATTGACCAGTAAAGAGGTAGAGCGGCCGGAGCAGAGAAAGAAAAGAAAAGAATCATAATTGGTGAAAGCATGGTCATCATCTTCATTTGCTTTTGCTGTTCTTCGGGCATTTGTTGTAGAGAAATTTTTGATTGTAAATAATAAATAGCTCCAGCGATAATCGCCATCGCAATATTTGCTTCCCCAAGATTAAACCAAAGAAAGCTATGAGTGGCAATTTCATGAGAATTTTTAATTGCATAATAAAATCCCATTAAAATCGGCATTTGAATAAGCATTGGTAGACAACCCATATTTAATGGATTTACACCATGTTTTTGATAAAGCCCCATTAATTCTTTCTGTAATTCTGCTTTTTTGTCAGGCTCAGTTGTTTTCTTAAGTTTTTCTTGAATAGCATTCATTTCAGGCTTCAAGGCATCCATCTTAGTTTTCATTACCTTTTGTGTTTTAAATTGCTTAACAGTGAGTGGCATGATCACAAGACGAATGATGAGTGTCATTAAAATAATGGCCAAACCATAATTTCCGTGAAATAAAGTAGCGTTAAAATCAATCATTGCAGTCATAGGATTAACGATATAAGTATTAAACATAAATGTATTTCCTCCTCAAATTTGTTATTTATTAAACAACAAGAAGGAGGCTTGGTTCATCTGAATCATTAGGTCCGCTTTTTCTTCGTACTGTAGTGAAGAATCTTTGTGCTCCACGATAATCAAAGAAACAACTAAAACGGATAGGAAGTAAATCTTGCTTTGCTTCAAATGTAGTTTGGTATTTATCATTTATTAAAGTACTGTTTTTAGTAAAAAAATAACATGCAGCGATGGGGAAAACGATTGCCATAATATAGGCTGCAAACAATGCTTGGCGTATCGTATGGTAATCAATCTCTATTAATAATTCCAACATAGGAATCCCTCATTTTCATAAGTTATAAAGAATGAAATAGTTTATTTGCTTGCTGAAAAGCTCTCTCTACTATAACAAATTCTAGCCAAATGAAAAGAAAAAGATAGTCTTTTCCAATAAAATATTTTTTGTACCCTTAATTTATGAATAGGTAAGCACCTAAATGCTGTGATGAACATACAGATAAAGAGAATTTGAATAATGAGGTGAGAAAAGGAATGTATCCATATGATTCATATTATTCTCAAGAACCTTTCAGTGTTTCAGAAGCTTATGAGAATGTCCCCAATCCATATGAAGTAGATAATTATGATTTAACAGAAGATCCTTATCGCCCGCAAAATCGACCACAACAATTTCAACAATATGTACCTGGCCAATCTCAGCCACCATTTGGTCCGCCATCCGGAGGTCAGCAACAACCGCCGTTCGGCCCGCCATCCGATGTCCCCAATCTATATGAAGTAAATAATCATGATTTAACAGAAGATCCTTATCGCCCGCAAAATCGACCACAACAATTTCAACAATATGTACCTGGCCAATCTCAGCCACCATTTGGCCCGCCATCTGGAGGTCAGCAACAACCGCCGTTCGGCCCGCCATCCGATGTCCCCAATCTATATGAAGTAAATAATCATGATTTAACAGAAGATCCTTATCGCCCGCAAAATCGACCACAACAATTTCAACAATATGTACCTGGCCAATCTCAGCCACCATTTGGTCCGCCATCCGGAGGTCAGCAACAACCGCCGTTCGGCCCGCCATCTGGAGGCCAGCAACAACCGCCGTCTCGGCCCGCCATCCGGAGGCCAACATCAAACGCCACCATACGGCCCACCATCTGGAGGCCAACACCAAACGCCGCCATACGGCCCGCCATCCGGAGGCCAACACCAAACGCCACCATACGGCCCGCCATCTGGAGGCCAACACCAAACGCCGCCATACGGCCCACCATCCGGAGGTCAACACCACACACCACCACACGGCCCACCATCCGGAGGTCAACATCACACACCACCACATCATGATGGGCCCCCAACGGCACCGCCACCATCATTTGTACCACAACTCTCACAGGCTTCTGTAACAGCAATACATGCACCTTCAATGCGTAGATGTCTGTACCGAAATACTTATGTATGGTTATTGAATGGTAGAAGGTTCTGGTTTTATCCAACCTATGTAGGCAGAACTTCAGTAGCAGGATATCGATGGAGTGAAAGAAGACATCGCTGGTCATATTTTGGAATAGATGCAAGTGAAATTCGCTCGTTTCAATGTTTTTAAACAACAAA
Source organism: uncultured Bacillaceae bacterium (assembly GCA_963751845.1). Lineage (GTDB taxonomy): Bacteria > Bacillota > Bacilli > Bacillales > DSM-1321 > Peribacillus. The sequence goes on from CAVVWH010000019.1 coordinate 242,407, forward strand.
AGGCCTTCATAAAGAACATTTTTTATGAATTCATCCCACTCAATGCCCAAAAAGCAGAAGTAGTTCAGAAAAAAGTGCGAGAAGAGAACTCTCAATGCCCAAAAAGCAGAAGTAGTTCAGAAAAAAGTGCGAGAAGAAGGCTCTCAATGCCCAAAAAGCAGAAGTAGTTCAGAAAAAAGTGCGAGAAGAGAACTCTCAATGCCCAAAAAGCAGAATTGGTGCAGAAAAAAGTGCGAGAAGAGAACTCTCAATGCCCAAAAAGCAGAAGTAGTTCAGAAAAAAGTGCGAGAAGAGAACTCTCAATGCCCAAAAAGTAGAATTGGTGCAGAAAAAAGTGCGAGAAGAGGGCTCTCAATGCCCAAAAAGCAGAAGTAGTTCAGAAAAAAGTGCGAGAAGAAGGCTCTCAATGCCCAAAAAGCAAAACCTTGGTAAGTGCTCGAACTGCTCTCCAGCAGCGCCTTATCCCCCTGCCAGGTAAGAGCTAATACAAGTATTCACTTTTTAACAGAAGACATTCATTTACTCAAAATAATTTATATTCCCCATTTTTTATAATTTTATACCGGATTTTGTCCTTCATTGGCCTAGATGAAGGACATTTTTTATTTAAGGGACAGTTCCTACTCTATTTTACTTTACTTTACTTTTAACTTTTCTAGAGGTTGAAATCATTTAGGTTCATCCATTAGATTAATCAGTCTAGTTTTTTAAAATTTTTAAGACAATGCTACTTTTTGATTCAAAAAGTTTATATAGAGGGTGGAAGGAGGTGAGCGACATGGCTGTACAAAATCCATTATCTATCACTTTAAGACTTGAGTATGACGCAGGTTATAACGAGCTAGGAAAAGTAATAATTAAGCGAAAAAACTTTTCGAATATCGCGGTTGGAGCGACGAATGATGCATTGTTTGCGACGGGCGAGGCTATTGCTAGTTTGCAAAACTACACATTGCTTGAAATTGCCCGTATCGACTCCTCAGCTTTATTAGCTTAATTTGACACTTTAGAAGTTAGGAAGGAGGTGACTTATATATGGCGAAAAGTTTAGAACTTTTGTTTGTAACACAGGAAGGAAAGACAGCGACTATTTCTGTTGACAATCCAAAAGAGCCAGTTGATCTTCTAAAAGTAAAAGAAGCAATGACTCAGATTATTTCGGCCAATGTGTTTACAACAAAATCGGGTAGCTTTGTGAGCTCAAAAGGGGCTCGTTTAGTAGAACGTAATGTGAGTGAATATGATGTAACCAATGCGTAATGCATGAAACAGAGGCTGACTCATTTTGTCAGCCTCTGAAAATTTATAGGTTCTTGCGTTCCTATACCTCATACAGAGTAGGAAAGTATCATACATCACTGAACGGTCACTTTATGCTATGCTAAAGGAGGTGAGTAAAAATGGAAGAGCTCATGTCGTTCGTAAGTGACGTCGGTTTTCCGATTCTAGTTACCCTTTATTTACTTCATCGAATTGAAGCAAAATTGGATATATTAAACGATACCATTCTTGCCTTACCAGATCGACTGCGAGAAGGTTAGAAGCTTGATTAATAAGAAAAACGCTATGGGATAGTATAAATCCATAGCGTTTTTTTCCATAATAGGGTATTGATTTACTGTAAAATTCTGTTTATAATCATAGTGTACTATGAATACTAATACACTTAGTACAGTGAGGAGGAGGATGATGTTTGATTTAGATGTTCGGAGTAGAAAACCGATATACGAACAGTTAATGGATCAAATGAAGGACTTAATCATTACTGAAATGTTGAAGGAAAATGAACGATTGCCTTCAGTAAGGGCGCTCGCTAAAGAATTAACGATTAACCCAAATACGATTCAAAAGGCGTTTAAACAGCTTGAAATGGAAGGATTTATTTATACGCTTCCTGGCAAAGGAAGCTTTGTTTCCCCACCTAATGAGATGAGAAATACAATGAAGCAGGAAAAGATAAAAAATGAACTTGAAAAGATTATAAGGGAAGCACTATTTATGGGGATTACTCTTCAAGAAATTTATCAAATCGTTCAGCAAACGAATGAGGGAATAGGGGGGAAGAAACTTGATTGAATTTAAACAAGTAAGTAAGCAATATGAAGATATGGAGGCTATCCATAGGCTAGATTTATCAATTGAAACGGGCTCCATTTTTGGTTTGTTAGGTTCAAATGGGGCTGGAAAAACGACATTGTTAAAAATGCTCGCAGGGATTCTCGTTCAAGACGAGGGGGATATTCTCATTGACCAAGATTCTGTTTTTGAGAATAATTCATTAAAGGATCATTGTTTTTTAATTCCTGATACTCCATACTTTTTTTCAAATTATACGATTTCCCAAATGGCCTGCTTTTATAGTCGTGTATATAGCCGTTGGAATGAAAAAAAATATATTCAACTTTTAGACGTATTTCAAATACCAGTACATAAAAAAATACATCGGCTTTCAAAGGGGATGCAACGACAGGTAGCCTTTTGGTTAGCCCTATCGACAATGCCAGAAGTGCTGATTTTAGATGAACCGTTTGATGGTTTAGATCCTGTTATGCGTCAAAACGTGAGACAGCTACTTATCCAAGATGTGGCTGATCGGAATATGACTATAGTCATTTCCTCACATAATTTACGTGAAATAGAGGATTTGGCTGATCATGTAGCCATTATACATCGAGGAAAACTCCTTCTTGAAAAAGATGTAGATGATTTGAAGGCAGATGTGCATAAAGTTCAATTTGCTTTTAAAGATAAAATCCCAACTGGATTATATCGTGGTTTGGACATTTTGAATAAAGAAAAGCGAGGAAGTGTGGTTATTTGTATTGTCAAAGGGCAGGCAGAGACGATTATGGAGCATTTCGATTTGCATCAGCCAGATATTTTTGATATTTTGCCACTTACGTTGGAAGAGATTTTTATTTATGAAATGGGGGATGTGGGCTATGCAATCCAAAACGTCCTTGGTTAATAAAGAATTACTTGTTTATATTTTTAGAAGCTCTGGCTGGATTTCGCTGTTATATCTGCTTGGATTACTGTTTTCATTGCCTCTTGAGGTGTTAATGCTCGTTTTGGATGAGCGAGGTTCCTTTTATGAAACAGGAAACAATCTTTTTCAAATTCATGCAGACATTCAATTTGCCTTGCTGCTTGTCATCCCAGTTTTATTAGCGGTCTTTTTATTTCGTTTTTTACAGGTAAAAGCGTTATCAGACTTTATTCATAGTTTGCCTTTATCAAGAAAGCAAATATATGCTCATCATGTCGTAGCGGGAATCGTCTATTTACTGCTGCCTATCTTACTAACAGCTTTTACATTACTAATCCTTTATTGGAGTATGGATGTTGGCCAAATCTACACGCTGACGGATATTGGGGTATGGCTGGGGACGATCATCGTTCTTGCGCTGCTTATTTTTTCAGCATCCGTATTTATTGGGGTGATCACAGGCTTATCTGCGCTACAAGCTATATTAACTTATATCTTTTTATTACTTCCTGTTGGTCTGCTTGTTCTATTTGCTGAAAATATGAAATTTCTTTTATTCGGCTTTTCATTAGCATATTTAGAATCAGATATTATTAGTCTTTCGCCATTAACTGCTATATCAAATATAAATTCTGTTACATTGTTTTCAGCTGCAAATCTTATCTATTTAATCGTAGCTGTTTGTTTGCTGTTTTGCTCTTACTTTTTGTATAAGCTGCGAAAGCATGAATACGTTTCACATGCCTTTGTTTTTCCTATGATTAAGCCGGTGTTTAAATATGGAATGATGACAGGTTTGATGCTCTTTGGTGGTCTTTATTTTAGTGAAACGTCAGAGAGATTTGAATGGGTGATTCTCGGCTACGTTTTAGGAGTAGTATTCGGCTATCTTTTAGCTGAAATGGTGCTTCAAAAAACATGGCGGACGAAGCTTCATTTGAAAGGCTTTGGAGCTTATGTTGTGATTATGCTTTTAGTGATTTTTGTGATAAGGATGGACGTAATCGGCTTTGAATCGAGAGCCCCAGAGCTATCGGATGTAAAAGAAGTGTCTATTAGTAATAATGTAAACAGCTATTATGATGATCTGGACTTTGAAGGAATGACATCTTTAAAGGATCAAAGCAATATGAAAGCAATACAAGGTTTACATGAGCGAATTATTCAGTACGGTGAAGATGATCGATTTAATGAAACACCTAAATATCCTACGATTGTTCTAAAATATGAATTAGCAAATGGACGGACGCTAGCTCGTGAATATCAGTTGAGTAATTACGATTCCTATGCACCTTATTTCAAAAAAATCTATGAATCTCAGGAATTTAAGAACAATTTTTATACCTTATTAAAGATTTCTCCAAAAGATGTGTATCGCGTTGATATTACAGGGAATGGGAATAGGTCCAAATCGATCGAGCTTAGAGATCCACAGGAAATTAACAAGGCGATTAAAGCGTTACAAACTGATTTAACTGACCTGTCATATGAAGCAATGGAGAATACAAAACAAGAGTATGGCTCAATATCCATTCTCATTGAAAAGAACCGAAATATTTCTTTAAATTGGAAAGGAGATTATAAGCAATTTAACGCCTGGATGGAACGTACAGGGAAGGCAAATCAGGTTAAGCTAAAAGTAGAAGAGGTCTCATACATGATTGTTCAAGAATATAATGCACATACGGATTATTATGATTCATATTTTATTCCAGAAAAAAATGCTTTAACCATAAAGGATCCGGGTCAAAAGAATAAGCTGTTTGAAGAAACTCGCTATGGGGATGATTGGAAATATGTTGTCCTCCTTTATGATGAAGGAGGCAATCAATTGGATATGAGAGGATTATCTGAAGCGGATGTACCAGATTTTGTTCAGGAGCACTTTAACAAGTAAAAAATGATAGCAAAGTAAAGAAGGATGCTGCTCTATAGAGAAACATCCTTCTTTTTCATATAGTGTTAGGATCTTAACTTATAATTTTACGACGTTTTTAGCTTGAGGTCCGCGGTTGCCTTCTTCAATTTCGAATTCAACTTCTTGGCCTTCATCTAGAGTTTTGAAACCTTCGCCTTGAATTGCAGAGAAATGAACGAATACATCATTTTCGCCAGGAACTTCGATAAATCCAAAACCTTTTTCACTGTTAAACCATTTTACTTTACCTGATACTGTCATTCGATAAATCCTCCTAAACATTTGCAAAAGATTAATGGGTGACACTTTTTTCTTGAGTTAAGAAAAAGAGGCATTCACACATTAGCAAAAATCATCGATGTGAAGGTGTTTGCTAATATGTGAATTTTTTGAGAAAATGGAAAATCTTATTATAATTATATTCTAGGATTTTAAAAAAAACAACAAATTAATATGGAATATCACCAGTAAAATTCCTTTGTTCTACTCTGTTCTTTTGAATCTGATATAGGTAGTTGTTGCAATAATTTAGAGAAAACGTAATATAGGTGTACATCTTTTTTTCTTCCATGGTAAAATAGTAAGGTTGAACATTCGAATGAATATAGCCAATAAATAGGCTATATGATATATTTTTTTCATGCGATACATTACGTGATAGGTAAACTTTTTGAATGATGAAAGGAAATTATTATGCCAACATTACATGATGAGGTTCAGTCACGAAGAACCTTTGCAATTATTTCCCATCCGGATGCTGGGAAAACGACGTTAACAGAGAAGTTACTTTTATTTGGTGGTGCCATTCGTGACGCGGGTACTGTTAAAGCTAGAAAAACTGGAAAGTATGCAACAAGTGACTGGATGGAAATCGAGAAGCAGCGGGGGATTTCTGTAACGTCTTCTGTTATGCAATTTGATTATGAGGGCTTCCGTGTAAACATCTTGGATACCCCAGGTCACCAAGATTTTAGTGAAGACACGTATCGTACATTGACGGCTGTGGATAGCGCGGTCATGGTTGTCGATGCAGCGAAAGGGATCGAGGATCAGACGATGAAGCTTTTCAAGGTTTGTCGGATGAGAGGAATTCCGATTTTTACCTTTATTAATAAAATGGACCGTCAAGGTAAAGAACCACTTGAATTATTGGCTGAATTAGAGGAAGTATTAGAAATTGAAACCTATCCTATGAATTGGCCAATTGGTATGGGGAAAGATTTTATTGGAATTTATGATCGTTTCAATAATCGAATCGAGCAGTTTAAAATGGAAAATCCAGAAGATCGTTTTCTGCCATTAAATGAAGAAGGAGAGCTTGAAATCGACAATGATTTAAAAGAGTCTCCACTTTTTGAACAAACTCTTGAGGAAATCATGCTTTTAAGTGAGGCAGGCAATCAATTTTCTGAAGAGAAGATTGCGAATGGTACATTAAGTCCTGTGTTTTTTGGTAGTGCCTTGACAGCATTTGGCGTGCAAACCTTTTTAGATGCGTATTTAAAATTTGCTCCTGAGCCACAGGCGAGAATGTCCACTAATGGTGAAATTGATCCGGAAAATCAGGATTTTTCAGGCTTTATCTTTAAAATACAAGCAAATATGAATCCAAAGCATCGCGACCGTATTGCTTTTTTACGAATTTGTTCAGGTAAATTTGAGCGTGGGATGACGGTAAATCTAAGCCGAACAGGGAAGCCTATTAATCTTTCCTCATCTACTCAATTTTTAGCTGATGATCGAAATACTGTGAATGAAGCAGTAGGTGGAGATATTATCGGGTTATATGATACAGGAAACTATCAAATCGGTGATACCATTACAACAAGTAAAGAGATGTACCAATTTGAACGATTGCCTCAATTTACACCAGAATTATTTGTTCGAGTATCTGCTAAAAATGTGATGAAGCAAAAACATTTTCATAAGGGGATTAATCAACTCGTTCAAGAAGGCGCAATTCAGCTTTTTAAAACTGTTCGAATGGAAGAATATATGCTCGGTGCAGTTGGTCAACTTCAATTTGAAGTATTTGAACATCGAATGAGAAATGAATATAACGTAGAAGTGCTAATGGAACGAGTTGGTAGCAAAATTACACGTTGGGTTGAAGGAGATAAAGTGGATGAAAATCTACATAGCTCAAGAAGTATTCTCGTAAAAGACCGCTATGATAAATATGTATTTTTATTTGAGAATGACTTTGCTCTCCGTTGGTTCGAAGATAAAAATCCAGATGTTAAATTATATAATCCAATGGATAAGAGATAAGTGATAAGTTAACTAAAAACAGATAAAGCAAGTGACGAGTCACTTGCTTTATCTGTTTTTTACTATGGTAGGAGTACTGTTTTCTTTTTCTTCAAGCAAATTCATGCGCATGACAACATTTTGATAAATGCCCATGGATCCCATGAGTAAAAGTAATGAGGTCCCCCCAAAACTTATAAAAGGAAGGGTAATCCCTGTAATCGGAATGAGTCCTACAACCCCACCAACATTGATAAATACTTGAATACCTATCATAGATGAAATACCGATTAGAAGTAGGCTTCCAAAAGGATCTTTACATTTTGCCGAAAGTTTAAATCCTCTAAGGACAATAAAGGCGAGGGTAAGTAATACAAAACCAACACCAAAAAACCCTAATTCTTCTGCAATAATCGCCATAATAAAATCGGTATGAGATTCCGGAAGATAGCCATATTTTTGAACACTGTCTCCAAGACCGACCCCCGTGAGCCCACCTTGTCCAATGGCGATTAATGAGTTTACAAGTTGATAGCCACTTCCTTCTTCTGTTTCAAATGGATGCAGAAAACCGGTAAAGCGGGACAATTGTTCTCCAGACAAAAGTTTGGAGAAATTACCAGTAACGAGAAAGGCAAGCGCAAAAACGAGAAAAATACCTAGGAATATCACCAAAAGTTTGCTAATGCTTTTAAAACTCATCCCAGACGAAATGATGATCGAACTAGATATTAATAAGACAATGGCTGCTGTACCGTAATCCGGTTGAATCCCAATTAATAAACAAATAAAAGCTAGAAATCCAATAGGTGGTATGACAGCTTTGTCAATATTATTAATCCGATCTTGTCTTTTCCCGTAGATTGCAGACAGATAAATAATCATCGCAAGCTTAGCAAACTCTGCAGGCTGGATGGAACTTGAGCCTAATCTAATCCAGCTTTGAGCACCACCAGCCGTATGACCAAAGATTTCAACAATAAATAAAAATCCGGTAATACTAAACATCATAAACATGAGAAATTTTTTATTCTGATATAATTTATAAGGAACAATCATTAATACGATCATTACGATAAAAGCGAGAATGAGTGCCGTCTTTTGCTTTTGATAAAAAAAGTCCATTTCATAGCCATAACGAGCTACAGCTGTAATCATGCTTGAACTGTACACCATAACTAGTCCAAATAAGCAGAGTAGCACAACAGCGATAAAAGTGGGGTAGTCATATGCTCTAATTATTCGTTTCACCTGTGCGTTCACCTCTATACATCTATCAGCGAAGGAAATCGCCTTCTTCTATAGTACCGGAAAAGTGTCAATAATGGTAAAAAAATTTATTATAAAAAAAGAATTGTAATTCAGGATCTTTTCCCGTATACTACTAATATATTAATATGATTTTCCTTTAATCAAAGGGGAGTAGCGTTAGGGTTCGCCCTAAAACAAAGTCGTCATTACATGAATGGAGACATTCATCGGCTTTGTTGACATGATTTCATGTTTAGCAAGACCTTTGCCTATCAACGGCAGGGGTCTTTTTTATTTTGCCGAATGATGCTTAAAAGGGAAACGAAAACTAACTATTGGAGGTACAATTAGATGGATGCATCAATCTTATTGGAATACGGCTGGGTACTTCTTGTATTAATTGCCCTTGAGGGAATACTCGCCGCGGATAACGCCGTTGTTATGGCTGTTATGGTGAAACATTTACCAAAGGATAAACAGCGCAAAGCGTTATTTTATGGATTACTTGGAGCGTTTGTATTCCGCTTTTTTAGTTTACTCATCATTTCATATCTGGTCACTGTATGGCAAATTCAAGCAGTTGGGGCACTTTACTTACTGTTCATCGCTTTTAATCATCTTTATAAGAGACATAAAGAAAAAAATCTTCAAGGTGAGCAACTTGTTGATAGAAAGCCTAAAAAACAATCAGGTTTTTGGATGACGGTTTTAAAAGTAGAACTTGCTGATATTGCCTTTGCTATTGACTCTATGCTTGCTGCAGTTGCGTTAGCAGTAACTCTTCCTGAAACAGGATGGTTCCACATTGGTGGAATTGATGGAGCTCAATTTGCTGTCATGTTCTTAGGTGGTATTATCGGTTTAATTATTATGAGATTTGCTGCCAATGCCTTTGTAAAGTTACTTCATAAACGACCATCACTTGAAACAGCAGCCTTTGTTATTGTTGGTTGGGTTGGTGTAAAGCTTGCTGTTCATACCCTTGCACATCCAAGTGTAGCGATAATAAATGAACACTTCCCAGAGTCAACATTGTGGACAGTTATTTTCTGGGGTGTGCTACTTGGAATTGCGGTTGTAGCATATATCACCTCAGGAAAAAGACAAAACGAAGAAGAAGAAAAGCAGGTTCAGGAAGTATAACTGTATATTTAGAAAATCCAGGTATCTAACTTGATACCTGGATTTTTTAATATTTTTATACTTATAACAAAGCCAATAAAAAAATGAAAAATCAATGTCTACTACATTTAGCTCCAAAATTCAATTACACTTTACCCACATAAAATAATTTTTGATTACGAATTGTTATAATAGGTAATATGAATGAAAAAGAATGGGTATTTATGCTTACGGATTATTACATAAACGTTTCAAAATAAGAAAATAGGTCTTTCGGAACTGTGAATTAGGCTCCCTCAGCTTAAGATTAATATGGCGGCTGTATTAAGTCAGCCATGGGGATGTGAGGTGAGCAGATGTTAGGACTATTATTTGCACCATTTAAAAAGAAACGTTCATTGGAAGAAACAATTTTAAAAATTCAACAGGGTGATTCAAAGCTTCGAAATGAAATCATTCATTCATATAAACCTTTTATTGCAAAAACGGCGTCAACTGTTTGTAATCGATACATAACTGAATCAGATGATGAATTTAGTATTGGGATGATTGCCTTTAATGATGCAATCGATAAATACTCTACTGATAAGGGAAGTTCTTTAATTGCGTTCGCAGAGATTATTATAAAGCGTCGGATTATTGATTATTTACGAAGTCAGTCTAAACAGAAAGAATCCACTTTTACCTCCGCATTTGATGAAGAAGGTAAGCAAGAATCTGCTTTAGATCGTGTGAATTCAATGCGTGCTTTCGAAAAGGAACAAGAAGCGCAGCAAAGAAGAGAGGAAATCCAACGCTATAATAGCCGATTACTTGAATTTGGATTATCTTTTCAAGCGTTAGCTACTGTGTCACCTAAGCATGAGGATGCACGCCTTGGAGCTATTTCCATTGCTCAAATTGTCATGAATAATGAGAATTTAAAAGATATTCTATTTACAACAAAACGACTTCCAATTAAACAACTTGAACAAAAAGTAGTGGTGAGTCGAAAAACAATTGAACGAAATAGAAAGTATATTATTGCAATTTGCGTCATGTTAAATGAAGAATTTCCGTATCTTGCCCAATACATTAAGGGGGTGACCCATCCGTGAAAAAGGGTGTCGTATTATCCGTTCATAAATTTTCAATCACGTTGTTAACACCAGATGGAGAGTTTGATAAAAGTAGGCGACTTCAAAGGAATTATCAAATAGGCGAAGAAATATATTATAAGCCAGTAGAAAATTCATTGAAATCATTTTTGAATTTTTCAGGTAGTAAAACAGTAGTTATTAGCGCAGTTGTCACATGTATCATGCTCGTCTCTATTGTAATTCCACAATTTTCAACACAAGTTTCTGCTTATATGACTATTGATGTGAATCCTAGTGTCGAATTAGGTCTAGATGACGAATTAAAAGTTGTCGAACTAAGAGGGATAAATGAGGATGGAAAGCGAGTTATATCACAAATCCATGATTGGAAAAACCAAGATGTTTCAAATATAGCTGAAAAAATCGTTCTTAAGACAAAGGAACTAGGATATATTACCGGCCCTACCAAGGAAATTATTGTCTCAAAGACGGTGTTAGAGCAGGATAAAAAATTAGATAAGAAGTTGAATCAAGAGATAAAAGGTTTAACAAATGAAATTGACAATATGGAAGTAAAATTGATTAATGCGACGGAAAGTGATCGGAATAAAGCAAAACAGCAGGGGATCTCAACAGGGAAATTTGTTGAGCAAAAACGAAAAGAAGATGAATCTAGTTTAAAAAAGAAAAACGATAATCAAGGAAATGGAAATATCACTTCCTCTCAAAATCAAAAGGTTAATAATAATAATCAAACGAATGATCATAAATATGAGAAGAATCATCAAAAAGATAAAAAATCCATAATAAAAAATAAAGGTAACTCCCCAGAGGATAAGAGAAAATTAGGAAATGAAGAAAACTGGATAAATAAAGATTATCAAAAGAATGGACATAATCAAAAAATCAATAGAAATGCGGATGATAACAAAGAAAACTCAAGAATCAAGAGTAATCAAAAGAATAGAATAGAGAACACAGAAATCAAGAGTAATCAAAAGGATAAAAAAGAGAACACAGAAATCAAGAGTAATCAAAAGGATAAAAAAGAGAACACAGAAATCAAGAGTAATCAAAAGGATAAAAAAGAGAACACAGAAATCAAGAGTAATCAAAAGGATAAAAAAGAGAACACGGAAATCAAAAGTAATCAAAAGAATAAAAATGAGAAGAACTCAAAAGTCAAAGGTAAATCAGGAAACAATCAAAAGAATTCAGAGAATAAAAGTAATTCACGCAGCAAAGAAGAATCAGATAACAAAAGAAATTCATCAAACGATGATCATTCTAAAGACAAGGACAAATAAAAAGAAGCAAACAGAGCCCAGCAGATGCTGGGCTCTAGCCATGTTATTTAGTTAGTTAAAAGGTTGAATTATCTACCGCTAAGTTGAGATTGAGCTTGTTGAACAAGCCTTTTCGTAATTTCTCCACCCACAGACCCGTTTGCACGAGAGGAGGTATCTGATCCTAATTGTACTCCAAATTCTGAAGCTATTTCATATTTAATTTGCTCTAAAGCTTGTTCGATTCCAGGTACAAGTAGTTTATTGCTGCTGTTGTTTGTCATAATGTAAAGCTCCTCTTTTTTTATTATTACAGCAAATATATCTGCTGTAATGGTAGTATAGACTGTGAAGTCATTTTTTATATTTCACTTTTATGTTTATTAATTGGGAAAACCACCTAATAGTTGATAACATGGAATAATTAATGAGAGAATGGAAAGTGATTTAAAAACGAGTAAACTATTTGAAGTAATTGTTTTTGGTTAGCAGAATGAGAGGAACGGGAAATACATGCGTGGATTAAAAAAAATAATAGCTAAGTTTTCACCAGCTCAGTTAATTATTAGTTATTACTTTTTAGCTGTCAGTATATCAACTATATTACTTTCCTTACCATTTGCGGTCAAGGAGGGAGTGAAATGGACATTTAGTGATGCGCTTTTTACAGCAGTAAGTGCTGTAAGTGTAACTGGTTTGACTGTTGTTAATATCTCGGAAGTATTTACTATACCAGGGTATTTTTTGTTAATGTTTGTTCTCCAAATTGGTGGAATAGGAATCATGACGCTTGGAACATTCTTTTGGTTATTAGTTGGGAAAAAAATTGGTTTGAAGGAACGTCAACTTATCATGATGGATCAAAATCAGACGCAATTATCTGGTTTAGTCAGTTTATTGAAACAAATTATAGAAATATTTGTTGTCATCGAATTAATTGGTGCATTAATCCTTGGCACATATTTATTAAGGTATGAATCCAATGTTGGAACAGCTTTTTTAAATGGTCTTTTTTTATCAATCAGTGCAACAACCAATGCAGGTTTTGATATAACGGGTATGTCTTTGATTCCCTATAAAACGGATTATTTTGTACAAATCATAATTATTCTTTTACTTGTATTAGGTGCTATTGGTTTTCCAGTACTCATTGAAATAAGAAGGTATTTATCCTCAAAAAAACATCGGAAATTCTTTCGTTTTTCACTTTTTACAAAATTAACGTCCATTACATTTCTTGGTCTTATTGTTGGAGGGACTGTACTTATTTTATTACTGGAGTGGAAGGAATTCTTGCAAGATAAAAGCTGGCATGAATCGCTTTTTTATGCACTGTTTATGTCTTCTACTACGAGAAGTGGCGGTTTCACAACAATGGATGTTACTGCTTTTACAGAACCAACGCTATTACTTTTAAGTTTATTTATGTTTATAGGTGCTTCGCCCAGTTCGGTTGGGGGCGGGATTCGTACAACAACCATTGCGATTATGGTGTTATTTGTGTGGAATTATGCAAGAGGCAGGAGGTCTATTAAGGTATTTGAACGAGAAATACATCCAGATGATATTTTAAAAGCTAGTGCTGTCATGGTGCTAGGCTCAGTAATATGCTTGCTAAGTATTTTCATGTTAATGGTTTCGGAAGATTTTACACTGATTGAAATAATTTTTGAAGTCTGCTCAGCCTTTGGTTCTGTCGGATTGTCTTTAGGGATTACAGCAGAATTAAGTGAATTTGGTAAAGTAGTCATCATGATTCTTATGTTTATTGGTAGGGTTGGAATTACGTCCTTACTTTTCTTATTGGGAAAAAGAATGGAAACGGAGAACTTCCATTACCCAAAAGAAAGAATCAGCATCGGGTAAAAAGAAAAGCGGAAGGCACCCGTTCAGCGCCGTATGGACTGGACCGCTCCATATGAGATAAAGGAAACACGAAAAGCGATAGCGATTCGATGTTGACTTATCGTAAGGAGGAGAGGGAAGTCCATTAGGCGTTGGGTGCCTGGAGCTAGAAGAGAAAAGCGGAACCGGCTTGGTAGCTCGCGAAGAAAATAGGAAAAGACCTGGAAGGCGCTTTTTGCCTTTCGAGGGCTTTTATCTTTTTCCGTGCTGAGCTAGCCGGTGGAACTAGACAGAGAAAAGCGGAAGGTCTTCGTTCAACTGTATAAAAGAAAAGCAAAAGGCTCATGGTTGAGAAATTGAATTTTCACAACCATGAGCCCATTTCATTTATAAAAGATAATATCGTAAGGGTGTTTTATGCGTTTCTTTCAACTAACACAGGCATTGAGAAAATAGTAGAACCCTTACCGCTAGGGTCGAAATAAGCAAGCATGATAGATGGCTGATGAACGATTTGTCCAGCACTTAAATACGTTTGTAAATCAAAGGGAAGCTCCTCTATGACCGTATGTTTTCTTAGATCCTTCTCAGGTAATTGAAGATCGTGAAAGTCTGTTCCAAGTTGTTCGGGATGGGTTAAGATTTCATCGTATAATTTATTACGTTCCTGCTTTTGCGAATGTTCCCACCATGGTTTGCGTGGTTTATATTTTTGTTTGTTTAAATAATCATATTTCATTAAGCCAAAGACAATATCTGCTTCAATCTCTTCTTTTGTTGTTAAAAATTGCTGTAAGCGGCGGAATAGGTCTTCTAGTTGATGGCCAATCCGTGACCATCCGTTATCATCCCAAAATGTACCGAATACTTGGAAAAACTCAAATGGCGAGCTAAATACATGTTGAATAAGATATTCGACTGTTGTATCCATTCTGTGATCATTCCAATACTTTTCAAGAACATCTTCCACCTGCTTAATTCGGATAATATCATCGAAAGTTAATACGCTATTGCCGAGTATTTCGTATGGAGCATTGTCACTATATATATAGTCATGTTCGTTTGCTCGCAATCGCAGTCCTGTTCCACGCAGCATTTTTAAAAAGCCAAGCTGTAATTCTTCAGGTCTAAGTGCAAAAACGTCATCAAAGGTTTTTTGAAAAGAATGATAGTCCTCTTCTGGCAAGCCAGCAATTAAATCAAGATGCTGATCAATCTTTTTACCTTCCTTCACCATATGGACTGTTCGAGTAAGTTTTTCAAAATTTTGTTTGCGGTGAACAAGTTCATTTGTATGGTCATTCGTTGATTGCACGCCAATTTCAAAACGGAATAATCCAGCAGGAGCATTATCGTTTAAAAATTGAATGACTTCAGGACGCATGATATCAGCAGTGATTTCAAACTGAAACACTGTGCCTGGTCGATGTTCATCGATTAAAAATTTAAACATGTCCATAGCATAGCTACGGCTAATATTAAAGGTTCGATCGACAAATTTAATCGTTTTCGCCCCATTTTCCATTAGATAGCGAATATCTTCTTTTATTTTTTCACGGTCAAAATATCTCACACCTACTTCAATCGAAGATAAACAAAATTGACAGTTAAAAGGGCAACCGCGACTTGTTTCAATATAGGCAACGCGCTTTGATAGTGCTTCTCGATCTTCTTCAAAACGATAGGGTGTAGGAATCGTTTTTAAATCTAGCTTTCCAAATTGTGGTTGAATAATTTTTTGACCATTTTGACGATAGGCAATACCGTCAATTTTTGTAAAGTCTTGATCTCCATTTAGTGCAGTCAACAATTCCTTAAATGTTGCTTCCCCTTCGCCGATTACAATAAAATCAGCACCAGGGATCTTATCAAGCCAATCGGAAACATCATAGGTAACTTCAGGCCCACCTAAAATGATATGTAAATGAGGATTGATTTTTTTTAACATAGAGATCACTTTCATGGTTTCTTCGATATTCCAAATATAACAGCTAAATCCAATGATTGTAGGCTTTTTTGCATATAAGTCGCTTACAATATTTACAATTGGATCTTTAATAGTATACTCTGCCAATTGAACAGAAAAATCTGGTTCAGCATAGGCTTTTAAATAGCGAATGGATAAAGATGTGTGGATATACTTTGCATTTAATGTTGTTAAAATAGTTTTCATTATTTTTCAATGCGTCTAAACGCATTGCCTCCTTTGTAAACACTGGCTTGTCTTATACAAAATAGTAACACAGCTAAACAAGAATGAAAAATGCTTAAACAAACAGTTTAAAGAAAGGTTTGGCTAACTATCAATAATTTTCGATGAATGGCTCATAATATGTAACAAATACACGATAAGGAGATTCTAAAAATGTTTATAAAGAAGACGATCATTTTTCTATTATTATGTCTCTTTTTTGTTTCTTCCTCAGTTTTTGCATTTGAAGCTACGAGTACATTCCGAGTTCTGAACGACAAAAATGAAACCATTGTTTCGAAAGAGGTTTCATATCAAGAAGGGGAAACCTTATATGAAGTTACGAAAAGGGCATTTGATATTGAAGAATCTGAAGGACAAATTATTTCAATAAATGGAATTCACTCTATACCACAGAAAAATATTCATTGGGCTTTTTTTGTTAATGGGAAGTTTATTGAACTAGGTTTAGATGAAATTGTTCTCTATGCTAATGATGATGTAGTCTGTGCGTTAAGAAATTGGGATCAACAAGAAATTTTAAAATAAAGTAAAACTTCCATCATTGGAGGTTTTTTTTATACTTTAAGAAAGCTTAACTTTAAAGTAAAGATGCGAGGGCCTTTAGGTCATGCCGTAGATGTATCGACTTTCGCCATTAGGACGATAAGTCGTGTTTTTCTAATCCAAAATGATGGTTAGTTAAGTCTTCCAGCATATGAAAAAAGCATCTCCAAAGAGACGCTTAACCGATAGGGGACTGCTGATGATGCCGTTTCTTCCATGCTTTCATATCTTTTATTAATTGCTTAAAACGTGTTACTTTTAATTCAATAATTGGTTGAGTGATTGCGGTGATTAGTTTACTGGAAAGTAGCATTGTAACGATAATAGAGATGATTGCAAGGATAGCAAAGCTTACAATACTATTGAATTCCTTTACCCATCCACTTTCACGAAAGTACTGAATAATAAAGCCTTGTAGTAAGTACACATAAAGAGTATTCTTCCCCCATTGAGTGAAAAAGTGTTGTTTGAGTGAAATGAATGAGAAAAAGCAAAATACCGTCATTAAACTAACCAAAATGGTGCCTAGTCGTCTGAACGCGGAAAACATCGTTACAACTTCCATTTTTTCATAGGGTTTTGAACCATAGAGCCATTTAGCGCTAAAATCGTTGTTTAAATAAAATCCAACTAAAACTATGATCATAAGTATGAATGATGTCATACGAATACTTGGTTTCGTAAGTTGTTTTATACTATTTTTACTTAGATGATACCCAAATAGAAAGAATGGGAAAAATACCAACGTTCGAGATAGACTTAAATAATTATCTATTGTATCAATATATCCAATAATGAGAGCAATCAAGAGCGAAATACTAATCCCTATAGATGGAGCTAGTTTTGCAAAGCCAAGTAAAAGGATGTTCCAGAAAAACAAGCTCATTAAGAACCATAGTGACCATTGTGGTGTAAAAAAATCAATAGTAAATGATGAGTGATGATATAAAAAGTAATAATAAATGGTATATATAACTTGGAAAATAATATAAGGTATGATTAATTTCTTTATTATTTTTACAAGATACCCCTTCTCGTAAAAGCCTTTTGCAAATAAACCTGATAAAAGAATAAACGCTGGCATATGGAAAGAATAAATCGTCTTATAAGTTGCTTCAATCATTTCGTTTTGATGAATATATGACGTGAAGAAATGCCCTAAGACGACTAATGCTATTAGAATAAATTTAGCATTATCAAAATAAGCATCGCGTTGTTGCATGATAGCCTCCTGTTGATTAGATATGAAATGAATCCATTGTAAATGCTAGTAAATTTTCCCCTCAGTTATCATAGCGCTATAAAAAGGGAGATGCAATAAGGAATTTATTCATATCGCACAGACGAATAATCTTATTCTATCCAGAATAAATAGGATATAATCCCTCCTATCATTTCGTCTTTTATGTCCGATTTTGGAGCATAAAAAAGGATGTTTTGTCTAATTTTGCGAATCTATTTACAGATAATGTTTATTTTGCAATACTAGATGAAGAATTTAAAAGTGGAGGGAAGTGAATAACAGGGTGAAGGTGAGAAGTATGTTGGATGTATGTACGGAAATCCATATTAAAAGAGTAGAAATGATGAGGTTGGCTCAACAGTGTGGAATAAATGGTGAGGAAACCGTACGTTCAAGTCAGGAATTAGATATATTAATAAACGAATATCAAATGATGCAGCAGAAATCCGAAATGGAAGTGAAAAAAAAAGATATCGATAATGGATTTCATGTTATTCAACAATCGTTTGAATTAAACACATAGTAATAGAGCATCCAAAAGCATCCATTCTACTTTTAAATGATTGACTAGTTGTGTTATTCATAACTTGACTGAAAATATTGATATAATAGACATAAAAAGAATAGAGAAAGAAGTAAGTAAATTAAGAAGACTTTATTTTAAAAGAGAGTGTATGAACGATTGTTCAAAATGCAGACAAGTATGATGTAAGTAATTCTACTATCTGTTTGCTAGAATATTATGCAATCTAATTTAGAAAAAAAGATAAATGATGGTATTTTTCTTTATCTCATTCAAAAAGATCCCCTCCATATGTTGTTGAGCGGAGGCCCGCACTCTAAGGTTCAGGTCGGCGAAGACATGAGTTCGTGTTGACTTTAGTCGGACTTTCACTTCCGCTTTTCCCTCAAACACCACCCGACTAGCCCCTTCTAGCTACTATCGAGCCAGCTGCTTAAGTCAAAGAATAACTTTTACAGCTGGCTCGACAGAAGCTAGGAAGGGTCGGTATTCCGGTTCCGCTTTCCTAATCCTGGTACCATGTTTTGATTTTTTTGTCTGATGGCAAGCAACAGGCTAATATGCCTAATATTGGTAGAAGATTAACAAGTTTAATCATCATGATAATTCCGATGCTATCGGCGATTGCACCTAAAGCGACAGAACCAACTGCCCCCATACCAAAAGCAAATCCAACGGTTAATCCAGCCATAGTGCCGACTTTGCCTGGAAATAATTCTTGCGCAAAAATTACGGTCACTGAAAAGCTCGTCATAATAACAAAACCAATTAGTAGTAATAGAACAAAAGCGAAAATTGGTGACACAAACGGCATAAGAATGGTTAATGGTGTGCTTATGACAAAGGAATATAGAATCACGTTTTTTCGACCAAAACGATCGGCAAGTGGTCCTCCAAAGAATGTGCCAAGTGCTCCTGCTACTAAAAAGGCAAAAAGATAAAGCTGCGCTGATTTAATTGGAAAATCATAGTGGTTCATTAAATAAAAGGTAAAGAAGTTGGTCATTGCAGCTATGTACCATGAACGGACAAAAATTAAAAATAATATGAGACCTAGTGCAATGGAGATTTTTTGGGTTAGTGCTTTGTTATGAGTCTTCGCTTTTTTTGTTTTTGGCTTAAAATAGACTAACTGTTGCGAATACCACTTGGCTATATATATCAGTAACAGTACAGCTAAAAAAGCAACTGGTGAAAACCATAGGGCACCTTTTTGTCCTAATGGGACTAGGATAAGTGCTGTAATAAGTGGAGCTAATGCTTGGCCTGTATTTCCACCAACCTGATAGATGGATTGTGAAAGACCCCGTCGGTTTCCTGCGGCCATAAAAGCTACACGTGAGCCTTCTGGATGAAAAACTGCCGAACCAAGCCCCATCAACATAACAGAAAAGATGATAACTGAATAACTAGGAGCGAGTGCTAGTAGAGTAACCCCAATTAGGGTACTCGTTAGTCCAATAGGAAGTGCAAAGGGTATAGGCTTTTTATCTGTATAAAAGCCTATTGCCGGCTGAAGAAGGGATGAAACTATATTTAACGAGAATGCAATCATCCCTAGCTGGGTGAAACTGAGTGACATAGATTTTTCCAAAATCGGAAACATCGCTGGTACAACGGCTTGAAGAGAATCGTTTAATAAATGGCATATTCCCATAATTAGGATTACACGTAATGCCATACTTTGACCTTGTTTATTTTGTTGCGGTATGGCTGCTGATAAATTACTCATAACTGTCTCCTTATTACATTTTCTTTTCACTACATATGTATATGAAGCTGTTTAGTTTTTCTTGTATTTTTAGAAAGTATAAGAAAAAGCAAACGATTGAACAACCTAGCATATTTTGATATAAGATATCTAATTTCTAATTATAACAGATTGGTTACAGTTTATCGTAGTATCTTGAAAGGCCTAATTGACAAATATAGTATTGTGCATTATAATTAACTTAATTCGAGATATCTTAATTTAAATTAATTCAAAGTGGTGATTATATGGAAAATAATAATGTTGAGCGGTCTTTAAAGCTTTTTATTGTATTGTCTAGAGCTTATCGTTCGATCAATGATGTTGTGAATAAGCATATCGCAGAAAAGGGATTAAATCCAACAGAATTTGCTGTTATGGAATTACTTTATCATAAGGGCGATCAACCGTTGCAACAAATAGGTGGAAAAATTCTACTTGCAAGTGGTAGCATTACCTACGTTGTGGACAAACTAGAGCAAAAAGAATATTTAATCCGTGTGGCCTGCAAAAATGATCGTCGTGTAACTTTTGCCCAAATCACAGAAAAAGGAAAAGCGTTTATTGAAAGTATTTTTCCTGAACATGAGCAAAGAATTGACGATATTATGAGTGCGCTTACACATGAAGAAAAAGAAACAGCGATTGAACTTTTGAAGAAAATAGGCTATCAAGCGCAAAAATAATATAATTTTTAATAAAAATATTTTTCTTTCTAGTTTAAGGAAAAAGAAAAGGATAGATCAAGCGAAATTCTTGCTTTATTTATCCTTTTTGTCCTATTAAATAAATTATAATTTAATAATCACTCTGCCACGTACTTTACTGCCTAGAATTTGCGGAAACATTCCTGGTAAATCATCTAATTGAATTTCCTGATTAATCTCATCCAAAACCTGTCCAAGATGTAAATCTGTTGCTAATCGGTTCCAAATAAGGACATTTTGTTCCATCGGACCATCCTTATTAATACCAAGTAAGTTTATTCCCCGTAAAATGAATGGGAATACCGTTGAAGAAAATTCTGTTCCACCAGTCATGCCACTGAGTGCGATAGAACCTCCGTATTTAATCGAACTGATTAAATAGGAAAGGTTTTTTCCACCAACAGGATCAATTGCACCAACCCATCTCTGCTTATCAAGAGGTCGCACAGCTGATGGGGATAGTTCTTCTCTTGTTAAAATTTCATTTGCCCCCAGTTTTCGTAAGAAATCGAATGCAGTTTCCTTGCCTGTAGATGCTACCACTTCATATTGCCGTTTTGCTAACATAGCCACTGCTAAACTGCCAACCCCGCCTGAAGCTCCCGTGACAATAATGGGGCCTTTTTCAGGGGTTAATCCATTTTCCTCTAAGCGATGAATAGATAAAGCGGCTGTAAATCCTGCCGTTCCCAAAATCATTGCCTGTTTCATACTTAATCCTTCAGGCAAGGCAACAAGCCAATCGCCAGAAACTCGTGCATACTCACTAAATCCTCCATGATGTGAAACGCCAATTTCGGGACTAGCAGAAAGGACTTCATCCCCTTCTTTAAACCGGGGATGACTTGATGAAACAACAGTTCCTGCAAAATCAATACCAGGTATTAAGGGATAAACTTTAGCTATTTTCCCTGATGGCAATGTTGCTAAGGCATCTTTGTAATTTAAGCTTGAATAGGCGACTTGAATGATCACATCCCCTTGATGCAAATCATCTAAAGATAATTCTTTTACATTTACAGAAAATGAATTTTCTGTTTGATCAACTAGAAGAGCACGAAATTGTTGTATCATCCCTTTACACCTCTTGACCTTATAAGTTATAACGAGCATAATTCTACTTCTACAATCAATTCGTAAATTCCTTTATTTGTAACTTTAGTAAAAAGGTCTGTTTATTAGAAAATGAAAAGATTTTCAATACTTGATAATATGCTATGCTTATTTTGGAATATTAAATAGAAAAGGAAGTGTTACGATGGCATTTAAAGAGTATACATATAAGCGTCCAGAAATAGATGAAGTAAAAGAGATGTTTTCAGCTGCACTTAATCGTTTTAAAGGAGCAAAGGATGCCGCTGAACAAATTGAAGTAATCAGGGAAATAAACAGCTTACGAAATTCAGTAAGCACGATGATTAATCTTGTTTATATTCGGCATTCCATTGATACAAATGATGAATTTTATAAAAATGAAAATGATTATATGGATGAATTTGCTCCTGAGATGGAAGAACTCACGTCATTATTTTATCAAGAATTAGTAAAGTCGTCATACCGAACAGAACTTGAAGCGAAATGGGGAAGTCAACTATTTCAATTGGCAGAGACCCAATTAAAAACATTTTCTCCGGAAATAATTCCTTTCTTACAAGCTGAAAATAAGCTAACAAGCGAATATACTCGTTTAATTGCTTCTGCTAAAATTGAATTTGAAGGAGAAGAACGAACGCT
The DNA here is from genome assembly GCA_963751845.1 of uncultured Bacillaceae bacterium. GTDB lineage: Bacteria > Bacillota > Bacilli > Bacillales > DSM-1321 > Peribacillus. The sequence goes on from CAVVWH010000019.1 coordinate 264,862, forward strand.
TTCTCAATTACAGCCATTTATGGAAGCTTCTAATCGCGAATTACGAAAGAAAGCGAGTGAAGCATATTATGACTTCTTATCAGCAAATGAGGAAGAGCTTGATCGTATTTTTGATGAGTTAGTTAAAATACGTCATAAAACTGCAGTTACATTAGGGTATAAAAATTTTGTTCAACTCGGTTATGATCGAATGGCACGAACGGATTATAATGCAGACATGGTGGCAAAGTATCGGAAACAGATAGAGGATGTAGTTGTGCCACTTGTTAGTAGCTTAAAAAAACGTCAAGCGGATCGTATTGAAGTGCCAGAATTTAAATATTATGATGAGAACTTTGAATTTAAATCAGGGAATGCAAAACCAAAAGGGGATGCTAGTTGGATACTTGATAACGGTAAGATTATGTATAGTGAGCTTTCTCCGGAAACAAAAGAGTTTTTTGCGTTTATGGTGGAACAGGAGTTAATGGATTTAGAAGCGAAAAAAGGGAAAGAGAGTGGCGGCTATTGTACATTTATTGAAGACTATAAAGCACCATTTATTTTCTCTAATTTCAACGGAACGTCAGGTGATATTGATGTGCTGACGCATGAAGCTGGCCATGCTTTTCAAGTGTATCGAAGTCGCGAACTAGATATTCCTGAGTATTTTTGGCCGACCTATGAGGCATGCGAAATTCATTCGATGAGTATGGAATTTTTAACTTGGCCATGGATGAAGTTATTTTTTAAGGAAGATACCGATAAATATAAATTCTCACATCTAAGCTCAGCATTAGTATTTTTACCGTATGGTGTGGCTGTCGATGAATTCCAGCATTTTGTATATGAACATCCTGAAGCAACGCCCTCTGAAAGAAAGCAAGCATGGAGAAAAATAGAGAAAAAGTATCTACCACATCGTGATTATGATGGAAATTCTTTTTTAGAAAACGGTGGCTTTTGGCAGCGGCAAAATCATATTTATACATCACCATTTTATTATATTGACTATACGCTGGCTCAAGTATGTGCCTTTCAATTTTGGAAACGTTCAATAGAGAGTGATCCTACCACTTGGAAAGATTATTTAAAACTTTGTAATTTAGGTGGAAGTCAATCCTTCCTTCATCTAGTTGAAGCAGCAAACTTAAAGTCTCCTTTTGCGGATGGTACGGTACAAGAGATTGTTGAGACGATTGATGCATGGCTTTCAAAAATAGATGACAAAGTCTTATAAAGTGAAACTTCTATCAGTGGGGGTTTTCTTCATCCCCCACTGATGGTTAGTTGAGGCCCACACGATGTGGGTCACACAGACGTTGCAACAGGATGTTGCGTTCTTAGTCTGTGATCATTGATTCGGACACAATACGTGCTGCTGATCCCCCACTTATCTTCTTCGGATACTCAAAATCTTGAGGTGGGGTCTTACTGCCCGTTAAGGCGGGATAAAAAGTGGATTGAAAATGCCTACATCACCATTCAAATGTAGGCATTTTTGTTATTTTACTATACATTAATATGAAAAATTGTTCTCGGAAAGATAATATTTAATAATTTTTTAAACTTAGTGTTGCAAAATATATTTTATAGAGGTATAATAATTATTGTTCCGATACGGGATACGGGTTGTTAGCTCAGTTGGTAGAGCAGCTGACTCTTAATCAGCGGGTCGTGGGTTCGATCCCCTCACAACCCATCATTAGAGTTACAAAGAATTCACTTTCTTTGTAGCTCTTTTTTTGTACTTTCCACTTTTCTCTGTCTAGCTCCGACGCACAGGACCGTGCTAGTGCCGGCCGAAGACATAGAATGTGGCGAGCTTAGCCAATCTTGCTACTTTCGCTTTTCTAATTAGCTTGTCTAAAATCCTTTTTCTATTCATATAGATGGATAAAGGAGAGGGGAGCTATGCATTCTAGGTGGTCGAGTATTTTTCAAATTGCAGCAGTTTATGTTGGGACTGTTGTAGGAGCCGGTTTTGCAACTGGAAAGGAAATCGTTGAATTTTTTACCCAATTTGGTCTTTACGGCTTTTTGGGGATTTTAATAGCAGGCTATTTATTTATTTTTACAGGTACAAAAATCATGCTTGTTGCTGCTCGTATTCAGGCGACTTCTTATGAGGAGTTTAATGAATATTTATTTGGAAAGAAACCCGCATTCATTATCAATTTGTTTTTTTTACTCATGTTATTAGGGGTTAGTGCTGTGATGATTTCGGGTGCAGGTGCGGTATTTGAAGAACAGTTAGGTATGCCAAAACGATTTGGCGTGTGGTTGACGATTGTTTTAGCGACGGTTGTCCTGTTTTTTGGAACCCGAGGGCTTTTTGCGATTAACTCCTTTGTTGTACCCGTAATGATTAGCTTTAGCTTAATCCTTTGTTTTTTAACAATTGGAGAAGGCCACTTTTTTGAGTCACTCAGTAAAGTGCCCGAATCAGGCCTGACATGGAAGATTTTGTTCTCACCATTTGCTTATACGGCTTTTAATCTAGCATTAGCACAAGCAGTACTTGTGCCGATTGCTCATGAGGTGCAAGATCAAAAAATTATTAAGCGTGGAGGAATGCTGGGAGGAATTTTTCTTACAATCATTTTGTTATCAGGGCATTTAGCTTTAATGACGCTCCCAAATGTAACAGATTACGAAATACCTAGTGCGATTATTATGAGGTCAGTAGCTGAAACACTATACTGGATCTTTATTTTTGTTATATATGGTGAAATATTTACTTCTGTAATTGGTAATATCTTTGGTTTAGAGAGACAGATTAGCGGCTTTTGGAAGGTGCCAAGCATTTTTATTATCCTTTTGTTATTTATCGTGACGGTAATAATCAGTGAAGTAGGTTATGGAAGATTACTAAGTTTTTTATACCCGTTATTCGGGTATATTAGTTTGATATTCTTAGTGCTTGTTTGGAAAAGTAGGGGAGATTAAAAAAGAGAAAGGCTAGAAGCTCCTTTCTCTTGGGTCATACTATTAAAGTGTTATCTTGATCTTCTATTGTTTTTGAATGGTTTTTGCCATTTCTAAAAATGCATTTCGATAATCGGCATCCTTTGTTGTAAACAGCGTTAGACGAACAGGAGCCTTTTCATCTTTTAATAAAACTGCAGTGACTACATCATTATCGCTAGTAACTTCATAACTTGAGCCGTTGGTAATATTAAGCCCTGGATCTGTAATAGAATCTGAAATACTGCCAAGTTGCGCTTTTACATTTTCTTCAGTATCTGCCCAATCTACATCTTCAGGTAACAGTTCAATTCGCATGAAGATATTTTCATCACCAGTTAATGAAAGAAGATCTTTTCCAGGTTCTTCAGCATTTAGTTCAAACTGAGGTAATACATAAAGGGTGAATGGCTGGTTGTCACTCGTTTTTAAAACAGCTGTTTCTTCCTTACTTTCATCATTAAAGACATATGTAAGTGTTTTTTCGTTTACCTTTTCACTTGCTTGTTCTGGTGCTATAGTTTCACTTGCAGTTGTCTCTTCAGTTGTACTAGACTCTTCAGGCGCGTTAGTTTCTGTAGATGCGCTAGTTTCTTCGGTTTGTGTTGGATTTTCTTGATTTTCAGTTGTGTTAGTCTGTGCTGTATTATTTTGACTTTCACTTGTGTTTGGAGTTTCTTTGACTTCATTGTTGTTTGCTGTGCCACATCCTGTTAATAACAATGAGGCGATCGTAATTCCAGATAGCAAGGCCGTCCATTTTGTCATTATTTTTCCCTCCGTTTTCTTTTGGACTATTATGAGTTACATCCTTATTATAGACGTTTGTCCAAGAAAAGAATAACAACATACGTAAAACTTAACTATTATTTTATAATTGTTTTATTTATGTAATATTTCAAATGCTTTTCTATGTTTATCCGATAATTTTATAGTTTTTGTGATTAACAACTGTTTTTTGTTCAAGCTCGAAATCACGATAATTTTCCATGTAAGTAACATCCACAATGACAGAATTTTCATTGACCTTTTCAACGATTCCTTTTAATCCATTACGAAATTCAATTAAATTTCCTACTTCTGCTTTTTGCATAACATTCATCCTTCCTAAATTCAGTTTCATCTACTAAAAAGAAAATTGAAGCAATGTGTTTATTTATCTGTAAAAATAGGAAAACGTTGTGTTAAATAAATCTATGAGTATCATTTATTTAAAATCTGAAAACGTTTTTAAAGATAAATAATATAATACAGTTTGCACTATTTTTGGAGATTCGTAAAGATAATAATTGTAATTATTACAAAATATTCAAATCGGATCGTAAAAAGTACAGTTATGCTACAATGAGTAATGGTTTTGTAACTATTTTTGTACGAGAAAAAGGAGGATTTTATATGAATGAGCAAGAAATACAAGGCATCCTCGATCAATTAGCGAAACAAGAAATAAATGAATATAAAATTACGAAAGAGCATTTCATGGAGTTTCGCGAACAGTTGGTAAAACGGTCAGATTTCAAATGTTTTCGTGGGAATGCTCAGCATAATGGGGAAGTCATTTATACTTATTTAGAAGAAGGAAGAAGTTAAGTCTAAAAAATAGGATGTACCATTAGTTAATTTTTGACTAATAGGACATCCTGTTTTTATTTTTGAGAGCTAAAAAAGGCTTTCAATTGTGAACTTTCGTTAATTAATTCTAGATTTTCTTCAATTATTCCGTTTTATCTGCAATTAAGTCTAATTTTTATTGAATTACACAAATTGACTTGGAAGATCAATTTTTAATTATCGTTCTGATTTACGAAAACCAGCTGCTTGTGCTTCATTCTCTGTACAAAATAGTTCTTCTGGTTTTGTGATCTGATAGTATTGTCCTGATGGAATATGATAGATTTTTTCTCCCTTAGAGTTTATATTTCCTTTGATCGTGGGATTCGTGCAGCTTTTGCTTTCAGTAGCCGACTTTTTGGGGCCGGTTTTTTCCGTTTCCGTTTCATTAAATCCTCTGGAAGTAACATAATTCTCAATTGACCAGATGCCTACTTCTTTTTGTTGCGCCTTTTTTTGAGTTGCTTCGAGTTCATCCAAGTATTTGGTGTTTGGTGCATATACATAGGCCACTCGTGCAAGTCCCTTTTCAAGAAGCAACTTGTTGACCATTTTTCCATCTACATAAAAATAAGCCAGTAATCGACCATATTTATCTCGTTCACCAATGCCCAGTTCGACTTCGACTTCAGAATTTGCTGGCATTAAATTTTTAGCAAATTGACTGGCCTCAGGTCCAAAAGGTTGAATGTCCTTCGTAGGATGTACGGTTTCAGGTGTGTCGATTAATAGCAGTCGTACTGTTTCTTCATTCCCATTGGGTAACTCTATTTTCACCGTGTCACCGTCAATCACTTTCACTACTTGTGCAGTAAATGTTTTTCCTTTCCTTTCTTGAACGATCTCGTTATTTTCCTCTGAATCATTTTGTTCCGCGTTTTCTTGAGTCGTGACGCGGCTTTCAGTTTCTTGTTCATGGACGATCCTATCATTTTGTGTAGAATCAGTTTGTGACGAATCATTCGAATAACTGTCACTACAAGCAGTAAGCAAGATCGTACTCATGCAAATAAGTATGAATTTTTTGTATAATGTATGCATATGTGGACCTCCTTATAAATAGTAATAAAATTTCAGTTTATTGAACTACCCCTCCTTACAAACCTTCCG
>CAVVWH010000020.1:0-36019 GCA_963751845.1 uncultured Bacillaceae bacterium
CTGTCCCCCACCACTCTACAACATTAAAAGTACTGGGGGGCAGGCACCTACCACTGTTACCACTCATACACTAAACGTTCGTACTCCATACATCCCCGGCACCAAAAGCTATTGACAATTAAGGTTAACATCGGATGTCCAGGTACCAAAGAAAGGAAAAGATAAAATATTTAAGAGTTTACTTATTTTTGCTTTCTTGGGCTTTTAATGCTATTTTTTCAAGTCCATTATTCGCAAATTCCACATCTGTTTTAGGTAGAGCAGTATTATTCTTTAATTGCTTATTCTTATTTTTAGACATTTTTTCACCACCCTTGTAGTTTGATTTAGTTATTCCACTTGGTTGCCGACAAGTATAAATACACTATATAAAGATGATCGGATTAGTATTTTTTCCAAATTTTTTTCGTTATCGGCATCCACTATTTTAGTTTGCTTTCTTTTTTGCAGGCTATGCTATTTGAGTTTCTTCTTCAACTGCTAACCTGCTTCACACAATAAGAAAAAAAGAGCTGCCGATCCATTCATTGACCTTCAACTCTTGCACCTGTTAGTTAAACAAGCAGATACTCTTTTAGTGCATAATAAAAAAACACTATATTTAGTTTTTTGAATTTTATTGGGTTATTTATTTAAAATTTACGCAATCTATTTTAAGGAGGTGGATAAATGGAAGACCAAAATAATCCTCAAGGTAACAATAACTATAATATTGATGATCAAGATAATGAAATCTTAGAACAAATCAGTAATATCATTGGAATGGAAAACCAAAATAATCCTCAAGGTAACAATAACTATAAAAATGATAATCAAGATAATGGGACCTTAGAACAAATCGGTAATAGCATTGGAATGGAAAACCAAAATAATCCTCAAGGTAACAATAACTATAATATTGACGATCAAGATAATGAAATCTTAGAACAAATCGGTAATATCGTTAGAATGGAAAATCAAAGTAATCGTCAAGGTAACAATAACTATAAAAATGACAATCAAGATAATGGGACCTTAGAACAAATCGGTAATAGCATTAGAATGGAAAACCAAAATAATCGTCAAGCTAACAACAACTATAAAAATGACAATCAAGATAATGGGATCTTAGAACAAATCGGTAATACTATTAGTAATGTAGTTAATAATGTAGTTGACGCAGTTACCGGTGATAATCAAAACAAGGATCAGCAAAAAGGTAAGAATAGCAACAACCGTCTTTAATAGAATACTTATGTAAGAATCCGATTGCCCTACTTAAGATAAGTCCAATTTCCTTTATATGCTCTTTGGAAATTCCGCAGATTTTCCTTTGTGGGGTCTCGATAAAGTACATGTGGAGTTTAAAAAATTACAAGATAAAAAGAAACTGAGGAAAAACGTCTCGTTTTTCCTCAGTTTCTTTACTTTTAGGGACCTATCGGACATCCCCTTCTAACAGCAGCTTACGTTCACTTCCTAATTAATAAGGATCGGCTTCATGGCTTTTTTTCACAGCATCTTTTGTTGCTTCGTTCGCAGCTAATGAACCTTGACCAATTTCGATTGACCTGATTCACGGCCCGGAACTTTGTTTTCCTTCTCCATTCCTTGCATTTCTTTCATTTTCTTTTCAATTCCTTCCTTCACACGGCGACCATAGTCTTCATCGGCTTTTGTGAGGTGCTCAATCATCGCTTCTTGAATTCGTTTATCACATACCGCAAGTGCTTCGGAAAGGTTTTTGATTAATTCATCGCGCTCCCATTCCTCAAATTCTCTGTATGTATTTCCAGCTTGCCCATAGTTGTTAGGACGATCAATAGGTGCACTCATTGCTTCTGCATTATACTTTGGACGGTGCGGTGGAAGAACGCCTTTACTTGCTTCCTCATAGCCGCCTAGCATTGATGGCTCATAGTTAATATGTAGATTATCTCCAGACTCTTTCGGGTCACGGATATCCATTTGGCCGCGATGCTGGTTTGTACGAACAGGCACTTTCGGTGCGTTCACAGGCAATTTCAGATAGTTCGCCCCTACACGGTAGCGCTGTGTATCGGAGTAAGAGAAGGTACGACCTTGCAGCATTTTATCGTCTGAGAAGTCCATTCCATCGACAAGAACCCCTGTACCAAAGGCGGCTTGCTCAATCTCCGCATGGAAATCCACTGGATTGCGATCAAGAACCATACGACCAACCGGCAACCATGGGAACTTATCCTCTTGCCAAAGTTTCGTATCATCGAGGGGATCAAAATCAAGTTCCGGATGGTAATCATCTTCCATAATCTGTACAAAGAGTTCCCATTCCGGATAATCTCCACGCTCAATCGCTTCATACAAATCTTGTGTCGCATGCCCCACATTCTTCGCTTGAATAGCGTTTGCCTCTTCTTGTGTCAAGTTACGGATTCCTTGTTTCGGCTCCCAGTGATACTTCACAAGGACAGCCTCGCCTTTATCATTTACCCATTTATAAGTGTTTACACCAGACCCCTGCATATAGCGGTATGTTGCGGGAATCCCCCATGGAGAAAACAGGAATGTAATCATATGTGTTGCTTCTGGTGTACGTGAAACGAAGTCAAACATCCGCTGAGCATTTGGCACGTTCGAAGCAGGATCCGCTTTAAACGCGTGAATCATATCAGGAAACTTCATCGCATCTCGGATAAAGAAAATTTTCAGATTATTCCCAACCAGATCCCAGTTGCCATCTTCCGTATACATTTTTACCGCAAAACCGCGTGGGTCTCGAGCTGTTTCAGGCGAATCTTTCGCTCCTGCCACTGTAGAGAAGCGAACCATTAGTGGTGTTCTCTTCCCAGCACCCGAAAATACTTTAGCACGAGTATACTTCTCTACCGGTTCATCTCCAACTTTTCCGTACATTTCAAAATATCCAAATGCCCCAGATCCTCGTGCGTGTACTACACGCTCTGGTACCTCTTCCCGATCAAAATGGGAAATCTTTTCAACGAAATGATAATTCTCAAGTGTAGCTGGACCACGATTGCCAATTGTACGGATGTTTTGGTTATCCCTCTTCCTAATTGTAAAATCATTTCCGTTCTAATAAATTTATCTATTAGTATATAATTTCTGAGAGATAACAATGTATATAATTGTTGTGTCATCCTTTATTTCTCAATATAGAAACTATTATCAATAGATATTAAAGAAGTAGTTGTACATAGCAAACAGTGCCAGGCACTGTTCGCTATTTTCAATGAATCAAATTCTTTTTCAGACAATTCCTCACTTAACATCGAGCTAATGGAGGTAGCTTGTTCATATTCAACGGGACCGTTTAGCATAAGAAGGAGAACGAATGATTGGCGAAGAATTATAACCATATATATTTTTTATTGTGTGGAAGAACTATATAACGCAAGAATTAGCATACCATCATTTATTCGCAGAATAACCATTTCACCCTTCGATTCATAAAAAAGATAAGGTTGGTGGAGATTTCATGAAAAGAGCACTATTATTTACATTCACTTTATTTGTAATCGCCTCTCTGTTTGGTTGTGCAAGTAGCAAGAACTCCCCTCAAGAAGAAAAACAGAAGAAGGAGAATTCTCAACATACCATTGAATCTGATGAGGAGATCGTTACACACTTAATAAAAGACTTTGGTAGTAAGCTCCAAAATGTTTCCCTTCAAGCCCCAAAGGATTTATTGAACAAAAGTATAGAGGAAAACTATGCTGATTTTGTTACCCCAACGCTTCTTGGGGAATGGATGAAAAATCCTCAAAAGGCTCCCGGTCGTAAACTTTCAAGTCCTTGGCCGGATCGAATAGAGATTCTATCGATTGAAGAATCAGCGAAAAATGCATTTGAAGTTAAAGGTGAAGTAATAGAAATAACAAGCGTGGAAAAGGTAAACGGCGGAATCGCTGGAAAACAACCTATCTCTCTTATGGTAGAAAAAATCAACGAACGTTGGTTAATTAATAAAGTTACACTACAATCTAGTGATGAATCCAACTCGATTGTTTATGAAAATACCCAATATGGATTTAATTTTCTTTTACCTTATAGTTGGAAAGAGTATAAGATTTTGACTGAAACTTGGGAGGGTATGGGTATTGAAGGTCCACAAAGCGGCAAGATTGTTGAAACCGGTCCGCTGATTACGATTAGACATCCAAAATGGACGATTCAAAACCCACGGCAGGATATTCCTATCCTGATATTTACCCTATCCCAATGGAATTCACTTCAGCAAGAAGAATTCCATATTGGAGCGGCACCCGTTGGACCAAGTGAACTTGGCCGCAATACTTCGTATGTTTTTGCACTGCCAGCACGATATAATTATGCATTTCCAACAGGTTATAAAGAAGTAGAAGAAATATTACAAAATAAGCCCTTGCATCCTTTTTAGAGCCGTCCGAGATATACATCTTTGAAGCTTAAAACTGCACCCAAATTGTTAGTATACTCGTACAATTGGGGTGCAGTTCAATCATGATCTTTTTGGATATCTAGCATTATCCCTTTGTTACACCACTCTTTAAATTCAGCTGTCGCTGTGAAAAGTACGTCTGTAGATGAGTTAAGTTCCGTTTCAAAAGAGTCTTGTGAAACAACTTTGATAAAGTCTACCCCAACTACCTGTATTGCAATATCATATCTGGATTCCAAATAAGCTACATTCTAGAGGAATCAATAATAAAGATCCATAGGCAACGCCTGAAGCAACTTTTCCATAACTAACGAACTGTGATAGGCACTGTTCCTTACTGCTTTTATCAATTCCTTATGATTCTTGTACTGTTTTAACAATACCCACCACTTTACTTTGTGGAATTGTTGGGTCATGTTGAACAATAAATGCTTTTGAATACCGGTCTAAGTAGGTTTCTTCATGTGATTTTGGTGTTAAAATAATTAATTTTCGTTTCAATTCTTGCTCATACAAATCAAATACTTTTACTTTTCGGTTTTCATCCAATGCACTATCAAATTCATCGAGAACTATAAAACCTGGTGAAGTCTGTAGATTTTGTAAAAGAGCAAGGGCAAATAACAAAGAACTTAAAGATTCCTCTCCACCTGAAACCCCCTTACCTACCTTACCACCACGGGCTTTTGTGCTTACGTCTTCCATTGTCCCACGATGTCCTTCTTTACGTGCTTTAATATACAAGCTGAAGTGAGTCCGTTTTCGACGGTCCTCATAAGAATCCCAGCTAATATCCCCTTCAAATTGAAATTGACCCATATATATTTTAAACCGGCGTTGTAATTCAAGAACGCGCATATTAATGGTTGTTTCTAATTTATCTTTTAGATTATCCGTTCTTTCTTTATCCTGATCAAGCAAAATAATCGTCCGTTTATATTCATTCTCTAAACGTTCAAATTCTTGTTTTACCGTTTCATAATTTTCAGGTGCAGCAGGGTCGATCCCCGTCTCCATTCGGGCATTATCGAACATGACCTTCCCTTTTTCACGATTTTGTTTTGTTTGTGCCACCTTTGAAAGAGTATCGATTGACATATGATCTGTAGTTTCTGCATAGATCGTAGGAATGATGAACTGTAAATCATTCAATTCCTTCATAACCTGAACGATTTCATTTTCTATTGTTCCTTTATCTTCATTTCGATTGTTCTTTTGCCTAACTATATCTGAAATGTTCCGTTCAGCATCTTCAAGACTATTCGTTAGTTTATTAATTTCTCGCTCACTGTTGATAATCTTTTTCTCTATTTCATAAGACCTTTCTTCAAGGCTTTCAATATTCCTTTTTTGATGTTTTACAAAATCCTTTATTGCACTACACTGTTTCTGTAAATCATTCCGTTCTTCATATTTCCCCTTCATTTTGCCAAGCTCTACATATACGGCTGCTTCATCTTCTAAAACTGCTCTATAGCTTTCTTGACTAATTTGAAGCCGGACTAATTTTGTTTCAGATTCTTTTAATCGAATGATTTCCTGGTCTATTTCTTCTCTAGCGTTGTTTTCCGCTTCTAATTTCTTTTTTTTCAAAATCCGTTCATGTTCGGCAATCATAAACGCTTCCGATTCTTTCACTTGGTGAATGACACTATTAAGCTCTTGAATTTTCTTATTACTAGACTCTATTTCTTTTTCTAAAAAAATAATCTTAGCATCAAGCTCGTTTAATTCTTTCTCCACTTCCTGCTTTCGAGCCTTTATGGCCTTTACACTCAAAATATACCGATCTTTTTCTTGAGTCCCGCGCAATCCCATTGGGTCTACTACTATTCCGTTTTTTATAGAAACCGATCCTTCTTTAAAAAACTGTGCTACCCACCAAAGGGCTTTCATCGCATGAGGCTGATCCTCTTCATAGATCCCTTTCTTCACCTGTAAATGGAGAGATGGTAATCCCGTTACAACGCGATCAGGGATTACGGTCATTAATGGCACATGATATAAATCATTTGGTGGTGTCACCTGTTTTCCATTGAAAAAAATAGTATATTTTATGGCATTAAACAATTGCTCGTCTTTCAGCTGTGCTCTTTCATCCAACTCGATTAATTCACGAAGAGGGTATGCTTTCATTCCTTTAGCGCGGAAAAATTTCATCGATTCCACTTGCCGTACTGATAACTCTCGCTCTTCCCTTAGTAGATGTAATTCTCCAGATAGCTGTTCCTGCTTTCGAGATAAATCATATAAATCTCCCTTGTGATCGGTTACTTTTTGTTCGAGTAGATTCATCTTCTCTTGCACATCATGGCTGCTTTTATACTGTGTTAAACGCTCACGGTGTTGTATTTCTAGTCTCTCATCTTGCTTTACTTCCTGGTCAAGTCCAGCAATTTTGTTCACTTTTTCCTTCCAAGCCTCATTTAAGCTTGTTAATGTTGTTTGAGTTACCCCAAATTGTTTATTCGTTATTTTTTCCTGCTCAGATAAGAGCTGTAATTCCGTTCTTACCTCTTCCTCTGTTCGCCTAATTTGATTTTGTCTTTCAGTAATTGCTTCTAATTCTCTATTGAGTTCTTCAATGGCAGATTCCATCTGTTTAATATTTTCGTTCGTTTCTTTAAGCAATTGCTTTTCTTCTTCCAACTTACCTGCTAATTGTTCTGCTGCATCTTTATCCGTTCCTAATTGTTGCTTTTCATGCTCTATTAATCCTCTTTTTAATACGACGTTATCTTTTGCCTCTTCCATTTCTGTTTCTAGTTGGAGCAGGACTTCTTCTAGCCGCTCTAATTCTTTCTTATAATGAATCTCTAATTCTAAAAGGGATTGAACATAAAGTTTTCCGCCCTCATGCAGACGCTTTTGATTATCTAAGAAGCGGTCTAATGACGATTTTTTCATGGAAAGATCTGATTTCATGAGCTTTACATTCGTCTCAGCAATGCGAACAGTCTCCTCCGCTTCCTTCACTTTCTCCATACTTTCTTCCCAATCGCGCTGCACCTTGTCAATGCTATGCATTTCACTAAAAATACGAAAGCGCTCCTCTGGGCTCATGACTGCAAACTGATTTACTTCTTGTTGATACCAAATCAAATAATAAAGATCGGGATCTATCTTATATTTATATTGAAGATCTTTCTTATAAGCAGAAAAATTATGAATCCGATCACCTGATGAATACCGAATCGTTTCTTCCCACCCGTCGATTTTATCACCAGTGGAAACACTGAATTCCTTCTTCATTGGCTGACCTGGTTCTTGAACAATTGTTAAGATAAATTCAATAAAATTGGGAGCATCAATCTTCATCCACCCTTCATTTTTGAAAAGAAACGAAATTCTAGCCTTCCATGTTTGATTGGGTAGTAAATTTCGGGATTTTAACCCTTCCACATCAACCTTTGATGAATATAAGACAGCTCCCATACAAAAAGTAATCGTCGATTTTCCCGCTCCATTTGGTCCAGTAATCAAAACATGATCATTTGAACCAGATAAATCGATTAACGTGGGTGGATAATCGCGAATCTGTGAAAATTTAAGTCTCCATGGAATCATTCCGTTTCCTCCTTATGATATAAATTGTAGCGTTTAAAGAATTTTAGCACTTCTTCTTTATTTAATTGATTAGACTGACTAAACTCTGCCGTACGTCTTAAAAAAGAATCTGAAAACATATGAACACCAATTGTTGTAAGCTGATAGGCTTTTTCTCGGGAATTGGTTTCATATTCTTCAATGGCGCCAATTTTTTTAAGAGGATCGAGATTTAATAAGATTCGCTGATTCGCCTTCGTCGTTTCATGACCAAAAGCTTCTAGAAGCTGATCAAACAATGTAAATTCATGCTGTAATACCTCTTGCTGATAAAACATGTATAACAGAATGGCTAGACTCTCTTTTGTTAATGTATTACGGGCTGCTCTTGCCGGTACTCGCATCATCACCATGACTTGATCACGCCGTTCGTCGTATATGACTTTCATATAACGGCTAATCGCTTGATTCACCCGATTCATATAAGAATAAAACTTTTCATCATCTGCTTGTATGTGGAGTTGTTTCTCTACTTCTCGTCTTGGCAGGCCGAAGTTACCTGACTTAATGGAAGCTGATGAAGAGAAAAGAATGTTCATAAATGTTATTTCCTCTTCTTCTGTTAAAATACCTTTTAAAGATTGCATCGCATTAAGAGGATTCGTTCTCACCTCGTCCGTTTCATGATCCTCCCTTTTCTTTTGCTCCTTTTCCGATATTCCGTTTTCGAATAATGTAGGATCCATCTTCACGATTTATCCACTCCCATTCTCGTTCATATTTTGGTAGATCTACTTTATCATTTGGTTTTGATATGGTGATTTTTTTATTTGCTACTAGAGCCGAGATGGCAGTCACGGCATTGATGGCATCGCTCCACTGTGAAGAAGTAGCTTCAATGACGACTTGCTCCAATGGTGCTTCTTCATAATCTTCAAAAAATGACTCAATCGCTTCCGTCTTAATCATGGACTTAGTCAACATCCAACTTGTTTCTCCCATTAAATCCTCTATGTCGTCTTTCGAAATGGCTTCAGAGGTATATACAACCTCTTCTTCCTGTTCATCGATAGGAACTACAATTGGCTCATATGTTTCAATATAATGGATAGCGTCTGCAATGGCAGCAGGTGATAGTGGTGATGCAAACTTTATTGGCATCCAAAGTGCATCCGTTGCCTCATCTTCATATTTACCTTGTTCCATAAAACTAAATAATTGGTGGATATTTGGAACATCTGATTCTAGAGGTGGTTGATACATTTGAATGATAAATTGACGTACTTTTTCTGGATGAATAGTTGAGGATAAGGGTGTCTTTTGCATATGAGTAAATTTTAAATATTTATTAATCATCCCAAGGCTTAAATTGGTTCCTTCAGCTAGAACTGAAGTACCCTTTTGCATTAAATCCGAGAGAATTAAACTATCTTCTATAGTTTGAAACGATTGAAATCGCTCTTCTAATTTTACCGCTAATTCTTCCATTAGGTTGTGGATTAATTCTAGCTGTGGGAGCGCACTACGGTCAGCTAGCATTTCCAATTCACGTTCTTTTAATAGTTGAATGGCATTCTCGACATTTCTGATCATACTGGCAATCTTATTCCCTCCCGAGATACCATGATCATCATAGGCTTCACTTAACTCTGCATCTCTTTTCGCTTGAAAAAGAGCTCTGCCAATATCATCACGCATATAATAAGCCAAGGAATCATTAGCTAAACGGATTAGCGCATCCATCATCCTTTTTCCAGAATCTCGCATTTTCAACCGCCTAGATTGTTTTGAAACCCAATTGTATTTCACTAATACATTAATCACTTGATCGACTCTTTTTTTAGTTGGCGGTTCAGGATCCTGATAACGATTACGATAGCGATAATACACCGTATCAGAATTTTCAATCGGATCATCCAATCCAAGTGCTTCTTCATTAATCAATTGAATGATTCTGAGAAAACGAATAATCTCCACAGGTGATTGAAAGGCATTTTGTGCACTTAAATCACTTAATACTCCTGATAACGAAGAAATATCATGCATCGCTTGCATAACTTCAGGCGCCGTTTCACTTGCTTGAAAGATCGAGATTAATGATTGATCCACTTTTTCCATTCTTGCACCTCCCCTAAAACTAATTCTTGTTCCATCTTTTTATATTTTAAGAATGCATGCATATAATCTTCGTATTCATTCCAGTTAACCATCACACGATGTTCAGCCGTAATCCATTTAATCGGTCCTTGATACTTCTTTGAGACGATTACATTCAGTTCCTTTGCAATTTGTAATCCATCAGGATCATAATCACTCCATATAATTACCTGCTGTATTTGACTATTTAGTAATAATTGAATAATAGCTTGTTGATGAGACGAGCGCACGTGACCATCTACACATAAAATAATAGATTGCGTATCTCTAAGAAAATTCTTTTCAGTAGTCATTCGAGTTAATATCGCTCTATTCTCAACTAACCATAATATCTTTGCAGTTGTCGAGTAGGTTTCTTCAGAAATAGATAAGTCTGTTAATGCATGTACTGGACCATAATTATAAGTGGAAAAACTGCCGGTCACTTGTCCCGAAAAATAGAGTGGTGTAATTTTACCAAGACTTGTCATGCCAAGCAAAGCTGCTGGGCACTGTGCCAATACTTCTAGTTGATCAATAAAATCCTCTTTATATGGATCAAATTCTTTCGAACCGCCTATTTCTTTATAATAGCTTGCACCAATTTCCTTCCAATCAAATTCTTTTTTTACAAGACATAATTGCAAGAAGGCTAAAATAAAATGAAGAAATTTAAGTCTTTTTTCTATTGACCATCTAACAGGAAAATAAGGTAGTTCTTTCAACTGGGAAGAATTTTGTAAATAAAATTCACTTATAATGGATAACAAATGATTCACTCCACGTTCCCGATGCTCAGAGATTAATAACGTCCTATTAGAAGGCAATGTTTGTGAAGCTACTTTCCAATCAGAAAATTCCTGTTCTACATTCGCTGCCTTTTCTAGAAACTGATCTTGTAGGTATTTATACATTCTATAACCCATTCGATAGTGCTGAGAAATAGGAGTCTTTCCATCCTTATCAAATCGAATTTCCTTAATAATCCATCCGTGTTCAAACCAATTAATCGTGTTTGAATCATTGTCATATAATTGAAGTTTTTTCTTTGGCGTTAGCTTAACTTTTAACAATTCTTCGGCAACAGTTTCTGTCTCTTCCTTATCATCATTAATTGCTATAATTAATAAACCCACCTCTCTATATGTTCTCTCGGTATGTTTAATTATTTTCATATCCAGAAAATAACTATCAGCTGTTGGCATTATAAAATCCAACTTCTCACCACTTTTTAAAATAAATTGTTTAATATAATCCATTTCTTCCTGACTAATCATGTAATTGCCCCATTGCTTTTTTTATATCTATAATAGCAAAATAACTATATATAGTAACAAAAATATTCACTTAACCTTTCACATGACTAACCCTCAAAAATTCTAAAAGCCTAATCCATCAAAAGATTAAGCTAATTCAAATCATTTTAATAGTAAACATAAAGCATTATTTGACAAATCAGACAGTACTATTCGTTCATCTCTTCCGTTAAACAACCATTTTCCAATTTGATAAAGCTAACCAGTTTTCCCGTTGCTCATAATCAGGGATTATTTTACCAACAAGGCGCCAGAAGGAACGATCGTGATTCATATGTACCATATGGCACATTTCATGAACGACTACGTAGTCGATTACCTTCAGGGGTGCCATCGCTAGCTTCCAATTAAATGTTAACTGTCTCATTGAATCACAGGTTCCCCAGGTACTCTTACTATCAGAAATTCGAATAGAACGTGGTTTTACTCTAAAATTGCTTTGATAGAACTGGACACGCTTCTCTACTAAGGCTTTACATTGCCGGTAGTAAAAACGTTTTAATGCTTGTTTTATTCTTTCATCTTCTTGTTGTTTCACGTAAACATGTAACTTATTTTCTTCAAGCACAACATGATCTTTCTTGATATCCGTATCTTGCGAGATTAGAATTGGGTAGGTGTTCCCTAAATAAAGAAAGCTTTCACCATGATCATAGACCTTCTCCATGTGCCCAACCGTTCGATCCTTCATCTCTTTTGTTCTCTGTTGGATGAGATCCCATTTCCCCTCTAATAATTGAAGCACGCTTTCTTCAGATGTCCCTTTAGGAGCCTGC
Organism: uncultured Bacillaceae bacterium; assembly: GCA_963751845.1. GTDB lineage: Bacteria > Bacillota > Bacilli > Bacillales > DSM-1321 > Peribacillus. Next base: position 12,174 of record CAVVWH010000020.1, read on the forward strand.
ACTTCAACATTTCCGTAAAGATCTATATAAATACCTATAGTTGTACGCTTCTTATAAATTAATTCAAAACTGATTGTCTCACCCAAAAATTTATGTATCATTTAATCACCTAGCGTTTCGGTTATTTTTATTTTGCAGGAATCCCAATCAACTCTTTGAAAAATCCAGAGATACACCCCTACATTATAAATAGTAGAAGGTGACAGACTGTTTCAAACATAAGGTTGTATGCAAAAAGAACCTTTATAATTCTTTATTCTCTTCCGTATTCATTATAGAATCCTTTAGGGATCTGGTACAGTTGTGAATAACCCCTCCTTATCAACCTTACGGATTGATTGAAGAAGGGGCTTCCTGCTTCCATGATTACAGCATAATGAGGTGCCTCATTACGTCTTACACAATCTCCACAGGCGAAGATTATACTGTTTGGACATAACCTTGCCCTACAGTTTGAGTGATTTAGTTCATTACAAGTAATTGTTTCAGTCCTTTTTGCAAAATATTCAGGCTGGCATTATGATCTCGATCCAATATTGTACCGCATTTTATGCAGATGTGAGTACGAATAGAAAGGGATTTTTTTATACGTTCTCCACACGACGAACACTCTTGAGAAGTGAAATATGGCTCTACCTTGATGAGTATACCGCCCTGTTTCTCGCACTTGTAAGCTAACATATTGCGAAACATTCCCCATCCAGCATCTGAGATTGATTTAGATAACTTTCTGTTTTTCACCATGTTACGAATGTTTAAGTTTTCTACCACAATAACCGAATAGTCCTTTGACAAGTGATAACTTAATTTATGGAGAAAATCACGGCGTTGATTGGCTACTTTCTCATGAAGCTCTCTAACACGCTGTACTTGTTTTATGTAGTTGGCAGAACCTTTTTTTCTTTTAGAGAGTTTGTGTTGGACTTTCTTTAGCTGTTTTTCCTTTTTACGAAGAAATCTTGGATTTTCATATTCTAGGCCATTTGAAAGAACCGCATACTTATTCAATCCTACATCAACCCCAATGGCTTTTGAATGGTCGAGAGATGGTGAGTATGCCTGTCTTTCGACACAAAAAATGGCATACCACTTTTCCCCTTGACGCTTGATAATCAGTTGTTTAATGGTTCCTTCTAATGGGCGATGAAGCTGAATATCTACTTCCCCTAATTTGGTATTGAATAGCTTTCCGTTTTCAGAAAAGCACATGGCATATCGGTTTCCTTTTTTGTTGAAGCCAAACTGAGGAAAGGTCATACTCGTATAATCCTTGTATGTTTTCAGCTTAGGATACCTGGCATCTTTTCGAAAGAAGTTGTCGAAGGCTTTCGTTAGACGCAGAAAAACTTCCTGTAATGGTTGAGAAGGCATCTGTTTTAGAAACGAATATTTCTTTTTATCCATTTTTTAGTATTGGGTGCCTGGCACCTCGTATCTATGATTGTCATTACATATTTTACAGAATAATAGAGGTGAGCTCTCCTGAAAAAATCAATTGGATTATCTATCATATTATCCCAAGGGATATTTCTTTTGTTATATCCCATTCTTTCACCCTTTCCTGTTACAGTTATTAATTTACTTGATACTTAATATTCAATTTTGAACATAATAATGTTAATGATATAAAATTTTCGACAAATTTTTCAAAAATTCGACAAAATTCATTGACGTATACACAAGAAACACTTAGAATTTTTACATATTTTAAAAAAAGAAAGAATGGGTGTTATGTTTGAAAAGTATGTTATTTAGGAAAAAACCTGTCGGAGACTTACTGAAAAAATATGGAGAGACGCAGCTGAATCAAACATTAGGAGCATTTGATTTAGCCTTTATGGGAGTAGGTGCCATTGTTGGAACAGGAATCTTCATTCTTCCTGGGACAGTAGCAGCAAATCATGCGGGACCAGCCATTGTTTTTTCATTTATTTTAGCTGCTATTGTCTGTGCATTGGCAGGTATGTGTTATTCGGAGTTTTCTTCATCCGTACCAGTAACGGGTAGTGCATATACGTATGGTTATATTGTATTTGGAGAATTAGTCGCTTGGTTAGTTGGTTGGGCCTTGCTATTAGAATATGGTTTAGCTGTTGCAGCTGTTGCAGCTGGTTGGTCTTCTTATTTAAGTTCCTTACTGGCAGGATTTCATATCTACATTCCAAAAGTCATCTCCGGATCTTTTAATCCGGCAGCTGGAACATATATCAATTTACCAGCGATCGCTATTATTTTGATCATTGCTTATTTATTAAGTCTTGGTATACGAGAGTCTACAAAGATTAATACAATTATGGTAATCATTAAGGTTTGTGTTATTCTTTTATTTATTGGAGTAGGTATATTTTATGTGGAGCCGGCTCATTGGCACCCATTCATGCCTTTCGGAGTGAATGGAGTTTTAAGTGGAGCAGCCCTTGTTTTCTTTGCTTATCTAGGCTTCGATGCGGTTTCATCAGCGGCTGAAGAGGTAAAAAATCCACAACGTAATATGCCAATTGGCATTATTGGTTCATTATTTATTTGTACCCTGCTATACGTAGCTGTTTCGCTTGTATTAACAGGAATAGTACCCTATACAAGCCTAAATGTAGATGACCCCGTTAGCTTTGCTATGCAGATGGTTCATCAAGATTGGGTGGCTGGAATTATTTCACTTGGTGCTGTTCTTGGTATGATGACCGTTATTCTTGTTATGGCATATGGTGGAACAAGACTTCTTTATGCTCTTGGTCGTGATGGATTGCTCCCAAAAAGCATGTATGAGCTAAATAAAAAATATAAAACACCTGTCAAAAATACATGGACCTTTGCCATCGTTACCGCTTTTTGTGCTGGTATCGTGCCATTGTCTAAACTAGCTGAATTAGTGAACATAGGAACATTACTAGCCTTTACCATCGTTTCACTTGGAATTATTTTCTTGAGAAAAAATAAGAGTATTCCAGCTGGTGGTTTTAAAGTACCATTCTATCCCGTTTTACCCATTTGCTCTTTTCTTTTATGTATATTTTTAATTACTCAGCTTTCTGTTCATACATGGATTGCAAGTGGAATTTGGTTTATCATTGGATTGTTTATCTATTTTATGTATGGTAGAAAGCATAGTATTATGAATAAGCATTAAAGAAGTGAGACATCCCTCGAAGAAGATTTAATAACATTTAAATTGGGGTCAGTCCCACTGGCCCCTATAACCATAAAGTAGTCTCTTGAATTAGAAAAAACCGACTGTGTTATTTATAACAGTCGGTATTGTTTCGGTGATTGATTATTTCAATAGCTTCTTTCGCCAATCAAGACTTTGTTGCTCGATTCTTCTACTATGTTTCTTAAATCAGCCCCAGATGGATTCTGGAATACTCTAAGTCCAAACTCTGGTGCAACTGCAAATAGATGATCAAAGATATCAGATTGCACAGATTCATAAACTGCCCACTGTACGTCATTGGTAAATGCATAAATTTCTAGAGGCAACCCATGTTCACTATATGCCAGTTGTCTAATTATTAAGGGCATATTCTGATTGATTCCATCGTGATTTTTGAGGTAATTGCTGATATACGCCCTAAAAACACCGATATTGGTAAGGGCCCTACCATTCACAGGATTGTTCCTATCTATTGCATTTTTGGCGTTGTACTCAGTAATTTCCCTTTCCTTTTGAATTATGTAGTCTGAAAGGTAATGAATTTTTATAAATTTTTCAATCATTTCCTCGGTGCAAAACGTGATACTACTGGTATCTATATACAAAGAGCGCTTGATTCGTCGGCCGCCTGAGCCTTGCATCCCTCTCCAGTTTCTAAATGAATCGGAAATAAGGGCATAACTTGGTATCATCGTAATCGTTTTGTCCCCATTTTGAACTTTTACGGTATTTAAAGAAATATCAATAACGTCACCATCTGCTCCATACTTTGGCATTTCAATCCAGTCACCAACCCGAACCATATCATTGGCCGTCAACTGAATTCCTGCCACTAGTCCTAATAACGAATCTTTAAATACTAACATCAAAACTGCGGAGAGAGCACCAATACCACTTAATAGAATAAGAGGACTCTTTCCTATTAGGTTCGAGATCACTAAGATGAACCCGAGAGTCATGATAATAATGTTAACAATCTGAATATATCCTTTAATAGGCTTAACCTTGGATATTTCAAAGGTTTGATAAATATCATTAAGTGTATTTAGTAAGCTTTGTATAAACACTAACCCTACAATAATGGTATAGGCAATGGCCAATTTCGCGATAATTGATTGATAGGTTGGAAAGGTTGAAGAAAACGAATAAATAATGATCGCAGGAACCATATGGGATAACTTTCGGAAAACTTGTCTTTCCAAAATGATTTGACCCCACTTGACTTTGGAGTTTGTAACGATCCGAGTAATGATCCTGATCACGATTTTCTTTGAAATAAAATTTGCTACGATACAGATAAGCCCTATTAGCAGAATCTTGATTATAATCGAAAGATATTCTACTAATCTAGGATCTAGTTCCATATCCAGAAGTAGATTATTAATGAATTGCATCTGTTCTCCCCCATTTTAATTTGCATCATAAGCAACTTTACGGCTAAAGTATCTAAACTGTCAATTCCTACTTTATCAATAACGAAAAAACGGTGCCTTAGTCCCTGAGTTTGTAACGCTTCAGTTTATTGGGGTCAGTCAAATAGAAGTGTTCTACGTTGCAGGAAACGTTAAAAGACAACACCCACAAGGGTTAGTTGCCTTCTTTTAAAATGAGCTGCGAAATACACTCGACATGTCTAGATTGTATATGACAACACAGACGATATTAGTGAGTTTTTTTGAACCTCCCACAAATGAATTCGTAGGATTCCTACGCCATATGTACCTATAGAACAACCAAAAAGTTTATTCACCATTTCCCTTTTTACCTCTAAAACATGTTACGATAAACTACATGATCGCTATTACACCGTCTGGAATGAGAGGCTGTTAACAGTTAAAGAAAGTCTATAGAACATTATAAAAACCTACAATTATTTTGTAGGTTTTCGTTTAGCAATCAAGTCTTCAATGGCTTCGTCTAAAAGTTTGCTCATTGGAATTTTAGTTTCATCTGACAACATTGCTAAACAAGCGGTGAAAGATGCCTGTGACGCTTACAAGAAATTTTTCAAAGGTCAATCCAAATTTTCTAAATGTAAAAGCAGAAGAAAATCAAAAGCATCTTTCTATAATGATACTTCCAAATTAAAGGTAAAAAAGAATCTTGTTTTGATTGAAAAAGTTGGGTGGGTTCAAACAAGTGAACAACTTCCGATGGATGTAAAATACACCAATCCACGTATTACAAGCGATAAGAAATATTGGTACATTTCTGTTGGAATAGAAGAGGCACCTGAACAAACTAAACTAACTAATTCGATTATTGGAATTGATTTAGGAATCAAGAAACTAGCGATTTGTTCTAATGGGCAAATATTCAAGAATATTAACAAAATAGCTAAAGTGAAGAGAATAGAAAAGCGCTTACGCAGGTTGCAACGTAAAGTTTCTCGTAAATACGAAATGAATAATAAAGAAAAGAGAGGTGAAGAAACGTTTGTCAAAACAAGTAACCTTATAAAAATCGAAAAGCAGATTCAACACCTACACAGACGATTAACTAATATTCGTGACAATCACACTCATCAAGCTACTCATGCAATCGTGAAAACCAAGCCTTGCAAAGTAGTGATGGAAGACCTGAATGTGAGTGGCATGATGAAAAATCGTCATGTATCCAAAGCGTTAGCGAATCAAAAACTATCTGAATTCATTCGTCAAATCGAATACAAATGTGAAAAACATGGGATTGAATTCATACAAGTCAATCGTTTTTATCCGTCTTCTAAAACCTGTTCATCTTGTGGAACGGTTAAGAAAGATTTAAAGCTTTCAGATCGAACCTATAAATGTGAATGCGGGCTAGAGATAGACAGAGATTTAAACGCATCGATTAATTTAGCTAACTATGGAAAATTAGCAGTTTAATCACTTTGAAGATACTGCTAATGTGTACGATTCGTTGTATCGGAATTTACGCCCTCGGAGTGTTGTACCAAACGAAAGTAACCTCGGCAAACTCGGACACGATGAACAGGGAAGCAAACAAGGCTTATAGATTTTTATAGGTTTTTGGCAACGGTTCATGATGATTACAAACACAAAAGAATTGAAATTCCAACTGAATAAGTTAATTAGTGATTCAGATTTTTTACGATTACAAGAATCCTTCGAAAAAGAAAGTTTGTTTCAATTATTAGGTTTTGGGCACCGCGAAACAATGCATAGCGCATTTATTAGCTGGCTGCTCTCGCCAACTTCATCATTAAATTTAGGCTCATTTCCGCTAAAGCGTTTCCTCTACTATATTTGTGAGGAGAACATTTCGAATATAAAGACAGATATTGATTTTGATTTAATTGAGTCAAATGCACTTGAGTTAGAAAATATGGAAGTCGCTACAGAAGTAACAGCCTCTGCTGTTGATCCTGAAACAAATACGAAATTAAATGCCCGATTTGATTTATATTTAATGAACGACTTTGTACGAATTATAGTAGAAAACAAAGTATTATCACGTGAGAATAAAGACCAAACAGAGACATATACAAAAATTTTAAACAATCTAGATGACGCGTACACTTATGATTTAAAGGTGTTTTTATCTCCTGATGCTACGGTAAGACCAAAATGTCCGGAATTTATTCAAGTCGATTATCAAGGATTATATGATTTTGTTATTTTGCCTTGCTTAAATCATCCGAAAATTTCAATTGCGAATAAAAACCTTTTAGAACAATATGTACATAACTTACGCATGGTATATAGAGGAGTGAACAAACCAATGGCTAAGGTAAACGATGAATTATGTATCGCCATTTATAACAAATATAAAGATGTATTAGATGAAATCTTTGATGCGGTGAAAAATGAGACACCTGAAAAACGAAAAGTTAAAACCTCTTCTACCGTTCGTACATCTAAGATATCTTGGAATGAAATCTATCCTCGTTTAAATGAAGACGAGAAATATTTAGAGTCTACATACGGAAACACAATTACCAAAGCAGAAATCGACCTAACAAGTGGTCATATACTTTTCCAAGACAAAGAATATAGCAGTCTTTCAAGTGCAGCAATTGCGGCGGTTAATTCAATCAAAGGTGAAAACTACACAGACCGTTATAACGGATTTGAATTTTGGAGCATCGTCTATCCAAATGGCGAAAAGAAAAAACTATCTGAAGTGCGTGCTGACATCGCCCTAGCCCTCGCACAAGATGAGGAAGATTAAATGAACCTCTCACGACTAAAGTCGCGAGTTTCTAACAATCCTATTGACTGAGAGAACTCGACTGCTTGACTTAAAACTAGTCGTAAAATTCCTGCTTCATCGAGAACCGCATTCCATTACGAACGTCTTACACTCTCTCCATTGCCTAAAAAACTCGACAAACAGCACACATGATGCTGACAGGCGCACCCCGCAGTTCCTGCGGTACAAAAAGATATTTAAATGAGTACGGGTACCTTTTGAAGAAGGCGAATACCTTCTTCTTTTATATTATTCGCTGCGTTTAGGTCACGATCATGTTCCTTTCCACATTTAGGGCACACCCAACGGATTGAAGGATGAATTGATGTTGTTTTGGTGTTGTAATAGCACGCAATTTCATCCCGTAGTGACGCAGTTTTTTGTTTTCTTTTGCGAGTTGTGCATTGCGTTTTTTCACCGAATGAAAGGACATTACATACACTTCCTAATATTTTATAGGTTTATTTTACCAATTAGAACATACGTTTGTCTATTAATATCTTTTTAATTTGGGAAAATTCTTTTGTTTTTACAAAAAAACACCCTAACTCACGACTGAAGTCACGAGTATGCGGGTGTTGGTCATCAAAAAAAGCGAACAGTACCCTGTACTGTTCCCTATTAAGAAAACTAATTCCATCCAATGTATTATATAGAATTAAAACTTAGCTTTTGTTTCCCCAAGAAAAGGAAAGAGGCATCCTCATGGGATCCCTCTCTCTCTCATTTATTAGACTTAATAAGTATTTTGATGTGAAGATAGAAAGTATTGGTTTCAATATGTTACAGAAAATATCTATTCTTGGATATTTTAATCACCTAGTGATGGTGTTTCCTCATCACCACTTGCCGGTTCCTCAGTTTCCATCACTGCTTGCTGGATCTTCTGTTTCCATTTCACCACTTGCTGGGTCTTCTGTTTCCATTTCACCGCTTGCTGGGTCTTCTGTTTCCATTTCACCGTTTGCTGGATCTTCTGTCTCTATTTCACCGCTTGCTGGGTCTTCTGTCTCTATTCCACCGCTTGCTGGATCTTCTGTCTCTATTTCACTATTTACTGGTACATCTTCTTCATTCATCTCACTATTTACAGGTTCTTCTTGTGGATTTACCTCTTCCTGTCCGCCGCTACATGCAGTAGCTAGCATTAGCGCTAATAATGGGGCAGATAATTTCAACCATTTTTTTAGTTTCATTTGTATTCCTCCCTCGTACAATTCTTTTTTCATCTTATGACTGTGATCGAATGACTGAGAGTTCAACTCCTTTCTGCAAGGCTATGGCTATTATATACAATCTTTTTTAACAAATATATCAATTAACAAAAAAACCCAACTCTCTTAACATAACTGTAAATGACCATTCATAAAAGAAAAGATCTTTTCCTCTATGACTTCATTGCCATAGAATTGTAATAGAAGTCATATAAAAAACAGCCAATCTCCATGGTTTGAGAAGATTGACTGTTTTTTTGTGATTTATCCCACTCTTAATGAGCAGTAAGATCCTACCTCAAGGTTCTGAGAATACACAAAGATAGGTAAAGGATGAAGGAAGGCTAAAAACGCGGCGTCCTGTCGCACCGTCTGCACTAGCACATTCTATACGTCGAAAAACCCTCTCTTAAAGAAGTTTCACTTTATGGAATTATCAAATTAAATGGAATATAAATTTGAGAGAACTTTAATTCGGAGGAATTATAGAAATGGAGCGTTCCACGTTTATATAACCTGCACTGTAAATATTTCTTTTTGGATCATTATGATCATAATTCCATAAATCCTGGCCAGCCATTAATAGTTTTTTAATTTCATCGGGGTCTATTCCTCGATTTTGTAATTTCATTTGTTGTATCATTAAGGCTACGACACTAGCACAAATAATCAAACGGACGGCTCTCTGCCTCCAGGTAGAAGAACCAAAAACAAGCATAAGAACCGTCCTCTTGCTTTTCCAAGTATTAGGTGCCTGGCACCTAGACTACAACATATTACTTTATGTTCTATCAATTCATTCAATCTTCACTCTCTATATAAACAATTGAGTGGAAAGAGTAGCATCGAGAGAAGAAATAATTAAAACGTATACAATCTTATATATTTAAGGTCTGTCAAACTACAGTCATAAACTATGTTTTAGAATAAAGAAACTCCAATATGATGAGGCACGTTCATTTAAAAAAGGCTTAGCATCCGTAGAAAAGAACGGAAAATGAAGCTGTATCTATAAGTGAGGGAACAGAGTAATTATTAATTTAAATGACTAACTTTAAAAGCACCGCCATTTTTTCATTGGCGGTGCTCTCTATTATCTTTCGCAACGTATCAGTCTTTATCGCGGTCAATTCAGGAATAACTGCCCTTTTTTATTTTTACTTTTGGGAATTATCGTGTTTCACCACAATATCTTGAGAAGTAGTAACTGTGTTTCCAGCATTATCGGTTGCTTTATAGATAACGGTATACACACGGTCTCCACTGCCGCTTCTTTCAGCACGTACTAAGAAGTTTGTGAAAATTAGGGCCTGTCCCCCAATCTTTTACAGCACTAAAGTCCTAGGGGACAGGCTCTTAAAACTTAATTTTTCTCGGAATTTACTTTGGCCAACACGTTTTTCGTTTTTATTTCTAATTCAATCCTCGTAATCATTGCGAACAGTGCCTGGCACTGTTCGCTAATAATTTAAAGTAATCGATAAGGAAGTGTTGATTTGAATAATAAATTTATAAATGTTCAAACAGGGAGAAATACACACCCAAGATACATATTTTCTTTAATCATAACCGTAATTATATTCACTATGTCCATCTCTGCTTTTGTATACTTTGGCATACTTTACGGAATCAAAGTGTATGATGATGCTTTGGTGAATGAAGCTGAGTGGCTGATTAAAAATCCAATATTGAGCCTTTATGTTGATTTGTTTATCACGATTTTTCCGATTTTAGGGTGTTGGTTTACTGTTAAATTTATCTTGAAACGTAAGTTTATTTCGTTAATCACACCACATGAGCGAATCAATTGGAAAAGAATTTACTTTGGCTTTTCTACATTTTTCGTTTTAATAGCTCTACTCCAAGTGATTAACATGATATTTTATTTTGACGATTTCACTTTTAATATTACCGATTGGGAAACTTACGCATGGTTAGTTCTTGCATCACTTATACTTGTTCCAATTCAAACCACATCGGAAGAGTTGGTTTTTAGAGGTTTGCTATTACAATGGATAGCAAAATTCACAAAGAATCCCATCATTTTAGCGATTATTATAGGGGCAATTTTTGGTTCGCTTCATTTTGCTAATCCTGAAATGTCAGATGGATGGATTATTGCTTTAGATTATCTTTTTGGTGGTTTTATCTTAACTTATATTACCGCCAAAACAAACAGCTCAGAATTCGCAATCGGTGCTCACGCAGCAAACAACATGTTCCTATCCTTATTCATAACCTCTGGAAATAATGCCTTTGGTGGCATACCTTCTATGTTTCTATTGGATAATATGAATCCGTATCTTACAACCTTTGAAGATATATTAATATATGTTGTTTTTTGTTTCGTCGTTTTTAGAAAAATGGAAAATAGTTAATAAAAACTGGAGCAGAGCTGCTCCAGTTTTTCGTATAGCTTGCGAACAGTGCCTGGCACTGTTCGCTAAGTATAATTTTCGACATATCAACGAGAGATTTAACACAAAATGTAAAATGGAATATATGGAAATAATTGGAATTATTTGCTATATTTCATTCGTACTTGTTTGTACATAGTTTAATTAAAGGAGGAGTAATGCTTTGAAAAAATTAGTTAGTTCTTTATTAATTGCTGGTTCATTAATCACAGCTGTTACTGTTGTAAGCGCACATTCATCACATGAGGGTAATGAAGGACTCGATCTTTCAAGGTCTTCTGATTTGCCTTTAAGTAAAAACGTAAAAAATCAATTAAAGGATGTAAAGGCTGCAACTGAGAAATACAAAGACTTTCGTGTAGCAGAAGAAGATGGATTTATTAACACACATGAATTCGCTTTTGATCCGGAACTCGGCGGGATGGGTATTCATTTTGTCAAGCCTAATCGTATGGTTGATAACGATTTAAACATAACTGAACCAGAAGTTCTTCTATATCAGCCTATCAAAGATGGCGATTACAAGTTGATTGGTGTTGAGTATTATGTACCTGCAGCATTATCTGATTCCACCCCTGTACTTTTTGAACATGAGTTTGACGGTCCGATGTTAAATCACGAACTTGATCCAACTACATTATCCGAGGTTGAAAAAAATGATCGAAACAATCAACATTATGATTTACATGTTTGGGTATGGAAGAACAATCCGAACGGATTGTTTACACCATTCAATCCAAATGTTGAAAATAAAACCAACTAAGTAAGAGAAAAAACACCAGTTTGTTTAGCTGGTGTTTTTTCTCTGAACTGACTACCTCTTCTCCAATTTTTAACTAACTTGACCATCATTAAAATCCCAGGCCAAGTTTCTAGAATATCCTAGCAGCCTACAGGTTCTTTCCTGCACAGATTTTTTACATCCTCTAAAATCTTTAAGCACCAGGCTACTAGATCTTTCCCCGAACTAATGACCTGCCGCAAACAAAAGAGCAGCTAGAATAATGGCAGTTAGATATACTCAAGCTGGAATAGCTACGTTTTATTTGGATTAAAATGGAATGTATGACAAAATGAAAGAGAGTTCACCTAAAAGGAGCACGAGACGTGGCACTATCTACAAAAATTATTTTATTTATTATCTTAAGCATAATATTGACAAGACTACCGATTGTCGGTAAGTATTTTGCGATTGTGAATACACTGATTCATGAGGTAGGACATCAATTAGCTAGCATTATCACATTTGGGAAGGCGCATAAAATCAAGTTATTTGCGAATACAGAAGGTGTGGCGTATTCCAGTCATCGCTTTTGGATTGGCAAAGTTTTGACAGCATTAGCCGGCTATGTCTTTTCTTCTTTCATGGCTGCCATATTTTTTGTTTTCATTTACAAAGGAAAATTTGATCTAGTCATTTACATTTTAGTAGCCATTTTAGTCATTAGTTTGATTTTCTGGGTTCGAAATTGGTATGGCTTCTTCTGGACTCTTACCTTCAGCGCAGGATTTATCTGGCTGCTTTGGAAAGTAGAAGGACCAATTATTGAATATGTCGTCTTGTTCTTGGTTTCCATTCTTTTTGTGGAATCGATTACGTCAGCCTTTGACATTATGTATATAAGCTTTAAACGGCCTACACAAGCTGGCGACGCAACAAGCCTTGCACAACTCACCTATCTCATTCCTGCTCAAATTTGGGGAATTGTTTTCTTTAGCCAATCCTTATATTTTGGCTGGCTAGCAATGAAACACTTTTTCCCTTTTTTAAAAATCTAAACAAAATTTAAATCTTGAACTTCCTTTATAGAATTTTCACCATCCATACTATTAATGTATTTCATGAGTTCCTCTGGAGACAAAAACTTATTCATTTTATCACCGACGATGAAGGTATACTTATTCACATAATATGATATAAGCGAATAGTTCTTTCGTTTTTTTCATTATTCAATATAGTTTATGTGATTATCCTGGCACCATTCTATCGCAATCGGGACAAAGACCCAGTTATTTTGCTACTGGAAGCTATCCCAAAAAATTAGAAGTTTTTAATAAAACTAAAATGTACTTAAAGAATCGAATTCATTTATTTTAAATAAAAGGACTCCCATTTAGGAAGTCCACTGCTTGCTATAACCATTCGGTTAAAGGATAACCAAACTTCATTCTAATCTCTTGTTTTGGGGCCATGATTGCCGTCATCATCGGTACCTTTTCTCGCCTTGCTGACCGGCGCTCCTCCCGCATCAACACCTGCAACAGAACCATATGGATCAAGAGCAGAGGCATAGGAATCCCCAGGAACAACACCTACACTATTTCTCACTGACTCGGTATCGTTATCGTCACGTTTACGATTGTTTATATCAGCCATCTACTTCACTCCCTCGTTTTTTATAAGGAAATGCTATTATTTTAGTAGCACTGTCCCATGACATATTTTGTCCAATATAGGCAAATTTACGAGAAGGGATTAATGAATAGCATCTGTTAATTTTTTCAAATTTCTAAAATAACAGCACACAACAATGCTGTATTCGTTGACATTATAATCATCAAAACAGGTTAATGGTTCTCTGGAATATAGCAAATTTATTTAAGGATTTCTACATTATGTACATGCATGGTACAAGTATCCCATCTTACCCGCGTTACAGGTTATGCCCCTCCAATACACACTGTAGAATCAAATGACCAAAATAGTACTTTTATATCACCCCTAATATGGTAAATAATGATAGAATTTATCAGTATTTTCAAACAATACGATTTTGAATCTACTACATTAAAATATGGAGGAAAGCTATGAAAACAAAATTTTTAGTCGTATTAGCATCTATTGTTTTTTTATTATTTAGTGTTACCCCCTCAACTAAAGCCGCTTCTGTATCAATCCAATCACAAATGCTTACTTTAGCTGAACTGTCTTATAAAAATCAAAAGGTAGGAACAAGTGGAGGTAATAAGTGGATTTTATACAAAATTAAAAATAACGATTTATATGGTTTTAATGCAAAAATATATAAAAGATTAGTATCAAAAGGTAAATATGAATATTGCATTGCTTTTAGAGGAACAAAAGAAAAGTTAGATGGTATCACGGATTTAATAGAAGTTGCAGATGGTATTGAAGGTCTCCAAGCAAAGAAAGCAATTTCAATAACTAAAGAGTTAATTAAAAATGAAAAAGGAAATATGAAAAGACTTTATTTTACTGGACATTCTCTTGGTGGCTTTTTAGCATCATGGGTTGAATCAGAAGTTGTAGACGGTGATATTAAAGTTCCGGTTTCTTCAAAAGCTTATGTATTTAATGCACCCGGAATAAGTCTACTAAACGTTCTAGGAGTATCAGTCATGCAATCTGTTAACCGCATTCCGAATCCTTTTTTAAAGATATTTAATACTAAAGAGTTAACAGTTAAATTATCAAAAGATAAATTTAAAAAATATGATAAATATATTTTTAATTACCTTATTAAATACGATCCCGTTTCATTATTTGGGGATAACTTGGGTACAGTAGTATGGAAAAAGTCTAAAAAGAAATATAAAAACCCTTTTAATTATCATAAACTAGTACGTTTTCACGAGATTAAGTTTTAATAAGGAAGTACATAACGATTAGATTCTAAATTTCAGGGGTCCTACCAATACAGGATCCCTCTTTTACCATAATGAATGTGAATAATATGTATGATCTAGGTAGTGAATTAAAAGTATAACGATATACTCTATCGAGGTTGTTTTTAAAATATAATTTTGTTTAAATTAATCTCTAATGACCAATACATCAAAACACATCCGTATATATCTATGTTGAGAGTGCCAAGAAGAATATCGTTCATCGCATGAAACGACATCTAAGTAATGAAAAGAAGAATAGATGGCATATTAATTATGTGAGAAAACGCGGAGATTTGTTTTACTATGAAACGTTTGAAAATAGAGAAAAATGTGGGTTAGCTCGTGAAACCATGCAAACCTACAATGAACAATGTTCATACCGTAAATTAGGCTCTTCCGATTGCCACCGTTATTCACATTTAATATATATTGTCTGATGAATCTTTTGATCCATAAAAAGTACCAGACACTATCCGACTCCCCTGCTACTCCCTACCGCACTCCGCTTCCCATCTATCTACCTCTATCCCTAATAGTTCAATTGATTTCATGACATCCTCATGTGGCATCGTGCCATGTGGACAGTGCAGCATGAAGCGAGTGACACCTACGTTCTTGCGAAGGTGAATGATTTTTTCAGCAACCGTCTTCGCGTCGCTTATAGGGCACATAATTAACTACAAATATCTCGAAGTCAAAACATCTATGATCTCGTCTCCCCAAATCAATAGCGAAAAATACCTATATCCCCTTATAAATATGTAAATAAATTCTTTTTTATATATGTGAAGAAAGTCACACAAAAATAGGATTAAGAGATAGATTTTAGGGGGATGCTTAGGGCAAGGTTTTGAAATTTAGAGGTTTAGAGTTCACTTAGTAAGGCGTTACTTTATATATTCCCCTTCCACCTAGTTATTTTTAACTGATTTTACCTATTTACCCAAAATTAACACATTGTTAATTTAACGAATATAATTACTGTTTATAATTCAAATTGATAAATAGAATATTAGGAGGGAAAAACATGGGATTTAAAATTAACAAGAAGGCCATTCCGCTAATTGCAACAACGGTTCTTGCTACAACTGCTTTTACCACTCAAGCGCTTATTAATGATGACAATGTTCAAAAGGCGGAAGCAAAACAAAATAATGCACAGTGGCTCGCTGGTGACCACCACGTACATAGTGAGTGGAGTGTTGGCTGGGACAACTCTACAAATCCTCCAACACCAATCCGAGCTGGAGATGCCATTTACCCAATTACGAAAAATGCGGAAATGGCTAGAGAGTACGGACTTGATTGGGTGATGACAACTGATCATGGGGGTCCTAACCATTCTAAGGTGAACTTAGAACAAGCCTATCCTGAATTATTAAAATCCCGTGAAGCTGTTCCTGAAGTTCTTCAATTCTACGGAATGGAGTTTGATACACCTGCTGCTGACCATAGTACATTAATGATTCCGAAAGTTGATGATGAATCACAAATTCTTTATGATCTTGAAAGCAAATTTAATAAACGCGATCCATATCCAAACGATGGAAGCAGAGATACTGAGTCTACAATGATCGAAGCACTTAACTATATGAAACAAATGGACGAGCAGCCAATCAGTATTGCCCATCATCCTTCTCGTTCAGCAAAAGGTGATGGTCAATGGGGACAAGATACACCACAGGAGTTTCGTAACTGGAATGATACAGCACCAAATATCTCTATCGGTATGGAAGGTGCACCTGGACACCAGGCTACCTCAATAAATCCTGATGGCTCTCAAGACCCTAAAGGTGCTCGTGGATCATATGGTAACTACCCAACAATGGGTGGATTTGATCAAATGTCAGCAAAGGTTGGTGGACTATGGGATTCTATGCTTGGTGAAGGAAGACACTGGTGGATTACAGCCACCTCTGACTCACATGTTAACTGGCGTGATGGCGGCGGCGACTTCTGGCCTGGTGAATACTCTAAAACCTATGTAAAAGCAGAGAAAGATTATGATGATATTATGGAGAGCATTCGTAAAGGGAATGTGTTCGTTACAACCGGCGACCTAATTTCTGAGCTAGATGTGAAAGTTCAAGCTGGGGGCAAATCACCTTTGTTTGCGGAGTCCAAAGGAAATTCAGCTACAATCGGTGAAACTCTTACATTGCCAGGAAAATCTAAGGATGTAACGGTAACGATTCGTATGAAAGATCCAAACGCTGCCAATTTCAATGGAGATACACCAAAGGTTGACCATGTGGACTTAATTATGGGAGAAGTTACTGAAAAAGTTGAAGATCGTTCAACAGCAACAAACCCGACAACGAAAGTCGTTAAAACGTTCACCGAAAAAGATTGGAAACAAGATGGGGAATACATTGAGATTACTCATACGTTAAAAGATGTGGATAAAGACAGTTATATCCGTTTACGTGGAACAAATACAGGGCAAACAGAACCGGAAGTTGACCCACGTGGTGAAAATCCATGGACTGACCTTTGGTTCTACTCTAACCCAGTATTTATCAAGACTGCAAAGTAAGTCTTTACCATTAATAGGGCGAGGAGATGTAAGTCTCCTCGTTTTTCATTATTTTTTCAACAACAAGAAAGTAACTAATGAAAAATGGAGTGAATTCTATGAAAAAGTTTTGTTTATTAATGATGCTTATTATTTCGATCTTCTCTATACAAACCCCCTCTGCATTCGCCCATACCAATAACAGTGAAGGATACTCCCTAATTGAAGTGAATGGGAATAATCTTGATTATGAACTGAAGCTTGATCTCACAGAACTTGGGCATTCAATGAATAAAGAAATGGATGAAAATCAATACTTTGACACGAAAGCCGTTCAAAATTATATTAATTCCCATATTGGGCTTTATGCAGATAGTAAAAAAATAGAAGGAACTATAGAAAAGTCTGATGTTGAAACGATAAATGACCGTCAGTTTGCAGTGATGAACCTAAACTATGAGCTCGAACAAAAACCACAAAAGCTAATCTTAGATTATAATATGTTTCTAGATGATTCTGATCCAAGTCATGCCAATTATGCAACGATTAAATTAAATGGAAAACAACAAGAGGCGATTCTTACGTACGAATCAAGAGAGCTGGAAATTGGAGAAGTTACTTTTTTTCAAGCCGCTACACAGTTTCTAATGCTTGGTTTAGAGCATATTTTCACAGGTTATGATCATATTCTGTTTGTTATTAGCTTATTATTTGGAGCAAAGACTATCAAAAACATTTTAGGATTGGTCACTGCTTTTACAATCGCGCATAGTATAACTTTAATCCTGGCTACTTTAGAGATTGT
The DNA here is from genome assembly GCA_963751845.1 of uncultured Bacillaceae bacterium. GTDB lineage: Bacteria > Bacillota > Bacilli > Bacillales > DSM-1321 > Peribacillus. Next base: position 30,100 of record CAVVWH010000020.1, read on the forward strand.
ACAATTACCAAGCAGGTTTGTGGAATCCGCTATTGCCTTGAGTATTATTTACGTAGCACTTATAAATATTTTTAATTCTGGCTCAAAACATCAACCATGGCTTGCCTTCGGTTTTGGTCTGATCCACGGATTCGGTTTTGCAGGAATTCTATCGGAAATGCGATTGGATGGAAACCAACTAGCCACTTCACTATTATCATTTAATATAGGTATTGAAATTGGACAACTTATCATCGTTTCAGTAGTATTTCCTATTCTACTGTGGTTAAAGAAATTAACATTCAAACCTGTTAAATGGGTAATTCCCGGAACTTCAGTAGCTATTTTAGCATTTGGTCTAGTTTGGTTTATTGAAAGAGCATTTTAACAAAGCTATCACTCGTTAACATTAACAATCCCCAAAGTCACTTAAGATTTTCTAGTGGTTTTGGGGAGTTTTTTCTTCGAGTATCTATCAAGTGACGGCACATGCCTAGGATTAATACGACACAATGTTTCATTGACCGAAACTACGAAGCCGCTAAAATTGTTATGGATAATAAAAGAGTAGAAAGTGACATAAAATTTAGGCTATTCAAAACTAATGATTAAAAATGACACAATAATTCATACACTGCTGAATCATTAAAAAAGTTGATTACAAAACGCATTATTTAACTATTGGCCAGTTTCCAGTAGATCAAAAGGTCATTCTTTTACTCTTCGATCGAAACACCGGTCAGATGAGAAATATCTCCTTCAAGTAGAAACTCTTTTTTTCCATCTTCGACGTTTACGATCGATAGACTTGTCCCTTCTATATCGGGTTCTTCCCAGAACTGATCGAATAACTTGTTTTTGCAAATCATTTGTAATGTTTTAATCACGACACCATGGGTAACAATAAGAAGATTGCCTGATTGATAAGTGTCTTCTATGCTTTGTAAAAAACCCTCCAATCGCACCTTAACATCATGAAAGGCTTCTCCTTCATCTATTTTAAATAACCTTGGATGATAACGGTAACAATCATATCGCTCTGGATCCATCGCTTGGATTTCGTCCAATGTCTTCCCCTGCCAGTTTCCCAGTTGAATCTCCATTAATCTTTCATCCGTTTTAAATGGCAAAAGGTGATTCCCTATAATTAATTTTGCGGTTTCCGTTGTTCTCCTACTTGGACTTGAAATAACGGCTTCAAATTCAGTAGATGCCAGTTTTCTACCGAGCAACTTGGCATGATGAATACCCTTAGCTGTTAAGTCAGAATCTAGGCGACCCTGCATTCTTTTTTGAGCATTCCATTCCGTTTCTCCATGTCTTATAACGTATAAATGTACCATGTGATAAGCTCTCCCTATAGTCTATGAAAATAATTTCCGGTTATCTCTTTTATTTTGCTTTTTTTCTCCGTTTGATTATGGCTAGGAAGGATATTGATGGTCAACCAGATTTAAGGAGATCGATAGGAGACGATTACATTTTAAAATATCCAATTTTATTTCTTAATTCTTCCGCTAATTGCGATAGACTATCTGTTACCTCTACAATTTCATTGAATGAATCATTTTGATTCCTGATGGCACCGGATGCCTCATTTGTATGATTTGACGTATAGTTCAATAATTCGATAACATTAGTCATTGCTGCTGCAATTTCCTGTAGCTCCGCCGAAAAACTCCCAACTGATTCGGATGAAATCGTCAAATCCTCACTTACTTCTTTTATTTTACTTGCAATATGATGGAAAGCGTCACCCGCTTCGTTCATTTTTAGGATCCCTTCTTTTGTTTCTGTATTTCCTTCCTTGCTTGCTTCTAATGCTTTCCCTATTTCAGATTGAATTTGCGTTAACAATTGATCGATTTTTTGGGTTGAATCCGCAGATTGGTCTGCCAATTTTCTAATTTCATCCGCTACGACCGCAAAACCTTTTCCGTACTCACCAGCTCTGGCCGCTTCAATGCTGGCATTCAAGGCTAATAAATTCGTTTGTGAGGAAATCCCTATAATCAAATTCGTAATTTCATTAATTTCAGATGATTTCGATTGTAAGATTATCATAGATTCTGTTAAATGATCAATCTTATGATCAATACTTTCCATTTGATGATTTGTTTGATTGATCACGCTTTCACCGATTGCTGCTTCTTTTACCGAAGCTTGTGAAACAGTTGAAAAATTGTTTAATTGCTCCGATATTTTCTGAATTCGATCAGAAAGAGATTGAATAAGGCCATTTATTTCCCCCATATGATGGGATTGTTTTTCAGCCATATTATTGATTTCTTCTAGTCGTCTTGTATTTTGATTCGATATTTCTGATAGATTAAAAGAACTTGCATTGAGTTCCTCAGATGTAGTAGCCAATGTTGTCGTTTTAACCGAAACATTCCCCAGTACATCTTTAAATCGATCTACGAGTAAATTGATACTGTTTGCTAAGATACCAATTTCATCTTTCCGATTAAAATCAATGGAACTACCTAAATTACCCTTACTAATTTCTTCAACTTTTAATGACAATACTTTAATCGGTTTCATCATTCGGCTTGTAAATAGAACCGTAACGAGCAATACAAGCAATAGTGGAATTGCACTCCAGAATACGGAGGTACCCATTGTTTCAATCGTTCTTTTCATGACAATTGAACTTTCAAAATCAATGGCATTGACCGCAATAACATCTTTATTTGGATCACCATCTTCAAATATCGGTGCTAATCCTGTCAAAACTCGTTCTCCATTTGAATCATATATTTCAGAGTAAACAGGATGCTTCATTTCGAACACTTCTTTAATTAATTGTATATCAATCGGATGCTGTTCAGTTAAAGTAAAACCTCTATTTTTGGCATTTTCATCTATAGCGATTAAAGTGCCATCCTTATCTACTATATATTGCTGATAAAATAAATGTTTATGATCAATCGTCCAACTAACGGTTTCGCCAAGTTCATCCATTGCTTTTTCGTTACCATTTAATGCGTTTACTAAGACATTTTGATTAATAAGGCCAGTGGTAATATTAGCACATCCGTATGCTTCAATTCCTGCAGAATCTAGCATTTTTTTGTAGACGCTAAAAAAAGTAAAACCATTGGTAAGAAGAAAACTAAATGACAGCGCGATAATAAGTAAAATGGCAATTTTGTTTGATATTTTCTTCAATTTAATTGATCCCCTCTGTTGTAAAATATACAATCAATATTTTAAACATATATTTAATATACATCTTTTTTATCGGAATCATCATGAAAATATTAATATTTCAATTCAGGATTTGTAAAATATTCATTAATTTTTAAGGGCCTTTGAAAGTAATAAAGCTAATAAATCTATACCGCCTGGGCTTATATCATGTCTCAGAAGCAATCCAACACCTAATCCAATTAATATTCCACCCAAGACTGCACTAATTATAATAGGTAGGTGTACAATTCCGTTTAGAGGCAATAGAAGATCAATGACTATAGATGTGATGAACATGCCGAGTAAACCATTGATAAAAAAAGATTTATCATATACTAACGCTAGGAGATAGATTGGCGTGTTCAATAGTATAATTAAATGACCCAATTTAAAACCAAATAAATATTTAAGTAATAAACTACATGCAGATAAACCCAAATCATACGACATACAGATTATTTATCAATCTACCAGTAGACCAAACGATTACGGTTGGTAAAGTCCCCTTGTTTCTCCGTTGTAATTCTTTTCAATTATCTTTTATATTCACGAATATATTTGAAATAAGTATGTTAGATATACTAGTTTTATTGGTATTATAGAAGAAACTTATATTTTTATAAACGGAGGTGTATAGAATGGAATGGATTAAAATCCCACCCAATGCTGAAACAATTGTCAGTACATCAAGTAAAGGTGACCAATCAAAATGGTTGGTGGGTGATATATGGATTAAAGAAAATACACGTGGCTACGAAAATATCTTTACTATCCTAATGATTGACATTAATTTCTAAACAGTATTCTGCATTGTTCGTTAAATTAAAAACGTAAAATGCATAATAGACGCAGAAAACTCTGCGTCTATTTAGAAATAGAAACTTTTCTACTTCTTAATTTAATAATAGTCTACAAAAGCAAAAATTAGAACCCTTCTCTTCTAATATACTCTTCTATATCACTAATAAGATGTAAAACAATTGCTTCTTGATACCCTGCCATCTTTACATCTCTCATCAAACTAATAAGCACATCCCATTCCGGAGAAGAAATGCTGTCTAGCTTAGATAGCCTGTCTGAAATATCTTCATTAGATAGACTTGTTTTATATGACTCGGAATCCATTCTCCAAAAGACGACTCGCTCCTGGTATCTTTTCTTCAAACGCTCGGCGATGACTAATCCCTCTGGGTCGATGTCACCGGAATAATAAAGAATACAATTTAGTCCCTTATTTTTACGATCTTTTCACCGAACGATACTCTATAGATTTTTTCTTAAATGGGACATGTCCCTCTATCCTTTCTAACACGAGCAGTAGTCTAAGGATTCCTGTACGGCCTTTTTTATTGACGTTTAACCATTCGCTCTTTATTATTAGGTAAGTAAATAATTTAGTAACCTATCTATTTGAGAGGAGCGTATCGATTGACAGCGTTTGAAGCCGAGACAACCCAAAACTTATTTAAAGCGTTTATGCAGTTCAAGCAAATCAACTGGCATGAGAAGCAAATTGCTGGCTACAACCCCAGTGAGATTAAAGTTCTGTTTGCTATTAAACATGGAACGAATGAGGAAAAAAAGGATATGAAGGTTTCTGAAATAAGCAAGCAGCTGCATATTACTTCACCATCCGTTACGCAAATCATTAATAAACTTGAAAAAGACGATATCGTTTTACGAAATATTGATCCTTCCGACAGAAGAGCGGTGAATATTCGTCTGACTGACAAAGGAATTCAAGTTGTTAGCGAGGCAAAAGCGGTCCTTTCCGCTACTTTTGTCGGCTTAATTGATTTTCTAGGCGAAGAAGACAGTCAAAGACTTTCCGTGCTACTCACAAAAGTATTTACATACTACGATCAAATATATTGGAAATAAGAAAAGTGGAAATCGCTTGCACCCCGAGCTAGACACCAGTACTCATCCAATTTTTACACTTTTTTATCTTATGAGAAACGGAGATGACAGCCTTGTTAAAATTACGCAAATATCTTAAGCCATTTCAATTCTCGATTTATTTTGTGCTTATACTCGTCTTATTCCAATCCTTGTCGGAACTATATTTACCGACGCTTATGGCTGATATTGTCGACCATGGAGTCGTGACAGGTGATACTTCATACATTTGGAAAATCGGCGGCATTATGCTGTTGGTGGCTGCTGGAGGAATGATTTGCTCGATTGCAGCCAGCTTCTTTTCAGCAAAAGCAGCTTCTGGTTTCAGTCAATTACTTCGAAGCAAGCTCTTTGCTCATGTAAGTGATTTTTCCTTGCACGAGTTTGATAAATTTGGAACAGCCTCGCTCATTACGAGAACAACAAATGATATCACACAAATTCAGCAAGTATTAATCATGATATTTAGAATGGCTGTAATGGCTCCTATGATGTGTATTGGCGGAATCATCATGGCCATATCAAAGGATACGAAGCTAAGCCTAGTATTAGCTGTGTCGATCCCAGTCCTTCTCATTGCCATTATGATCATCGCCAAAAAAGGAATCCCTATTTTTCAGCAATTGCAAGTAAAACTAGACAGGGTCAATCGAGTATTAAGAGAAAGTCTTACCGGGATACGGGTCATTCGCGCTTTTAATCGGACTAATTATGAGAAAAAACGCTTCGATGAGGCCAACTGGGATTTAACGAAAACGGCCATTACGGTCAATAAACTGATGGCTGCAATGATGCCAATTATGATGATTGTACTAAACCTTACGAGTGTAGCGATTGTCTGGTTTGGTGG
>CAVVWH010000021.1:0-62783 GCA_963751845.1 uncultured Bacillaceae bacterium
AGCATTATTTGTGGCTGTGTTAAGCGGGATGCCACTTTTTCCACAGCTTGCAGGCGAGGGAGAGGCCAATCTAGTCGGTAACTATATGACTGGGTTTTCAGGATTTGTGACGTCATGGTACTTGATGTTCCTTTTAGGATCTATTTTTGGGAAAGTTATGGAAGACAGTGGAGCAGCCGATAGTGTCTCTAAAATGATTGTTGATAAACTGGGCATGAAGTATGCTGTCCTTGCCATTGTAGCTGCCTGTGCGATTTTAACCTATGGCGGCGTCAGCTTGTTCGTGGTGGCTTTCTCGGTTTATCCAATGGCTTTAAGTTTGTTTAAACAGGCAAACTTGCCGAGGCGATTTATTCCGGGGGCTTTAGCTTTTGGTTCGGTTACCTTTACGATGACTTCCGCTGGTTCACCAGAAATTCAAAACTGGATTCCGATTGAATATCTTGGTACCAATCCATATGCAGGCTGGGAAGTCAGTATAATCGTCGCCATCTTTATGATGACTTTTGGCTACTGGTGGTTGAAGCGAATGATTACAAAAGCGGTGCAAAAAGGGGAAACCTTTACATCACGGGAAGGGGATCCGATTTCAGAAAGTAAAGCATTGCCGAATCCATGGATGGGTATGGTTCCGTTATTGGTTGTATTAGTGATTGCGTTTATTTTCCACAATTCGCTAAGTCAATCTGCTCTTATTATAGCTTTATTAGGTGGCGTCATTTCTACTTATCTATTGAATCGTAAGTATTTTAAAAATTTTGGAAGCGCTGTATCAGAGGGGACGCTAGGGGCTTTAATTGCCATTGGGAATACGGCTGCTGTTGTTGGCTTCGGGGGTGTAGCTAAAGCGGTGCCTGCGTTTGAAGTGGCTGTTAATTATATGACGAATATTCCAGGCAGCCCGTTAATTGGTGGAGCTGTTGCAGTTAGTGTCATTGCCGGAATGACCGGGTCGGCATCAGGCGGACAGGCGATTGCACTACCTATCTTAGCGCCACATTATATGGATATGGGAGTTAATCCTGAAGCATTGCACCGAGTAGCGGCTATTTCATCGGGAGCACTCGATTCTCTCCCTCATAACGGCTACGTCGTCACAACCGTTCGCTCGATTTGCGGAGAAACCCACAAAGATGCCTATGGTGCAGTAGGAGCGCTTACAGTCATTGTCCCACTAATCGGAACGGCCATCGCCATCATTCTATTTTCTTTTGGATTTGGAATATAAGTAACAGGTACTTTTTGGATTGTGGATAAGTCTGTTGATAAGTGAGAATATGAACCAATAATATAAGAAAAGGAGTGTCCCTGTAAAAATGGGCACTCCTTTAGTTTGGGTGCTTATTGCGGTCTGCTGAGGAGACACAAGTGCCGAGATTCCCTTGGCCCATCAGAGAACAATACCCTATATGTTTGTTACTGTATTCTATAGATATAAGCATCATCAATATAGGTGTTATTAATTGTGTTATGTGAAAATCTAAGCAAAGGGCCAGTTCCCTTGCTTTTTTTAAAAATCAGGGCTGGTCCATGCTCAATATGGTTAAATTGATACAGTATGAAAGTAGAGTGGTAGGCAAAGTGCTTGCTGTTGAAACATTTCTTGAATACCTAAGAGAAGTTTTGAATGGAATAGTGTGGGAATAAGCACACATATTTTTCGAAAAACAAACAAGTAATTTTGACAACCATCGCCTTGAAAATTGAATCACTCTGTATCATCATTGACTTGATGAAAATCATTCAGTTTACATATACTGTTTTCAAGTTCTTTCATAAGTTCAGAAGGATTCATCTTAAGCGTTATAGCAAAATTCATGAATGCAACGAGATCTGGATTTGAAATATCTCTTTCAAGGTCTCTCATGTATTTACGAGCAATTCCAGAACGAAAAGCCGATTTTTCTTGTGATAGTTTGCTAGTTAATAGTCCTCTTAATAACTTATCAAATTTAACATTCTCTTTATTTACTATGGGAATTCCTCCTTTTTAAACTATTAGATAATAAGTGGAAAAATAAGACCACGTAGTATATATACTTCATAAAAACTTCATTAAGTAAACTTTTTTGTGTGGGAACAAAATTATGACTAAATCTGAACCTAATCCTGCGTTGCAACATGTAGTCTGATGGATCAAGACGACACTCTCTTTTTTATCCTCGAGCGGGCAGGTCGGTTTTTTAAGGGAAAGTGAAAAACTGAACAAGCCAGGGAGGTACTGGATAAATTCATTTGTAATTCCAGGCGAAACAAATTTTTTCAGTGTAATCAAAGGAAGCTAGAGTTCCGTCCATTTGCTTGCTTTGTTTTATTAATGTAAATGTAAAGAAAAATACGACAAATTTTAATAAGTGAGGTGTAGCATAAATAGAGGAACTCTGATGTAATAAATGATTGGTTAAGGAGTAGATGAGATGGAAAATGTACGATTGAAAACAGCCTTACATCCACAGCAAATACAAGACCGATTGACATATAATCCTGAAATTGTAGAGTTTCATTTAACAGAAGCGGATTTGGCTGCACCAGAGCGATTGATTGAATATATCCAAGAATGTAAGGCTAAAGGAATTCGAGTATATCTCCATCATCCATCGAAATATAAAGGAACGTATTTAGATATTATTAGTCAAAGCCAAGTGATGCGTAATTATTATGACTGGTCTTGTGAAGTGTTAGCCGATATTTGCAAACAAGAACAGATTAAATGTGTTGTTCATTGTCATTATGCTAAGTCGGAAAGTGGTGATTATGAGAATCAGGAAAAAAGAAAAGAAACTCGAAAACGATTGGAAGAGATATTGAGAATTTGTGATCATTCTTTTTTATGGGAAGATACGATCCAAGGCATTTTTTCAGCTGAGAATCCGTATCTCCTTTCAGAAATAGTTAAGCCGTTGCAGCTACCACTCAACATAGATATTAGTCATTCGTTTATCGCATTAAAAGGGGATAATGATCAATTACAGCAACATTTAGAAAGCTACCATTCCTTTGCAAAGTACTATCATCTTGTAGATTCTAATGGGGTTCATCATGATTCACTACCTCTAGGCAGGGGGAAAATTAATTGGAAAATGGTTAAAGCCTATGTGAAAGACACCGATTTTATTTTTGAAATCGACCTAAAGAAATCGAACTTTATGGACTGTAGCCCGATGATTGAAAGTGCAAAATACTTTAATGAAAAGTAACAGGTACTTTTTGAATTGTGGATATCCTGTGGATAGTTTTGTGGTTTGCGAAATTTGTCAAATAATGTTTGGTTATTTGCCTCTGAGAGTATGTTAGAATGAACGCGTAACTGAATTCTTTGAAAATAGTTGTTTGTATACAAGTGATTACAAAGAAGGCTAGCATTGGATAGTCTTCTATATAATAGGGAGAACGGAATAATGATATCAAATGTAACCAAGGAAGCCTTTTACCACATTCTTAAAGATGCAGTGGATAAAGGAGAAAAGTCTCAGAATTTAACGGCAACTGAATTAGTGGAAGAATTGTCTATTCAATTAAGTGAGATTTTCAAAGAGAATCATTAACAAATGAGGACTCACTAGCAATCTACAAAAATAGATAAATGAATGATACAAGATGGTGCCTAGCTATGGTAAAGAGAATAATCATATTATGTGGAATGCTGTTTTTCATCATGGTGATTGTCAAGTCAGCTGGGAACTTTCTTGTTGTGGATGAGAAACCGGAAAAGTCCGATGTGATCATCGTTTTAAGTGGTGGAGAAGGTCGTCTAGAAAAAGGCGTTGCGCTTTACAAAGAAGGATTTGCACCTTATCTGCTTCTATCTAATGGAAGTGTGGAACAATTGTACGAACGAGCCCTACAGTTAGGTATGCCCAATGATTCGATTATATTGGAGAATCAATCCACTAGCACGCTGGAAAATGCTCGTTTTTCTAAAGAGGTCATGCAAAAATACCAATTTCATTCTGCCATTGTTGTTTCATCTAATTATCATATGAGAAGAGTGAAAGTGCTTTTTGATCAAGCTTTTAAAAACAGCGATATCCAATTAATCTATTCTTCTGGAGTAAACCCATCATACAACCCAAATCAATGGTGGCGTACAAAGAATGATCGAGAACACGACTTTTATAGAGTATATTAAATTAGCTGGAAATCTATTTGGATTTCATGGGGACGATGCAAAGAAGGTTTTACATAAAATAAATTTGGAATAAAAAAGGGAGAGCAAATCATGATTTGCTCTCTTTTTTGCTATTTATGTAGAAAGAATAGTGCTTCTCCATTATTTAATTAATTTACGACTTTGGTTCCAGCATTTTATAAACAACTGCCCCTCGCTCGTTTTAAATAACTTAATGCCTACCCATTTTAGAGGTGTCCACATTTCTTTCATATGGTAGTATGGCATATCGTTTTATTTCACCCTTTTCGCGGTAACTCAGCCGCCTTAGTTTGTCCCTTAGGCCTGTAGCTTTGCGTCCTTATTTTTCAATAAGTTTGCCCTTCACTAGATTATAAAATTATATACCATAATTATACATTTATGTTTTAGAAGGGTAATGAGTACTACTGTTCAAAAAATCGACAAATTTTGAATAAATGGAGTAAAAATAAACATCATATAGTTCAAAATTCATAGTATATCAAATTTTTCTTATAAAAAGTTTGCCTATAAAAGATGTGATCATCGTTTTAAGTGGCGGAGAGGGTCGTCTAGAAAAAGGCGTTGTGCTATACAAAGAAGAATTTGCACCTTATCTGCTTCTATCTAATGGAAGTGTGGAACAATTGTACGAACGAGCCCTACAGTTAGGTATGCCCAATGATTCGATTATATTGGAAAATCAATCCACTAGCACGCTGGAAAATGCTCGTTTTTCTAAACAGGTCATGCAAAAATACCAATTTCATTCAGCCATCGTTGTGTCATCTAACTTTCATATGAGAAGAGTGAAAGTGCTTTTTGACCGAGCTTTTAAAAATAGCGATACTCAATTAATCTATTCTTCTGGAGTAAACCCATCATACAACCCCAATCAATGGTGGCGTACAAAGAATGATCGAGACACGACTTTTATAGAGTATATTAAATTAGCTGGAAATCTATTTGGATTTCATGGGGACGATGCAAAGAAGGTTTTGGGGAAATTTTATGAGGAATGACTCATTTAAGTAGTGGGAAATCGGGTCCAGATTGTGAATATAGCTATGTACTATAGAATAAAAAAAGGAGAGTTAATCATTGGGATGATTAGCTCTCCTTTGGTATGTTCAACGATTTTTCGTTAGTATAGTCATCATCAAGAAATTATCAGTCCTGCGCTAGTAAGCTGTCCATTATTTGATTAATTTACGAGGCTGCTTCCCTTTTTTTATAAACAATTGCCCATCACTTGTTTTGAAAAACTTGATACCTATTAGTTTCAGAGGTGTCCAGACTTCTTTCATATGGTAATATGGCATATGGTTCGTATTCACCCTTTTTGTGGTAACTCAGCCACCCTAGCTTTTACCGTAGGCCTGTAGTTTTGCGTCCTTATTTTTCAATAAGTTTGCCATTCACTAAAATAACATTCCTTATATATTATTATAAGGTTCCCTATTAAGAACGTAAACCTCAATCGTATTCTAAATTCTGACATTTTACGAGTCTATTTCCGGGGAAATATGTCGAATTAGTTATTTGGATTAGTCGATATAATGCTCTTTTTTTATTAAGATACTATCAATTCTTTAGTTTATTCGTTAATTCTTTATTACAATTTACAAAATATTGGATTATATGGTACGATATTACTATATTTTGTTTGGTACACTATACTTGAGAGAGATGGTACATATGATATGGATAAGTGTTTTATCCGGAGTAGTAATCGGTATGTTGATATTGTACTTGTATAATAGGTATGTTAGACAAAAAACGAATAAACATCTTCTGAATCATGCTGAAGATGAACAAAGACTGCTGAGATTGATAGAAAGTTCAAAGGATATTATTTATCATTACGAAGTGAAGCCCGAACGAAAATTTAGATATGTTAGTCCTTCTCTCGATAAATTTTTAGGTAAGGGATCAATGAAAAGAGCTTATGAGAACGCAAATGCTTGCTTTGAAAATATTCATCCTGATGATTATCATATTTTATACAAAAAAATCTCTGGTGATATGGATTATGATCAACCAATTATCCAGCGTTGGAGTAATAAGCTAGGGGAATATATTTGGTTTGAGGAATATGCAACCCCTGTTTATGAAAACAGTGAAATGGTCGCAATAGAAGGGATCATTCGGAATATCAATGAAAAGGTGGATCTTCAAAAAGACTTAGAATACCAAATTTCACATGATTCGTTAACCAATATCTATAATCGAGGCTTTTTTTCACAGAGCATGAAGATATATAATACGCTAATAGATACAGCCGTCGCGATTATTATATGTGATTTAGATAATTTAAAGTATATGAACGATACATATGGACATGTAAAAGGCGATTCTCTCATCATTGCAGCTGCTAATGTAATAGATAAGAATTCTTCGCAAAATACGATAGTTGCAAGAATTGGTGGCGATGAGTTTGCCATACTATTAACAGAAATCGATAAAACCGACGTCGAAAAGTTGTTGGAGCAGATGACTAAAGATATTATGGAATTTAATAAAAATAACCTAGAGTTAAGAATCAATCTGTCCATGGGTTACTCCTTCAGTCAGCACTCAATTGGAATCATGAGTGACTTACTTTCAGAAGCAGATAAAAATATGTATTTGGATAAACGTAAAAGGAAGAACATGATATAAACCTAATGAAAAAGTAGGTGAGCCCACCTGTGAACTGGGGCTCACCTTTTTCTTATAAAAAGTATCAATTTCATAAATTCAGCCGTGAATTTATAAATTTGGCCTAAGAAAAACTACATTTTCGCGCTCCAATTTTATAAATTGGTCAATCGCAGGATCCTTCAAAAATAGATACAGTGGAAGCACCCGGGAATACACGAAAAGTGCACTTTTCAAAAGGTGTTACACATGGATGATTTTTCTATTGTTGCGATGCAATACGAGCCAATGATTCATCAAATTATGTACCGTCTTTCTATCTATAAAAACAAAGATGATTTTTTTCAACTAGGATTAATCGCACTTTGGGAGGCGTATGAGAAGTTTGATCCGGAGCAAGGCGAGTTTTTAAATTATGCGTATACGATTGTTAGAGGGAGAATGATTAATGAATTAAAGCGCCAGGAAACGCGGGAATTGGCAAGTATTCCTTTTGACGATTTTGACTATTTAGATTGTGGCTTGTTAGATTGCTATGAACGCCTGCAGCAGGAAAGTATGGCTGCTTACACTAAGAATCTTACGGAAAATCAGAAAAGGTGGCTCGTGCTTACTTTTATTGAAGAAAAGACCTTGGCGGAAATTGCTTCCACCTATCATGTGTCCGTTGCTGCCGTTAAATCGTGGCGAAAATCGGCCCTGCAAAAGTTAAGGAGGGAAGTGGAGGCATCAGAAAAAATAGCTGAACTGAACAAATGAAATGATTCTTCCGAAATATGATATTTTTCTTAACAGAAGTACAAACAGACCTTCATACATGATGAAGGTCTGTTTGTATTCGTTATTAAAACCCTTGAATCTCACTAGCAACACGATTGACTCTGCTTTCTTTTTTTGCATTGTATGTTTGCTGGAATTCTTGCGCTTCATTTAGATTGTGTCCATTTTTTTCAAGATCATATTGAAGCTGTTGATAGATTATATTGAAGCTTTGGTCAGCTTTTGCCTCGAGTTGCTGTGAAACGGCTTGATATTTGGCGACTATTTCAGTTTTTGTACTTTTTTTACTAACATAATCAGCTTTTGCTTGTACGACTAACTGATCAATTTTGCTTGTTTCCTGCGCTTCTAATTCTTGAAAGACCTTGTTATACTTATTTTTGATTTCAGCTACGGTTTTCTTTTTGTCCCCGTTTGTATTGGGAGAGGTTTTATCTTCAGAATCTTTATTTGTTTCTGTTGAATTCTTTTCATTTGAATTAGTTGTTGGTTCCTTACTGTTCGAGCTAGTTTCTGAATTGGAAGCTTTTGAATTCGACGTTGATTCCGTACTGTTTGGGCTAGTTTCGCTTTCAGAATTGGTAGACGAGGTAGGGCTTTTAGTAGATGAATTCGATTGTCCTTTGTTTAATGATTGCTTCGCTTTTTGAGAGGTGGCATCTACTTTCTGATTCCAATAAATATTGCCTCCGATTAGCGTCCCAACAGCCAAGATACAAACGACAGCTAAGATGATACGTTTCAAGTTTTTTCACTCCATATGTATAGCATTCTTCTGTTAATCGTATCACAGAATCTAGTAAAATGTCATAAGTATTGGAGATGAAGTTTTTGTAAAGTTATAGGTTAAAAGTATGGGTTTTGATATAATGAATTAGTAAAATAGGTAGTTTTTTTGAAAAATGTTGTTTCCATTTTCCTACAATGGTATTATTTATCTATATGAAAATAAAGTCTATTAATTATTTATTAGGAGGTCTATTGATGAAGAAAAAAAGTTTACTAACCTTGTTGGCTGCAACTACTGCATTTTCTGGCGTGGCTGCAGTTAGTCAGCCACAGGATGCCGAGGCTGCAACAAGTAGTGCCAAATCTTTAGTTATCAAAGCGGAGAATTCTGCAAAAAAATTAGCAGCAGAAATTAATTATGACAAAAGGAAAAAGATGTACCCTAAAGCAACACTTGGTTTACCGAACTCAAAGGTGTATAAAGAAACAAAGGACGCTTATAATAAAGCGTTAAAGGCATTGAAAAAAACCAAAGGAAATGAAAAGAAAGTTCTTCAAGCACGTATCGATAAAAATGTAAAAACAACAATTAATCGTGCTGTTCGCTATACAAAAGCTGTAAATGCTGGGAAAAAGGCACTTGCTGAAAGTACAGCTTTGGATCGTAGCTTAAAAGCATATAAATTAAATAGTACAACTAAAAAAAGCTATGAAGCATTGAACGCGAACTTAAAGGAATTAAATAAACAAATTAAGTACGTTTATGGTGTTGCCACACGAGATGCTCTAACAAAAGCTTATGTTAATAAAAGTACATCTACATATAATACAGCCAAATTTGCTTTCAGCTTTAAAAGCAACACGGATAGTCTTGCAAAAGCAATTGAAGAAGGCAATTATACGAAAGCACAATCCTATAAGAATAGTATCGATAAGCTGATTTCTGATAATAAGAAAAATAAAAATAAGAAATATCAATATGTATATGTAACATCTACACTTTATAAAAAGTTACTTGCAACTTATAGTCCATTAGCTGCTCAACTAAGCGACGCGGTTACTACGTATACAGCTGTTTCTAAGGATTCTGCTAATCCTACTCAATTTGGAGGAACTGAGTCTAACCCAGTAACAATTAATCAAGATGTAGTTCTTGTAGCTGGTGAAGGCCAATATTTGAAACTTCAAAATGTAGTAGTGAACGGAAATATCATTATCAAAGGGGATACAACTGGTGCAGGAACTGTCACTCTAGATAATGTCAAAGTAAATGAAAAGAATGCAAAAGGCGGCCAAATCATTGTTGAAGATGTCGCAGAACACAGTTTATATCTAAACAATGTACAAGCTGATGACGTTGTCGTAAATGATGCCAATGGTTCTAACATTGTTGCTCAAACAGGTACACAAGTAGGAAATTTAATTGTTTCTAAACAAGCAGGTGCTAAGGGTACAGTTACATTAGAATCTGCTGCAGCAAATGCATTTGGTAGTGTTACTTTATTAGCAAACGGTAATTCAGAATCTAATGGTATCGTTATTAAAGGTGATTACTCAAACACTAAATTGATTGTAGCTGGAGAAGGTCAAGTTACCATTTCAAAAGATGCGAAAGTTAAGGAATTAGAAGTTCAGTCTAAGGCAACTGTATCTGCTGAAACTGGTGCAGAAGTTACGACAATCACAATTGCAGCTGAAAGCAAAGGCGAAGTAATTACACTTTCTGGAGCATTGAAAAATGTAATAGTAATTGTAAAAAATGACAATGCTAAAATTATTGTCCCTGCAGGCACAGTAATTGGCGAAATTAAAAAGGATGCATCTGTAACTGGTACAATCAATATTGACAACCAAGGAACGATTGACAAAGCAGAAGAAGGTATCAAAGTAGATGGAAATAAACCTGGTGAGGTTGTAAAACCAACACCTGTAACACCACCAGTTGGCGGCGGTGGTGGAGGTGGATACTAACACTAGACATTCTATGAATATCACTGGAGATAGTGAGTTATGGTAGCAGTTTCACTTTTAATAAGACTAGTAATGACAGTACTACTTTAACAGGTTACTACCAACTTCTCAATTGATCTTCACTTACTTTTGAGGTTAATTTGGATGGCTATGAAGTTACGAAGTAGTATCTCTAGATGGTTATCGCAGTGAATAAATCATTTACTGAGCCAGACAATGATGGAAACAATAGTATTACATTAAATCTTAATTCATTATTCCAGCTTAATTACAAAACAGATTTAGCTTAAATGATTTGAAATCTGCTTTTTGGACAATGAAAGATACTATTGTACTTACATTTAACTAAATTTGGAGCTATAGCATCTGAAGAAACAATCACTTTAGATTTAGTTGTTGATCAAAAAAATCATTGGTTTGAGTTAAGAAGAACATCAGATAATAATATTGATGTTGTAACTTACAAAAACGCTACTTCACTTTAACTGAAATGTATAATTATAATAAATCGATACGAGACTAGCATTTGTATACAGGACTAGTTATTAGCAGGTCCAATATTACTGCTAACAACGCTAAAATTAAGTTTTAATAGATACTGTAATTAGTATAGCGATATCAGCTAGTGCTAAATAGTAAAAAGTTGATTAGGTATAACTGATGACTCTAACTTGTTGATGATACATTACTTGACAAAACAATCGAAAGTTGACTGTGCAATACTGATGTGTAAGTTCTTAGCTGACCATACAATTAAGTTTATTGCATAACATATTATATATAATTTGTTAATAGTATGCTAAAAGGAAAGCACTTGTGGAGAGCTAAAAATCTCTACAGGACTTTTTGAATTCTGAATATGTTGTGGATAATTTTTTAACAGATGATTTTGTGGGTCAGTAATAAAATGTAAGTTGAGAAAAACAATAGAATTATAGTAATGTAAAATTAGGGTAGACTTCATAATAATAGTACTCTAAAAAACTTTTAGGAAATTAAAAGGAGTTTATGATGAAAAGAAGAAACTTAATTTTATTTGGCACTGGAATTTTACTCATAGGCATTATTATTTTGGTTGGCACTAATAATTTTAATTCAAAGATTAAATCACAAAGTAATAGTCAGGATACGGTTACTGTAAAAGAAAACAAAGATCAAGACTCTGAAGTTGTAAGTGAAAAGAAACAAGCAGAAACTGATTCTAAAAGTAATAGAACCTCTGAAAGTGAAGAAAACCCTGAGGAAATGACTGAAGAAGAACAAAAAAGTGTAGAATCTGAAACTTCAATCGAAAAACAAAAAAGTGAAGAATCTGAAACTTCAATCGAAAAACAAAAAAGTGAAGAATCAAAAGCTCCTAAAGAAAAACAAAATCAATCTAGTGGATTACACTTCTCCTCAAGAGAAGAGGCCATTCAATTCGGATTAAGTCGATTCACATCGGAAGAAATCGCCATCTACAATCAAGCAGCAAAGAATGGACTAACACCAGAACAAGAAAAAGTGGCTATCCAAATGGCATACTCACGTTTCTCAAGTGAAGAAATTGCAGCCTTAGAGGAAGCTTTAAAGTAACAGGTACTTTTAAGGTTGTGGATATAATGTGTATAACATTGTGGATAAGTGGTGCTGTAGGGAGGTTTCTCTATAGTGCTTTTTTTATTGATAAAAGTATTAAAAGCTTTCCCAGTTTTAACAGATGGCCTCAATTTGCATACTCCATTGTTATTTGGAAAAGAAAGTGTCCACACCCAATTCGTTAAGTTATAGTCTAGAAGACTCAACCTCATCTTTACCTCGTTCACTTGGAAAGAATAACTATTCATTTGACAATTTATTCTGATGATTGAAATTAAGCGTTAATTGCCGAATGTTTTAACCTTATCAGCCTATTTCAGAAAACCTATGAATCATTCAGGGAAAAATATGAAATTGTTAAAACATGTGGAAAATTGGGATGTTTATTGATAAAATAGACATGATAAAAATTACCTATTATTCACTACTTATTTTATAAAACTTGCATGATATATGATCTTTCAAAGGAAATAAGTAAATTTTACAAAAGAAATGATGGATAGGTTTTAAATAGAAACGGAGGAAGTCATAAGTGGTTCATCGATTGAAAGTATATTTTATTATTTGTACGATTCTTTTTTCATTTGTCGTTCCTTTGGATATTACTCAGACTGCGCCTAAAATTGCAGGATCCAGTAATAAAGCAGGCTTCATCTAAAGAATTACTTATTTTTAAACGCATTCAACCAAACTCAAATTCAATTAATATTGCTAATAAACTAGTAAACAATCAACTATATGTAAATAAAATTTGGCCGACCTATACATTTAAAGGATCATTAACTTGGAAAGAGGACCCATTTAAGGATGAGACATGGCGCTTTTATTATCATAGTTTAGATATGGTTGGATATTTAATGAATGCATACGAGAAGAACCATAATCAAGCCTATTTAAAAAAGGCAAAATGGTATATTCAGAGCTGGATGTCAGCTAATCCTTCTCCAAGTCATCAAGCAAGTACGGCTGCTTGGGATGATCATAGTACAGCGAACCGTGTGACAAATATGATTTATTTTTGGCATTATTATAAGGATTCTAGTATTTATGATGCAAAATTTAATAGTTCACTAATGAAGATGTTGCAAAAGCATGGGGATTATTTAGCGGATGATCAGCATTATACAGCAAATAATAACCATGGGATTTTCCAGGACCGTTCTTTAATCGAATTATCACTCTTTTTTCCTAAGATGAAGAATAGTCCATATTGGTATAACAAAGCAATGAAACGTTTAATGGTGCATGTTCAGCATGATGTGACGTCAAGTGGTGTACATAAAGAACATAGTCCTTCCTATCAGCTAGTTACTCTTAATCTATTTAAGGGGATTGATCAATTTATTACCCAGCATGGTAAAAAGAACAATCAATTGAGAACAACAATTGAAAAAATGGAAAACTATGTAGCTTATTTAGTAAAACCAGATGGAACTTTACCTATTTTAGGGGACTCAAGTGTAGATAGCATATATCCATTAAAAAATATTATAAGTAGTAAACTAAAGTATGCCGTTACAAAGGGTGCTCAAGGGGTCAAACCAGCTGGAAATGCCATTTATCCTGATGGTGGAGTAGCCATTTTTCACAATATGTGGGGTAAAAATACTCCTTTTTACTTTTTATTCACGACAGCTTATCATTCGAATGTGCATAAACACGCGGATGATTTATCCTTCCTATTAACCTATGGGAAAACCGATTATTTTGTTGACTCTGGAAAGTATAGCTATAATGAACATGAAAAATATCGCAAATATTTTAGATCAACGCTGGCGCATAATACGATTACTGTAGATGGTAAATCGTACCCTCTAACAGAAGGTCAAGTGAAAAAATCAAAAATGAGTCGTTATAAAAATACAAGTAATTATAGCTATGTGACAGGTAGTCATACTTTATATAAGGGAGTTACCATAAAACGAACCGTTGTTTATTTCAACAATAGGAACAGCATACTGGTTCGGGATGTTGTGCAGTCTCCTCAAAAACATACCTATAGTGAAGTATTCAATATTGGCAAAGATGTGCAAGTAAAGAGTACGAATAACAAGACCTTTATTCTAAAAAGCAAGCTTGAAAATAAACAGATTGAATTTAAACAACTAACTAAAGCGTCTAAGTTTAAGCGCTATACCGGTTCAACAAATCCTATTGGAGGATGGCAATCACTAGAGTTTAATAAGAAACTTCCTATTACTCAACTACAATTCACGAATCAAATGAAGAATATGGAGTATAAATATGTGATTAATGCCGATTCAAAACTAGGAGTGCAAAACTTTACAGTTAAAAGTCAAGGCAATTCTGACCTTTATACCATTGAATATAAAAATGGAAAACATGAAAAAATTAGTATAAAGTAACAGGTACTTTTTGAATTGTGGATATCATGTGGATAAGTGGCGTTGTGGAGATTGAGCTCTGCAGCGCTTTTTCTTTTCCGTTGTTTTAAAAAAAACAAATCAATTTACGCAGGATTAAATATAAAAATACCCACATAAATAAAGCCTTTGTCCCCGTATTAGTATATAGATTTAATTTACATTGAAAAGAAATACATAGTTTGAAGGGAGAATTTTTAATTATGAAGAAAGCAATTAAAATCGTAACAGCAACGGCAATTGCAGCATCAGCATTCACAGCTGTAGCTCCAGCACAATCAGAGGCAGCGACTAGCTTAACAATCCAAATCAAAGTATCTAAGGATAAAATCAAAAAACCATATGACAGATACATAAAATCTTCGAAACTAGTTTCCGTTACTACGGTTGAAAAAGATATCAAAGTAGCGAAAAAAGCGCAAAAAGAGATCAATGCAAAAATTAAAAAAGCTAAATTAACTGCAAAAGATAAAAAGAAAAAACTTGCTGAAGTTAAAGCATATGACAAATATATCACTCGTGCAGAAAACTATGTAAAAGCATACAAAGAAGCATTAGCTGCAAGTACTAACTTAAATACCCTTGTAGCAGACCTCGAAAAAGCAATTGAAGCTGGAAATGTAGTTGAAATTCAAGCGAAATATACGGCGCTTCAAACAGCTATTAAAGATGTAGAAAAAGATATTAAAAACACGGTATACGGTTCAAAAATTGAATCACTATTATGTAACAAATTTGTAAAACCAACAAAAACAGACCTTGAAAATGACCATTCGAAAAAAGCTGAAGCAGCAAAAGTGAATGCTTATGTGAAACTAGCTTACGGTGATCTTTCAACTCAAGCTAAAATTGATGCTGCTCAAGCAGCCAAAGATGCCATTAACTTGGATAAATTGAAAGTTTCAAGACACTCTGCTCTTTATAAAAAAATCGTTTATGCAGATGCAAAATTAGCAGCTGCTAAAGAAGCAGTGCAAGTGAAAACTCCTGCTACTCTATCAACTTCTTCTGCTAAATTATTAGTAGCAGACGATACAAATGCAACAACTGATGTTGATGCTTTATATCTTACTTTTAGTGAGCCAGTTAAGGTGGTTGGCGATTTAACTTTCAGTAAGAAAAATGGTGATGTGGTTACAACTGGAGACGTGACCAGCTGTTAATGTTGCTACTGGCACTGGATTTGACGTTGATGGAAATGGAACAATAGAAGGTACAGAGAAAAACACAGTAAAAGTTTCAATTGATTTAGATAGCAACTCAACATATGATTTCGAATTAGCAAAAGGAGCAGTAACTGATCTAGACGGCAACGCAAATGCTGAAGCTATTAAATTTAATGTAACATCTGGTACCTTCCAACCTGCAACAGGAACTACTCCTGTAACAGATACAACACCAGCCCAAAAGTAACCCAAAAGTAACAGGTACTTTTAGAATTGTGGATAAGTTGTGGATAAACGCGCTGTAGAGTTGAGCTCTGCAGCGCGTTATTTTTAGGGGGAAGTTTTAAGTACTTTTCATGCATGACAGGTAGATTTACTTATGTATTTTAATAGAAAAATATCCCTCGTTTTAGAACATTTATCCCCCATAAGAATATATTGGTATAATAATTTCATGGATAGATATTGAAAATTTAATGGATGGGTAAATACTCATGGATAAAAAGACTTATTAAAATAAAAATATAGGTAATTTAATAGATGTATATAAATAACAAGGTATATATCATCACATAATTTTAATGAAAATATGGAAATTTAATAGAACTAAGATACTGTTGTAAGAAAATTACCATTCTAGTCTTTATATCAATATAGAATTAAGCTATGATGATTTCGGGAAGCAAAGACAAGTAATTGTAACCCAAACTACATAGATTCGTTATAGCTATGTATCATTTGTAATCATTGTAATAAGAAAGAAAAACATACACAGTTTGAAGGGAGAACTTTTATATTATGAATAAAAAGAAAGCCATTAAAGTCGTAACAGCAACTGCAATTGCAGCATCAGCATTCACAGCTGTAGCTCCAGCACAATCAGAGGCAGCGGTTAGTGTAAAAAGCCAAGTTTCAGCATCACAAAAGGCAATGAAAAAACCTTACATTACTTATACAAAAGATGGAAAACTAGTATCTGCATCTGTTGTTAAAAAACAAATTGCAGCTGCTAAATCAGCACAAGCAAAAGCTAACTCTGTTATTAAAAATTCAAAAAGCTCTGCAAAAGCAAAAAAAGCATATTACGCACAAGTTAAAGCATATAGCATCTACATCACTCGTGCACAATGGTATGTTAATGCTATTACTCTTAACACAAGAGCTGAGGAAAAAGCACTTGCAGCAGCTCTTGAAGGTGGAAATGTAGAAGAAGTAACAACAGCACGTGCTGCGCTTAATTCTAAACTTTATAAATATAACAAAGCTGTAGCAAAAGTTTACTCTAAGACTGTTCGTGATTTGTTAAATAAAACTTATGCTATTTCAGCTAAAGCAGTAAATGCAGAAGCTAAGAAATTTATTGAAGTAACAGGTACTTTTTGAATTGTGGATATCATGTGGATAAGTGGCGTTGTGGAGATTGAGCTCTGCAGCGCTTTTTCTTTTCCGTTGTTTTAAAAAAAAACAAATCAATTTACGCAGAATTAAATATAAAAATACCCACATAAATAAAACCTTTATCCCCGTATTAATATATAGATTTAATTCATATTGAAAAGAAATACATAGTTTGAAGGGAGAATTTTTAATTATGAAGAAAGCAATTAAAATCGTAACAGCAACGGCAATTGCAGCATCAGCATTCACAGCTGTAGCTCCAGCACAATCAGAGGCAGCGACTAGCTTAACAATCCAAATCAAAGTATCTAAGGATAAAATCAAAAAGCCATATGACAGATACATAAAATCTTCGAAACTAGTTTCCGTTACTACGGTTGAAAAAGATATCAAAGTAGCGAAAAAAGCGCAAAAAGAAATCAATGCAAAAATTAAAAAAGCTAAATTAACTGCAAAAGATAAAAAGAAAAAACTAGCTGAAGTTAAAGCATATGACAAATACATCACTCGTGCAGAAAACTATGTAAAAGCATACAAAGAAGCATTAGCTGCAAGTGCTAACTTAAATACCCTTGTAGCAGACCTTGAAAAAGCAATTGAAGCTGGTAATGTAGTTGAAATTCAAGCAAAATATACGGCGCTTCAAACGGCAATTAAAGAAATAGAAAAAGATATTAAAAACAAGGTATATGGTTCAAAAATTGAATCACTATTATGTAACAAATTTGTGAAACCAGCAAAAATAGACCTCGAAAATGACCATTCGAAAAAAGCTGAAGCAGCAAAAGTGAATGCTTATGTGAAACTAGCTTACGGTGATCTTTCAACTCAAGCTAAAATTGATGCTGCTCAAGAAGCCAAAGATGCCATTAACTTGGATAAATTGAAAGTTTCTAAGAAATTCTGCTCTTTATAAAAAAATTGAAAGTGGCAGATGCAAAATTAGCGGCTGCTAAAGAAGCAGTGCAAGTGAAAACTCCTGCTACTCTAGTCAACTTCTTCTGCAAAATTATTAGTAGAAGATAATACAACATGTAACGACTGATGTTGATGCTTTATATCTTACTTTTAGTGAGCCAGTTAAGGTGGTTGGCGATTTAACTTTCAGTAAGAAAAATGGTACTGCGGTTACAACTGGAAATGTAATCACTGTTAATGTTGCTACTGGCACTGGATTTGACGTTGATGGAAATGGAACAATAGAAGGTACAGAGAAAAACACAGTAAAAGTTTCAATTGATTTAGATAGCAACTCAACCTATGATTTCGCATTAGCCAAAGGAGCAGTAACTGATCTAGACGGCAATGTAAATGCTAAAGCTATTAAATTTAATGTAACATCTGGTACCTTCCAACCTGCAACAGGAACTACTCCTGTAACAGATACAACACCAGCCAAAAGTAACCCAAAAGTAACAGGTACTTTTAGAATTGTGGATAAGTTGTGGATAAATGCGCTGTAGAGTTGAGCTCTGCAGCGTGTTATTTTTAGGTAAGTTTTAGTACTTTTCATGCATGACAGGTAGATTTACTTATATATTTTAATAGAAAAATATCCCTCGTTTTAGAACGTTTATCCCCTATAGGAATATATTGGTATAATAATTTCATGGCTAGATATTGAAAATTCTAATAGATGGGTAAATACTCATGGATAAAAAGACTTATTAAAATAAAAATATAGGTAATTTAATAGATGCATATAAATAACAAGGTATATATCGTCACTTAATTTTAATGAAAATATGGAAATTTAATAGAACTAAAATACTGTTGTAAGAAAATTACCATTCTAGTCTTTATATTAATATAGAATTAAGTTATGATGATTTCGGGAAGCAAAGACAAGTAATTGTAACCCAAATTTAATAGATTCATTGTATTTATTAAAGTATTTGTAATTATTGTAATAAGAAAGAAAAAGCATACACAGTTTGAAGGGAGAACTTTTATATTATGAATAAAAAGAAAGCCATTAAAGTCGTAACAGCAACTGCAATTGCAGCATCAGCATTCACAGCTGTAGCTCCAACACAATCAGAGGCAGCAGTTAGTGTAAAAAGCCAAGTTTCAGCATCACAAAAGGCAATGAAAAAACCTTACATTACTTATACAAAAGGTGGAAAACTAGTATCTGCATCTGTTGTTAAAAAACAAATTGCAGCTGCTAAATCAGCACAAGCAAAAGCTAACTCTGTTATTAAAAATTCAAAAAGCTCTGCAAAAGCAAAAAAAGCATATTACGCACAAGTTAAAGCATATAGCATCTACATCACTCATGCACAAAGGTATGTTAATGCTATTACTCTTAACACAAGAGCTGAGGAAAAAGCACTTGCAGCAGCTCTTGAAGGTGGAAAATTAGAAGAAGTAACAACAGCACGTGCAGCGCTTAATTCTAAACTTTATAAATATAATAAAGCTGTAGCAAAAGTTTACTCTAAGATTGTTCGTGATTTGTTAAATAAAACTTATGCTATTTCAGCTAAAGCAGTAAATGCAGAAGCTAAGAAATTTATTGAAGAATACCAAGCTCCTCAAGAAAATACAGAAGCTCCTGTACTTACTTATACTGGAGAAGCTCAAGTAACTGTTGAAAACGGTGCAGCATTCACAGTTCCTACAGTAACAGCAAAAGATAATAAAGATGCTTCAGTTGAAGTAAAATCAGTTATTAAAGATGCTAAAGGTTCAGTAGTTAGTGCAATCGACACTAAAGTAGCTGGAACATACACAATTACTTACTCAGCTACAGATGCTGATGGTAACAAAGCAAAAGACGTTGTAGTTACAGTTGTGGTTAAGGATGTTGCAATTCCTGCAGTTGAGAGTGTTAGTGCGATTAACGCTACACAAGTTGAAGTTAAATTCAACAAAGCTGTAGATCCAGCTTCTTTATTTACTGATGGTAAAAGTGGTGCGTTTAAAGCTACTGTAACACTTACTACACTTGACTCTGTAGCATCTGGTTCATTAACTGGTACTTTAAGTGAGGACGGTAAA
Organism: uncultured Bacillaceae bacterium; assembly: GCA_963751845.1. Taxonomy (GTDB): domain Bacteria; phylum Bacillota; class Bacilli; order Bacillales; family DSM-1321; genus Peribacillus. The sequence continues at coordinate 19,779 of CAVVWH010000021.1, forward strand.
ACACTTACAGTAACTGCTCAAAATGCACTTTCAAAACGTTATGACGTTGTTGTTGATGGTGTGAAGACTACTGATTCAAAAGATGTTAAGAAATACGCAGAAATGATCACTATTGCTGCTGATAAAACAGCTCCAACAATTACTGGCACTGAACAAATCTCTGCTAACAAAGTAAAAATCAACTTCTCAGAACCAGTTAAAGCTCATACTACAGCTACTTTAAAATATGCTGACGGAACAACTGTAACTGGTGCATCTGTATCTGTTGCTGCTGGTGCTACATCTGTAACTGTAGACTTATCTAATGCTGCAGTAGAAATTAACAAACCAATCACAATTACATTTATCGGTCTTCAAGACCAAGTTGGTAACCTTGTAACTCCGAACCCAGCGACTGTAACAGTTACTAAGCAACAAGTTGATGGTGTTAAGCCAACAGTTTCTTCTGTAACTCAAACTGGTGCTAAAACTTTCAATGTTAAGTTCTCTAAAGATTTATCTGCAACTCCAACAGTGACTGTTAGTGGTGGCTATTCTGTTGGTACTGTTACTAAAGTATCAGATAGCGAATATAAAGTAGCAGTAACTACTAATTTAATTGGTATTCAAAATGTAACGGTAGCTGCTGGTTATGAAGACTTAGCTGGTCAAGCTGGTGACGCTGTAACTAAAGTTGTAAATTTCGTTGCAGATACTGTAGCTCCAAAAGCAACTTCTGTAAAAACAGTAACAGTTGATGGTGTTGAATACCTTGAATTAACTTTCGATAAAGATGTTACTGAAGGTAATATTACAGTAAGTGGTTCATATGCTAAAAATTATGTAACTACTCCTGTTGCTAGCACAACTGTAGCTGCTACTTATGCTTCTACTTCTAATAAAAAAGTAGTACGTACTCCACTTAGTGGAATTGCTACAGTAGAAGGTGCTGTTTATACTTTAGATGTTGTTTCTTCAACAGTAAAAAGTCTTTCAGGTGTTGATTTTGATAAAACTTCTGCATCATTCACTCGTGGTAAAGATGTAGCATCTAACACAACTAAATTGGCTGCTCCAGTTGTTTCACAAACTTCTAATGATACAGTAACAGTTACATTTACTGGTGAAGTAGATGGTGCTACAGCAACTAATGTAGCTAACTATACAGTTGATGGTGCTGTAGTTGAAAAAGCTGAACTAGAAGCTTATGGTGCTACAACAGCTGGAAAACAAGTAGTAACTTTAACTCTTCAAAAAGATTCTAATGCATTCACAGGTGCTCGTAACATTACTGTACAAAATGTTAAAGCTTTAGGATCTTCTGTAACAATGGATAAATATACTGTAAACACATATTCATTAACTGAAAATGTTCGTCCAACAGTTACAAAAGCAGTACTTACAGCAAATAATAAAATTACATTAACGTTCTCTGAAAATGTTTATGATGCAACTAATGCTGCTGGTGCTGACTTTGATCTTTATATCGGAGGAACTAAGGTAACTGCTACAACTTTAGCTACTGAAAATGTTGCTAAAGATAGCGCTAAAAATACATTAAAATTAACAGTAGGTGGTACTGCTCTAACAGCTGCTGACATTGCAAAAGGATTAACAGTTAAAGCAGCAAGTACTATCAATGTTAAAGATGCAAACGACAATGCATTAAACATCACATCTGCTACAGTATCACAATAATTAATATATTGATGATGTCAGGCGCAATCTAATATAAAACACATAGAAGGCTCTTTGGAGAGAAATCTCAAAAGGGCTTTTTCTTTTGAAGACAATCCGAATCAAATAGAAAAATAAGCTTATATTATTATAATGATGTAGTAATATTCATAAGCCCTTATTCCTTTCGAGGAGTTAGGGCTATTTCTATTTGAGGAGGATGTTAGATGTTCCATATTGATTGATTTGTAGGAAGATGTTTAAGTAACAGGTACTTTCATAACTGTTGATAAGATGTGTATAACTTTGTGGATAAGTTACGGTGTAGAGTCCTACTCTACACCGTATAAAGTCTACTTATTTTCCAGTTTGTCTAGTCTTTCTAACACTCTTCGTTTTTTATACAGCATTTGTGCTACTTCTCCGACATCTTTTATAGCTGCTTTGTTCATCCAGGCTCCGAAAATCATGCCAGCGACAGGGATCATTTGAAATAGTTTTTTCCAGCCGAAGTTATCTCGGTATGTCATGAAAACTTCTCTCCATCCTTGTAGTTGAGCGAAGCCTTGCCCTCTTTGGGAATTCGTTAACTCTTCTAAAATTGCCTTTTTACCTACAATATCAGACGAAGAAAATTGCATGCATTTAATCATAAAAATGCGTTCTTCTTGATTGGTTGGATCATATCCATATGAAACCGCCACTTCCTGAATTGTTTTCAGGGTGATTCCGAGAATGAGCGGGATATCAATGGCTAACGTAAACAGCCCACCAATGCCTGTAGTTGCTCCTTGGATTTGAGCATTTTTTGCTCTAAACGAGATAAAAGACTCCGCAACCTTTTCCATATCTGAAAGAGGTAATTCTTTGACTGTCTCCAAAGTGAGGGACTCATCGGAAGATAAGATCTTGGCTGCTTTTTTTAGCGTAGCATCACTATTCACTAAATACTGACCACCGTTATCAATGTATTTGGCGATTTCATCCAACAAACTGTTGATTTTATCCTGAAGAAACTTAGGTGTTACCTTATCCAACAAAGCAAAGGGAAGACGGCCAATCTTTTCCCAGAAAAATAGTCCCTTCTGGCCCTTCTCCCATTTCTCAATTGCCTTCAACTCTCTATGTAAATCTTCCATATTTTCCATAAACAACACCTCCACCTCAATATAGCATAAGTAACAGGTACTTTTCGAATTGTGGATAATCTGTGCATAAGTTTGTGGATAAATCTTCAAACTTTTCATGGGATAAAGTACCCTATTTATTATCAGTAAATGGTAAGATGATAAATAGGTACTAATTATATTTACCTATAAAGGTAGTTTGGAGGCAGTTATGAAACAGATACAAAAGATTATATGTTTATTAGGTTTTTTGTTTGTATTTAGTTTTTTATCATTTGATTTGGCTGAAGCGGCTACTGCTGAAGTTGAACCGAATAATGCGAGTGAATTGGCGACAGAGATTCAGCCTGTAGATGAAATGGAAGGAATGCTAACGGATAATGAGGATATGGATTACTACAAGATCACTTTCCCCTATGATGGCAGTTATGAACTGTATTCTTATCTAGGAAAGGATTCATCTGATAATAGATACTATTATGATTCATATAAGGTGAAGCTTTATAGTGAAAGTGGAGAGTTAGTACAAACGAGTGAAGATTACAGTTATTATAATGAAGAAACATATGAAGATTATTATTATCAAAAAATGAATGCATCAGTAACAAAGGGTACTTATTATCTTGCATTAGCGGTTACAGATGATTATTATGATCTTTCTAATCAAACGTATACTCTATTTTCATCTGCAGAATTTACACCTGATTTTGAAATTACATCTTTAACACCAAGTAATAGTAAAATGCTTCTTAAAGACAAAACTGTGACATTGGCTACTAAAGCAAATCAGTCTAATCTGCAATATCAATATAAAATTAATGATAAAGTCGTTCAGGGGTTTAGTACTAAAGCTACATATAATTGGAAGCCAACTAAGGCTGGAAACTATACTGTGAGGGTGGAAGTCAGAAAAGCTGAATATCCGAATGCTGTAATTTCGAAGGAGACAACGTATCAAGTTCATGATGGAGCGGTTAAAGTCTCTTCATTTAAACCAAGTGTTGCTTCACCACGCCCAGCCAATAAAACAATCAAGTGGACAGCAAAAGCAACAGGGCTTGATTTGCAATATAAATTTAGTGTGTATACCAATAAAAAGTGGTACACTATTCAAAATTATTCTTCCAAAAATACGGTGAACTGGAAACCAACGAAAGCAGGAAATTATAAAGTTAAAGTAGATGTACGTAGCAAAACCTCTGGTAAAAAGGCATATAAAACAGTAAGCTACAATATTTTTAAACCATCTGATTTTTCGATTACTTCCTTTAAAGCGAATAAAAAATCACCTCAAACTGCCGGTACCTATATAACCTATTCAGCAAGTGCAAAAGGTGAACATTTGGAATATCGCTTCCGTGTGAATAATGGATATGGCTACTATACAGCACAAGATTATTCAGGAAAAAGAAGTTTTAGCATTTCTCCATCTTATTCAGGAAACTTGACAGTAGCTGTTAACGTTCGCCAAATAGGTACAACGAAAGTGAAAACAAAAACGGTAGTCATACGGGTAAAAGAAAATCCAAGTGGTTATATGTATGTGAATTACGATATGCAATCCAACTATGGCTCCCTAAAGGTTACGAACAATGGATATAAAAATTTAAAAGTGACCAACATACAGATGATCAATGGAAGTAAAACGATTTATACGTATTCTCCTAAAGACTGGATTACCATTGGACAAGATATTGAAACATACTATTACTATCCTAAAAAGAAACTAACCAGTTACAACTACTACACACACTGGAAAATAACCTACACATACGACGGCCTCACCCATACGATGTATTTGTATAGGTAAAAGTAACAGGTACTTTTCAGATTGTGCATAACATGTGTATAAGTTTGTGGATAAGTCATCGGGCTTCGGTTCCGGTGACTTTTTTAATGGGTGCAAAATTCAATTTTCACTAGGGAATTTCGGCATTTTGTCGTTTTGCTTATTTATTATTAAGATAGTATGATAGTACAAAAGGAGGAGAGCTATGCCGAATAAACATAGAGTGTTTTTGCCGGGTCAATTCTATCATATTGGTAGTCGAGGAAATCGGAAGGAGCCGCTGTTTTTAGATGGGGAGGATTACTCCAAATTCCTACAGTTGATTACTGAGGTTTATGAGCAATATCCAACGATTAGGCTTGCCTCGTATTGCATAATGACCAACCATTATCATCTTCAAATTTGTTCCTCAGAAGTATCCCTTTCCAAAGTAATGCATCTTCTAAACAAGCGTTACGCTTATTACTTCAATAAAAAATATGATCAAACAGGACATGTGTTTGAAAAACGATTTTTTTCAAAACCTGTACTTGGCGGTGCTGGATTGTTGAAGGTTAGCCACTATATTCACTTTAACCCCGTCAATGCGTTCATCGTACCAAAACCCCAACAATACCAATGGAGCAGCTATTCTGCATACTATTACTCCTACACATCCTATCCATTCTTGAACAAAGAACCCATATTAGCCTACTTTAACAATAACCCCAAGACCTACCATCAATGGTGCATAACACTGGAAAGCGAAAAGTAACAGGTACTTTTCAAATTGTGGATAATCTGTGGATAAAATTTATAGTTATTTGTGCTTATTTTTGTAGAAGGAAATAATATTTACTTCCATTTATATGGGTAAGGACCGATATTAGTAGTATAGGAATTTGTGAGAATAATATTTTAAAATAATAACGATATGATTGGAGGAAGAATGTATGAAGAGATTCAAATATGTATTAATGGCGATCATGTTATTTCTTTCTGTTTTACCTACATATGGGGCGAGTGCTGCTGAACAGGGTCAGGGTCCCTTAATGAACGTGAAATTGAAGAATTATTTAGGCAATCAGTCAAGTATTACTTTGACGTCTGATGGTGAGTATCAGCTGGAGAATGGCAGTACTTTTATAAATAAAGATGAGGAAGTACAGGTTAAAGTGGAATCTGAACAACTTGTCGTGTACAAGGGGTCGGATGAAATTGGTACATATGATACGTTTTCGATTTCTCCTGTGGATTCAAAATCCCTTTTATACATAAATGGTCGCTCCTATCATGGGGCTTTCCAATTTACCATTGAAAGTGGGAAATATGTTCGCCCGATTAATTCCATTCATCTCGAAGAATACTTAAAAGGAGTTGTACCAAAGGAGATGCCTGCCAATTGGCATATGGAGGCATTGAAGGCACAGACAATCGCAGCGAGAAATTATGCCCTGAGCAATCAAAGTAGAGTCATTGATGATACCATTTCTTTTCAGGTGTACGGAGGGGCAGATGGACATATTAACTCAGATAAAGCTATTTCAGAAACAAGTGGATTAGTATTGAAGCATAATAATAATTTAGTATATGCTTTCTTTTCATCTAGTAATGGAGGAGTGACGGAGGTCAATTCGAATGCTTGGACTACTAGTAATTCACTCCCTTATTTTGCGATTCAAGACGATCCCTATGATCCAAAAATCGAGTGGTCTATCGAAATCGATAAAAAGCAAATAGACATGTCCGAAAAAAATCTATCCAAGCCGGATGAATGGTGGACAAGTGTGAAAGAAAAAGACACGTCAATTGTCCCAAATATAAAAAACTGGCTGAAAAATAACGGCTATCCTAATAAGGATATCAAAATAACAGAAATTCCAATTTTATCTTTGGAGGAAAAATCATCTGGAGGACGTGTGACGAAAGGGTCCATCCAAGTTAATTTTTATGTAAAGGATTTAGTAGATGAACAGGGAGCATTGAAGCCTCAAACGATACAGTTTACTAATGTAGCTGCTTCAAAGATTCGTGCGATGGTAGGCATAGATAAGATGAAGAGTTATCTAGTGGATGAGTCTACTTCTACGGCTGATACTATATTACTAAAAGGTCAGAGGCTATGGGCATGGGGTTGGACTGAGTCAATATGGTGCGAAAAAACGTGCTGAAGCTGGACAAACCTATGAAGACGATTTTGCAATTTTATTATCCTGGTACAACGTTAGAAAAGGCATATAGCGAGGGAACGGAAGATACAGTAAAGAAAGTAGTAACTCCAGTATTCAATATTTCAAATGTATACGCGAAAGCTGATTACAGTACAGAAAAAGCGAAAATTGGGTATAAATTAAGCGATAAAGCTAAGGTTACTGTTACAGTCAAAAATAGCAAGGGAAAAGTGATCTCTACGCCAGTTAAACAAAAGTGGCTTAAAAAGGGAAGTCGTGCTTCAGCCTGGAACTTTAGTAAAAGTAGCGACGGCACTTACAAGGTAACTATTAAGGCTATCGATAGCAACAATAAAACAAAATCAGTGACCAAGTCGCTAATAATTAAGAGAACCAAAGGAAAAGTTACAACAACTTCCCTAATTATACGTTCTAATAAATCAACATCATCCAAAATCATAGCCAAGCTCAAAAAGAACCAAACCGTCACCATCCTAGCCAAAGAAAAAAGCTGGTACAAAATCAAAACCAGCACCAAAACCGGATATGTCCCTGCAAAGTACATAAAGTAACAGGTACTTTTCGAATTGTTGATAACATGTGGATAAGATTGTGGATAATATGTCACTGCTTTTGAAGCGGTGACTTTTTTTGCGTGGTTATTTGTTAGATATGTTTGCTTTCAGTACTTGTCGTTATTCTAATAGTCGCAACCAGTTTTTTGAGTACCAAGTTTATGAAAGCAGAGCAAAGCTTTCAATCGGCTTTTTCAGCAAGCAGCAATGCAGAGGCTGCCTACCATATCCAAACTGCGGTTGAACAGAACCCGTGGCAGACAACATACAGTAGTATGGCTGTTGAGCAAGGATTGTTAACAATAGAAGAAAGTAGGTTACAACTCGAACAAACAGTAAAATATGAACCACGAAATGCTCGACTTCATTACCAGTTAGCCGAGGTGTATAAAGAACTGGGGAATGACGAGAAAATGGAAACACATTATGACTTGATGTTAAGATATGACCGATTTGATACCGAGAAAATTTCGAGTAACAGGTACTTTTCCAATTGTTGATAACATGTGGATAAGTTTGTGGATAAATTATAAAGCGTTTATAAAGCTTTTCAATTTGTTCAGTTGATTCATTATAATAGAAATAAGTAGAGGAGTAATGGCTATTCAATGGTGGTTTTAAGCATTGATGCTAATAAGGAATGGCCCGCTAATTGTATTCTGACACAAGTCTTTGAATACAAATAGCGGGCAATTTGTTGGGTATTTGTGTTTATATTACGAATTTGTGTCAATTTGTAGTTTGATAGAAGGATATGTAAGTATTTAGGAAGATATTGGTGTAAATGGGACAGGTTGTTTGATAAAATGAAAGAATCAAGGGAGGGAGTCAATTGAATTCAATCACTAAAAGGGTAGTCGCATTAGGAGTAAGTTGTGCGCTGGCCATTTCTCCAATGGCTAGTTTGAAAGCAGAAGCTAATAGTGGCTCAGCAAAAGCCAAATTGCAGTCAATAAGCAATTTTGGCGAACAGGGCAAACAAGATGGCAACGAAAAAGAAGCGAAGTATAGCGATAATACATTTATTGTTAAATATTCTCGACCTTTAAGCGTAAGTGATCACCGAAAGGCCGGTGGAATGGTCGTTCAGCAAATAAGCGGATTAAATTACGTGGCTGTAAAAGTTAAGAATAAGGACAAGCTACAGCAAACTATCCAAAATTATCAAAAAAATAGTAAGGTAGATTCCGTTCAACTTAGTCCGATTTATAAGCAAACAGGTACCGTTGATCCTAAACTAAGTGAACAATATGTTCATAATCTATTAAAAACAGCGGATGCTCAAAAGCTTGCTGGCAAGAATCAAGTGAAAGTTGCTGTCATCGACACAGGAATTAACAAGAATCATCCAGAATTAAAGGGATCCATCCTTTCAAGTTCAAACATGATCAACCCAATGAATCCAACTCAAGCTGACACACATGGAACGCATGTTGCTGGAATTATTGCGGCCCAAAAAGATAATGGCATCGGTGGCTACGGAATTGATCCATCTGCAAAGATTTTATCCTATGATGTGTTTGGCGGTGATTTTTGGACATTTGACTACACCATTGCGAACGCGATACTAGAAGCTGTAGACCAAGGTGCGGACGTCATTAATATGAGCTTAGGTAGTTCCATGCCATCTACGGTTTTACAGGAAGCGGTAGAAAAAGCAATTAAGCAAAGGCGTTGTTGTTGTTGCCGCAGCAGGAAATGATGGGATGGAGATACAAAACTACCCAGCCAGTTATGAAGGCGTTATCAGTGTAGGTTCTATAAACAGCAGCAAGAAACTAAGTAGCTTTTCTACATACGGCGCGTCTACAGATGTTGTAGCACCAGGGGAAGATGTGTATGCACCATACTATGATACGCAAAAAGGGTCCTCATTTGCGCGTTTAAGCGGTACATCTATGGCTTCACCTGCTGTTGCAGGGGCCGCAGCATTGCTATTATCAAAGAATCCAAAGCTAACACCAGCTCAAGTAGAATATATTTTAGAAAAGACAGCAACTGATTTAGGTCAAAATGGCTTTGACAACAAATATGGAAATGGTCTCATCAATCCAGTTGCAGCCATGAAATTTGATGTGAAAAAAATTCCTTCCCTTGTAACACAAAAATGGGATAAAAAAGCTATTTTAAATAATGCAGAGTCTATTACTCTTCCAACCGAAATCAAGCATTCTTTTACGAAGCCTTCTGAACAGAAGTGGGTTAAATTCCCGGTTGAAAAAGGGGAGTATATCCAAGCATCTCTTATCAGTTCATCATCGTACGATTATAAAATGAGTATCCATTTTTATAGTGATACTCAAGAACAACTGACAGACGTAAATGATGTAATAGAAGGAAAAACAGAGGCTAAGCTAATTCAAGCGCCTTTTAGCGGAACAGTAGCCATTGGTGTGAAAGATGTGAATGGTAGCTATGACGATTCAATTAAAAAACAGGCTTCTGTTACATTACAAGTCGATAAAGTAGCTCAATTACCTGAGGATGAATCGACCTTAGAGAAACCACTTGAAATTGCTAGCACACCGTTTAATCAAGAAAAATTGTTTGTAACGGGTGAAAAAGGGGATACGGATTTCTTTCATTTTACATCAAAAGAAGCCCAATTCATCAAATTTGATGTGAGCGGTATTCCAGGAGTGGATATTAGCGCGGGTGTTTATGAAAAATCGATGTTGTTTCCTCCTGTAGGTGAAGAAGGGCCACTACCTAGTGATTTGCCAGAAATACCTAAAGAAGAAATACCAAATGGAGAAGTCCCACCAGGTGAAGAAATACCACAACCAAGCCCGGAAGATATGCCACCGTTATATTCAAGTAATAGTGGAGGAATTGGGGAAGGTGAGACACTTAGTTTCCAAACAGAACCAGATAAAGAGTATTATTTAAAAGTAACAAATAAAATATCTATCTATGATTATAAAATTGAAGATATCTTGTTTAGTTTAAATGGAACGATTGAGGAGAAAGAGCCTGCTCAATCTGCACTTCCATATAGCGTGAATCTTGTTGGAAAAGTCATTCCTGCTGATGAAGATAATTATTCAAGCGATGATGGCATCCAAAGAAACAGAGGCAACTACTAACATTCTGACAAACTATCAGGAGGAAGAAGAAAAACGAATTGCCTTATTAGAAACAGTGGCCCTTCCATACGAAATCGGCGGATCGCTGCAAGGTTATCTACAAAATTCAATGGATCAAGATTGGTATAAATTGAATCCAACCAGCGCAGGTATTTATCAATTTGATATACCAACGCCTTCCAAGGATATTCCTATTGTCGAATTATACGAACTTGCTGAAGGTAAAGATGAAAAAGGAAAGCCTTATAGATACCTAGGTTACGTATCTTCTAATATTGATTTTAATTCGTATTCCTGGACTGAACAAGTAACAAGTACGATTTTAACCGGTTTAAAAGCAAATAAAACCTATTTCTTAGCAGTTAATCCAAACTATACTACAGGCCAAATTCCATTCGACGGCTATCAGATAACGTCTAAGCTGCTCGTTGAAAATCCTGGAGATGCCTATGAAGAAAACGACTTACCAGAGCAGGCGAAAAACTTCCCAGCTAAAGGGGTCAAAGCAAACTTTGCTACATCAAATGATGTCGATACGTACTATTTTACTCCTAAAGAAACAGCGACATATGGCGTAAACTTCTTCCGTTCTCAACTAACGACGGATTTGAAGAATAAATATAAGCAAGAATTACTGAGTCCGTTTTATGGCTATATCGTGATTACGGAAGACGTAAATAAAAATCGAAAAGCAGAAGAAAACGATTTTGAGCGTTCTACGTATATCATAAATATGACGGAGGATGGTACAACGACAGGTTCGTTTAAAGCGAAAAAGGGTCAATCCTATTTTGTAACAGTTTATAGTGGTGTGGAGTCAAGCTCAGCATTAACACTTTGGCCATATCAACTAAACATTCAATCAGTCAACAAAAAAGATGAAGACGCCGGTTCCAAGGTGAATAAATTGACACCTTCTAAACCAATTGCACTGAAGAAAATCAATAACAAATCGTATACTGGAAAAGCTTCCTTTAACGCAGGCTACGAAAACGGTGATGAAGATTGGTTCGTCTATACAGCTAAGAAAACAGAGCAAGCGACTTTAACACTTGATGCTGAAGCGGGAATCGATGGTGTCATTGAAGTGTATCGCAATGGAAAACGAGTCGTTAAATCCGATTATTATGGAAAAAATGACAATGAAACGTTGACCTTAAAATTAATTAAAGGCAAATACTACATCAAAGTACGCGATCGCCAAGGTAATGCCTCATTTAATCCATACACATTGTCAGTAAAATTAAAGTAAATGATAAAAGGGGCTGGTCCATCAGTCAGGTTCATAGACTGATGGGCTGGTCTTTTTTTATAGGCTCTTTTCTCGTATACTTTGTTGCTCTTTGTACAAATTTGTGCCCGCTTAGAAATGATTTTGGACAGGCTTGGTGAATCCTGGGGGGAGCGAGTCCGAACATAGGGCAACATCAGACAGGTTTAGTGAACCCAATGGAAATCGGGTCCGAACCAAAGGCGATTTTGGACAGGCTTGGTGAATCCAATGGGAAATTGAGTCCGAACCTGAGGCAACATCGGACAGGTTTGATGAATCCAAAGGGAAACGAGTCCGAACCTGAGGCAACATCGGACAGGTTTGATGAATCCAAAGGGAAACGAGTCCGAACCTGAGGCAACATCGGACAGGTTTGATGAATCCAATGGGAATCGAGTCCGAACCAGAGGCAAGTTCAGACAGGTTTGGTGAATCCAATGGAAATCGAGTCCGAATCAAAGGCAAGTTCGGACAGGCTTGGTGAATCCAAAGGGAAACGAGTCCGAACCAGAGGCAACTTCGGACAGGTTTGATGAATCCAAAGGGAAACGAGTCCGAACTTGAGGCAACATCGGACAGGCTTGGTGAATCCAAAGGGAAACGAGTCCGAACCTGAGGCAACATCGGACAGGTTTGATGAATCCAAAGGGAAACGAGTCCGAACCTGAGGCAAGTTCGGACAGGCTTGGTGAATCCAATGGGAATCGAGTCCGAACCAAAGGGAAGTTCGGACAGGTTTGGTGAATCCAATGGGAATCAGGTCCGAACCTTGAGGACCTTTAGTGAAAACGTTAATAAAACCTGTTCAAAAAACAACAATCTTTGTGAAAACAGCCTTTTTATATGTGCGATAAAAGTTCAGTGAGAATTTCGCCAGCATTTGTCGAATAATCGATAAACGAGTAATTTGAAGGTAAATGGTAGATTTCTGTAGGTAAAATCAAAGGATGAAAGTAAATCACCTATTTTTGAAAGTGAATTTTTTAACTAAAGAGTTTAACAGCTATTTAGCGTTCGTTTTGCTAGCTTAATTGTAAAATAGAGCCTGCGTAATGTTGCTTTTACACAAAATCGCTCCCCACCTTGAAAAATCGCCTCATTCACGTAAAATTTCCCTCAGCTGCAATGATACATATGTAAAAATGCTGGCTTATAATCCGAGCCTACTCATAAACAAATCAAATACTAATGTAAATCTCTAACCATGTTAATATTTTCCAATCGACCAATATAAAGGTTATCTATGGTATAATTTAATTTGTATGTACTAAGAAAATAATAGGAGAGAAAACCCTATGTTAACTAGTGTAAAAAAGCTTTTTGATGATAGTTCTAAAGATTTGAAACGCATGAACAAGCTTGTCGATACAGTGAATAGTTTAGAAAAGAAATATGAAGCGTATTCGGATGATGAGTTACGCGGAATGAAAGATCGTTTTAAAGAGATGCTCGCAGCTGGAAAAACGCTAATTGATATTCAAACGGATGCATTTGCAGTTGTTCGTGAAGCAGCGAAACGTGTACTCGGGCTTCGTCATTATGACGTACAATTAATTGGTGGCTTTGTGCTCCATGAGGGCTCTATCGCACAGATGAATACTGGGGAAGGGAAAACGCTTGTTTCGACTTTGCCAGTTTATTTACATGCGCTTGAAGGAAAAGGCGTTCATATTATTACGGCCAATGAATATTTAGCGAGCCGTGATAAAGAGACGATGGGACAGGTTCATGAATTTCTTGGATTAACTGTTGGCTTGAACGTTTCTGAAATGGATTCCCATTCGAAAAAAGAGGCGTATGCAGCGGATATTACCTATGGTACGGGTACAGAGTTTGGCTTCGATTATCTGCGTGATAATATGGTCGTTCGTAAAGAAGATAAAGTACAACGTGGTCACCAATTTGCCATTGTCGATGAAGTGGATAGTATCTTGATTGATGAAGCGAGAACGCCATTAATTATTGCGGGAAAATCAAGTGAGGGACAAGAACTTTTTTACATCACGGCGCAAATTATGAAAACCTTCCGTGAAAATGAAGAATATGAGATGTTCTCAGAAACGAAGCATACGTTTTTAACTGATAAAGGGGCAGACAAGATTGAAAAAGCCTTTGGCATCGATAACTTGTATGATCCTGAGCATACAGAGCTTTTGCATCATGTAAGTCAATCATTGAAAGCACATGCTGCCTTAAAGCGCGATGTGGATTATATCGTTAAAGAAGGAAAAATTGAATTAATTGATAAGTTTACAGGACGAGTAATGGAAGGTCGATCTTTCAGCGAAGGCTTGCACCAAGCAATTGAAGCGAAGGAAGGCTTAGAAATTACCGAAGAAAATGAAACACAGGCGACAATTACGATTCAAAACTATTTCCGTCTGTATGATTCATTAGCTGGGATGACAGGAAGTGCAACGCCATCTAAATCTGAATTCTGGGATACATACGGTCTTCCAGTCGTGACGATTCCAACGAATAAACCGGTTATTCGCGAGGATTTACCTGATTTAATTTTTAAAGATAAGGCAAGTAAAATCAAGAGAATCGTGGATGAAGTTAAAAAAATCCATAGTCAAGGCCGCCCAATCCTAATTGGGACAACGTCTATTGAACAGTCGGAAATATTGTCGAACGAACTGACAAAGGTAAAAATTGAACATCAAGTCCTTAATGCGAAAACAGAAGCCGATGAAGCGGAAATTATCGCAAAAGCAGGGCAAAAATCGCAGGTTATGATTGCAACAAATATGGCTGGTCGCGGTACAGATATTATGCTTGGCGAAGAAGTTAAAGCGTTAGGTGGATTATCTATTATTGGTACGGAACGACATGAAAGCGGACGAATTGATATGCAGCTTCGCGGTCGTGCTGGACGTCAAGGTGACCCAGGGGCTTCTCAGTTTATTATTTCATTAGAAGACGATTTGTTTACTTTTTATGATAAAGATGAGCATGAACGTTATATGAAAAAAATAAAATGGAATGACGAAGGAATTGTAACCGCGCCAGCACCTGATAAATATATGAAAAAAGTACAAGCAACGATTGAATATATGCATCAAGCAGCGCGAAACCATCTATTAAAGCTAGAAAATCCGTTAAACGAGCAAAGTAGAATCATTTATGCGATGCGTGATCGCCTGTTAGATTTAGATGAAACGGAAATGTTCCCAATTTTATTAGAATATATCGAGAAATATGTACGTCAGCTTGTTTATGCTTACTTCCCTGAGGTAATTGACTATGAAGTAGATCAAAATCGTAATCTAGACGCATTTATTAAAGAATTATCTCAAGTCTTTGAATCTTTAGATGTGCAGGAAGACGAGTTGCTTGCGCTAGACCGAGCAACAGTCGAGGAAAGAGTGCTTGCTGAATTTGAAAAGTTTCAAGCTTATATCTTAGGTCTTCAAGAAAATGTAGAGCTAGGTCAACAGCTAAGAAGCTTTATGCTAAACCAGATTGATATGCAATGGATGGATCACTTAGATCGCTTAAGTAACATTAAAGAGGGGATTAACTTGAGTGGTTATGGTCAACAGGATCCATATCAATTATTTGAAAAAGAAGCACTTGCCGAATTTAATCTGTTAATAAAGGATATAGAGACGAGCATCAGTGTTCATTTTATGGAGTATATCATGGACGATCAGGAAGAAGAAGTGGACGAGTTTGATGAAGATGAGATGGAGGATGAGGAATAATGGCTTTTTTTAAGAAAAAAGAAAAAGCAGTAGTTGAGGAAAAAATCGAAACAGCTACTGCTGAAGAAGCTATTTCAACAGCAGATGATGCAGTGTATACGACCTTAGTGTTTCATGATGCACAGGAATTTTCAAAGCCAGAAACCTATGTCTTAAGATATCATCATCAACAGCTACCATCATTGAAGCCAAATCAAATTTCGATTTCAGGTATTCGCCTAACAAGATTTGAGGAAGATGTCATAGTGGATGCCTTTATTCGCAATACATTGAATAGACCGGTACGCTTTGAGATGGTTGATTTATTATTAATCGATGATCATGGCCAACCGTTGGCTAAAAAGACATTTGATTTATCAGAAATGGGCGAAATACCAGCATTATCATGTATGCCTTGGAGATTCTTCTTCGAGGATGAAGATTATGTTGTAGAAAGTATTCCGGAAGAAGGCTGGAAAATTGCCTTTGAATTGAAACGTCAAGCAACGGAGCATACGTTAGATTTAGCTCCAAGCTGGGATGAGCAGCTTTCAGATGAGCAACGTGGGCACTTAGAAAAAGTAGTCGCAGGGCTTCCAAAGCTGAAGGAAGATGAAGTCAATTTTATGGGACTTGAAGCGGTGATGCAGGAAGCTGGGACACTTGCTGTCACGGTCCTTATTCGCAACGGTAGTCAGAAGTCTATTAAAATTGAACAGCTCCCATTAGTGGTTGAAGATGCGGATGGCGACCAAGTGTGTCAAGGTGGCTTCGCTTTAGATGATTTTGAAGTGAAAGCTAATACGACGAAACCATGGACCTTTATTTTCCCGGAATCATTAGTCGTGAAGAAAAATGCTAATTTAACACGTTGGAAAGTATACCCGCCAACTTCTGCGTGAGTATAGCTAGTTTATTTGAATAACGGAGTTCACTTCGTCAAAGCAATGCACAAGAGAGTTTACATCCAAAATCTCTTGTGCATTGTTTTCTTTTTATATTAGGAAGAAGAAAGTCCTTTAATAAGGGGATAAGGACAAAGTGTGATATCGCATCGAGGGAAAAGTCCTTTAACAAGAGGATAAGGCCAAAACGCGGTAAGATATCATGGAAGTAAGCAAGAAAAAAGTGAGAGAGGAGGACTCTCACTGACCAAAGAGAGGAAGTAAGCAAGAAAAAAGTGAGAGAGGAGGACTCTCACTGACCAAAAAGAGGAAGTAAGCAAGAAAAAAGTGAGAGAGGAGGACTCTCACTGACCAAAAAGAGGAAGTAAGCAAGAAAAAAGTGAGAGAGGAGGACTCTCACTGACCAAAGAGGAAGTAACAAGAAAAAAGTGAGAGAGGAGGACGCTCACTGACCAAAGAGAGGAAGTAGACAAGAAAAAAGTGAGAGAGGAGGACTCTCACTGACCAAAGAGACGAAGTAAGCAAGAAAAAAGTGAGAGAAGGGGACTCTCACTGACCAAAGAGAGGAAAGAGTCCTTTATAAAGTGGATAAGGACAAAACACGATAAGATATCATGAAAAATGTCCTTCATAAAAGCTCTAAGGAAAAAATTATCAAACTAAATAATAGATATGTATAAACAACTCTCTTTTGGTAATGTAAACGAATGAACAAGTAGATTAAGAGATGAAAAACTTGCGAATGAGTTAGAGGTTTGACCTGTGCTTCTTTTTTTACCACGAAGATGAACCCATTATCCTTTGAATCAAGCTTTTATCCACTCTTAATGGGCAGTGAGACTTTCACTCCAAGATTCTAAGGATACAAAGAGGATTAGCGGAAAATCAACTGCCCGTAAAGGTCTGAATCAATGATCACAGACTAAGAATGCGATATCCTGTTGCAATGTCGCCCCACTGATGGCAATTTTACTTAAGTATACTCCAGCCCAAAATTAAAAAAGCAACTCACGTCATTGAGCAGCTTTTTTCAGTAAATAGATTCGTTGAATGTAATTGAATTTCACTGTTAAAGCTGAAATGGATGAACGGCCGCCTTGGCTTATGAAGAGCCTAAGAAAAATCTGGCCAATTAACTTGAGTTACATCTCCATCAATTTTTTCTAATGTGCGATATTTAAAGGGAATAAGTTCGCTTTCAGATTTATTAGTGAAGGAATGAGCCAATTCATATGGGATTAATTCAAATTGTTCCGCCTGCTCAGAGATAAAATAGGCACCAACAATTTGTCCGTTATTATCCATACTTAGTGTTAGAAAGGCAGGATAGAACGTTTCGTCTTTGGCCTTTAGAACAGCTTTTGCGGTTACTTGGTTGTTATCTTCCTTTTCTACTGCAGGATTGCTGATTTTATCTAATGCTTTAACTGCCCAACCCTGCTTTTTATAACCTCCGATAATTTTAGGAGGGTTCTCCTTTAATTTCTCTAAAAGGTTATTAGTTTGTTCCTGAATATTCATTTATTTCTTATTCCCTCCAATAAACTTACATGATCTAAAAGATAAAAATATAATATTCTAACTAGACTTGGTGTCCTTATTATATACCGACTACCTTATATAATACACTTTCTTCGTTGTATACGTAAAATATCATAGGTATTTTCGTGAAAAATTAATATTTGTAACACGAATGTTATTAATCAAACGTTTAATTAATAACAATCATTGGTAAATTACTTCATTTCTAGATGCTGCTTTAATTGATTTTGGACTTTTGTGCGTTCCTCGTCGGGAACGATAAAATACCATACTCCATTGATTGTTTCATTTTTTCCTTGAATTGACATTTGTTTAATGGAATTTAGCGCGCTCCTGTAGTGGCTTTGAATGCTCATCATTTCATCGAAGGTGAGATTGGTCTCCACATTTTTTCCTAGTGCGTCAAAAATACTTTGATAGTTCGTTAAGGATGATAGGCTGGCCCCTTTGTTCAGAATGGCTTGAATGACCTGGCGTTGACGCATTTGACGGCCAAAATCGCCACGAGGGTCTTCTTTGCGAATTCTTGTATAAATAAGTGCTTCTTCGCCATCTAACGTAATCGTTCCTTTTGGAAAGCTATAGCCTTTATAGGCGAGGTCCATATCATTTTCAACGGTAACTCCTCCTACAGCATCTACGATTTCCTGAAAGCCTTCCATATTCATTTTAACATAATAATCAATCGGAATATCAAGGAATCCTTCTACGGTTTTGATGGTCATTGGAATACCGCCATAAGCATAGGCATGATTCATTTTATCAACTGTCCCATGTCCGACTATATCCGTTCGTGTATCGCGCGGCAAACTGAGCATGTTTATCGATTGTTTATTTGGGTTAACTGTCATAACAATCATCGTATCAGATCGGCCCACATCATTTTTTCTTTCGTCAACACCTAAGAGTAGGATGGAAAAAGGGTCCTGATTTTGAAACGTAATACCTGCCACCCGCTTCTCACTTTTATGCTCGGTGCCTTGCATCTGGTGTACCGCGTTTTTGAGGGAGTGATAGATCATGCCCGCATACACTCCACCGCCGATTAATAGGATGAAAAAAATGATGCTTATGATTTTTATTGCTTTTCGCTTTCGCTTCTTTTTTCTTGAATCAGCTCTCATTCACATTTTCCTCCTAGCTCACGACGATGGAACATATGAAACGCTAAGATTAAGCAGCGCTATCTTCCTCAACTGTTGCAGATTCCACTTCTGTTGGTTCTCCTTCGGCTGTTTGAGCTTGTTTAAGTGATTCCTGCCATGTTTGTAAAAATTGCTCAGCTTGTTTGAATGTCTCATTTGTAGGAGCCTGTTGTACTAATTTTTCAAGCTCAGCCCAATCCTCAACAGCCTGCTCGTTATTGGTTAATTTTTGATCAATCTGAACTAATAAGGTATAGCGTGAAAGAATATTTTCGATTGTCGTTATGTCATCTTTTATAGGGTTTATGTACTTCTTAGTAGCTAGTGTGCGCACTCTATTGGTTGCTATATTCTTAATTTTGGTTTCAGTCGGTAAGATTTCTTTTTCCAATTGTTCATAGGAGTTGACAGTTGTAGGACTTATCTCACCTGTTTGAACAGATTGGATAAATTTTTTGTATAAAGCAGTAAGGTTGTCACCAGCTTTTACGGCAGCTTGATAATCTGCATAGCGATCGCGATAGGTTCTCGTTATGTTTAAGGCTGCATTTGCTGACTTTTGATATGTAGCTGGCAGCTTGGCGATTTCCTTTTCCTTCACTTTAATTTCCTTAACAGTCGTATTATATAAAGTGGTTTGAGCATTTGTAACTTTTAACTGGCTCTCATTTTTAATTCCGGTATCGTAAGCGGTTTGTAAGCTTTTGGCCTTCGAATTAAAGGACTTGATTTCTTTGATGAGTGCATCCACTTTAGCAAACTGTTGCTTATCATATAATTTTGCACTTTCTTGGGCAGCATATAAGCCAATACCTTCATTTTCATTCCATATTTTTTTGAAATATTTCAAAGGTACCTGTGTTTCACCAGCGTATGGTGCCACTTCAATCGTAAATGCAGGTTTCTTCAGAGCAGTAGAGAACCAGTCACTAAATCCGCCTCCACCTGTATAGGATTTAGGTGAAATTAATCGATATCCAGTCATTTGGTTAATTTTTTTAACATAGTTACGATCTCTTGTATAGCGGCTTCCTGTTTGGCCATATTTCCAAAAAAGGATTTGCCCACTGGAGTGATAGGAAATTGCCATTTCAGGATCGATTTTTTTTACAAAGCTAAGTACAGCTTTTGTTTCTTTAGCTGATTCAGGGCTTTTACCTTTATAATTTTTGAATTTAGGGACGTTTCCACCACCTAAGTACTTCCATCTAGCATCGTATTGGCGGTTTAAATCGACTCCTTTTCCGTTAGCTTTCCAGCGCTTGAAATTTTTGCTGCCATCATTCATTTTAATAATCTTAGCATGGTCTGCTTTTGGAAAGGATTTAAGTCCGAATTGTTGTAGGGTTACTCCATCAGGATTGACCATAGGGATGAACCAAATCGTTGTATTATTTAGAATCCTTTGGGCATCATAACCATCAATTCTGCCCTTTTTTTCATAAGCATTTGCATACTTATCAATCATATTCATATTTACATTTGTCGTAATCCATTCGCGAGCGTGATGTGATCCATTAATGAAGACAGTGGCGTCTCCCTTTCCAAGAGAAACGGCGTAAATATCACGACCATATTCTGATTTGCCGATTACTTCTGTATCAATTAATTCAGGATATGCTTTTTCTAATTTTTTAATGTCCGTTACCATTTTAGTATAGGTATAGGTTTGATTGGGATTTACTACATAGCTTTGAGCGGAGGCGCCTTTTGAAAAAAACAAGGCTCCACCTAAGAAGATTAATATAGATAATAAAAGTCGTAGTTTGTTCATGAATGCTAGTGCCCCTTATTTAGTAGAGTATATATATAAAAATGAAGGAAGAGGTCAGAGTAAGTTTTACCTTGAGTAAAAAGGAAGATTGGCCTCTTTTCCTTAAAAAAACCGGGCTCAATTTATAAGCTCGGTCGGTTAAAAGGCTAATCTCTTAAAGCCTATTAATTTACTTTGATAGTAAGTACTAGTTACGGAACTTATTTGTACACCCTTACTTGAACTTGAATGAATGAATTCATCATTTCCTAAGTAGATTCCCATATGATTGATGTTGGATTTGTTAGATCCTGTTGCAAAAAAGACAAGATCACCCTTTTTAGGTGAGGAAATGCTTTTTCCAAGACTGTAATAGCTAGCAGCAGAATGTCTAGAAATATCAGAGCCTGCTTGTTTAAAAGCATAATAGACAAAGCCACTGCAATCAAAACCTGCTGGTGTAGCTCCCGCCCATAAGTAAGGAGTTCCGATGAGTTTTTTTGCTTCTGAAATGACTGTATCAATCTCTGGAACTACATTTAAATTGTTCGGTTCAACCATAGCAGAAGTGGTTGTAATGGTCCCGCTAATGTCTTTTCCAATTTTGAGTTTTTGTCCAATTTTAATAGTATCAGAGGTTAGTTTATTCATAGCTTTTAATGCTGATACGGTTGTGCTTGCTTTTTTAGCAATTTTGGAAAGCGAATCACCAGTTACTACAGTGTATGTATAAGAAGGAAGTGTAGTTTTTGACTTTGTTGTACTAGGTAAGTCAATCACTGTTTTACTAGTTGTTTTTGAAATAATGACTGTTTTTCCAACATAAATTTTGCTGGATAGTTTAGGATTTAATTCTTTTAGCTCGGCTAATGTAAGATTATGTTTATTCGCAATCTTTGTTAGAGTATCGCCAGCTACGATTGTATAGGTCTTCGTTTTTGTTTCATCAATTGTAACCGTATCTTTTTCAGCTTTTTTAGCGCTCGAAGCGGTTGTGACTAATTTTTGATTGACTAATAGTTTATCGGATTTTAGTTTATTTAACTTTTTTAATGCTGAAACGGTTAGATCATATTTTTTGGCTATTTTTGCAAGAGTATCGCCTTTTTTGACAGTATATGTACTTGCTGAAGCTGGTGTGACAAAAAAGGAAGATAGAAGTGCTACGGTTGTCGAAAGAGCAATTATTCTTTTTTTCACAGATTGACACCTCTCATATATATCTTATGTCCTCATTTTACCAAAGATAATGCTGGAAGTTATGTTACATTTATATTACAAAGCGTTTTTATAGGAATAAATGACTATTTTTAGGGAATTTTTTTGGACTATATTTCAACAAAATAAGAAGCTTTCCGCATATTGGGAAAGCTTCTCTTAGGATAAAGGGTATTAATCTATGACATTTATTGTCAAGTCTTTTGTTTTTCCAATGCGATTGTTCATGTCAGTAATCGACAACTGAAGGGTATAGGTCCCTTTTTGTACTTGCTGCTGACTGCTGTCTTGTCCGTCCCATGTTAAGGTTACGTTGCCGTCTGTGACTAATTTTTCTTTAGCAAGTGTTTGAACTGCATTTCCAGTTTGATCATAAAGAATAGCGGTAACCCGTGACTTTTTATCCACGTGGAAAGGAACGCTTATCTTTTGTTGATTAGTAGTCGAAAAGGTTATGTTTTGCTCAGCTAAGGTAATAGTTGGTGCTACTTTGTCTTTCACGCTGACATACACGCCTCTATAAATCGTATGCTTGCCGTCTGTTACACGGGCCATAACTTTTACTTTTCCTTCAGGTGTGTATGCTTGAGTGTCCATTTTTCCATCCCATTTTGTTGAAAAAGTGCTTCCGTTCGATACTTGATTGGTAACAAGTCTACGAATGATTTGACCATTGCCATTTTTAATGTATAAAGAAGCCTTCGTCCCTTTTTTTGCAGAGAGGGAAAGGGATAATTGATTTGTTCCTGTATAGGTAAATGTTTTACTAGATGGTGTAATATTCGATGCCGGGGCCGGCGTTTTTAATAAAGCCCTATAGGCATTCACTCTGCCATAACCGTAATATCTGTCCCATCCTTTTGTGCCAAGGTCAATGCTTGATTTTTGCAAAATATTCATTACTTCTGTTGGCTTTAGAAAAGGATTTTTTGATAAAATTAAGGCTGAAATACCACTCACAATTGGCGTGGCCATCGAAGTTCCGCTTTCTGTTAAATAGGAACTTCCTGGTGCGGTTGAGAAAATATCTTCGCCGGGTGCTGATAGCTTAATATAGGAACCATAATTAGAAAAGCTTGCTCGTTTATCATATTTTGTTGTCGCACTTACAGCAATGACATTTTTGTATGCTGCAGGATATTGTGGACGGCTGGTACTGTCATTACCAACGGCAGCTACAACGACAACGCCTTTATTAATAGCTGATTGAATCGCATATTTTAGAACCTCTGTGTCATCCTCTGTCGTTAAGCTTAAATTGATAATATCCGCGCCGGCGTTCACAGCGTAATCAATTCCATCTGCAACGGTATATATATCAGCTTCTTCTCCACTGAAAACATTGACCGGGATAATTTTTACGTTTGGCGCAATGCCTGTTATCCCAATATTATTTTTGGAAGCTGCAATAATCCCGGCAACATGCGTCCCATGTATACTGGCAGGGAGTGAGGTTCTACCGGTAATGGCATTATAGGGCTTCGTAATCTTCCCTCTTAAGTCAGGGTGTGTCGTTTGCATGCCAGCGTCAATGATCGCCACTTTGATATCAGAGCTTCCAAGTGTCATATTCCATGCAGAGGGCATATTAATTTTTTTAGCATACCATTGCTTTGGATTACTATAATCAGAAGGCGTAGAGCTTGCCTGTACTTGATAGTTCGGTTCCACAAATTCCACTTGTGAAAAACTCAATAGCAGGTCACTCATCTTCGTTACATCACTCTTAGCTGGTAAGGATACAAGTGCTATGCTTCCATTGGCAGTGGAAGAGATCTCTTCTATTTGACATTGTTTAAATATAGCTTCCTTTTGATTATTTGTAATCGAATCTTTGAATTTAATAATCAGTTGATTAGCCTGATAGTTTTCAGGTTCAGCAGATGTCGATTCTTGAACTCTAGGTTGACTCGGTCGTTCCTCAGCATATGCAGAGGGCAAATTAAATATATAAAGGGCAGAAATGATTATGATAGAAAGGAATTTTTTCATCGTTGTCTCCTTTGTTTTGAACCTAGAATAATAGCTTTGCTGATAGTATCATTTTATCATGAATGATTGATAGAATCCTATTGCAAAAGTTGTGTTTCCATAGATTTTACATGTCTATATTAACAAATTTTAGCTCGAAATACGTTATTATGGAGATATAAGAATATTTTAAGAGGTGAGGTAGTGAAAAAGATAAAATGGTTGATTGTAAGTGTACTAGCTTTATTTATTAGTTTATTTACAAGTCAGGGAGTTTTTCCGCTGAAAGCAGAAGCAAGTAGTAGCCAATGGGCAGTCACCTATTATTCGAAACCTAATTTTCTAGGTTCAAAGGTGCAAACAAAGGTAAGTAATATTAACTTTTCTTGGGGAACGAATGCGCCGATTAAAGGAATTCCCAAAGATAAGTTCACCGCGAAAATGACAAAAACACTCTCCGTTTCTAGCAGTGGAACCTATCGAATTTCCGGTAAGGCGGATGACGGCGTGAAAGTGTTTGTTGATGGTGAAAGAGAAATTTATCTTTGGAGCAAGGGTTCACATACCTTTAGTAAGGATGTGACGCTATCCAAAGGGAACCACAAAATCGAAGTACAGTATTCGGATATATCCGGTACAGCTTTTCTTAATGTAGATGTAGAAAGCGCAGGTACTGTAAAGACAGCCTCGACAGCTTCAACAGATAAATGGACAGGTAAGCTTTATCCAAGTAAAAATTTCACAGGCAAGTCAGTCAGCTTGTCTTCGAATACATTGAACTATACTTGGGCTGCTAAAGCACCTCATAAAAGTATTCCTGCTGGTACCTACTCCGCGATTTTCGAAAAGAAAGTAGTCGTCAGTAAAGATACGAAGTACATATTGATGGGTAAGGCGAACGATGGCGTTAGAATTTATGTGGACGGTAAAAGGCAATTGAGCTATTGGACAGCCGGCACACGAAATATTGAAAAAAATATTACCTTGAAAAAAGGTACACATACGATAAAAGTGGAGTATTTCAATGAAGGTAGCGGTGCAACGCTAAAGGTCAATTTGAATGAGTCCTCAAAGGTTACACCGTTAGGAAAATGGGACGTAACGCTGTATAGCAAGAACAATTTAACAGGAACTAAGGTTAAGAAGGTAGCTAGCAATTTGGAGTATAAATGGGGCTCAGCTGCGCCTGCTTCTGGTATTCCAAGCAATAACTTCTCAGCAAGATTTATAAAACGGATGATGATATCAAATAGTGGAGGCGGGACCTATATTTTATCAGGAGGAGCCAATGATGGAATTCGCGTGTATGTGAATGGCTCTAAGAAGATTGATAACTGGAAAAACGGTACTTTTACATTTAATGAAGAAATTGAATTAAATGCGGGCGTCACGATTATTCAAGTTGATTATTTTGATGCGACAGGTGATGCACGCGTGCAGGTCGATCTAACGAAGAAATCAAAAAAGAAATCTGTCGCTCACAGTGATCATGATATTACGCTAGCTTCTGCTTTAAGTAAGCAAATGGTTGTATCTCCACAGACTGATAAGAAATATGGAGGATATGTACCACAAAGCAGCGTCAAATTGGCTTCCACTGGGGAGACAGGTACTGTAACGGAGCCAGTATCGATTATTACAACGACCTCTCGAGAATTAGGTAAACTAAAATCAAAAGCAAAAGTAACGATTCAAGGCGAAGAGACGATAGATGATACCAAATATTACAAAATTGCCACTGGTTGGGTCAATGCTTCTTCAGCTGATACGAAGTATTATTTAAATCCTGAGACGTTTGACGATAAAACAGAGCAAGAGTATTTCCAATATGCGAATCTATCAAATTTCACTGCTTTAAATAAGGATGAAATTAACGAGAAGATTCTTGTGAATAAAGGTAGTTTGAAAAATAAAGCGTCATCCTATTTACAAGCGGCCTTTTTATATGATGTCAATGAAATCTACTTAATTTCCCATTCCTCACTAGAAACAGGAAATGGTATGTCACGGTTGGCAAGGGGAGTTAAGGTAAAGGTTCTTAAAGATGAAGACGGTAAAATAAAGTATAGCGCTAATGGTGAAAAAGAAATCGCTGTGTTAGATGATGATGCCACTGATTATGATGCGAAGGTTTATAATGTGTATGGAGTTGGTGCCTATGATAGTAATGCGATTAAATATGGCGCGCAGACGTGCATACAATGAAGGCTGGACATCTGTAAGTAGAGCCATCGTTGGAGGGGCTAAATTCGTTTCTGAAAATTATATTGGTGTAGGACAGGACACTCTCTATGAAATGAGATGGAATCCAAAGGCCCTTGTAGAGAAAGGAAGTCCAAGTCACCAATATGCAACAGACATAGGCTGGGCGGTTAAACAAACCAAATATTTTGAGCAATTATACTCACTGCTCGATAGCTATACGATCGTATACGACGTACCACGGTATGAATAAATAAGTGTGAATAGTGTCCGACTGCCCGACTCTGCAGATTATGTGGAGTTGGGCGTTTTTATGCATAAGGCTCTGTTAAACCTGGCTGTTGAATGGAGTGGATACGCGTGCGGTGCGAGGAGCCTCCTCGTCGCTACGCTCCTACGGGGTCTCCCCTGCTCCGTACTCCCGCAGGACATTGATTCAGCTTCCTCGAATCCGCCCACGCACGAAGGAAATGCGGTAGCATTTTCGAGGAGTCTTCGCGTATCCACTCCAATCAACTAAATTGTAATATCAACATCGACCTTTAACATAGCCATGCATAAAAATGGTGGAATTACAGAAGTACCGTCCTGTCTGAATGTATGGCTGCGGTAGGAATCTTGCGAGTTTTCAGGATAATCTTGCAGATTTCCGAAATAATCTTGCGAACTTGCCAGAAAATCTTGCAAATACAAATAGTAGGGCATTTTTCGAGGTAAAGAATATAGCTTCCATGTATTACTACCACTAGAATCATGCCAATGTCTTCGATAATCGTGCCAATTCGAAGAAAAATCATGCCAATTTCCCAAAAAATCGTGCCAAATCCCGCACTAATCATGCCAATTCAAAAAAAACATAGCAAAAATGCGGTTTCGTTGCTCTAGACTAGGATATTGCTCTTATTTTGTTCAGCCAACCAAATTAGATCTCACTACAGCATCCCTATTATATGCCTGAAACAGTGGATCTACTCTTTTTATTTAGAGTGACGCTTTCCAATATTATTGCTGGAATAATTCCGCCTACAGGTGGCACAGTAGAAGTAAAAAGAATAGCTGTTTTACCCCGCCTTAACGGGCAGTAAGACCCCCACCTCAAGATTTAGAGTATCCAGAGAAGATAGGTGGGTGATCAACTAGCACGTATTGTGTCCGATTCAATGAACACAGACTAAGAACACAACATCCTGTTGCAACGTCTGTGTGACCCACATCGTGTGGGCCTCAACTAACCATCAGTGGGGGATGAAGAAAACCCCCACTGATGGAAGTTTCACTTTACCGGGACTGAACAAACAACAATCCTGTCGTGAAAATATTAAGCAGATTTCTAAATGATTAAAAAGAAATGACAAAAAAACAAAAGAAATATCGCAAAACACAAATGTAAAAGCACAGTCAAGCAACGGTTTAAATGGAAAACAGGGGTAGTAAAACATAAGAGTAAATTGTAATAAAGATAAGAATATGAATGGTGCATACATTAAAATGAATATTTTTTATGGAGATTTTTATGGAAAACGAGTATAATTTGTAAAGAATAAAAAATAGCGAGCGAGATAAAAGAGGTGGATCATTTGCTAATAGGGGCCTTTTTGGTAGCTTTTCTAGTATCCATTTTCTTGACCCCGTATGTTGGGAAATTGGCATATAAAATAGGAGCGACAGATCAACCAAATGCGCGAAAAGTACACAGTAAAGTCATGCCGCGCATGGGAGGATTGGCAATATTTTTAAGCTTTCTCATTACGTACTTCATATTTAGTAAGGACTTTATGGAGCAGTTACCATTTGTTTTAGGTGCCTGTGTCATCATTGTTCTTGGTATATTAGATGATATCATCGGATTAAAAGCGGCTCCCAAGTTTTTGGGACAAATTTTTGCTGCTTGTATCATTGTGTTTTGGAGCGGTCTACAAGTAGAATTTATTAACCTCCCTTTCGGCGGCGTACTTGAATTTGGAGTTTTTAGTATTCCTTTTACTATTTTGTGGATTGTTGGAATTATTAATGCAATTAATTTAATTGATGGATTAGATGGATTAGCCGGCGGGGTTTCTTCCATTGCGTTAATCACGATTTCTGTTATGGCGATTCTTAATAAAGATTTATTTGTTGCCACCATTGCCTTAACGGTAACAGGTGCGACAATCGGCTTCTTGAAATATAATTTTCATCCTGCAAAAGTTTTTATGGGTGATACAGGTGCCATGTTTTTAGGGTATATCATTGCTGTTATTTCATTGCAAGGGTTATTCAAAAATGTCACCATGATTTCGTTCATCGTTCCGGTCATCATTCTCGGTGTGCCAATTTCAGATACTTTTTTCGCGATTATTCGCAGAGTGGTGAATAAAACGCCTATTTCAGCACCAGATAAATCTCACTTGCATCATTGTTTATTAAACATAGGCTTTACCCATAAACAAACCGTTATTTTAATTTATGCGATGTCGGCATCTTTTGGACTAGCTGCTATCATTTTCTCTTATGCAACGATCTGGGGAGCTTTGCTCATTGTAGCCATCCTCTTGATTGCCATAGAAGTCATCGTGGAAAAAATCGGCCTGGTTAGCTCGAACTATCAGCCGTTACTAAAAATATTTAATTTGAAAGTGAAGGATAAATCATAATTATGAAGGCCGTCTATAGGGACAGCCTTTTGCTATAGTTGGATTTTGCTAGAGGACTTCGTGTGGATGGAGTCTTTTTTGTTTTGTATTTTGAATTGGCACGATTATTACGGGGTTTGGCGCGATTTGCTTGGAGATTGGCATGATTTTTCTTCGGATTGGCACGATTATCGAAGACATTGGCATGATTCCAGCTGTAGTAATATATTCTGGCAGTACAGAAGGCATGTAGAACTTGAGTTGTTTGCCTCGAAAATACCCTACTTTTTGAATTCGCAAGATTAATTGGGGGATTTGCAGAGATTAATTCGAAAACTTGCAAGATTATTACTGAAATTCGCAAGATTCCTGCTGAGTCAATACACTTTAAAAGGCTAAACTTCAATAGAACCGTAGTATTTTACATCAAATGAGGTCTTTTTCAGACTGTTTGTAAGGTAATCAGTCTAATTGCTTCATGAATCGGTCCAATTCAGATGAAAATCAGTCCAATTAGTAAAAAAATCGATCCAAATCAATAGAAAATCGGTCCGATGTTAGAATAGCATGACCCACTAGGAATGAAATCCCGCCGATTTGTCCTGTAATCCCGCCAGTTCAAGCGATAATCCCGCCAATTATTAAGATAGTTCCGCCAAATTACATTAAAATCCCGCCAATGCCAACCTCCAGATTACATGACAAACAAAAAAAGCGCCTCGAGGGCGCTTTTCTTATGGAGTGGTTGATTGTGCAGCTTCTGTTTGATCAGTATTAGTTGTTGGAACTTGATTTAAATGAGATTGTAAAATATACTTCACTTCTTCAACGGATGCCTCGTCTAATTGATAGTAGTAGGTGCCGTTTATATAGGAATCGCTACCTTTTAATTTGACCGATTCAAGATTTAAACCGTTATCTGACGTCATATAGTTGATGAATCCTTTCAATTGTGAGAATTGAAGATTCGTTGTCATATTGTCGCCCACGGCACTCATTACATCTGTGTATTTTGTTACAGCACCTGCTGTGGTTGCTTTTTTCAGAATGGCTTTAAGAATTTGTTGT
The DNA here is from genome assembly GCA_963751845.1 of uncultured Bacillaceae bacterium. Lineage (GTDB taxonomy): Bacteria > Bacillota > Bacilli > Bacillales > DSM-1321 > Peribacillus. Next base: position 49,537 of record CAVVWH010000021.1, read on the forward strand.
TGGCGTTCGCCGCGTTGAATGTCACTATCTTGGTGTCGAGTACGAGCAAGTGCTAAGGCTTGTTCACCATTTAAGGTTTGTACACCCGGTTCTAAATGGATGGCTCCTTTATTGTCGCCTGAATCACTTTCCGTAATTGGATATGGAACATCTGCTTCGATTCCACCAAGTGCATCAACGACTTGAGTAAAGGCGTTAAAATTCATACGAACATAGTAATCGACTGGAATATCGAATAATTCTTCAATTGTATCCATAGTTGCTTTAGGGCCGCCCGCTGCGTGAGCCGAGTTGATTTTTGACGATACGCCCTTAGCTGGAATATATACATACGAATCACGAGGAATACTTAACATTTTGATAGATTTTTGTTCTTTATTAAAAGTAGCTAAAATTAAAGCATCCGAACGAGAATGGCCTTGTTGATTACGATGCTGACTATCGTCAATACCGATAAATAGCATTGTAAAATTGTCCTCAAGCGGGTTAACAGCCGTATCACGTTTAGATGAAGCATCAACAGGATTGAAGGATTTTGAAAAAACATCCTGAGCCTTCAAATATAAGTTAGCTCCGTATGCCGTCGTTCCCAAAATAAGCACAAACAGGGGGATCAGTAAAAGTCGCAGCCTTCGTTTCCTTTTTCTTTTCCTCACTTTATAAATACGTCTAGTTGCAGACATCCCTTATTCTCCTTTTTAAGTAAAATAGCTCATTGTTTGCTATTTTTCGAGTTTACTTGCTATAGTATTAGATAATCCGACATTTCTCCAAAAATGGTGAATGCCGATGTACCAAAAGGCCTATACGTGTTTAAGAAATGAAATTTTCTAGAAGTATAAATAAGCCAACTTTAATTCTACAATGATTTTATCTATTCGTAAAATGAAATTTTCATTAAAATTAAGGAAAAGACAGGAATAATGTAAACATACTGAAATATTAATTTAATTAAATAGAAGATTTACTAGCCATATTCTTCATTTTATTGTAGGTCTTTAAACCTGTTTTTACTTTGTAGAAAAAACTCGAAAAGAAAATGGTTTATTTAGTCAACGGTTGCTCTAAATAAAGCATTTCACCTTCTGTAATTTTCGCTTGACCATTTGTTAGTTCGGTCATCCACTCGATATACTCTTGTTTTCTCTCCTCTTCGGCAAAAATATGAATAATGACGTTGTCTAGGTATTCTATTTCTTTTATTTTATAAATAGAAGAGCGTAATTCATTTTCAAGCTTACCGAGCCAAGTATAGTCGACTTTTGTTGAAAGGACACGCATTAATTTCCGTTCAACAATTCCTGTTGCTTCTACTCCTTCTGAGGTGGCTTTGCTATAAGCACGAATGAGTCCACCAGCTCCCAATTTAATTCCACCAAAATATCGAGTAACGACAACGGTTGTGTCCTTTAGATTTTTCTTTTTAAGTACTTCAAGAATCGGAACACCAGCTGTGCCACTAGGTTCTCCATCATCTAATGCCTTTTGAATTTGATCGTGTTCACCAATTAAGTATGCGGAGCAATTATGAGTGGCATCTTTATGCTGTTTTTTTATTTCAGTAATAAAGCTTATAGCGTCTGCTTCCGTTTCTGTTCGGGCAACATGAGCAATAAAGCGGGATTTTTCAATCACGATCTCATTTTCACCACGAGTTTGTACGGTTAAGTAATGGGGCAGCATGCACATTCTCCTTCCGAATTTTACTAATTAATGTTACATTATAAGCCTTTTGGCTTAATCATGGCAATTAATATTCATGATATACTATATATTGATAGTGTCTATGATTTCGTTCTTTTGTAGCATACTTATGTTATGCCCAACTTGTCATACTAGTTCATTAGTGAAGTTTTTGTGGCGATTTGGTATAAAATGGTTATTTTGTTGAAGAATTGAAATTTTCACGACAAATTCCAACGCATTCTTGTTCGCTTTTTTGGTACAATATGTTCATAATGTTGTTCGTCTATACTAGTTCTCTTTTCTCAAATGAGATAGAGATAGAGAACAATGGGTTGATTTAATGGAGGCAGTTAATTATGTCCATAAAAAATTTTGATGTGAAAGCTTTGGACAGCATTTTAGAAGAAATGATTAAAACAGTTGACGACAGCAAAAATTCCATTTTTGAAATTGAAGAGGCGTGTCGACGGGACTATGAAAACTTAATAAAAGAGCTTGAGGATATTAAGATAAGAGTTTCATTTGTTATTGACGAGAACGATTCTCTTGACCAAAAAGCTGGATTTGCTCGAAAAAGATTATCAGAAGTAAGCATGCAATTTAATAAATTTTCAGAAGCTCAAGTGCGTGACACCTATGAAAAAGCTCATAAGCTTCAAATCGATTTGCAGGTAAACCGGCAGTTGGAGAAGCAATTGCGTAAACGACGTGATGATCTGGAAATTCAATTAAAAGGTTTGCAGCTAACGATTGACCGTGCAACTCAACTTGCGACACAAACAGCTGTTGTTTTGAATTATTTAACGAAAGACTTGAAACAAATGGGGGAAGTTCTTGAGGAAGCGAAACATAAACAAGAATTTGGATTAAAAATTATCGAGGCACAAGAGGAGGAGCGGAAAAAGCTATCTAGAGAAATTCATGATGGGCCTGCTCAAATGCTCGCCAACGTGATGATACGGGCAGATTTAATTGAACGTGTCCAACGTGAAAGTGGACCAGACGAAGCACTTAAGGAGATTCGCAGCCTAAAAGGAATGGTTCGTAATGCCTTATATGAAGTGCGCAGAATCATTTATGATTTGCGTCCTATGGCACTTGATGATTTAGGATTAATCCCCACCCTCAAAAAATACTTACAAACAACCGAAGACTATAATAAAGGTATACAATTAGAATTTATTAATCTTGGACAAGTGATGCGACTTCCGGCTCAAATGGAGGTTGCCCTCTTTCGACTCATTCAGGAATCAGTTCAAAATGCCTTGAAACATGCTGAAGCTAAACATATACAAGTAAAATTATCCATTGCAAAAGAACTGGTTTCCGCCGTTGTAAAAGACGATGGGAAGGGTTTTGAAGTGTCAGTTCAAAAAGAGGGCTCATTTGGCCTAATGGGTATGCGAGAAAGAGTAGAGCTGCTAGAAGGGGCACTTAGTATTAATTCTGCGCCAGGTGCAGGTACGCTTGTTTTAATTCAAATACCTTTTCATAATGATAAATAAATTTTTTAAAATAGGATGTAGGAGGATGGAGCCGTTGAAGACTAGTATCATCATTATCGATGACCATCAGCTTTTTCGCGAGGGAGTAAAACGTATTTTGGATTTTGAAGCATCATTTGATGTGGTCGCGGAAGGCGATGATGGCAGTGAAGCAATCAATCTGGTGGAACAATATAAACCAGATGTTGTCATCATGGATATCAATATGCCAAATATAAATGGGATAGAAGCAACAAAAATGTTAATTGATCAATACCCTGACACAAAGGTAATCATCTTGTCCATTCATGACGATGAAAACTATGTGCAGCACGCTTTGAAAACAGGTGCCCAAGGATATTTATTAAAAGAAATGGATGCAGATGCGCTAATTGAAGCCGTCCACGTAGTCGCAGATGGAGGATCTTATTTGCATCCAAGAGTGACTCATAATCTTGTAAAAGAATACCGCCGCTTAGCAGCAGAAGAAAATTCAGGTCATACCGTACAAGCCCCTGAAATTAGAAAACCGCTTCACTTACTAACAAAACGTGAATGTGAAGTCCTTCAGCTGTTAGCAGATGGCCAAAGCAACCGTGCCATTGGCGAAACTTTATTTATTAGCGAAAAAACAGTGAAAAACCATGTAAGTAATATCTTACAAAAAATGAATGTAAATGACCGTACCCAAGCCGTCGTGTTAGCGATTAAAAATGGTTGGGTGGAAGTGAAATAATATGATCGAATGGACCTGGCTATGAGAGTAGTCAGGTTTTTTTGTTCGTGATTTTGTAGATTGGCATGATTTTGCCGTGAATTGGCACGATTTTTTTAGAAATTGGCATGATTTTCATGAAAATTGGCACGATTTCAAACAGAATTGGCATGATTTTTTTTAAAAGGAATCATCCTGAACTGAATTCTTGAACCATTTCAAGTCTGTGACAAAAAATTCATAGTTCAATAGCAGGAATTTTGAGTATGGAGGTTGAAAGATGATATAGAAAACCAACAAAGGAGTGATGATTTGATTGTAAAAGCGTGTAGTATTCCTATAAAAGCAACACTAATTGAAGCGACCTTAAAACGATTAGTGCTCGGGCACCCTAAACGGCAACCATTAGAAGCTGAACTAGGTAGGATGATGGCTGGCTATTGGGGAGAACAGGTTGTTAGTTCTATTTTAGAGGGTCTTCCTAAAAATGAGTATTTTATTTTCCACGATCTCCGACTCCAAGGTAAGTATCGCCCCTTTCAAATTGATTTTCTCCTTCTTTCGACTTCCTTTTTTCTAATTCTAGAAGTAAAAAACATAGCTGGTGAGCTTCGTTTTGATGATACATTTAATCAATTGATTCGTACGCTCAATGAACAAAATGAAGGTTTTGATGATCCAATTGTGCAAGTTAATCTTCAACGCAAAAAACTACAGGCATGGCTCTCCGCAAAAAAACTTCAGTCCAATTCCCATTGAAACATTAGTTGTAAGTGCAAATCCAAAGGCTGTATTGCGAGCAGAAAATAAACGTTTATCAGACATTGTTGTGAGGAAAAGCAATTTAATAACCAAGATCGAAGCGCTAAATCAAAAACATCAGCAAGAGATATGTGTCGAAAAAGGAACTTAAAAAACTAGCTAACTCATTATTAAAAGCACATTGCCCCTATATTCCTAACTTATTGGAAAACTACAAGATTTCGATTGATGATCTTGCTACTGGCGTCCAATGTCCGAATTGCGCTGCGCTTCCGATGACCCGGAAATGGGGGACGTGGAGTTGCGATAGTTGCTCGTTCACTTCTCGTGATGCACATCTGATGGCGTTACGAGACTATGCATTGTTAATTAAGCCAACCATTACAAATCGCGAATTGCGAGAGTTTCTTCATATAAAATCAGCGTCCGTTGCTGTTAAATTATTAGATCGTTTAAATTTGCCTTATACAGGATCAACAAGAGATCGGGTCTATCAATTGAATTGGCATGATTTAGAAGCGAATCGGCATGATTAATGATGAAATTGGCACGATTATTAAACAAATTGGCATGATTTCCGGCTCAATTGGCACGATTTAGCGTCAGAGGATGATCGACAACTTATTTCGTGAGTGATAAATCCAGATAAAGTGCTCGGAATGACCAATAATCTTAAGAAACAATCATGAAAAATTGAAATTTAATCCGAAAGGAAGGTCATTGTACTTGAATATTCCTCCGCAAATCCCATACTCCAAGGAACTCCAGCACCACCTCACCGGCCGCCAACTACTAGCCACCGAAATTCCTTTCCCAGAAGAAATTCTCCAACAACATGTAAATCAAGGCTATGTTACTCAAACTCCAGGCATTCAAAACAAAACTTGTCTACGCTGTGGTAATCAAAGTAAGCATTTATTTTATACTTTTCCTTGTGCTAACTGCGGACAGGCCTGCACGTATTGTCGTTCCTGCATTATGATGGGGCGGGTGAGCGAGTGTACTCCGCTATACACATGGACAGGACCGCGACCGGACATGCCAATACCCAACAATCCAATGGCGTGGTCGGGCACACTTTCCGACGGCCAGCAAACCGCATCCAACCGAGTCAAACAAGCTATCGTAAATAACGAAGAAATTCTCGTATGGGCGGTTTGTGGTGCAGGTAAAACGGAGGTGCTTTTTGCTGGTATTGAAGCCGGGCTCCTAGCAAACAAACGAATTTGCATTGCTACTCCAAGAACGGATGTGGTTCTTGAATTAGCACCTCGATTGAAACGGGCTTTCCCTCAGATTGAAGTCGCGGCTCTTTATGGAGGCAGCGAGGACCGACACAAGCTCGCTCCACTCACCGTTTCCACCACCCATCAGCTGTTTCGCTTTCAAGAGGCATTCGACGTCATCATCATTGATGAAGTTGATGCCTTCCCGTACTCAGCCGACGCAGCCCTCCACTACGCTGTTAATAAAGCAAAAAAACAAACCTCCGCTACCATTTATTTAACAGCTACACCATCGAAGCAAATGAAATCTCAATTCCGGAGCGGCAAACTTCAAGCAGTCACCATCCCAGCGCGTTATCATCGCAAACCCATTCCAGTGCCAACGATGAAATGGACCGGTAACTGGAAGAAACAATTTCAGAAAAAACAAATCCCGCCACCTATTAAAGACTGGGTCAATGAACGTATTCAACAACAAACACCGATTTTATTATTTTTCCCAAGCATTACGATCATGGAGCAAATTCAGCCATTATTTCCAAACTTACAAGCAGTTCATTCACAACACCCATCAGAAAAGAAAGAGTACAGGCGTTGCGAGATGGAAAAATCCAAGGGTTACTTACGACGACTATTTTAGAAAGAGGCGTCACGATTGAACGGTTAGAGGTTGCGGTTATCGGTGCTGAACACGAAGTTTTTACTGAAAGTGCCCTTGTGCAAATTGCTGGTCGAGTGGGACGTAGTTTTTCGCATCCTACGGGCAATGTTACTTTTTTTCATTACGGAAAAAGCCAGGCTATGGTCGAAGCGATTCAGCATATTAAGAGGATGAATCTAGAAGCAAAGAAGCGAGGTTTGTTAGATGACGAATTGTTACATATGTAACGAAGAGATTAGGAGGCCACTGACATGGGCGAGCTTATTTTTGAATAAAAAAGAAAGCCTGATTTGCAGCGATTGTGAAGGGAAATTAGCTTGGCTTGGTGGAGAAACGTGCAGCATCTGTTCACGTGAGCTCGATGAAAAATTTCGTCAAGGCACGCTCTGTTTGGATTGCGTTAGATGGGAAGATGATCCCGAGTGGGCGGGCTATTTAACTAAAAATATTTCATTGTTTCACTATAATGATTTTATGAAAGAGATGATTGCCAAATATAAGTATCGTGGAGACTACGCTTTAGCTGAAGTTTTTTCCTTCTATTTAAAAGATCATCTACAAAAACTAGACTATGACCTTGTTACCGTCATTCCGTTGAGTGAGGAACGGCTTAAAAGAACGAGGATTCAATCAAGCACAAGCTTTACTTGATGTTGCCGGCATAGAGTGCACCCCGTTACTAACGCGGATTCATACAGAAAAGCAATCGAAGAAGTCACGCCAGGAACGAATTTCTTTGCCGCAAGTATTTCAAGTAAAGGATGCATCGATTATTCAAGGGAAAAAGAATTGTTATTGTGGACGATATCTACACAACAGGCTCAACTCTCAGGCATGCAGCCAAAGCGCTTAAGCTAGCTGGAGCATCCAATATCCAATCCATTACTATTGCACGATAATTTTTTTGCTAAATGCTAAAGATTTCGACAATTTTTTCGATATAATTAGTACAAAAGGTCTAATTAAAGGGGAAAATGAAAATGACTAGTCTAGAAAATTGTCCTAACTGTGGAGCGTTATTTGTCAGAACTCAATTTAGAGATGTGTGCGATAATTGTTATAAAGAAGAAGAAGCTCAATTTGAGAAGGTTTACCAATTTGTTAGAAAGAGTAAAAACCGAACAGCAACGATTCCAACAATCGTCGAAGAAACGGGTGTCGATGAGGATTTAATTCTGAGATTTATTAAATCGGGGAGATTAAGAACTGCAAATAATCCCAATATAGGCTACCCATGTGAAAAGTGTGGAACTCTTATTAATAGCGGACGTCTTTGCGAAAATTGCTCTCACTCGATTCGTTCAGATTTACAAAGCTCATGAAAAAGAAACCCAACGCCAGAAGGAGTTAAGGGAAAAAGAAAAGAAAGCACATATTTTACAAAGGATCTTTAAAAACTGCAGGGGGACTTGCAGTTTTTTCATACAACAGAATTTGTTATTCTTGACGAGTACAGATGTCTAGCTACAGGCACCCGACGCTTTTCTAACATGAAAAACATAAATCGACACTAATAAATGAAAGATGTCGAGCGAAATATATATCAAAGGATAAAAAAATGAAAGTCGTGGTCGATAATAGGAGTAGAGAGATTCAAAAGCAGCTATGAGCGCTACATATAGTTGAAACGGATTTGGAAAAATCGGTTAAAGGAGGTTTGAAATAATGAAAATTAATGGCATCGGTAGTTCAATGGGAGTTAATCCTTATAATGCCCAAACAAATAAACTAGATCACGTAAAATCTTCATATAAAGCGGGTAGAGATAAATTAGAAATCTCTTCGGAGGCCAAAGAAATGCTCCAGGGTTCAACGATTCCAGCAGAGAGACAGGCAAAAGTCGAGGAACTTAAATCTCAAGTCGAAAGCGGCACATATGCCCTTAACCCAAAAGCGACTGCAAAAGGAATCATTGACTACTACTTAAAACATTAATCAAACGTTTGATTAAATTCAGCGGACGGATTCATTTCTCATCCGTCCGTCATTTGTTTGAGGAAAAAGGGCGGAGCTACGCCAAATGAGCGTCGTTATAGCAGAGGAGGAGAATAAGTGTCCGCGCAAACCATCATCACGGTACTTGAAAAATTAATCAAGCTTCACAAAAGCTTAAATCAACTGGCAGAAAAGAAAACAACTATCATCAAAGAAGGTAACACGGACGCCCTCACTGCGCTCTTGGTTGATGAACAAAAGCATGTAAAAGCTATTACGCAAATAGAAAAAGAACGAGAACAAGCGGTTCTTGCCTTCATGTCAGGTAAGAAAGCTACAATAGATGAAGTGATTGAAGTAGCCAACTCAAACGAGGCAGACACGTTAAGACGTTTAAAAGCAGAACTCCTCACTGAAGTAATGAAATTAAAAGAACAGAATGAATTAAATCAGCAATTGCTGATTACATCCTTACAATTTGTGAATTTATCATTAGATTTATTGCGACCACAGGATCGTAATTATAACTATGATAAAACGAATCAAGAACCACCGAAGAATATGAAAAGTATGTTTGATTCGAAAGCGTAAAGACAGGAGGTACTACATAAATGATTTCAACTTTTATGGGCTTGGAAACATCGAAACGAGGCTTAACGACCGCCCAATCAGCCCTATATACAACAGGCCATAACGTAGCCAATGCAAATACACCGGGCTATAGCCGACAACGATTAAATTTAAATCCGACTACTGCATTTCCTAGTCCAGGACTTAATAGTCCCAATGTACCCGGTCAGCTTGGTACAGGGGTTGAAGCAGGTTCTGTTCAGCGAATTCGTGATAGCTTTTTAGATGCACAGTATCGTACTCAAAATAGTAAGTTAGGCTATTATAGGGCTCAAAGTGAGTCGTTAACGAAAATGGAAGAAATTATAAATGATCCAACAGAGAGTGGCTTACTAAACTACGATGAATCATTCTGGAATGCTTTAGAAGACTTAACGACTAATACTAGATAATACTTCAGCACGATCAGTCGTAGCGTCAACTGCTGAAACTGGTGGCAGATACACTTAATTATTATTATAATTCATTAACAAATGTTCAAGAGGATCTGCGATATCAAATTGGTGTAAAAGAAAGATGAAATTAACTCAATTATTTCTAATATTAATGAACTAAATAAGAGTATAAGTAAGATTGAGCCTAATGGTTTTATTCCCAATGATTTATATGATCAGCGAGATCTATTAGTTGATCAATTATCGAATCTTGTGAATGTGAAGGTCAAAGCCGATATTCCAACGCAATATGGAATTGCTGATCGAGCAGTTGCAGAAGGTTTATATAACATAGAATTAATACAGGAAGATGGTACTTCTTATATTCCTCCAGTGAACTTATTAACCGTCACAGGGACTGTTGGAACGATGTCAACATTGGATGTCGCAAATGATACTATGACGGGGAAACGTTCAAGATATCACAGTTGGAGGCGCACCATTGACGAAATATAAATTTTCTGGTGAATTTGCTGCGTTGATTGAGAGTGCGGAACAGTGATCAATGGATCCAGACATGTTGCAAAAGCTGAACAATATGACGGAGGCTTTTGTGAATGAATTTAATTATGTTCATTCGCAAGGGTATGCATTAAATGACCCTGGAGATTTTACGGACCCTAGTAACCCTAAACCTCAAATTTCCAAATGAGTTTTTTAAAATTGTTGGTATCAAACGCAGCCCAAGGGATTAGAGTGAATCCTGAAATTATCGCAGATGTATCCAAAATTGCTGCTGCAGGTAAACCAGGTGGTGCTTCTGGTGATAATGAAAATGCTCAATCTATTAGCGGTGATTAAATCAAAGGATTTTGGGAAGTACGAATATTATATAGATAATAGTATTCCGTTGCCTACTGGTCTAAGTCCAAATAGTTCATTTGATGACTATTATGCTTGAATTATTGGAGACTTGGTGTCGAGTCGGCAAGTGCACAAAAAAATCAAGAAATACGAAAACTTTGGCAGATTCCGTTGATCAAAATCGACAATCTGTTAGTGCTGTTTCATTAGATGAAGAAATGACGGATATGATTAAGTTTCAACAAGCCTACAATGCATCAGCAAGAATGATTACAGTCATAGATGAACTGCTAGATAAACTTATTAATAATATGTAAACGGCTAGACAGATAAATGAGGTGAAGAACCATGCGTGTAACACAATCGATGCTTTCTAATAATATGTTGACTAATATTAGCAATAGTTATGAAAGATTAGCAAAGCTGCAAGAATCAAATTATATCACAGAAGAAGTTTTCCAAACCATCAGATGATCCTGTCAGCAGCGATGATGGGCATGACGTATCGGACAAACTTAAATCAAGTCGAGCAATATTCAAGCAATATTAGCGAAGCGACAAGCTGGACAGAAAGTACAGATTCAGCATTGAATCAAGCTGTCTCGGCACTTCAACGAATTCGAGAGCTAGCTGTTCAAGCTAGTAATGGGACCTATGAGGCCAATCAACGTGGAAGTATCGCAGCAGAAATTAATGAATTAAAGCAGCATTTATCTGATATTGGTGATACACAACTTGGTGGAAAGTATATTTTTAATGGCTATGATACAAATAAAAGACCATCGGATACACAAACTAATGGAGCACCAACTTATTCTAGTGGAGATATCCAAATTGAAGTATTTGATGGTATTAAAATTCCAATTAATACAAGTGGAAAAGTATTTAGTGATGCCCTTCAAGATGGTGGTTCAATTGATACAATTATATACTGCATTAACTAATCCAAACACGGATGAATCAACTATTACCAATTTGCTTAGAAGTATAGATACGACCATTGATGAATTTCTTACGGTTCAAGCACAGGTAGGGGCCAAGCAAAATCGAATTGATCTCATGACAGATCGCCTTAGCAATCAGCAAGTTGTTGCTCAAAAAATTCTATCTAATAATGAAGATGTGGATATGGAAAAAGTCATTCTCGATTTCACCACTCAAGAAAGCATTCATAATGCTGCTCTAAGTGTAGGTTCAAAGATTATTCAACCGAGTTTAATTGATTTTCTAAGATAAAGCTATTCTATATGGATAGCTTTTTTCATAAGAGGTGAAAGATGATGCAATTACCACAAATTAGAATGCAATCTACCTTTATTCAAACGGGTATTACAAATAGAAGATCCTGTTCAACGAATTGAGCAGCCAAAAGCGATCCAATCCATTGAACAGCCGAAAGCAATAGTAAATATGAAAGTAATCCCTGGCCAACTAACGATTGACCAATCAGAAGCATGGGCACAGATGGATATTAAGCCTATTTCCCAGCGTACTGCAGAAAATGCGCAAAAGGGGAAGCAAAAAGTATTAGAAGGCATGGCACGAAGAGCTCGAGCAAGGCGATGATTTGATGCATATCGAAAGAGGTGGCAATGCCATAGCCGCTCACGCAAAAGAAAATGGCAAACTTCCACAAAAACAATTTAATATCGGCTGGATTCCATCGCCCTTCAGTGTCAAAATGCATTATGAGCAAGCAAAGGTTCAGTTTGATGTCCAAACACAAAAGCCAATCATTGATGTTCAAGTTAGAAGCCAATTCATGACTATACACCAGGTGATGTTACCGTTAGCGTAAGTCAAAAAAATTCGTTACAAATAGATGTTATTAATGAATAAGGAAGTGATGATTAAAAATGAAGATTTCAACAAAGTTTCATGGAGAAATAGAGATTAATGATACAGATATTTTTACGTTTGAGAGCGGAATTCCAGGGTTTTTAGACGAAAAAAAATTCACAGTTCTTTCACTAGATGAAACTCCATTTTTTGTTCTTCAATCGGTAACAAGAGAAAGAAGTGGCTTTTATTATCATGAATCCTTTTGATGTATTCCCGAACATATGAAATTGATCTGTCACAAGACGTACTCGAAGATATGAAAATTCAAACCGAAGAAGAAGTGGCGGTATTCGCCATTATAACCGTTCGAGAACCATTTGAGGATAGTACAGCTAATCTGCAAGCACCCGTTATTATAAATATGAAAAACAAACTAGGTAAACAATACATCATGAAAACGGAACAATACACCACTCGTCATTCATTTATCCAACCTTCAGTACAAGAAAAACAGGAGGTAAAATAAATGCTTGTGCTCACTAGAAAACTCAAAGAATCCATCATGATTGGCAACGACATTGAAATCACTATACTCGCCGTTGAAGGGGAACAAATCAAACTCGGAATCAATGCACCAAAAAATATCGACATTCATCGAAAAGAGATTTATCTCTCTATTCAGCAGGAAAACAACCAAGCAGTGAATACAGAAGTCAATCTTTTGACAAATTTCAGCGAATTTTTTCGAAAAAAATAGATTTTTTTACTAAATAGTTAGCAATAAGAGTCGATATTAAACATGTAACGTTGAATAGTGATATAGGCGGCCGACTTATTCACTATTCAACGACAAAAACCACATGGATGTGGGAACTTAAAACTCAAGGAGGAAAATAAAATGAGAATTAATCACAATATCGCAGCACTTAACACATATCGTCAGTTTGGTGCAGCTAATGCAGCACAAGGTAAATCAATGGAGAAATTATCTTCAGGTCTTCGTATCAACCGTGCAGGAGATGACGCAGCAGGTCTAGCAATCTCTGAAAAAATGCGTGGACAAGTTCGTGGATTAGACCAAGCATCAGCGAATGCTCAAGATGGTATTTCTATGATTCAAACAGCTGA
>CAVVWH010000022.1:0-94994 GCA_963751845.1 uncultured Bacillaceae bacterium
TTTTAGGGGCGTGGTTTTTATGTTTTTGGAGGAGAAAGTATTGGAAGCTTTATTAGATTAGTAAAGTGAACAGAGGAGATGAAATGATTGAGTATGCCAAAGAATCAAGTAGTAGAATACTCTAAAAAGAAAACGAAACCTAATCGATTATGGATTGCATTAATCTTAGGATTTTTAGCATCCATTCCACCATTTGCTACTGATTTCTATTTACCCGCTTTACCACTAATGACGACTGATTTAAGTACAAATGCATCTTTAGTTCAACTTAGTTTAACAGCATGCCTTTTAGGAATGGCTCTCGGTCAATTCGTTATTGGACCATATAGTGATGTATTAGGACGAAGAATCCCTTTAATCGTATCACTTATTATTTTTGTCGTTTCAACCATTTTATGTGCCTATAGCCCATCAATTTGGATATTAGTCAGTCTACGTTTTGTTCAAGGCTTTTCAGGAGCTGGTGGGGTTGTCTTATCCCGTGCCATTGTTCGGGACCTTTATTCAGGTTATCAGGTAACGAAATTCATGGCTATACTAACACTAATCAATGGAGTCATTACGATACTAGCACCCGTAGCAGGTGGCCAACTTTTGAAGATAACAGATTGGAGAGGCATATTCTTTATTTTGGGTGTTATTAGTATCATTATATTTTTAAGTGTTATTTTTGGAATAAAAGAATCTTTACCCGAAGATCAACGTACAGAAAGTGGTCTAAAGAACACCGTATTAAATTTTGGAAATCTATTCAAAGACAAAATCTTTATGGGATATACCTTGACTCAAGGCTTAATATTTGGCGGCTTTTTTGGATATATGTCAGCTTCTCCCTTTGTTCTTCAGGATATTTATGGATTATCCGCCCAAGAGTATAGTTTTTCCTTCGCTATCAATGCAACGGGTGTTATTTTGGCAACGTATTGCGCAGAAAGATTAGTTGGTAAGTTTGGTGAATCAAACATTTTAAAATTTTTCTTATATTTATCTCTATTTGCAGCTACAATTCTGTTATTATCTATTCTTTTCAAAGAAAGTATCTTTTTTATCTTAATCTCTTTCTTTTTGATTTTTTCTTGTATGGGAGTGATCAGTATGTTAAGCAACTCCTTAGCTATGCAAAGTCAAGATAAGAATGCAGGAAGTGCTTCAGCATTATTGGGATTGGTACCGTTTATTTTAGGTGCTATTACTGCCCCATTGGTAGGAATTGGTGGAGGTAACACTGCGGTGCCTATGGCGATTGTTATAGCAATCTGTAATATTGGTGCATTGGTTTGTTTTAAGAAGTTAGTAAGGTAAAACGATTTGAACAAAGGTAGTTAACTAATAATGATCATGTTGTGAAAGAGTACACTTAAAAGTAACGAGTAGCGGTTGTTGAAGTAAGCATAATAATGAAAAAGTCGATTCAAAATCGACTTTTTCATGTTGTCATTTACTTTACATATAAAATTATACTAGCTGTTGACGATCCGCTTTCAGCTCAATGTTTATGTTTCCAGGATGATTAGAGAGAATGAACTGGAAAGAACCTATTGAAGTATGAACTGTGACAAAAAGTGGCTCTCCAGAAACAGTTGCATTTTCAATAATTTCTTGAGGCTTCATCTTCAGCTCTATTCCCCAATTTGACATATTCACCAACTGAACCTCTCATGACTAAAGTCACGAGGTTCTAAGGTACTTTCATTCAGCCTTCGTCTGAATGACCGAAAACGAGTTTTCGGCTGCCATCAGCCACTAAGCTATTTTCCTTAGACTTTCATGGACAAGGCAACTATTGCTACCATTATCGCCCTGTGGGCTCGGTTCAAAACCCTTTTATTTCGAAGTTTTACAAGCCGATGCTACTTAATTGTTTCTTATTCAAATGTTTTATACGTTTCATTTCCTGTTCGTGTTTTTCAAAGAATCCATTCCAAGTTTTATTGGCTCGTCCAACATCTACCTCACGTAGATTATCTTTTGTATTCATGATGAGGAAGGCACTATACAAATCACGTTGAACATCGCCTTGTTCAAAGTGGTTCCAACGTTTGGAGAGTTTTTTCTTCACGCAGGTTTGCGTAAAGTGTTCAAATTGACTGGCTTTCACTTTAGAGGTGTCAATCTGCTTTAGTTTTAAGCCGAAATATTTTAGTTTGTTGTCGATAATCGTAAGAAGCATCGATGGCGCACGATTCGCTAATGACTTTCCAAAACGTTTTTTCCGTTTAAATCGCCCAGTCTTTTCACTAACCTCTGTTTTCTTTGTTTTTGCTTGAAGTCCTTTAAAATTCATGGTTTCAACTCGGACATCTAAACCTAACAGGAGAATATGGTTTGCTAGAATGTTGTGCGCTAGTCTTCTCTTATCAGCTACCTTTCGGCTCATCTCTGCTAATTCTTTTCGAGTTTTCTTATAATTTTCACTTTGAATCCATTTCTCTCGATTGGATTTATTAATTGTGCCGTCTTCATTGTATTTATTAGGGTTATTCGCTCTACGCCTGCGATCTAATGTACGCTGTAAGATACGTTTTTTGCGTTCTTCTACGGACAAACCTTCCGCTAGCTCAAGTAGCTTCACTTCATTTTCAGAAGCAATGGCGATTGTGGATGTGCCAATATCTAATCCAACACGAGCGTTTTCATCTTTGGAATAGTTCTGATTACGTTTCTTTGGTGGAAAACCTGCTAATACAAATTGAACGAAGTAACGATTTTTACCACGAATTTGCTTTTTTAAAAGTCGGCAATATTTGATTTTATCCCGATGCGCAAGATGTGCGTATTCATCTCGATCTTTCATCATGACAGGCAGGATAAGTCCTAACCATTCCATGTGTTTGTTTTCGGGAAAATAACGAAAACCAGTCTTGTTTGTCTTTTCTTCTAACGAAAAGAACTGACCTACTGAACAAAAACGTACTTTCTTACCCTTCCCATACATGACTTTCTCAACGGCTCGAAACGCACGTTCAGCAATATTTTGAGCCATTTGGGAACCGATGTTTTGTTTAAACTTACGTCCCATTCCTTGAACGTACATATTTAAGTCGAATTTACGAACGCCATATTGTTTTTTGAATTGGTTTAAAAGTTGATTTCGTTCTTTGCTTTTGGACATACGAATCGCTTCCCAATACCTAGGATTGCGTATCATGTATTTATATCTACGCCATGCTTCACCTAGACAGGCATTATAGATATTTCGCCCAATGTTTAAGCGTTTTTCTAAGATGTGTTCTTGCCATTTTTCAGCTTTCAAAGGCAAAGTAAGCACGTATGTCGGCATCTAGGCTCAGCTCCTTTCGTTATTTCTTTTGTTGATTACGAATGTATTGGCGGATCTGTTGTTCTATATTTTCACTTACGGTTGCGACAAAGTAACTAGGATTCCACAAATGACCACCCCAAAGCTTCTTTTTTAAGCTCGGAAACTCTTTAAATAGTAACCTTGCAGAGACACCTTTTAACGTTTTGATCATTGTTAGAATGGAATATTGAGGAGTACAATCGATAAGAAGATGAATATGGTCGCAATCGGTTTCGGTTTCTGAAATGGTAAAATCATGATCTGTTGCTATTTGATGTAGCATTTCTTTTAATCTTACATCTATATTACAATTAATACTATATGGCGATATTTGACACACCATACAATATGGTACTGAATAGAGTAAACATATCCCCTACCATGTTTTACATCTGCCAAATCTTTCACCTCACGCTAATGATAACATATGTTAACAGATTTAGGAGAAATGTAGGATATTATATTAGTGCTTTTTTGTACATGTTTGACTGAGCATATATTGGATAGGGCGTGGCATAAGCCACCCCCTATCCGAAGCCAATTCATCTCACGACTAAAGTCACGAGTGTTCTCGGCTTTTTCATAAATTCCATTTTGTAGATTTAATAATTCACTGACTGATGCTTTAGCAAGTTCATCCATTTCAGATAGTTCTTCTTCAGCATAAATGGAAGCCATACGAAGAAATACATCCTCGTTAGCGGAAATGGCTGTAAAAAGTGGAGATTCCCCTTGAATTTCTTGATGTACCAACCACTTCCCTTGTTGAACTTCTTCTCCCCTGACTACCTCAAAATAAACTTGATCATCGATAAATCGAATCATATTTTTGGCAAAAAGCGCAAGATATTTTCCATACGTCATTTTTTCCGGGGAAGCTGTTCCATCAAGAATATTTTCAACTAATGTTTCGATGATTGCTGAAACGTTAATGCATCCGTCAATTGTTCCCTTGTGATTAACTCACGATTTAATAAAAATTGGCCAAAGTATCTGCTTAAATTTTTACGTATTAAAACGAATCCTCACAAATTAACACTCTTAAATTATTCTTCATCTTGTCATCCCCTTTATTTAGAATACACTTTAACACTAACTAGTTCTACAGACTAGTACTATTTCCTTTAAATTTCTTATAAAATTCGACATTTTTCTCATAAAAAGATGAAACTTATTTTAATGCATTCTTTTATTGCTCCTCGAATCCTAAATGACCAAGCGTAATTTAATTATTAGCTACATTTACAAAAAAAGATGCTGATACAAAAGTTGTTTCTCCTTTTGTATCAGCACCTAGATTTTAATGAACACTATGCTTCTATTGATATACTTTTCTCTTGTTTAGATTTATTTACTTTTATCGTAAAGAGGATTGCAAGAATCCAAACAATAGCAATAAAGCCATAAATAAACGGATACACGGTTTCATTTTCAATCCAAGTTTCAATTAATGTTTTTGAATTCGTTAGGATAATAAATCCACCTACTAATACACCCATTAGATGTGCTGGTACAATTTTAACTAACCACGCCGCAATTGGAGCAGCAATTACCCCACCTATCATTAGTGCGATAACCCATGTCCAGTTTACTGACTCCCATCCAAGTGAGATAAAGAAACCTAATGTTGCAGATATGGCAATGGCAAATTCACTTGTATCCACAGTACCAATAACCTTACGTGCTGTCATTCCTTTTTTAGATAATAGAACAGGTGTGGCGATTGGGCCCCAGCCACCTCCACCAGTTGCATCAAAAAACCCTGCAATCAACCCAAGTGGAATAGATTGTTTAGCAGATAATGGCTTTTCCTTTCTCTCTTCTTTATGAGTGAAAACAAATAGGAAACGAGTCATTACATATATACCTAGTATCAATAAGAAAAGTGATACATAGGGTTTGACTAGATTACCAGGTACATTACTAAGAAATGTCGCACCGACAAATGCCCCGATTGATCCAGGAATAATTAATCGATATACCATCTTTTTATCAACATTGCCAAATTTAATATGCGCAACTCCTGAAGCAGCTGTTGTAACAACTTCTGACAAATGTACCGAAGCAGAAGCAATGGCCGGACTAATACTGAAAGCAAGTAATAATGAGGTTGAGGTCACTCCGTAAGCCATGCCAAGTGCGCCATCAATCAGTTGAGCTAGAAACCCAATAAATGCAAAAATAATAAGCTTTCTCATGTTTTTTTCTCCTTTGATTACAAGATCTTTTCTATTTAAGTTTAATTTTTAAGAATTTTTTGTTTTTTAATAAATATTGCAACCCCATAAAAGATTGTTATGAGGTATGAAATTTAGTTATATATTATCCAAATTAATCCTACCTGTCAACTAAATTTTATAAATTAATTGAAATTTTTGATTAATTTAAGTAATATCATCAGGTATCAACTGTTTTAAACTTAGTTGTTGATTTTCAAAATCAACTTTCATCTTGATCAAAGTAAAACCTAAAAAGCGTTCCCAAAATAAATTGGAATCGCTTTTTTATCATATGAACCTTTTATATTAATCTAATGTAATGAACCTGTATCACTATGAGGTTAACTATCTATTGAATTACTTTTGTTTTCATTTTTTCATTTGTTATTTGCCAATTTTGTCCGTTCTGCTATAGATTTTATACTATATTTAAATTAACTAGGAATTGAATGTTTTTGCTAATTTGCTTGTAACATCTCATTGGTTTGAGACCAAAACTCTTCTAATTTTCTTGTCAAACCACCTGGTCCAAATTTTACTTTTGATTCATCATTACAGCTAAAGCTCATAAATCGTAATATCATTTTTCTTCGATTTAAAATATGAGTTAACCCTTTATTATAAAACCAAAGGTCAATGGTATTATAAATTCCTTTATTCAAATCAAAGCGTTGTTCACAAAATTGAGTGAATTTTAAATCAGGTAAATGGAACATGTTTTCATAGTTATCCATCCTCTTCCCCCTTATTATGTAAGTAAATGAAATTGCTTCCGAGCATAACATGCATCAGCTTTTAATTGAGAAATTAAATCTTGTAGTTGGTTAAACTTTTTCTCCTTTCGAATATAAAACATCGTTTCAACTGTTATAAGTTCACCGTAAATAAATTTATTAAATTCTAGGATATGGACTTCAATCGTTTGATGATTACCATCGTTGAAGGAAGGGCGATTTCCAACGTTCATAATGCCTAAGTATTTATTTGATTGGTAATATACGTATACACCATATACTCCACTTTCTAACAAAACATTGTCTGTGATATTCAAATTGGCTGTCGGAAATCCTATTGTTCTTCCTAGCTGCTTCCCTGTTTCGACTTGACCAATAATCAAGCCATCAACATACTTGCGTAATGCGTTCATAATGAGCCTCCTTGTAATAAATACTTTATAAAAAGACAAAAGGCCCCCTAAGTAAATACTTAGAAGGCCTCTAGTTGTCTAGTCGGTCTAAAATTATATTATTTGTTAATACTATAATACCCATTATTCCTAGCAGTCAAGTATATTTTGTTATTTTTTAGAAAATTTAAATTTTTTAAAAAGTATTATAATCATATTTTCGAAGATGGATTACCAGAGGCTCATGACGATTCCTTTTGTCAGAGAAAAAGAATTAGTCGTTTGCTGAATATAAAATGAACTTTCCGTTTTAGAGGCTGTATATCCCTCACTTACCTTTCTTCTTAAGGAATGTAGGGGATTTACAGCCTCTTACACTGGGCCAAAAAAAGACGGAAGTTTAGATTTCCACATAAGTCTCCTTCACATTTTTTACTTTCACTAGGTGTTTACCTACACCCAATTCACTATCGGTAAATATCATGCAAGTAGGTTGGAAAATGTCGACTATTTTACTCAACTTTTGAAATGAACAAGGAGGGGGAATGTGAAGACTATTATTTACCGGAATATAAAGGGAAAATTTCAACCTGAATCCTTCAAAGAATGGAAGTCTTTTGCAAATCTGCTTGGATTCATGTTGGATGAACACAGCACGAAAAACACTAGTACCGTAACAGTATATCGGGGAGAAGAAGCAGCTACCTTTACAATTTTCCATTCTGAATCAGAATCCCATTTATCTCTTGATTATCTTCGACTTGAACCAGCGGACCCACAGTTGGTAGAACTACTTGACCATCTCATTTTCCAGATGAGCTTGTCTGGTGAAAAGTATAGAATAGATGAGGATCATCGCATAACTTCATTTTTCCATGAAGGCAAAGTCGTGCATACGAATCATCGCAATATTCTTTCCAAATTTGAGCTTTTACTAGAAAGGGAAACCATTTTGGGATTTGTCCATTTGTCATTGGATCGTATGATTGAGGCTCAACGTTCAGGTTATCTGGAAAGGGCAGCAGAAATTAAAGAAACCATTTCCGAGTATGAAGAATTACTGAACAAACTAAATGAACTAATCGACTCTATATAGAATAAATGTCCAACCCATAATGTGGGATTTAAATTTATCAATGTAATTTTTCAATATTTTGGAATGATTCTCTACAAGAGACAGTATATTTACATCGTAGTAAAAGACAGCATAAGACAATCTATAAAACAGAAACGCTAACATGTGATTGATTAATGTTAACAGTCGCTCTTTGTTATTTTGTGCTTTTTCTTTTGCCTACAATCGTAAATACATTTATTTTGGGAGGATGAACTATGACGAATATAGCTAATAACAACTACACGATAGGGAGTCAACTGGAAACTGCCCTGCAAGACTGCATCGAGGCTTGCAACAGATGCGTACAGGCATGTAATGAGTGTTATGATGTGTGTTGTGAATCTTCTCAACTAGAAGAATGTGCTGATTGTCTGAAAATCCTTCGTGACTGTGCAGATGTCTGTGCTCTGGTAAGTCAAATGATTGCTCGCAACAGCGTAAACGCCAGACTAATATGTAGTTTTTGTGCCAATATTTGTGACGCTTGTGCTAAAGCATGTGCGAAGTGCCAGAATGCTTGTTGTCAAAGATGTGCTGAGATTTGCAGAGAATGTGCCGACGCCTGCCGTGAAGCTTGCTGTTGCTAAAAAAACCTGAAATAAGCAATTATAGAAAAAGAATTAGTCGTCGAAATACTCCAACTAGATTGTAGAGATCATGTTTTTCTCTACAATCTTTATTAATTAAATGTAAAATAATGTTAATATCATAGAATTTTATTAACTATTATTATATAGTTGAATTGGATAAAAAAGGACAAGCTGACTTGATAACAAGAAGCGCTAAAAGATTCCTAAGTATGAGGGGATTTTTATGCGCTTCTTTTTTATTGCCCTTTTTATTCAAAATACATGTAATTATTAGGGGGAATTGGAAATGGAAAAAATGTGTATGAGTATGATGATGACGGCTTGTATGGAAAGAATGATGTGCGAAATGAAGTGCATGAAAATGATGATGGATCGAATGTGTGATATGAACATGGAGATGGATATGGATCAAATGATGTCTAAAATGCAAGAATGCGATGAAATGATGACGTCCATGATGAATATGATGAGCAAAATGATCGTAAAATGATAATTGGAAAGACCCCAAAGGAGGATTTGGCCCTCCTTTGGGGTCTTTTCTTGCAAAGTGGACCTTCAAGTGAACCTAATAATACCCACGAACTTCCGTCATAACACATGAAATTATAAGCTGGATTGATATACTACATCCTCTGTGAAGATTGGTTTTTGGCTAGACATGATTTTCTACTAGTCCATTGTATAGACCCAAAATCACTATGAGGATGACAATATGATCGAGAATTTCTATATTCATTTTCTAGTTCTGTTAGTGATAGCTCAAACAGATGCTTATCGTCTTTTTTATATATTTTATAAGCAATCAATTTATCTATTAATTTTTTGCGCCGATCTTCCACGGCTTTCCGCAGAATCTCTCCCATTCTACTCACTCCTTGGTATGGACTCATTTACATAATTGATCCTCTTGGAACTCTATTTGTCTACAATTTATATATTAAAATATATTAAAATTATATATATAGTATGATTTTTTCAAAAAATTTTTACTCATTATTTACTGATAAACTACATGCTTCCCTATGTGTTGTTGAACAAAACAATGGCAATCTCATTTCCTTTAAAATAGAACAATTCCGCTCCCTTGATTACTGGGAATTTCTCTTTCATCTTCAACTTCCTCCCTTCTAAACTCAAAAGAGACTTTAACCCTTAAGCTAAAAAACCGCTAAGGACTAAAGTCTCTAGTAGACTAGTCGACGACAAAATTTATATATATCCATCTTAACCAAACTAAACTCATTAATCAAGTGTGAATTAAAAACAAAATTGGATGGACGAGTAAATGATGAACAACTCCATGACCAACAGGTTGGTGAATAAATCGGTGGCTATCCTTCACATTTACTTTTCATTTAGATCAGTCATGTATCATAGGTGTTTTTTTTAATTCAACATAGATGGAGCACCAGGAACGTTTTGAAAACCGAATGGGTATTTCCTGTTTTCGGGCTTTTCTTTTAATAACTATAGAAAGATTGTGATTAATATGGTCAGTTAAAACTAAGATTACATCTACTATCCTTGGTATTTTCCTTCGAGTCATCCCTGTATTTCTTTCATTTATGCAACAACTCTCCAAATTTGGCAAGCTATAAAGTAACTAAATCTTATTGTAGGAAATCGTGCAATCTCTCCTACAATAGGATTTTGATTAATCTATATTCTCCCTTACTTATTCACGGATTCGGGTTGTTTTTTATATGGATTTACAGGTACTGAAAGTCCTAAATTCCCACGAAGTGTATTACTCTCATATTCAGTACGGAATAAGCCACGACGTTGTAATTCAGGAATAACGAATTCAACAATATCTTTAAATCCTTCTGGAAAATGTGGTGACATAATGTTGAAGCCATCTGCCGCATCATTTAAGAACCACTCTTCTAATTGATCCACGATTTGCTCTGGTGTACCGACGATTTCACGGTGACCACGTGCGCCAGCAATATGCTCATATACTTCTCGTAATGTTGTTAAATTTTCACGTTCAGCAACTGCTTTAATAATTTTTGGACGAATTTGTGGATCTGTACTATCTTCGCTCGTTCCAAAATTGTCAGGAAGTGGTGAGTTAATGTCATAACCTGTTAAATCAAATCCTGCATAATTAGATAGATATGCTAACCCTACTTCAGGTAATATATAACTGTTTAATTTTTCTTGCTTGCGTTTCGCTTCCTCTTCTGTTTTCGCCACTGTTATAAAGACACCAGGCATAACTTTTAAGTCATCTCGTTGACGACCATATTTCGCTAAACGCCCCTTCACATCACGATAAAACGCTTGTGCTTCTTCAAGTGTTTGCCATGCTGTGAAAATAACATCAGCTGTTTTTGCTGCAAGTTCTTTCCCTGCTTCAGAAGAACCAGCTTGTACAACAACTGGATGCCCTTGAGGTGTTGAAGGAGAATCAAGTGTCCCTTGTACCTTGAAGAATTTACCTTCGTGAGCGACTGGATGTACTTTATCCAAATCTAGGAATTTACCGTTTTCTTTATCAATGACAAGTGCATCATCTTCAATCGAGAACCATCATAATTTTTTCACCACATCTACAAATTCTTCCGCACGTTCATAACGGTTCGCATGCTCTAAATGCTTTTCTTGACCAAATAATAACGATTCACTGCTATTATATGAAGTAACAACATTCCAAGCAGCACGTCCTTTTGATAAATGGTCAATCGCACTGTCCTTTTCTTGCAACATGGAATGGCTCATTGTAAGTCGTTGTTAACGTTGCAGTTAACCCGATATTTTTTGTCACAGCAGCTAATGCTGATACGATTACAATAGGATCTAATTTAAGATTTGAGCTACTATTTTCTTCAATCGGTTGTCCAAATACATCAGCTAAGAATAGATTATCAAACTTTGCATGTTCAGCTAATTGTGCGATTTCAATAAAGTAATCTAAATCAAAAATACGTTCTGCACCTGATGTTGGATAACGCCAGCTCGCTAAGTGGTGCCCTGGTGATAAAATAAAAGCCCCTAATCTCATTTGTTTGTTTGTCATAATTATTAACTTCTCCTATACATTTAATTGGTTTATTATATATAAAAAAACTTTCATGAAGCATAACAGAGCCATTATTTTAATAAGCATTGAGCCAGGAAATTATTTGGAAAAAGAATTAAATTCATTTGTATATAAATCTGCTGCCTTAACTTGCCCTTCTTTTAACTCACCATTTTTCACAAGCCACTTAATCCACTTGTCATATTCAGCATCGGTAATAAGACCACCTTTTTCAGCAATACCTGTGCTCTTCCAGAATTTAAGGTTTTCTGTAGGTTCATTTCCTTCACGTGCTTTTACGATTTTTTCAAAACGTGCAATCACTTCTTCTCTCGGTGTTGTACGTGCCCACTCGATTGCCTTCGCTACACCTTCTGTAAATTGCTTAACTGTATCTGGGTTTTCTTTAATATAATCTTGCGTAAAGAAGAAATCTCCGGCAGTAAATTCTGAACCAAATACATCCGTATCTTTAAAGACTTCTTCTACTCCACCTCTTGCCACTAGAAGATCCTTTGCTATATTATTTAATAACACGACCGTCAACTTGTTTGTTGCGCAGTGATTGCTCTGCATTCGCTGTTGGAATAACAACAAGAGTTACTTTTTTAATTTCATCTTCCGTTAAGCCACCTTGGCGTAAATAATCTTTAATAACAAATTCAAAATGTGCACCTAGCGTATTCACACCAACTTTTTTGCCAATAAAATCTTTTGCTGACTTGATAGAACTGCCTTTAAGCACATAAGCACCTGTATAAGTCTCCACATCACTACCATACGCTCCAACCACTGATTTGATTTTCACATTACTCGCATACGATTTGATAATTGCTCCGTTGAATGCCCAACCAAAATCCGTTTGTTTTGTTGCTGTTAATTGAATGCTTTCAGGACCACCAGTAAAATTACTTACATTATCTAATTTTAAATCGCCTAGGTAACCTAAATCTGCTGCTAATTCTGGGAAATTAACAGAACCTGCTTGACTTTGATATTGTAATACTGTATTTTCCTTTGCTTGTCCACCATTTGTTTTCTCGCTGTTTGATGAGCAACCTACTAAAATACTACTCACTAAAGCTGCTGTTAAAAGAATTGATCCTAATGTTTTAATTTTTTTCATCTGAAAAATCTCCTTCTCTTTTATGATTGTTTTGTATTTAGGTTAACAGTTACCGAAAGCTCTAAATGCTCACGCAATGTCGAGCCTTCAGATTCTGTTCTAAAAAAATTCCACGTTTGTTTTTTCGACATATTGCTATTTTCTTATTTATCTTATATTTATAGTTGGAATAAATATAAAAAAATAGGACACTCACTTATAAATAATCATTCAGACTATTCATTCACCTGTTGCTTCCATTTTGAAAATTTACGCTCTAATGTGGTTAATCCTTGATTGATTAGCAAACCAAGTAACGAAATGGTTAAAATACCTGCGTACATTTCAGGAATCATGAAATTGTACTGTGAATACGTAATTAAATATCCTAATCCTTCTTTCGCGCCAACCATTTCCGCTGCGATTAATACTAAGATTGCACCGGTACCCGCCATGCGAATCCCTGTGAAAATTGTAGGAACTGACGCTGGCAAAATCACTTTGTAGAATAATTTAAATGATGAAATATTCATCGAACGTGCCGATTTAATCAGTAGCGGATCTACGTTTCCGACAGCAGCGATTGTATTTAAGAGAATAGGCCATGTGCAGGCAAATAATATAATGGCTATTTTAGAAATTTCACCAATTCCCAGAAATAACATAAATACAGGCAGTAAGGCTAATGCAGCTGTATTTCGGAATAATTCCAACACAGGATTTAATAGCTCTCTTGCTAGTGGATACCACCCAATTAATAATCCTAATGGAATAGCAATAACTAAAGCTAACAAAAAGCCACTAATGGAACGAACAATACTCGCTGAAAAATGAGCAAATAGCTCACCTGATATCGCCATGTCCCACCAAGCGGTTAATACACTAGAAAATGTCGGGAAGAAGGCTGGGTCCACTAAGCCACTTCGTGGTGCTATTTCCCATAGTAAAATCAATACGATTAATACAATAGACTGTTTAATTAATTTTAGTAGTCTAGGAAAACTAAAGTTTTTTTGCTTTTCCAACTTCAAAGATGAATGAACGGATTTTACTGTTTCCATATGAATGATCTCCTCTCTATTTAAATATATGCACCTTGATATTCAGCTTGATCTAGCAAACTCCAAACTTCATGACGTACTTTAACAAAGTCAAGGTTTGAACGAATATCGGGATCAGTTAACCGCGATTTTAATGGCACATCGATAATTTCCTTCACTTGTCCTGGTCCCTGCGTCAAAACAACGACACGCTCTCCTAAGTAGATTGCTTCATCAATACTATGTGTAATGAAAATAATCGTTTTTTTTGTCTTCTCCCAAATATGAAGTAATTCACTTTGAAGGGATTCACGTGTTTGGGCATCTAGTGCTGCAAAGGGTTCATCCATCAGCAACACATCTGGGTTAAAAGCTAGACTTCTAGCAATGGCTACACGCTGCTTCATCCCACCAGACAATTCATGCGGATAACGGTCAGCAAACTGACTAAGCCCTACCAAATTAAGAAAATGATCAGCTTGTTCTTTCCATTCACGCTTCGGTATACCTTTTGCCTCTAAACCAAATTCGATATTACCTCGTGCTGTTTTCCATGGAAACAGTGCGTATTGTTGGAAAACAATACCACGATCTAAACCAGGACCTGTAACCTCCTTCCCGTCAATTAAAATACGACCTTGTGTTGTTGTCGTTAAACCTCCTATTAAATCCAATAATGTCGATTTACCGCAACCACTTGGTCCAACTAACGTTATAAACTCTCCTTCTCGTACGGTAAAACTTAAATCTTGTACAGCTGTAATTCATTTAATGCTCCTTTTTTATTCGTATCACGAACAGCAAAAATCTTTGTAACACGATCAAGTCTAAGTCTTTCAGAACCTGTCATTAGCTTCACTCCATCCTCCAATAAAAATTAAACACATAAAATAGTGCATTTAATTTTTATAGCAAACCTGCTGGTCATTTATTTTATTGTAGCTTACTAGCTACCTCTGATTGGTTCAGTGGGCAGTAGTAAAAAATATGCCTGCTTTTTATTAACTTTGCACACTTACCATTAAGCTTGATATGTTAGACGAAAATACCCCTATTTCAAGCAGGTCTATAAATCAAATTTGATTTTCCGACATTACCAATCCTTTTTTCCTATTTGAACAAGGTAATAGTACTAGTCTTAAATCGGTTAAACAAATTAGATATATATACTTGAAATAGGGGCCTTTAGTTGTCTAATCAGCCTTTAGCAATATATGTAAGTTAATATCAACTAAACTTATAAGATTAATTTATCATATTTATATTGAATGTCAATCAATATTTTGATTTTTTTAAATCTTCAATATATTGGAATAATACTGAAATATTTAACACATATAATCATGGGTATTTATTCCATGATATAACTCTCACAAAAGGAGAGATTTCAACCATATCCATTGTTTCAAATCTATATTTGAATCATTTAAAAACTCTATGAATATCATCATTTTGTGACTGTTTTTTAGATGGATTTACTGGTACTGAGAGACCAAGATGTTCGCGTAATGTCGAACCTTCGTACTCTGTTCGGAATGCTCCTCGACGCTGTAATTCTGGAATAACTAGATCCACAAATTCATTTAGCCCCTCTGGGAAATATGATGGCAATACATTAAAACCATCCGCGGCATCATTTTCTACCCACTCTTGTAGTTGATCTGCAATTTGTTCTGGTGTACCAATAATTGTACGGTGACCTCTACCGCCTGAAATATATTGATACAGCTGACGGATGGTTAAATTTTCTCGTTTTGCAAGATCTCTCACTAATTGAGAACGGCTTTTAAGCCCATTGATTTCTTCCACATCTGGTAACTCTGGCAATGGCCCATCTAAAGGATATCCAGATAAATCAAAACCTAATTGGTCAGATAATCTTGCGACTCCTGCATCCTCTGGAATTAAATCTAATAATAACTGGTGTTTTTCTCGTGCTTCTTGCTCAGTACGTCCGATAATTGGGAACACACCTGGCATAATTTTTAGTTCATCAGGCTGACGACCATAATCCGACATACGTCCTTTTAATGTTTTATAAAATGCTTGTGCTTCTTCTAGTGTTTGCCATGCAGTGAAGACAACTTCCGCTGTACGAGCTGCCAATTCAATACCTGCTTCTGATGAACCTGCTTGCACAATGACAGGGTGACCTTGTGGTGTTGAGGGTAATCCTAAGGTACCTTTCGTTTTAAACCAGTCTCCTTGATGTTCTACTGGGTGCACTTTATCAGTATCGATGATCTGCGCTGCTTGTTTATCAAACACCAGCGCTTCTTTTTCAATCGAAAACCATAATTTTTTCACTACATCTACAAATTCTTGTGCTTTGTCATATCGTTTTTCAAATTGCAGATGATTGTCTTGACCAAATAAATATGCTTCATACTCTGACGTTGATGTCACAACATTCCATGCTGCACGACCATTTGACAATAAATCTGCTGTTGCAAATTTACGTGCTACGTGAAATGGATTATCATACGTTGTTGAAGCTGTAGCTGTAAAACCAATTTTTTCTGTCGAAGCTGCTAACGCAGAAATAACAACAGCTGGGTCCATCATCATCGCAGAGGGATTAATTGTAAAATCTTGTCCTAACACATCCGCAAAGAAAACCATATCGAATTTCCCTCGTTCTGCTGTTTGTGCTAATTCAGTAAGATATTTCAAATCAAATTGTCCATTGTTATTCGCAGAAGGGTATCGCCAACTTGCTACATGATGCCCTGGCAATAAGAAAAACGCACCTAATCTAATTTGTTTTGTTGTCATTTTAACATCTCCTATTTTAAGTCATTTAAATTACGTCACAGCAGCGCGATATTTTTTTACTCATTAATCCGTTTGTATGGAAAAACGTGAATTGCGTATGAAGAATCCTCTAATCAGTTTTATCCTGTGAAAGCGAAAAATCCTTAGCTGCTTTCAAATCAGAATTTTCTTCTATTAGTGCCATCAGTGTATTAGAGGAGTTTTCCAAATTATTGATAAGATGTTTATAAAGATGTATTTGTAGTTGAATTTCTGCTGGTGAAAAACCGTCAAATAGTACGGAAATTACATGTATTTCGATGTTGTTGTTTCGGTTAACAAAATCTCGACCTTCATCAGTAATGTCTAGCCAAACTATTCGTCGATCTTTCTGTTTACGTTCTCGAACAGCGAATCCTTTTTTCTCCAGCTTGTCACAAAGTGCAGTAATTGCTCCTGAAGTGAGATCAAGCTCCTCAGCCAAATCGGTTAATCGTTGCTCACCATCATCTATAATTTTTTTAAGGATTAAGTATCCCGGTAGCATAATACCCTCAATATTGATTTTTTCACGTTCTTTTACAAATTTACGAACCATTTTGCGAAGCAACCAATCTGCTTCTTCTAACATCTTGTGCTTAATCGTGTCCATGCCTCCTCCTTATAAAGCATCGTTATTATTTCTGAATATTCAAAAAATAGATAGCGAAAATTCATGTGCCTTTGGTTGTCCAATCAGTTCTAGCTCTTGAATTTGAATAATCATTGAAACTTAAAAACATTTTTGAAGATAAACAATCTGTTTTTTCAAACAACTTGGCTTAATTGTGTCCTATCTCCCCCTAAATAAACTTACATACAAACAAAAAAGCACGGAACTCATTTCAGAACATTCATAAAACATGAATGTTGAAAAGTTACGTGCTTTTGGTCGTCCAATCAGCTACTAATATTATTTTAGTGTTAAAATAATGACTACTAATTAAATGAACACTAAGTTATTTAATAACCTATATACTAATACTATAATTCTTATATGTCAAGTGTGTATTTTATATTTTTCTATTCTACTAGTTTGCTTTACCTCCTCGTCAAACATGAAATGTAAATAGTGGGTTGTACTCCCTCACTTGTCTTTCAGTTTTCACAAGTAACTAATAATTTGCGAAAACATTCACAAGATAATACCGTTTTTTATAAATGAGCGTAAAATAGGGTTCAAGAATTGATATACAATAACTTGCCAGAATTAATAGCTCATTCACTACCGTTTGTTATAGTACATAAAAATCAAATTCAAAGGAGACTTTTACTATGTGGGTTATTACAGTTTTTGAAAAAAAGCACTTTCTGTATGTTCGAATACAACAATAAAAATGAAGCTCAAACCGCATTAGCAAATTTCAGTCAACCAGCAGTGCTTTATTATTCTAAATAAGGTGGACGGACCATTTTGACTTCTAATCCCCAAATAGATTAGGGTAACCTCTTTCAAGGTTACCCGCACACGCTTCTGCAGCAAGTAAATAACCGTCCCCGGTTAAAACATTGCAACCCAATGCCTTACTTATAAAGGCACATCCACCCGTTGCTATAATTTCCGTTTACGAATTTATCTTCCCTTCAAAAACGACTTCTTTTAATGACTTTCTGTTGCTTGGATTCTCGCGCTCTTGTAATTTCTTATCGAGTGCTTCTTTTTCACCACGATAGCCAATGGTAATGACTGCATGAAGATCAAAATCATCTGGTATATTCAGCAAGTTTCGGGCTTTATCTTTATCAAATCCCCCTATTGCATGTGTGCTAAGTCCCAGTAAAGTTGCCTGAATCGCTAAGTAACCCCAAGCAGTTCCAGAATCAAACGCATGTGCTACGTTTGGATCGCCATTCTCTCTTTGTTTACTTGATGCCACGAGAACAAGACAGGAGCTTTTTCTGCCCAAGCTCGATTAAAAGGATTTAAGAACTCATGAAAAATTTTCAGCTGTGGTTCTGTTTTAGCTACAATAAAGCGCCAGGGCTGATCATTGAAAGCTGAAGGAGCCCAAATTGCAGCTTCGAGAACACTATACAAATCATCATCAGATATCTTCCGGTCAGAATATGCACGAGGGGACCAACGATTTAAAAATAAAGGACTAACAGCATACTCAGCTTTCCGAAGTTCCTTAACCTCACTTGTAAGTTGCTCAACAGGTTTAACAGTTACACTCATTATATATAACCTCATTTCCTATAAAATTCATTTTTATTATTACGGATTGATCATTTCAAACTCAATTGTTAAGAGTCATCTCCATAAAGTCTTGAGATTTTAAAAATTGATTTCTCTTCGATTTAGATTATTTTTTGAATCTCGTGGTTCCGTTTATACCCCTTTTGATATCTTTTCGCCTAGTCTTTTTTCTTTTGAATTGCCCAGTTTTCCATTAAGCAGTAACGAAAACGGTATACTCAAGCAAGTCAACATCATCGCGAGAATAAACACATCGTCCAATCCTTTTACATATACCTCTGGAGTAATGCCATCCTCTTTTCCATGAAAGTCCATCCTTGTATAGAAAAATGAAGTGAAAATTCCGATGGACATTGCTCCTGCCACCTGTCTGGCCCAATTAATCAAAGAGGAGGCATCTCCAGACAGATTAGATGGGACAGCATTCATTCCTGCATTGATTGTAGGAGTCATTGCTAATCCAAGTCCTATATAGCGAAAAGTCATCCATAGCGTAACGAAACCTGGAGTCGAGTTCACCGTTAAACGACTAAACTCCCAAGTAGCAATCAATAGAAACAGTGTACCAATTAATATCAATGGACGCGGTCCGACCTTCTCGTAATATTTGGAACTCAACGTAGTGGTCACTGCCATCGAGAGTGCAGGGGGAAGGAGCAACAAACCGACTTCAGTCGCTGTCATATGATGAATTTCTAACAAATACAGCGGTATAAAATAAATTCCCGTAAATAAACTGCTAATTAATATAACCGAGGTGGCTAGACTTAAAACAAATGTCTTATTTGTAAACAGTCGCAGCTCCAATAACGGTTCCTTCATTCGAAGTTCCCTCCAAATAAAGTGACTGAGAAAAATTCCCCCTATAATTAAGTAGATGACTGACTTTCCTGAAAGTATTCCCCACTGATGCAGATTACTAAATAAGATTAATAACGTCAGACTGCCGAAACCGATACCGATTATACCCATTCCATCAAATGCAGACTTCTGGTAATCTGTCCTTTTATCCAGACTCAACCACCCAAATACCCATGCGATCACTCCAAATGGAATCATCATTAAAAAGATCATCGGCCAGTGCCATGATTGAAGCCAACCACTGATAGTAGGGGCTAATGCAGGACCTAATACAGAAGTCGCCGACCATAAACCTAAAGCCATGGAACGTTTGTGTGCCGGAATCATTTGGTAAATGATGGTCAAGGTCACAGGCTGAATAATCCCGCAAAAAGCACCTTGTACAATCCGAAATACAATCAGCGAACCAATATTCCATGAAAATGCACATATAAGTGATGAGATCATTAAACCTGCTACTGAAAATAAAAATAGTTCACGCGTCCCAAAACGATTTCCAAGATAGCCGCACAAAGGAGCAATAATACCCGTTGCGAGGGTGAACCCTGTCATGAGCCATTGCACCGTTGTCAAATCGGTATTGAAAATATCCATGAAACCTGGTAATCCTACATTCAAAGAAACAGACTGATAAATTGAAATAAAAGAACCTATTACTAATGCCGTCAAGATAAAAGAGTGCTTCCGGGATTCATGGGCAAATCTTTTTATGATTTTCATCTCCATTCAAGAAAATCCATAGAAGCAGGACAAGAGTTACGTTCACATCAGCTCTTAATAACCTTATATAGTTTCTTCAACTTTCTTAACAAGAGTGTTAGCTGGTCGTTTTAATCCTAAATTTTCGCGCAATGAGCTACCTGTATATTCAGTCCGGAATAGGCCTCTCTTTTGCAGCTCTGGAATAACTAAATCGAGAAAGTAATCTAATCCTCCTGGTAAATACGGCGGCATTATATTAAACCCATCCGCTGCCCCATTTTCAAACCATAATTGTAGTTGATCCGCAATTTGTTCCGGTGTTCCTTTTATTTCTCTATGTCCTCGGGCTCCTGCTATCTTTTGATAAAGTTTTCTAATCGATAATCCTTCACGTTCAGCCAGATCTTTCAGTAACTTAAACCGACTTTTTCCTCCATTGACTTGTTCTAAATCAGGGAGTTCTGGGAGCGGTCCATCGACTGGGTATTTTGTTAAATCCACACTAATCATGGCAGATAAAAGAGCTACTCCCGCTTCCTCTGGAATTAGTTCCTCAAGCAGCTTCTTATTTGCTTCTGCTTCTGCTTCGGTTTTCCCAATAACAGGGAAGACACCTGGCATAATCTTTAACTCTTCTGGTGAGCGACCATATTTCGCCATGCGTCCTTTCACATCCGCATAAAACGCCTGTGCTTCTTCCAATGTTTGCCACGCTGTGAAAATAACTTCTGCTGTACGTGCTGCTAGCTCTTTTCCAGCTTCAGAAGAACCTGCCTGAACGACAACAGGGTGACCCTGTATAGGACGAGATACATTTAATGGTCCCTCAACGGAAAACCATGCTCCTTTATGATTGACCGCATGTATTTTTGAACCATCGGCAAATTGAGCAGACTCCTTATCAATAACTAAAGCGTCATCTTCCCAACTGTCCCAAAGTTTTTTTACAACATCAACAAATTCTTCAGCACGTTCATAACGCTTTTCGTGAAGGAGATGATGTTCTAGATTAAAATTTCGTGCTTCTGCTTCGGTATTAGACGTTACTACGTTCCACGCTGCTCGGCCGTTACTTAAATGATCGAGGGAGGCAAACTTTCGTGCTACATGGAAAGGTTCGTTAAATGTTGTTGATACTGTACCTGTAAGTCCAATATGCTCTGTTACAGAGGAAAGAGCTGATAATAGTGTAAAAGGCTCAAATCGGACACCAACACTTTGACTACTCAAGTTCGAATCACCATGTCCAATGCATATCCATCAGCCAAAAAGATCATATCGAATTTCCCACGTTCCGCTGTTTGAGCCAATCATTTAATAAAATCAAAACTTAGGATATTTTCAGCTTCTGCTTTAGGATGACGCCAAGCTGCCACGTGGTGTCCTGGAATCATAAAGAATGCGCCTAATTTCATTTCTTTTTTTGTCATTACAACCAACCCCTATTTATCATATATTTTTAGTAAGAATTTAAAAAGAAAAAATTATTTAGCATATGGATTATATTCGTTTGTATATAAATCCTCAGGTTTAATTTGACCTTCTTTTAATTCTCCATTTTTTACAAGCCATTTAATCCAAACATCATACTCTGATGGTGTAATCGAACCGCCTTTTTCAGCAATACCTGAACTCTTCCAAAACTTTACAAGATCTGTCGTTTGATTACCTTTACGCGCTTTTATAATTTTCTCAAAGCGTGCAATCACTTCTTCTCTAGGCGTCGTTTGTAACCAATCGATAGCCTTTGCCACACCTTCAGTAAATTGCTTTACGGTATGTGGGTTATCCTTGATATATTGCTCTGTAAAGAAGTAATCACCCGCCGTAAACTTTGAGCCAAATACGTCAATATCTTTAAATAATTCGACGAGTCCTCCTCTTTTTAATGCTAGATCTCTTGAGATACCACCTAATAAAACTACATCTATTTGTTTATTTCGTAATGTTTGTTCTGCATTGGCTGGTGGAATCGTTACTAACGTCACTTGTTTAATTTCGTCTTCAGTTAAGCCACCGTGACGTAAATAATCTTTTATCACGAATTCCATATGCGCTCCTAAAGTGTTCACTCCCACTTTTTTACCAATAAAATCTTTAGCCGATTTAATGGGGCTACCTTCAAGTGCATATGCACCAATATACGTATTTTCATCACTACCATAAGATCCGACTACTGATTTAATTTTTACATTTTGGGAATACGATTTAATAATTGCTCCATTGAATGCGGAACCAAAATCCGTTTGCTTTGTCGCCGTTAGTTGGATACTTTCCGGACCACCGACCATATCTCCTATACTATCTAACTTCAAATCACCTAAATAGCCTAAATCCTCTGCTAATTCTGGAAATCCAACAGCTCCAGGCGTACTTTGATATTGTAGTACCTTATCTTCTTCCACCTTCGCAGATGTTGTCTTATCATCTGAACAACCT
The DNA here is from genome assembly GCA_963751845.1 of uncultured Bacillaceae bacterium. GTDB lineage: Bacteria > Bacillota > Bacilli > Bacillales > DSM-1321 > Peribacillus. The sequence continues at coordinate 22,519 of CAVVWH010000022.1, forward strand.
GCTAAAATACTACTGAATAAACTTGTTATTAATACGAATGATGCTAACTTTTTCATATATTTTCTCCTTATTCTCCAATGGATTGTGGTTGTTTTTTATTTGGGTTCACTGGTACAGAAAGTCCTAAATTCCCCCGAAGTGTATCGCTTTCGTATTCTGTGCGGAATAAACCACGACGTTGTAGTTCTGGAATTACTAAATCAACGATATCGTTAAAGCCTTCTGGGAATGTTGGAGGTTGAATGTTAAAACCATCTGCACCTTCATTTAAGAACCACTCTTCTAATTGATCTGCAATTTGCGAAGGTGTTCCAACAATTTCACGATGACCACGTGCTCCTGCAATACGCTCATACACTTGGCGTAATGTTGTTAAGTTTTCACGCTCTACTAGCCCACGAATAAGATTTCGGCGGATACCTGGATTTGTTGGATCCTCTATTTCTGCAAAGTCAGGAATTGGTCCATCCACGTCATAACCTGTTAAGTCTACCCCCGTAAAGCTAGATAAATACTCTAAGCCGATTTCAGGTAAAATATAGCTATTTAGTTCTTTCCGTTTAGCAATAGCTTCTTCTTCTGTCTTAGCAACTGTAATAAATACACCAGGCATAATTTTTAAATCCTCAGGCTTACGACCATATTTTGCAAGACGTCCTTTTACGTCACGATAGAATGCTTGTGCTTCCTCAAGCGTTTGCCATGCTGTAAAAATCACTTCCGCCGTTTTTGCAGCCAATTCTTTTCCTGCTTCCGATGAACCTGCTTGCACAATGACTGGATGACCTTGTGGAGTTGAAGAAGAATCTAGTGTTCCTTGTACTTTGAACCATTTTCCTTCATGATCTACTGGATGAACTTTATGTAAATCTAAGAATTTGCTATTTTCCTTGTCGAGGATTAATGCCTCATCTTCAATCGAAAACCACAATTTTTTCACGACATCAACAAACTCTTCTGCGCGTTCATAGCGATCAGCATGTTGTAAATGCTTTTCTTTACCAAATAGTAGAGATTCACTGTCGTTCGCTGATGTTACGACATTCCAAGCTGCTCGACCTTTTGATAAATGATCAATGGCACTATATTTACGCGCTACTTGGAATGGTTCGTTATACGTTGTTGTTAATGTTGCTGTTAACCCAATATTTTTTGTCACAGCTGCAAGGGCAGACACAATAATTAGTGGATCTAATTTCAATCCTGAAGCTGAATTTTCTGCCAACGGTGTACCAAATACGTCCGCAAAGAAAATGGTATCGAATTTTCCACGTTCCGCCGTTTTTGCTATTTCAGTTAAGTAATCCAAATCAAATGTACGATGTGGTTGCGTCGATGGATAGCGCCAGCTTGCTACATGCTGCCCCGGTAAAAGAATAAACGCACCTAATTTTATTTGTCTTTTTGTCATATTTGCACACTCCTATTTTTCATATATTTTTAGTAAGAATTAAAACAATAAATTATTTAACTTCTTCTGCCACCTTAGTGAATTGATTTACTGGCTTTTCTAAACCTAAATTCTCACGCAATGTCGAGCCTTCATATTCAGTTCTGAAAATACCACGTTTTTGTAATTCAGGAATAACTAAATCCACGAAATCATTTAATCCTTCTGGAAAATAAGGTGGTAATACATTAAAGCCATCTGCAGCATCATTATCTAACCATTCTTGTAACTGATCTGCAATTTGTTCAGGTGTACCAATAATTTCACGATGACCTCTACCACCAGAAATACGTTGGTACAATTGACGAATGGTTAAATTATCTCGTTTAGCAAGATCTCTTACTAATTGAGTACGACTTTTAATACCGTTAATTTCTTCAACATTAGGTAATTCAGGTAACGGACCATCTACTGGGTAACCTGATAAATCAACACCTAATTGAGCAGATAATCTCGCAACACCAGCTTCAACAGGAATTAAATCCAATAACTGTTGACGTTTCGCTTGTGCTTCTTCTTCAGTACGCCCAACAATTGGAAAAACTCCTGGCATAATCTTCAGCTCATCAGGGTTTCGACCATATTTAGCCATACGACCTTTCAAGTCACTATAAAAAGCCTGCGCTTCCTCCAATGTTTGCCATGCAGTGAATACAACTTCTGCTGTACGCGCAGCTAACTCCTTGCCTGGCTCTGAAGAACCTGCTTGCACTATGACTGAATGACCTTGTGCTGAACGAGATATATTTAAAGGACCTTTGACTTTAAACCATTCCCCTTCATGATTAATCTCATGTACCTTGGAAGCATTTGTTGCAAGTGCATTTTTTTGATCATATACAAGAGCGTCATCTTCCCAACTACTCCATAACTTTTTCACAACATCAACAAACTCTTCTGCGCGTTCGTATCGCTTTGCATGTGTCAAAGGTTGTTCATCACCAAAGTCTTTCGTAGCCTCACTTGTTACAACGTTCCACGCTGCACGCCCCTCACTTAATTGATCTAAAGAAGCGAACAATCTTGCTACATTGTACGGTTCGTTATGAGATGTCGATACTGTCCCAACTAAACCAATCTTATCAGTGACCGATGATAAAGCAGAGAGTAGTGTAAATGGTTCAAATAAAACATGTACATTTTGTTCATAACCATTACTACTTGGAAGATTCCCCGATGGATGATCTGCTAAAAAAATGATATCAAATTTACCACTTTCAGCAATTTTTGCCTGTTCTTTAATAAAGTTGAAATTTAACAAATCTTCTTTTTTTGTACTTTCATGGCGCCAAGCCGCAACATGATGTCCTGGTAGCATGAAAAACGCACCTAATTTCAATTGTTTTTTTGCCATATCAAAATCCTCCACTTAACAAATATATTTAGTTGGAATTAAAAACCACCTTTTCCAAGACACACAACAATTCTTTCAACTTAAAAACTATTATTCATTCGGACTTTGTTTCCATCTCGAAAACCGTCTCTCTAACACTAGTAATCCTTGATTTATGAGTAATCCTAGTAATGAGATTGTAATGATTCCAGCATACATTTCAGGTATTTGGAAATTGTATTGTGCATACGTGATAAAATATCCCAATCCTTCCTTTGCACCTACCATTTCAGCCGCAATAAGGACTAAAATAGCACCAGTACCTGCCATGCGAATACCGGTAAAAATGGTTGGGACAGAAGCTGGTAAAATGACTTTGATAAATAATTTAAAGGATGAAATATTCATCGAGCGTGCAGATTTAATGAGCAGTGGATCGACATTGCGAACAGATGCAATCGTATTTAATAAAATCGGCCACGTGCACGCATAGAGTACAATCGCAATTTTAGATGTTTCGCCAATACCTAGTAACAGCATAAAAACAGGTAATAATGCCAAGGCTGCTGTATTTCGGAATAATTCTAATGTCGGATTAAGTAGATCCTTCGCTATTGGATACCAACCTATGAGTAGACCAAGTGGGATGGCAATCAGTAAAGCCAAAATAAATCCAGTTAAAGAACGTACAATACTAGCTTTGAAATGAGTAAACAACTCACCTGATACAAGCATTTCCCACCAAGACTTCACTACATCAGAAAAGGAAGGAAAGAATGCTGGATCTACTAGTCCGATACGTGGGGCAATCTCCCAAATTAAAAGCAGTAGTACGATAACAGCTGTCCGTTTTACAAGCTTTTGTAGCCAAGTAAAAGAAAAGCTTATTTGTTGCCTTCTTTCTATTGGAGCAGCAATCACTTTTTCCAAGTTTGACATGATAAATCACTCCTTTTATTATTAGATGGAAGCCGCTTGATAGACTTCTTCATGAAGTAAATTCCACACCTGATGACGTGCTTTAACAAATTCTGGACTCGAACGAATATCTAGTTCGTTTAATCGTGAATCAATAGGTATATCAACTATATATTTAATCGATCCAGGCTTTGTCGACATTACTGCTACCCTCTGCCCTAAATACACAGCTTCATCAATTCCATGGGTAATGAAAATAATTGTTTTCTTCGTCTTTTCCCAAATTCTTAACAGTTCACTTTGCAATGTTTCTCTCGTCTGTGCATCTAATGCTGCGAATGGCTCATCCATTAGCAATACATCTGGATTAAATGCCAGACTTCTAGCAATAGCCACACGCTGCTTCATACCTCCCGACAACTCATGTGGATAACGATCTTCAAAACCCGCTAAACCAACTAGTGATAAGTAATATTGAGTAAGTTCGGCGCGTTCTTTTTTCGAAACACCCTTTGCTTCTAAACCAAAATCGATATTGCCCCGAGCTGTCTTCCATGGAAACAAAGCATATTGTTGGAATACAATTCCTCTATCTAGTCCAGGGCCCGTTATTTCTTTCCCATCAAGAAGGATTCTACCTGATGTTGGTTTCGTTAAACCAGCGAGTAAATCTAACAAAGTCGATTTACCACAACCACTTGGACCAACTAGTGTTAAAAATTCACCATCTTTTACAGAAAAGTTCAAGTCCTTTACCGCTGTAAAATCCTTCACAGCCCCTTTTCCTTTTTCGGTATCACGTACTTTAAACGTTTTAGTAACATGTTCAAACAGAATTTTATCCGTCATGCTTCCCCTCCATCTTCCTCTCAATAGAAAAAAATTTACCTCAAATAAATAACGCTTTCTGTAGAGGCCTCCGGTAGACTAGTCGGCTTGTTCATCTACAAAAAAACCGGAGACATCCCTTTAGGTAAAAGAAATGTCTCCGGTTGTCCGGTAAACGAGTTGATAATTCCTATTGAAATACTTGTAATTGTTTCCACTATATTAACAGTGAAATTATTAATTAGTCAATAGGTATTTTAAAAATTATCCAATTGATTGGCTATATTATATAACTTTGTTGATTTTTAGCTCATTTGAAAACAAATTAGACCATAAAAAATATTTTTTTTGAAATCTATTGACATATTATTCCTATAAACTTAATATAGTATCAAACCGATAGAAATGAAGTATGTTGGATTTAAATTGCTGACCAGTCATCTGGAGGCCAGAGCTATTATGCTCTGGCCTTCTTTCGTTTAATCGGTTCATTATAAGTGCTCGATATACGGGCTAAAAACAAGGAGGCAATAATATGAGTGATGTCAACCAAGTTCAAAATTTGTCAAAAATCGTTGTAAAACCAGTTGCTGGACGGATTGGTGCGGAAATATCAGGAGTTAAACTTTCTGGGGATCTTGATGCTAACACTGTTCAATCAATCCACGAAGCTCTCTTAAAGCATAAAGTTATTTTCTTCCGTAATCAAGATCATCTAGATGATCAAGGACAAGAAGCTTTTGCACAACTACTTGGAAATCCAGTTGTTCATCCAACTGTTCCAGTAAAAAGTGGATCAAATTATATATTGGAATTGAATTCTGATCATGGTGGTCGAGCTAACTCATGGCATACAGATGTTACGTTTGAAGCCGCATACCCTAAATTCTCCATTTTACGGGGAGTTGAGATACCAGAAGCAGGGGGCGATACCGTTTGGGCAAATACAGCCACTGCTTATGAAAACCTACCAATCGAATTACGAAATCTTGCTGATCAATTATGGGCACTTCATACCAATGATTTTGATTATGCATCAAAGCGTAATAATGTCTCTTCTGAAGATGAAAAACACTATAAAGACGTATTTACTTCTACTCTATATGAAACCGAACATCCAGTTGTCCATGTACATCCTGAAACCGGAGAGCGACATCTTTTACTCGGTCATTTTGTAAAAAACTTTATCGGTCTCTCTTCCTTCGATTCTGCTCAATTGTTCTCTATCCTACAAGGACATGTTACACAATTAGAAAATACCGTTCGCTGGCGTTGGAGTGCTGGAGATGTCATCATTTGGGATAACCGTGCAACCCAGCATTATGCAGTAAATGACTATGATGATGCACAAAGAATTGTACGAAGAATTACAATTGACGGTGATGTACCAGTTAGTATTGATGGCCGCCAAAGCATCACAAGGACGAAAGTAAAAAATAATCGATAGGAGTTACTCATTTGCTATCAAGCTAAGGTGAATTTGCATCCCTCTCACAAAAAAACGCTATTCTTTTTGTATAAACATACAGAAAGAATGGCGTTTTCAATATTTTTTTATTTTTAACGAAATGATCTCTTTTCTCAGAATCTTCGTAACTCCTTATCTTCTTCTCTACAAGAATTAACCAAAATTTCGTCAAAGTTTTTTTTACTTATATTTCAAGCAATATAAAGAAGCACCCAAGAACTGTCCTAGGTGCTTCTTCATCTATATGTTTTTAAGTTGTTTAATTGTTAGTTCGACTTAATTTATTACTATTAGTTAACGAAAATCGCTTCTTTTCTGTTATATCAATTTGTGTAATATCCCCTTCATGTACAGTGATAACTACAGATCCATAATTTAATTTTTTCAATTCAGATATGATGTAATCTAGTTTTAATTCATCAATTTTTTGCATTTTTTCTCCCCCTTATTTCAACTTTGCTTTTGCCATGTTAGCTTCTGTTGGCTAATTAGGCCCCCAAACTCATAACGGTTTGTTATAAGGTATGCAAGTTAGTTATATATTAATTCCAATAATTCCTACTTGTCAACTTAAATATGTAAGTTTATTTAAAAACTTCAATCTATTCAACTAACTTCAAAATGCATTTATCTATTAAACTCAAGTTAGACACACTTATTAGACGTGAATTAAGGCCAAAAAAGCGTTTCCAAAAGTGGAATCGCTTTTCTGTCCTTCTTCAAAAATAAAGAAGAAATAAATCTTTCTTCGAGCAAGCTAAGAAAAGTTTATTTCTTCTATTAAAAAACCGGATAAAGAAAAGGAGGATTCATATTAGTTAGGTATAATATAAATCCTCCCTTATTTTTTTACTTTTTATCAATTAGGTCTTCACAAGAACGTTCCCGTCCCTCATACCTTTTAATTAATCATGAAAATTCGTGCCGTCAGTCGTTGCTTTAATAATACCAGCGCGGATTACAAAGTCACCAAAGTGCTCTCCTTCGTTACGTTCTTTCGCATAGCGAGGAAGAATGACACGCAATTCTTTTAAAATTTCTTCTTCTCCAATATTTTCACGATACATTTTGCTTAAACGACTTCCGTCAAAAGCAGCACCAAGATACATATTGTATTTACCTGGCGCTTTACCGATAAAGCCAATTTCGCCAAGTGCATGGCGAGCACAACCATTCGGACAGCCAGTCATTCGGATCGTAATCTCTTCATCGCGTAGGCCGTTTTCATCAACAATTGTTTCAATCTTATCAAGTAAAACCGGCAAATAGCGTTCTGCTTCCGCCATCGCCAAACCACAAGTTGGTAGAGATGTACACGCCATTGAGCTGCGACGTAATGCTGAATAGTGCTTTCCATCTGTCAAGCCATATTGTTCGATTAATTCATTGATCTTTTTCTTTTTCTGACTTGATACGTTTGCAATGATGACGTTCTGGTTACCTGTTAGATGGAAATCACCTGTATGAATTTTGGCAATTTCACGTAAACCAGTTTTCAACTTATAATCATCGACATCCGCAATACGACCGTTTTGAATAAATAGCGTAAAATGCCATTTTCCGCCAACGCCTTTCACCCAACCATAACGATCACCATTATGGTCAAAATGATATGCTTTTGCTTCATCGAGGCTCCAGCCCAGACGATTTTCTAGTTCAGCCTTGACGTTTTCAAGGCCAAGTCTATCAACGGTATATTTGAAACGAGCATTTTTACGAACGGAACGGTTTCCATAGTCGCGTTGTATCGTAATCACTTTTTCAGCAACATCCTGAATTTTGTCCGGCGTACAAAAGCCAATTACTTTATTAAGCTGCGGATACGTTGCTGTATCACCATGCGTCATACCCATACCGCCGCCAATCGCCACGTTAAAGCCAATTAGCTTACCATCTTCCACTATTGCAATCAATCCAAGATCTTGTGAAAAGACATCAATATCATTACTTGGTGGAACAGCAATACCGATTTTAAACTTCCGTGGTAAATAGGTTGGTCCATACATCGGTTCGACTTCTTCCACTTCCGGAGTGCCAGCCACTTTTTCTTCATCTAACCAAACTTCATAATACGCTCTTGTACGAGGCAATAAATAATTACTTAATTGTTTAGACCATTCATATACTTCAGCGTGAAGCTCAGATTGATATGGATTCGACGTACACATTACGTTCCGGTTAACATCGCCACACGCAGCAATTGTATCCATAAGAGCTGCATTGATTTCTTGAATCGTATTTTTCATATTCCATTTTAAAATACCATGCATTTGGAATGTCTCACGTGTCGTTAACTTTAATGTACCGTTTCCGTATTTGTCGGCAAGATCATCCAATACAAGCCACTGATTAGGTGATGCTACACCACCTGGTAAACGAACACGCAGCATAAATTGATACGCAGGTTCAAGCTTTTGTTTTTGACGCTCATTGCGAAGATCACGATCATCCTGCAAGTAGCTACCGTGGTGTTTCATCAAGCGATTGTCATCTTCTGGAATACCAGCACTTAGTCGCTCCTGCATAACTTCCTTCAACGTACCACGCAAATAATTACTTCTAACTTTTATTCCCTCAACATCACTTGGTGGGCCGTCCGGCGCTTTTAAAATTTGATCTACCATGATGAAAAACTCCTTTCAATCCTAACTCAGTACACATCTCGTAGGTAACGTTTTTGTTGTTTCATATCGGCAAGATACTCTTCCGCTTTTTCACGGCTCATGCTGCCTTCTTTTTCAATAATTTCAAGCAATGCATTATGGACATCTTTGGCCATATTATTTTTATCGCCGCAAATGTATACAGCCGCTCCTTGTTGAAGCCACTCAAAGAATTCTTTGCTTTGTTCAAGCATACGATGCTGTACATACACTTTTTCAGCGGCGTCACGAGAAAAGGCAACATCCATTTTCGTTAGTACGCCTTCCTTCAACCATTTTTGCCATTCTGTTTGGTAAAGGAAATCTGTCACGAAATGTTGATCACCAAAGAACATCCATGATTTCCCTGATGCTCCGATTTCTTCACGCTCCTGCATAAAGGCGCGGAATGGGGCAACCCCTGTTCCCGGGCCGACCATGATAATCGGCGTTTCTGGGTTTTCTGGAAGCTTAAAGTGTTTATTTTGTTGAAGATAAATTGGCAGTGTGTCTCCTGGTTGCAAGCGTTCCGCAACAAGTGTTGAGCAGACCCCTTTTCGATCACGTCCATTTGCTTCATAACGCACCGCACCAATTGTCAAATGTACTTCATCTGGATTTGCCGCAAAACTGCTGGCAATCGAATAAAGACGAGGCGGTAATTTGCGCAAGATAGCAGTAAACTCTTGTGCAGAAACCGTCCATGGACCAAAGTCACGAATCAAATCAAGTAGATCGCGTCCAGCCGCATATGCTTTTACTTTTTCTTCATTGCCTGCTGCTACAAGCTCTTGTAATGCTTCATTTTTCGAAAGCTGTGCCGCCTGCTTAACAAGTGCTTTTGTTAAAAGGGTAATTTCAAATTGAGAGCTAAGTGCCTCTTTAAGCGGAAGCACATCTCCTTGTTTATTAACCGTCACCATTTCTTCTGGATTCCATTTTGTTTCCTGAAGAATTAAATCGACAAGCTCTGGATCATTTGTTGGGTAGATTCCAACAACATCACCTGGTTCAAATGAAAGACCAGATCCCTCTAGCGATAACTCGATATGGCGCGTTTCTTTAGCTGAACCTTTACCATTTAAATTGATGTTTTCAAGTACTTCTGCTTTAAACGGATTCGTTCTTGAATAAACGACTTCAACAGCCTGAGGCGCTGCTTCTGCTTCTACTTTAGTAGTTTGCTTAAGCCCTCCGCCTTGCCCTTCGCTTAAGCTATCAGTAACACCTTTAAGCCATTCGGACGCAGCCTCATCATAATCAAGGTCGCAATCAAAGCGCGGATAAATACGGGTGCCTCCGAGCTCTGCTAATCTTTGATCAAATTCTTTTCCTGTTTGACAGAATTGCTCATACGAACTGTCTCCAAGTGCCAAAACGGAAAAGTTTAGTTGATCAAGTTTCGGAGCCCTTTTACCATGAAGGAACTCATGGAAAGACAATGCGTTATCCGGCGCGTCGCCTTCTCCATATGTACTCACGATAATAAGCAGGTTTTGAAGTTTCTTCAGATTATTTGGTTTAAAATCACTCATAGAAGTTACGGTTACTTGAAAACCTTTTCCCTCAAGCGTCTTACCTGTCTTCTCAGCAAGCTTTTGAGCATTGCCTGTCTGTGAACCGTAAAGAACGGTTACTTCTTTTGAGATTGTCGGCACGGTGCCCCCCATTGGAAGTTGTGCTACCAATTCTTCTGGAGTTCCCAGAATAGAAGGAGACTGCTGGCATGCGGATAGATAACCGGACAGCCAAACTTTTTGTATTTCTGTCAAGGTTGGTAGAATGCGGTTGAGAAGCTCTACCTGCTCTTGATTAAACGGACTGTTCATTACTTGAAGTTGCAACGAAATACACCTCACAAAAGATTTTAACCTAAATTTGTGTCATTTGATTAAAATGACTTATTTCTACAATTTTTGCGATTCATTTTTCAATAGAAATATGATTTATTTTATCATATCTATACTATTCTAATAAATATTATTGGTCTTAATTTTATAAATAGTTCAAATAATCTTAAAAAAAATGCTGAAATTTAGAATATAATACCCCACTTCGAAGTTTTAAAAAAATACTTCTAATAAGACTTTACCGAAATACTCATAATTAGTAAAATAAATATAAATTATCGTAACTATTAAAATTACTAATAATAAGGCGTGATCCTTTTGTATTATGATGAATTAAAAACATTTATAACGCTAGTAGAAGTTAAAAACTTCACAAAAACAGCAGAAAAGCTTCGCATGTCACAACCAAGTGTCAGTTTACACATAAAAAATTTAGAAAAAGAATTCCAAACTACACTTTTTTTACGTTCTCCAAAATTATTAAAAATTACCCCAACTGGTGAGATTTTATTCGATCGTGCAAAGCAAATAATCACTATTTATGAACAGACGAAGCAGGATATTTTGGAACACCATAACTCCATAAAAGGTGAATTAAAGATAGGGGCAAGTTTTACAATCGGTGAGTATATATTGCCCTCCTTACTTATTGATCTTCAAAAAGACTATCCAGAACTTGAGCTTCAAGTTTTCATTGGAAATACAGAAGAAATCGTTCAATCAGTCCGGTTGTATCAAGTAGATCTTGGTTTAATTGAAGGACATACAAATGAAAAAGAGCTTTCCGTACATTCTTTTATGAAAGATGAGTTATTTATTGTTTCTTCGAATAATCATCAACTCGCTTGTCAAGATGAAGTTTCCATTGCTGACCTTCAGAATCAAGCATGGATCACTAGAGAGGTTGGATCAGGTACGCGTGAATATCTTGACCACGTTATTCGGTCTAACGGATTGAAGGTTAAATCACTACTTACCATAAGTAGTAATCAAGGAATTAAAGAAACTCTTATGAATGGTATAGGACTATCACTCCTATCACGAAGTGTTATTGAAAGAGATATACTGCATAAGAATCTTTCTATTATTCAGTTGAAAAATCAATCATTTCATAGAATGCTTTCTTATATTTATTCACCGAATATGAGAGATAAAAAGAACGTTAAAACATTTATCGATGCATTAAACAAAAAGTGGAGTAACCCATCATCTTCATCATCTTCGAAAAAGAGCGATTCCCTAAAGTGAATGACCCCTCCATAACACCCTTAAGGGCTGTTTGAAGAAGGGGCTTCCTGATTCATCAATCGTAGCATAGTGAGGGTTCCCATTATGTCTTACACAATCTCCACAGGCGTAGATTATACTGTTTGGGCACAACCTTGCCCTACAGTTATTTTTGTTCAGTTTGTCACGAGTAATTCTTCTATTGCTTTTTGTAGAATGTTTAGACTCGCATTATGATCTCGATCAAGTACGGTTCCACATTTCAGGCAAATATGGGTACGAACAGAAAGCGACTTCTTTACTCGATTGCCACAGCAAGAACAGTCTTGGGAAGTGAATTTCGGTTCCACTTTGATTAGTACACCGCCATGTTTTTCACATTTATAGGCAAGCATGTTTCGAAATAGCCCCCAACCTGCATCCGAAATCGACTTAGATAACTTTCTGTTTCTAACCATATTTCGGATATTTAGATTTTCCACTGCAATGACCGAATAGTCTTTCGCTAGGTTGTAGCTTAGTTTGTGCAGAAAATCTTTGCGTTGATTGGCCACTTTCTCGTGTAATTGTCGAATACATTGTACTTGTTTGATATAGTTCGTAGACCCTTTCTTTTTTTTAGAAAGTTTACGTTGAGCTTGCTTTAATTGTTTTTCTTTTTTACGAAGAAATCTAGGGTTTTCATACTCTGAACCATTAGACAGAACTGCATACTTATTGATCCCAACGTCAACTCCTATTGCGTTATTTGTATCAATAGTCGTTGGTAATGCTTGTCTTTCGACACAGAAAATAGCGTACCATCTTTCCCCTTGACGCTTGATAATAAGTTGTTTAATAGCCCCCTCTATCGGTCTATGTAGTAAAATATCGATTTCGCCTAACTTCGTATTGTATAGTTTACCGTTATTAGAAAAAGACATCGCCATTCGATTCCCTTTCTTGTTGAATCCAAATTGGGGAAACGTCATACTTGTATACTCTTTATATTTTTTCTTTTTTGGATATTTTGCATCTTTACGAAAGAAATGATCGAATGCTTTTTGCAATCGAACAAATACTTCTTGTAATGGCTGAGAAGGTATTTCTTTTAGAAATGAATAGTTCTTTTTATCCAAAGTTTGTTGTTTTTGCATATCGTAACGGTTGTATGGTTGTTTACTTTGCTTATATTTACGTTCTTTGTCTAAAAGGGCAGAATTATAGGTTTGACGGCAGTATTGCAACCAACGATCTAATCGTTCTTTTTGTTTTTCTGTTGGAAATATTTCATATTTTTGATTGAGCAACATAGCCATCACCCCTATTATTTTTGCCCTTGTGTTTCGATATATTGTTTTAGAACTTCTAATGGTGCACCACCAACTGTTAGCAAACAATAACTTTGAGACCAAAAGTATTCTTTCCATAACTTCTGTCTGATTTCAGGAAATTCTTTTTTAATTCTTCGTGAGCTACTGTTTAAATTTCTAGAAAACGGAGCCAAGCCTATTCATTTAAACAACTTATTGTTTATTTTTCATTTGTAACTGTAAACTGATCAATCTCTTTTCCATCGGATGTAACCGTCTTAAATGTCATCTGATTTTTATCTACCTGTGCAAGCATTGAAACCGCAATGTTTTCCATGTTGACATAGGCAAATTTTTCATCTGCCACAGCATCATAATGCTTTTGACCAGTCGTTCCTGCTACTACATATACAGTTCCCTTTGGATCTTCCTGTCCATTCTTCAACTGCTTCGTTCTGCCATATGAATGATCATGACCAGAGAAGACAATATCAATTCCTAACTCATCTGCAACTGGAGGTAGTTTTTCTTTCATGATTGCATTGCCGCCAAATGGGTTTGTGAAATATGGGGGCTTGTGTATCACGAGAATTTTCCAATCTTGTTTCGATTCTTCCATATCTTTTTTCAGCCATTCAAGCTGCTGATCAAGAATTTTACTATCATCTGTATATCCTAATACGCTAATGTGAATGTTATTGTAATCTACCGAATACGTACCACCCTTATCAACATCTGGTCCATTTTCAGGGGCGTTATAAATAGATTTTGCTAAATGCCCATCCGCATCACCCATATATTCATGGTTCCCTAGGGCAGCAATCAAATCTGTTGAAGCAATATTATCATGTTTACCAATTACACTTAATGCATCATCCCATTGTTTGAATTTAGCGGATTCATCAATTAAATCACCCACATGGATCATGAACGCTAAATCTTTTTTGTCCAAATCGCTCAGAATTGCGTCAAATAGACTTAAATCAGCTGGGGATTGAGTGTCTCCTAAAATAGCAAACTCAAACGTTTTTTTCTTCTTCAAGGTGCTGAATTCTAGAATTTCTGACCAATTCGTACCATCACCTACACGATAAACATAGGTCGTATCCTGCTGTAGCTTGTTTAATGTTACTTCGTTCACTCGGATCATTCCATTTTTCTTAGGATCTTGTTCACCTGAGAAAACTTGATCAGTAAAAGTACCTGTCGCTGTTTGAAGTGCCGCATCACCTTTTTTATCATACTCCGCTTTTTTTGCATATTGAATGACTGGAGACTTTCCTTTCGCTAAAGGACTAGACATCCATGTGAAGCTTTTTGTCTTATACGGATCACTTGTTGCCGTGGAAATCACATTTTTCATTTCCGTTTCATTTGCGAGTACGGGATATGTTTGGGTGTTGACATTAAATGAATACTTTCCATCCTTCATTACATATAAGGCGACCTTTTCCGCATCATTTGAAATGGAATCAACTCGTTAGAGTGCCTTTACTATCCGTTTTTCCTAATAAAATGGCTCCTTGCTACCCCCAATGATTGCGAAAATTTCGGCATCACTCATTAATTCATTGCTATTATTTTTCACAGTCATCACAGAAGGTTTTCCGATTAAGACTGGTTCAAACGTCAAATTGTAGGCACCCTTAATAGCTACAGTAGCTGGTACCATTGAATAAGTGGAAACAAAATTTTCTTCTTTTGGCTTTTGATAAGTTATGCTTCCATCTAACAAGTCATATTTAAGCTCACTACCCTCAGGTATTGATGCTGGTATTCCTATTTGAATGGTTGCCGGCTCAGCCGTTGCAGCTGTTTCACCATTATTCACAAGCTTTAATGTAAGAATGCCAGTTGCTGCATCATAGCTCGAAGTACTATTCGCAAACCCAGTTGAAAATTTCACATCTTTTACCGGATAATTCTTATCGATTTGAATTTTTAAATTAGAGCTTGAAATATCAGTTGGATTTGTTGCTTTCACTTTAAGGTTTAATACATCACCGAGGTAAGCTTGCTCTTGTTCTTGAACAATTTCCATCTTAGCTGATCCAGTTTTCACTGTAAAATAACCCGTTTTAATCCCTTGATTTCCAAATTTATCAGGGACCATTAGGACCACTTTATGGGTACCATCCGCCCACTTGTAGCCGCTTAATGACACAGAACCATCCATGTCATACGAGAAATGGCCTTCTGCCTTGGAATAATCCTTCCCATCTACAAAAATACTAATTTTGTCCCAATCAATTCCTGTCTTAAAAGGATCATCTTCATATTCATTTACTTTTGCAGTCAGATTGACCGCATTTGTTGTGTAGTCTTTGCCATCTACATTCAAGGATTGAATAACAGGAGGATTCAAATCATCCACCTTTTCACCATATACCGCACGAATATTATCAATGTAGATCGAACCTTTTGTCATTGGACCAGCAATTCCTGATTTAGTAGACATCAATCTAAGTGATTGTGTACTGAGTAGTTTGAATGGGCCAGTGAAAGATTCAGGAATTTTTGCCTCGATATATTTCCAGCCAAGCCAATCAATTCCCGGTACATTACTAGTAAGGTCAATATTTTGATTCTTACCATTTCCATCAACGATCTGCATTCTAAACCAGTAGCCCTGTGATTCTGGAGTACCATACACCCACATTCCGATGCTTTCTGGTTCTCCATCAATTGGTATATTTACACCAGGACCAGCATACACACCCAGTGTTGTACCCGTTTGTGCATTCGTAAAATCAAAATTCATTTGTAAAGATTGATTTCCAAATCTCACTGGTGCAGGATATTTAGACAAACTAAGTGTCCCTTTTTCCCCACGATTTGCCGTTAACGTTTTCCAGCTTGCTATATCGCTTTCAAAGTTAAATAGCACTTCAGGCAGTTTTCCAACAGACACTTTCATTTTTGCCGTAAGATTGGAATCCTTTACGCGAGCGGTAATGTCCCCTGAAACATTTTGATCTCCAGTGTGAAGCACACCGTTTTGATCAATTGTCCCCATTCCCTGTGGAATGTCAAACTCGATATCTTGTTGATTCCATTTAACATCTCTCTTTTGAAATCTTGTGACTAAGCCCAAATCTTTTTCACTGTTTTTAGCAATCATTAATTGGGGTGAAGTGAAATACATTTCATCAGGCTTTTCAATTTCGATGATACTGTTGCCTACTTCTTTCCCTTGATATTTTAATAGAACATGAACTTGTCCTGTTTTCCCACTAGAAGTAAACTTCCCATTCGCATCGATTGAACCAAAGGATGCATCAGAGAGTTCCCAAGTTAAACCGGAAGTTGGTAGTGGAGCTGAAGCCATCGATTGATCTCTTCCTTTTGCAGAAAACTGAATCGTAGACCCGGGCGTAAAGGATTGATCATACGGTTCAATATGTGCCGACTGGAATTGGTGGTCAGTTGTCTCTTTTGAAATAATTAACCAAGAGTTAGCTACACTTCTTTCGGTACGATCAGATGGTTTATTATCTACCTCAAGGGTATCGCCACCTAATTCTCGTGTTGTAAAGGTTGAAGACCCTCCACCGTCTAGATTTAGAGCATTCACTGCTCCTAAATCAATCATTAATTGGGCTAAATCTGGCATAGAGATTCCAGTTGAATAAGGCTCTTGTCTACCATCCACGACAACGAAAAATACATCACCGTCTGATTTAATCCCAACTGCTGTTCTTGGCTCCTTATCTGCTCCCGTTTGAGGAGTCTGATAGATTTTTCCATCTTTTACAAGAATCGCATTTCCACCTAATGCCTCTTGTAATTGGTCTTTCATCGCTCCATATTCGGCAGCATCACCAATCACAGCTTCTCCAGACTTTTTGATGCCAAAAAATTTGTGGGTTGTACCCGTTGTTCCTTTTACAGCTCGTCCATCTTTGTACACAACCCCAATTGGTTCACCAGTTGCCATGTTATAAAAATCTGAATTTACTGCAGCTACTACTTTATGATTCTCACTATCTGCCGCTTTTGCCTGCTGACGAACTGGTTGCAGACCAAATGCATCACCATCATTTGGAGTTCCTGCTTCAATCGCTACGCTTGGATTTTGTACATCGACATCTACTACAAAACTTTCCATTCTTTTTCCGTCTTTTCCTTCAAAGCTGTAATGCTTTTCTTTTACACCTGGAGCAAGGTCCACTTGATACTCATTAATGGGCGTTTGCACAATGCTAGAGTTAACATCAAAGGTGCCTAACGCAGATGCAAAATTAGGCGAAATGATACTACCTGCTACCACAAAAGATAAGGTCATGGGTAAAATTCTTTTTCTCCACTCGTTCTTCATGATTTACCTCCATTGTCACGTGATTTCGTCAAATTGTGAGAGTATTTTCCACAAAACGCTATAACTCAACAATAATGTAAAACTATTAATCTATTATGATTTTTATGTTAAAGTGATGAATTTGAGGGAAATCAGGAAATTCTAACCACTTATAGTGGCAATCATTCTAGCACAATAGCCTCATATATTTTCCAAGAGAAAAATACATTTGATTCGCAATTTGGTTTGTATGTATTCTAGTGCGGTTGGTACGAGGTGGCGGGATTATCGAAAAAATTTGTGGGAGTATTTCTTGAATTGGCGTAATTCCAATTGTCCTTCATCGGGGTTTTGAAGGACAATTGTGAGCGGCAGTGTTAATTCCAACTAATAATAGTTAAAAAAGCGCTGCTTACTTTTTATAAGGTAAGCAGCGCTTTTTACAGATTGACTGAAATGAAGATCTACTCCAACTGTAGTCGGATTAATGGTAACAACTCCATCGTAAGTTCTCATATAACACTATTCAATCTTTGTTTACATAATAAAATTAGCGAAAACGTATAATAGGATAATACTAATTATGATACAAATATTTGAGATGGTACCAATTAATAGCGTCGTTTTATACTTAAATTCATGCGCATATGGGATAACCGCAAGTCCTATTGGAAGAATTAATCCCATTAAGATTGTATATTTAAACATCTCATTAACAGGAAGGAATAAATATAACACTATACCAACAAATAAACCTAATCCATAACGAAATAGTAAGAATTTTGTAATGGGTTTAATATATTGCTTTTCGAATGTAAAATTCAAATAAAGACCTAATAATAATAAAGATAAGGGCATATTAGCCTTCGAAATGATTGTTGCTACATCAATGATTCCAGAAGGTAAATGAATATGGCTGAAATTCAAAATACTCATGATTACATATGACATAAAGGGAATCGATTTGCCGAACTTTTTTAAAATGGAAATAGGCTTTAAGGCTAAACCTTCCTCCGAAAAATAACTACCTACTAAATAGACAAGTCCAAAAACGATGATCGAATTACCGACGTCAAACATACCAAAATAAAGTAAACCTTCTGCCCCCCAAATCGCTTCAACAATTGGAAAAACAAATAATCCAACATTGTAGCCAGACGCAAGCATCATTAATGTTCCTTTCAGTTCCTTGTCTTCCTTTTTAAAGACAAAATATGCAAGAACAAATGAAAGAATTCCATATAGAAGGATAATAATAGGAATCAACATGAGTGATGCTTCAATTTTAACTGAATTAAGTGACACAATGACCAATGCGGGAAGGGTTATATTGAAAATGATCCGTGAAATCGTTACCCCATCACTTTCTTTTAAAATATTGACCCTTTTTAATACATACCCAATAATGATGATTGCTACAATATATATAAACTCCTGATTCATCGTTCACTCTGCTACTAAAACATAGTCAAATATACTCATTTAACTACGCTAGACGATTTCCTGCTTCTTCGTACCCTGCCTCGCCAGTTGCTCGCTACTACAGTTTGTTCAGCACTCCACAGGCGTAAATTCGGATGTAGCCCACCCTACATATACACCAATTAGTTACGTTAATACGGTGTATTCATTCGCATATTTTAGATTCAAGGAAGCATTAAAATCTCGATCCAATTCTATATCACAGCTGTCACAGGCAAAGATTCGCTCTGATAAACTTAAGTTCACTTTCTTATAGCCACAACAGGAACAGAGTTTAGAAGAAGGATATACCCGATTTACTTGTCTTAGCTCTATCCCATATTGCTTGCATTTCGCTGTGATCCATTCTTTGAAATAGTAGAAATGTTGCCCTGCAACTGCTTTAGATAGATGTCGATTTTTCATCATGCCTTTGACGTTTAAATCCTCAATCGTGAGATAAGCTGGCTTGGTTTTCACCAACTGATTCACGACAAAACGAACATATTCTTTACGAATGTTGGCTAGTCTAGCATGTAATTTTTGAACTTTGACGAGTTGCTTTTTCCTGTTTTTAGTGCAGAATTCACCTACCTTTTGATTTGTATTTTGTTCGTAACTACGACTTAGTTTTCGTTGTTGTCGTTTTAAACTCTTTTCAAGTTTTTTTACCTTTTGTGTTTTGTTAATATTTTTATAAGTTTTGTGATGACTACACGTTGCGAATTCTTTTATACCAAGATCAATACCAATCCCGTCATGTGTGTTTATTTGAGCGATTTCTTTTGGTTCCACTTCGCACAACACCGATACATAATAACGATTGGCTTTTTGAGAAACAGTACAGCTTGTCACTTTTACATCAGAAGGAATATAGCCATACTCTTTCAACTGTACCCATCCAAGAGTTGGGATTTTGATGCGGTGACGTTCTACTAGTAAATCAGTTGGATTATTCTTTGGAAAATAGGCTTTCACCTCTTGATGTTTCTTTTTCTTGAACTTAGGGAATTTGGATAACCCTTTAAAGAAGTTCTTAAAAGCCTTGTCTCCATTCATAATGGCTTGTTTGACGGCTTTACTAGATACCTCTTTAATCCATCCATCTTTTTCTTTCGTATGAACGTTATTGAGCCATTTCGAAAAATCATAGCCTGACATGTGTGTACCGGTTTCTTTGTAGTGATTCTGTGCAGTGGAAAGATACAAGTTGTACACATAACGACAAACACCAATCGTTTGATGTACTTTTTCACGTTGGTCAGGACTTAGAAGAATTTCTGTTTTAAAGGCTCGTTTCATTTTCATTCACCTCCTATTTACATTGTACGTTATGTACAATGCAAGGAGGGAGGATAAAAATGTCAGAAGAAAGAATTAGAATGAATATGCGTATCACAGAGTCGATTATAAAAAAATGGTGCAATATCAAGAAGAAGAAGGAATTGCAACAAAAACATCTACTATAGTATGAATACGTAAAGGTTTAGACAAACGTTGATAAGCATGTTTGTCTACTTTTACGTATATTTGTATATATTTTTGGTTACTTTTTCACATCTCCTCTGATGTTATTTCTATTATTATATCCCTACAATTTGTCAAATTCTGTTTCTTATGTATTCATAGTAGAGAAATCGATTGCTTAC
The DNA here is from genome assembly GCA_963751845.1 of uncultured Bacillaceae bacterium. GTDB lineage: Bacteria > Bacillota > Bacilli > Bacillales > DSM-1321 > Peribacillus. The sequence continues at coordinate 42,934 of CAVVWH010000022.1, forward strand.
CTGTTGGTACTATAAGCGGATTATCCATACCCGTCAACCCCCTTATAAAAATATACAAATCACCCCAGTTAGTTTCCTCCAAAAAATCCAATCATGACAAATAATTATAATAATATAATTTCAAATAATGATTCCAAGCAAAATAAGCGAACAGTGGAAGTTCACTGTTCGCTTGGGACTTCATTTTTTACTCATTCACAATCACTTACCATTTTATCTTTTCAAGCTAAAATAGTAAGTAAAAAGAATTTACCAATTATTCGAAACATTGAAGTCCATCCTCATATAATGGGGTTCATTTTTATTCGATTAATGATGATGCTCCACAAGGTTCTCCTGTTTTTTATTAACATCTTGAGTACCACCTTCAATAGTGGCGACTAAACCAATAAGGGATAGTGATAAAATCAATGACAGAATAAGCGGAGTTGCTATTTTTCTTCTCATTCGTTTTTCTTTTACCGCATCATTGTTCAATATAAACATGAACAAAATGACCGTTACTACATAAATGATATCCATCGTGATGAACATAAAAGACTGACGATTTTCGGGTATCATATCTCCGAGCATAGCGCCCATCATAGCTCCCATGAAGCTCGCTCCAAATGCCTCAATAATTGCCGACAATCCAAAATGTCTCCCTATAAAAAATGCCACAACAAAGCTGACGACAATTGCTAGTACTGTAGAATAAGCCAATTCACCGGGTAAGAAAATGTCAAAAATGAGGCCAATTATTGTACTGCTTACCATGCCTAATGCCATGGAAATACATTTTCCACATGTTGAACTTACGGTTTCTTTTTTTTCTGCTGCATGAAAACAAAAGTAAATTGTGTAAGCAATAATCATTAATGAACTAAGAATTAGTAGCATCATGACCCCTCCAATTGTGTAATAAGGGAGTTGATTAAAAAAACCAAACCCTACAGTCTTAGTAACTTCTTCACCTGTTAATGGCTCTAATAGGCGAATAGCTCAATTTACTTTCATTTCATATGTTTGCATAAGAAATGCTCCTTTTAAATGTACGAATAATCTAATTTTTATATACCCTTTAGCTTTATTACTTTTAGGAATATCCATTTTTTCAAATTTATTTCAAAGTCGAAAACTGTGAACACTTGAATCATTTTAGTAAAAAGAGTACTGATTAATTAAAGACTCTGTTAAATCTGGCTGTTGATTTCCGCTACAGGCGCTTCGCTTTCCGCGGGCGGTGCGGGGAGCCTCCTCGTCGCCTCGCTCCTGTGGGGTCTCCCCTGCTCCGTACTCCCGCAGGAGTCTTCGCGCCTTCCGCTCCAATCAACAAAGTTGTAATATCAACATCGACCTTTAACACAGCCTAATTAAAAAGCCGTGTGCTTCCAAATTCTTGATTGCTCAAAGCTTTGGAAACACACGGCTTTACTTTATTGGATTTGCATGGATTTAGTTTTAACTGGTAAAAAATAATTTTAATATATATTTTACCAACTTACTTTTTCTTTCCTAGTTGGAAAATTTTTAGACACAAGTACAATCCAATCTTAATCCTCACCGCCACCGTCAAAGAATGAATCAAGCCCTCCATCAAAGACATCTGTCGCTTCCTCAAATAGATCATCCACTTCAAACTCTTCCATCATTTCACTAACGAGCATGGTGCTTAATACCCCTACTGCTAAACCACCAATCATGCCAGGTATAGCGTTTCCTAAATGAGAAACACTTCCATGATGATGATGAGTGGAATAAGAAAAAGGGCGTGTGAAAGCATACGGCTGTTCAACAGCTTCTGAAATATATTTATTGAGTTGTTTTACAAGCTCTTCTTCATGTTCCAAAGTATTTCGATCTAATAGAAATTCTTGTTTTGCCTCTACCTCTTTGTAGCCATTTTTGCAGTCCACTTCCATCCAAACTCGGATACCTGAATCTTCGTTGGCAAACCTCATTTCCACTTCATTTACCTGTCCCATGAATTGTTGAGTTGGGAAAAAAGAAAATTCTTGTCCATATCGATCAATTTTGCCTGAAGTAGAGGTCTCACGAAATCCTAATTGACTCATCACCTGAAAAATAGATTGAACCGATTGTTGCGGTTGAATAACCAGTCGATCTACATCATTTCTATCCACTCCACCCTCAATATCTAAATGTGTATCAAAATAGAAGGAAACGGTGCCTCTTGATATTGGAATATTAGTCGGAAGGACGTAATGAAAAGGAAGAACCTTTTGTTCCTTTGGATGAATTCGATCCCTACTAATTACCGGTATCAGGTCAATTTCCTTCGTCACATTTCCTTGTTTCAAAGCGACATCCATCATAAGACGAATATCCAATTGATTGATTTTCTGTTCCACCTGTCCACCTTGAATAATAACCTCTCCTTGGATCCTTTCCCCCGCTTGATATTGACGATTATCAAACTGTAAATCTACCGTAGCAGCCCCTTTTCCAAAACTAGCTAAGATTTTTTTGAACATGCCCCTCATCCTCTCAGGATTATTTTTAAAAAGTTTATATGTAAATGAAATGACACCTCATGAAACATGATTCGCAAACAGTCCAACTGTATATTAAACTTACCTACATGTCCAATTAATTATACGAAGGAAAATTAAAATAGTTTCATAAAAAAATAAAAGTCCGATAATTGAACAAGTACTTTTTTTGTTCTATGATTTAATTAATGAAAAACATTGAAGGAGACAATTATTATGGATCAATCTATTTTAAATGATGTGCAAGCTGTCTATAGACAACTTTTAGATGCTTGGAATAATCGTAGTGCTCGTGGTATGGCAGATTTATTTACAAAGGATGGAGAAAATATTGGATTTGATGGCAGTCAAGCTATTGGTCGTGATGAAATTTTTTCACACCTCGAACCAATTTTCGCTAATCACCCGACTGCTCGCTTTGTTAGCAAAGTAAAAAATGTGAAACTTTTGAGTTCTGAAATTGCTATTTTACGAGCAATAGCTGGGATGGTTCCACCTCAACAATCAGACATTAATCCACAAGTAAACACACACCACACTCTTGTTGTTGTAAAGAAAGATGGAAATTGGCTAATTCAGCTATTTCAAAATACCCCTGCTCAATTTCACGGTAGACCTGAATTAGTGGAACAAATGACAGAAGAATTAAGAACATTATTGTAGCAACCAATCGCTCTAGAACGATTATTTCAAGGATTTAGGATGGCGGAGTTTTAGCCACAAATCTGTAATCACCATATATAATTAGCAAAAAACCTTCACTACATGTGAAAGTTTTTTGTTTAAATATCTCTGATTTTGCAACTACATCTAATTATAATTATTTAAAATTGTTCAGCTAAGCCCTTAATTTTTTCATCCATACTTTTTGTAAATGCTGCTTGTTCTTCCTCGTCCTGATATGGGGCAGCAAATTTTGTACTTTCTAAATCATTCACATATGATTGAACTAGCTTTGTCGCTTTTACTTCAGGATAAGTGTCAATAAAATAATGGTATGCTTTTATGAAACTGGCATCTACTTCTTTTGCACCATAATTAACTAAAGGAGTATTATCAAGTCCCAACAAGAAAGTCCTCAAATAAAGTTTATATTGGCTAATGACCTTCTCTTTCATTTCAGAATTTGGATACTCACTTAGGTACTTCTCTGCAATGACAATACGATCTGCTAAATCATTCAATGGAATAGCAATCCCTGCATCCCTTGCCCACGGCTTATCAGAATTTAACGCCATAAAGCTACCATACTCTGAAATTTCAGGTGAAACCTTTGTTTTATAGGTATCAAGAAAATGATAATCCACTATCGGATTTAGCATTCCTTCCAATGCAATAAGTCTAAATCCTGAATCACTGAATGATAGGTAAAACTCCTTTAAATCAGATTCTTTAATACCAATAGCATCAATAGACTCGGTATTAAAATTAAAATATGGATGGAGACTGTTTATCTCGTCTGTATATTCCTCTACCCCTTTTTGTAAAAACGAATCCTGAAATGCCAGATACTCGACCACTAGTGCATCTACAGTTTTGCTGTTTGTATGTAAAATTAATTCATCTAGGTTCTTTTTCACATCCATCGGTGAATTAGCCTTTGCTATCTGGTTAGAAAATTCTTGAACAACCTTAGTATCTACCACTTCATTCACCGCCTTTGGTTCCTCAATCACCTTTTCTTTTTCTTGGGTCTGCTGATTTCCACAAGCAGCTAGAGCAAATGTTAGAATCCATACGATTACAAATAATTTTTTCAAGTGAAACCCTCCTTATAAAGGTATTTGCAACTTATCATCATTATATAAAATCCTATGATGGTCCATGAATTAAAATAATACATCCTTTCCAAGACAGATGTTTCGTATAGTTAAACATTATTCTTTTTACGAAAAAACCTCTCCGAACCGGAGAGGTTTTTTCGTTAACACCTTTGAAGACCCAACCATCTTAATCAGCTGTTGCGATATCGTTACTAAACTGTGAGTGTCATCCCTCGCCTCAATGTTTGCTACTTTACAGTGGATTGATGTTTGTTCCACATATAGTACGATTTCCTGCTCAATTATTGATGTCTCTGTCGTTAACACTTTTAAGTTTTTTTGAATCCCATTCATTACCTTTTCATGAAATAGATATTTCATTTTAAGATTTTCAATGCCTTCAGACCAAGAGTACTTTAATCAACGAATCCATATTTGCCATTCACATAACTAGTTTTGGAAAACTTTTATAACAAATCCAATTATGTTTTAATAAATACTCTACGTTTCATTTTTACCCTGTCCTGGTGGAATTCCCTCCCTAAAATAATTTTTTCTCAATCTCTTACATCGTCTCTCGTTCCCTTCTAATTATTTTACAATACTTCAGGGTCTGTTTGATTTTGAAAGAATCAAGCTTTTCATTCCTATGATCCTTTGGAACGAACACTCTATGGTTGAGTCTTCAAAGGTGTTACAATTTGATTTTGTTCTTCCTTACACTTTTATTATATCTCCAATTTTCCGTTGTAACCAGTTAATAGATGAACAGTTTGTGAACGCTTTCATTTTTAAAATAGAGAGATGACTACTCCCTATTTATTACATGTTCTTTAACTGTTTTAACCTATCTATTGTTTAATGAAGCATAAAATTTTTCACATAATCCTTCGATAAAATCTCTTTTTACTATTGCCTGTAACCACTCATTTGGAATGTCTCCAACCCCATAATAAAGTCCGGCTAGTCCACCTGTAATAGAAGCAACCGTGTCGGTATCCTCCCCTAAGTTGACAGCTTTAAGCACACATTCCTTATAATTTTCCGTATTGGCTAAGCACCAAATCGCAGCTTCAAGCGTATCAACTACATACCCACTACTATTGATAGTTTCGTTGGATAATTGTGCGAACTGACTGTCACTCAAACGATTAAAATGGTGCAACTCTGTCGCATAAAGAGGAAGTTCTTGATAATAGTGCAAAGCTTGTTTTATTCCTTTCTCGATTGCCTCCTCTATATTCTTTTCTTCCAATATGAAAACAGCAATATGTACATAAATACCACAGGCAATATGACTCCGTGGATGCCTATGAGTGAGTGATGAAACGCGATGAATAATCGCCATGGCTTCATCATTTGCGATTTCTACTCCATATTTATTATATAAATAGGAGGCAAGCGGTAAAATCCTCATCAGCGAACCATTGCCATTGTCATACTCGCTATTACCACCACAGTCTAGAGCAGCTTTACCATTCATATAATTTTCAACTGCCTTTAAAGTGGTATGTCCTCTATCAAAAGTCACACCATGTGGAGTGTATTCAGATTGATATAACCAAAGTGAAAACTTTTGCATCATATCATCATAGTCTAGACCTTTAGTAAGGCTATCTAAAGTGCAGAGAGTCATACTAGTATCATCTGACCATGTACCTTTTGGCTGATTATATGTTCCATATTCACGCAAATCTATTACTGGATTTTGAGCAAGTTCCTTTCTACTCATAAATTCTACCGGAACACCTAGAATATCTCCTACACAAGCACCAAGAATTCCGTTCAATATGTCATTCTGTATCATCTACTTTCACCTCTCCTATTTAGCTCACTACCATACCTAATCAATGATTTAGTTATTTTTCCGATTTATTATAAAGCACAAAAAATTACTAAATATAGTCAAAAAGTACTATACACAACAATTATTTATTGATACTATTATACATATTTATTATCCCTTTCAGTATATTGATACTTTTTGCATAACGGAAGGAGTCTTTTTCTTAATGCCTGTTCGGAAAGGAATCAAACTGCAGTATGCTATAAGTCTCTTGGTCATCATGACACTCTTCTGTACGATCATCGTTAGTTGGTACACATCTGAAAAAGCACTCAGAAGCACATTGACAGATAATTACTTAGAAAATAACTATAAATATGCCTATAAACTATCAGAGAGTACAGGTGATTTGCTTAATCATATGCAACTAACCATTAATGGATTAGCAAATACATTAGGTCATAAAGAAATAAAACAAGAACACTTAGATGAACGAAGAACCGCTCTTGGAGACTACTTCAACTCTTTATTTATTGTTGATTCCCATGGTGTTATTCAATTCATTAGTCCTTCTGTTGTTGAATTTGATAAAAAAGTACAAGCTGGTACAAAAATTCAATCTGAAACAATGAAAAAAGCATTAAGTATGAAGCAGCCTTTTATTTCAGAACCATATACTGCAACATCAGGGCAATTGATTATGCTCATATCTGCTCCTATTTTTGATCAGTCAGGAAACTATCAAGGGCTTGTTGCGGGAACGATTTATTTAGAAAGTGATTCAAATGCGTTCAAGGATTTACTAAGCGAGAATGAAAATGCCGATGGATCTTATGTGTATGTTGTCGATTCGTCAGGACACATCATCTACCACCCTGATTCAATTCACATGAATGATGATGTATCCAAGAATGAAGTAGTGAAAAAATTAATGAATAGAGAAAATGGATCAGCACAAATCGTTAATAATGAAGGAAATGAATTTTTTGCTGGCTATGCCTATGAAAAATATACAGGATGGGGCATTATAACTCAAACACCTATTTCCGTAATCGAAGATCCAATTCATGATTTATTAAAACATATGATAATACAGTCTCTTCCACTATTATTAATTATTTTAATCTTTGCTGGTATACTCACGACTAACCTAGCTAAACCGCTTAATCGCTTAGCTAAGTTTTCAGAGGATGCAATAAATCAGAAAAAGCCAGCAGTTCCATTTGAAAGTTTGAAAATCAACTCCCATATATATGAGGTACATCAACTCTATCATCAATTTCATAATCATTTTCAATTATTAAATAATCAAATTCAATTAGACGGTCTAACGGGACTCTTGAATCGGAGAACTTTTGACATAGAAATTAAAGATTTATTAGATCATAAAATTCCTTTCACCATGATTATGATAGATATTGATCGATTTAAAAAGGTTAACGATACGTACGGTCATCTTGTTGGGGACGATGTCTTAAGGTATCTTCCACGTATGATAGACGATGTGTTTAATGGTGATTTATGTTTTCGCTATGGTGGAGAGGAATTTGGAGTGTTAGTTAAAAATAAAACAAAAGAAGAAATTTTCAAACTTGCAGAACAATTGCGAGAAAAAGTAGCTGAAACAATAAGTCCTACAGGTAAATCTATTACTATTTCATTAGGTATTTCCGCTGCTCGAGTTGAAGATCAGCAGCCTGAAGAAATTATTAAAAGAGCGGATGCTGCACTCTTTAAATCGAAGACTAGCGGAAGAAATAAAACATTATTTTATGATGAAACCTGTGATACTATACTATCGTCATAACTTTTACTTAGCGAGCAGCCTTTAAACCTGCTCGCTAGATTTTTTTCATACACAAGTTAATTACACTAGTTTTGAAACCAATCTGCCCTCTGATCCATATGTAAAAATGGTATATCAGTATCCACTTCACCAACAATCCGTTCTACATTCACATCTTGTCCGTCAAGCCATTTTGCAAAATCAAATTGAATCGGATTTTGATTTCCTCCTAATGCAATCCACGCCTTCATGTCTTTTGGTAAATAGGCAGACGTATGAATCGTACCAGCCCAACTACTATATAAATCAGAAAAAATCCCTTGATCTGTGTCGTTTAGCAATCGAAAGGCATCATAAGCATTGGAAAGCTTGTCTTGTTGCTTTTTCATAATTTCTAAGCGCCGCTTTGAGTCGACCAGATGATTTCGATTTTCATGCGTCATGATTTCAAAATGATTTGTACAGGCACTCGTACTTCGAATCTCTACACCCCGTGGAGAGGTTTCGACTGCAAATGTTTTCCCACTTCGATCATACACGACGTAGGTAAAAGAATGTCGATGAGGAATCTCCTTCAGCATCTCAACAGCTTCTTCCACATTGGCACAGGACTCTACAATTATTCTCCCAATCATACAACAAATAAATCCATCTCCTGGTTTTTTTCGATTCATAAAATTATAACCAATGACTAACCCTTTTTCATTCATTCCATCCATCCGTCCAGTTCCCCGTTGACTTGGTCCAATACTGGCATAGCCTTGATCAGTTGGTTGATAGAAAACGTATCGACCTTCATATGTTTTTGGGTGATAATCATAATTACGAATAAAATAGTCCTGTCCTGTTAAAATCGAGCAGCCGGAGCGGACATAATCCAATCTATATCCGCCAAACTCTTGTAGTACCCTTTCCATCGGCCATTCAAGTGCAGCTTGCAAACCTAGTAATTCGTCCCATACCCCCGGAACGAAATGGCTGATCACCTGTTTTGCTTCTTCTATTTCGATGATAAATCTCGGTTTTCGCACTTTCCACTGATTTTCACGATTGATTACCGTGAGTGAATTTTTTATTTTCTCCCCTTGCATGTATCCAAAATCATAATGGCTCCCACGAAATTGGATAATATCACTATATATTTGCTTCACTACATTCCCTCATTTTCACTATTGCTTATAGGTATATTTGATGACTAATGAATTAGAAAATTTATTTTTCCAACCTGAAACCTTTCAAAAAAGTAGGAAAAAGCCGATCTAGTTCTTCTGTAGGAATAGGTTTACTAAACAAATACCCCTGTCCTTGAAAGCAATTATGCTTCTTAAGAAATTGAACATGTTCTTGCTGTTCGACACCTTCTGCAATCACATCGATCTGTAAATTAAGTGCGAGAGAGATAATCGTTTGAACAATCGCTTTATTTTTTTTATCCAAATTTCTGATAAAGGACTGATCAATTTTCAACTTATTGATTGGTAATCTACGTAAATAACTAAGTGAACTATAACCTGTTCCAAAATCATCCATACTTACTTTTAATCCTAAGTCTTGTAATGAAGTAAGTACGCATTCGGTATAGGCAATATCCATCGTCACACTTTCTGTAATTTCTAATTCTAAATATTTTGGCGCTAAGTTTGTTTGTTGTAATACTTTTTCAACTATTTGTACGAAATCTTTTTGCATAAACTGCCTAAGGGATACGTTTACGCTTATTGGGATTGGTTCAAATCCAGCATCTTGCCAAACTTGATTTTGATGGCAAGCTTGATATAATACCCAATTACCAATTGGAATAATTAATCCAGTTTCTTCTGCTAAAGGAATGAACTCTATGGGTGATATCATTCCCATTTTTGGATGTTGCCAACGAATTAAAGCTTCTATACCTATCATTTTTCCAGTCGTTATATCGACTTGTGGTTGATAGAATAGAGTGAATTCTTCTCTTTCCAATGCTTTTCGCAACTCATTTTCTAAAATCATTTTGTCATTCAATTTGCGGTCAAATTCTTTTGTAAAAAACTGAAAATTATTTTTACCTTGGCTCTTTGCTTGATACATGGCGGTATCTGCATTTTTCAAGGGTTCCTCTCCATCTTGTGGAAACATACTAATCCCAATACTCGGAGTAATATACAATTCGTTATTTCCAATTAAAAAAGGCCTAGAAAGTTGATCAATGATACGCTTAGCAATCTTTGCAGCTATTACTTCATCACTATTAGGAAGTAATATGACAAATTCATCCCCACTTAGACGAGAAGCGATATGCTCTTCATCAATAGAATCTAATAATCTCTCTGATACAGCTATTAATAGTCGATCTCCCATTCTATGACCTAGGGTATCATTAATATTTTTAAAACGATCGAGATCAATAAATAGTACAGCAAACATTTCATTCTCATTATTTTCTTTTTGAATCATTTCCGTCATTAGTTCATGTAGGAAAGCTCGATTAGGCAGTCCGGTTAACGAATCATGGTAAGCCATATGGTTGATTAGCCGTTCGCTTTTTTTTCGCTCGGTAATATCTATTGCTGTTCCGACTACCTCAACTACTTGATTTTCTTGAATAATCGGTGATAAATATACGAGAAAATCGATGCCTGATAAATTCATTTCAAACTCTACCGGTTTCCCTTGACAAGATACCAAAAAATTTTGCTGCATGATAGGAACAACATTTTCCGGAAAAAATTCTTTTACTTCCTTGTTATAAATCGCATCCGTTACAAAGCCAATTTTTTCTGCAATTTTTCCTTCTGATAACGTAAAAACGATTTTTCCTTCATCATTCTTACGATATTTAAAAATACAATTTTCTAGATTTTTAATTGTTGTTTGAAAATCATTTTTTAATGCCGTTTCTAAGGATGCCTCCGCTTGTTTTAATTTTGTAACATCCGTTCGAATCGCTACATATTCATAGGGCTTACCCGTTTCATTAAGATAAGGAATAATGGTCGTGTTAACCCAATATAGAGAACCATCTTTTGCACGATTTTTTATTTCACCTTTCCAGATGTGTCCACTTCTGATTGTTTGCCACATGTTTTTAAAAAAACATTTTGGATGAAATCCAGAATTGACAATCCGATGTGTTTTTCCGATTAATTCTTCTTTAGCATATCCGGATATTGTACAAAATGTATCATTAACGTATGTAATAATCCCTTTATCATTTGTTATCGCTACAATCGAAGCGATATCTAACGCTTTTTTAAAATTTTCCAAGTGTATCAACGTTTGTTTATGTTCGCTTTCGATATACTGTTGATTCATTATATCAAGATCACGGACGTCTTTTAATTGAGTACTCATAGAAGCGACCTCCCAAACTATTTATCCCGCCTTAACGGGCAGTATGACCCCCCACCTCAAGATTTTGAATATCCAAGAAGATAGGTGGGGATCAACTGCCCGTAATGGTCCGAATCAATGATCACAGACTAAGAACGCAACATCCTTATTTCTTCGGTCTGTGTGACCCACATCGTGTGGGCCTCAACTAACCATCAGTGGAGGATGAAGAACCCCCCACTGATGGTTAGTTTCACTTTATCTATAGATATTATAATAGATTACTATATTTTTTACTGCTTTTTATGAAGCAATATTCAATAATTAAAATATATATTTGTTCATTTTTTATTTTTCAAAACAACTCACCGACTTATTGCCCGCTCATAATCTGTAATTAAGTTTTATCCCGCCTTAACGGGCAGTAAGACCCCCCACCTCAAGATTCTGAGTATCCAAAGGAGATAGGTGGGGATCAGCTGCCCGTAAAGGTCCGAATTAATGATCACAGACTAAGAATGCAACATCCTGTTGCAACGTCTGTGTGACCCACATCGTGTGGGCCTCAACTAACCATCAGTGCGGGATGAGGAAAACCCCCACTGATGGAAGTTTCACTTTATATGGGTAAATATAGGAGGAAGGATTATGGGGATTGAATTAACGGCTCTTCATTGGGTTTATGTGCTATTCATCGTATTAATTATCGGATTTATGGTGAAACGGCGAGATACAACCCTCGTATGTATTATTGGAATTTTCCTATTAACCATGATTGCTACAGGAAATATTGCTGCGTCCATAAGCGGAATTTTTAACAGCTTTACTTTTGCCATTACTGAACTATTGTCCACTATTTTAATTATCTCAATCATTGTTGCCATGAGCCAAGTATTGACCAGGACAGGGATTAATGACGTCATGATTGCTCCCTTTACAAAGTTCATGAAAAATCCAACACTGGCCTTTTGGATTATTGGAATTGTCATGATGGGCGTTTCCTGGTTTTTCTGGCCATCACCTGCTGTTGCTTTACTTGGGGCCGTCATGCTTCCGGCCGCATTACGAGCTGGTTTACCTGCACTAGGCGCTGCCATGGCAATGAACCTATTTGGTCACGGAATTGCCTTATCAGGAGATTTTATTATACAGGCTGCACCTAAACTCACGGCAGACGCCGCTGCGATTCCGATCGGTGATGTCATTTCAGCAAGTATTCCCTTAGTCATTACAATGGGACTTGTAACAACGATAACTGCATTTTTCTTTTTAAAAAGGGATATGAAACGTGGGTTTATTTTCACGGAAAGCGTAGAAGAAGTCCAAGAAGAAGAAATCAGTGAAAGTCTGCTTACGATGAAACAAAAGAAATTTTTTGCCCTCCTTATTCCGATTGTTTTTGTACTAGATGTTGTGGCTATGTTCCTTTTGAAATTACAAGGTGGGGATGCAACGGCATTAGTTGGTGGTACAGCCGTCTCTATTTTACTCATTCTATCCCTAGTGGTGCATAAACAAAAGGGACTTGAGTATATAACAAGTTATTTAATTGATGGGTTTCAATTTGGCTTCAAGGTCTTCGGACCAGTCATCCCCATTGCTGCTTTCTTTTATCTTGGAGATTCCGGATTCACACAAATTATCGGAGACTATTTGCCAAATACCTCCCAAGGCATTGTCAATGATCTTGGTGTAGCCTTAGCATCCTCCGTTCCCCTAACGAAAGAAATCGCCGCTTTTACCTTGACAATACTCGGCGCCATTACTGGTTTAGACGGTTCAGGCTTTTCAGGCATTTCCTTAGCGGGATCAGTAGCCAACCTATTCGGCACCGCCATCGGAGGAGGCACGGCTACCTTAACTGCTCTCGGCCAAATTGCTGCGATTTGGGTTGGTGGAGGAGTACTCATTCCGTGGGCACTCATTCCGGCTGCCGCCATTTGTAACGTTAGTCCATTCGAATTAGCCCGCAGAAACCTGATGCCAGTTGTCATTGGCTTAATCGCTACAACTATAGTTGCCCTATTTTTGATGTAGTTTACATGTAATAATCATATTGAAAATTAATAGTTTTTAAGGGAATCCATTAGCGGATTTCCTTTTTTCATTTGTAAAAAATGAATCCGTTTACTCAGTTTTTCCACATTTGATCAAGAAACAGATCAATATCTATTTTGTCTAGAGGTAAAATAAATACTTCATCACTTAGTTCATCCGTATCTTTCAAAAGTTTATCAATATCAATTTTTATATTTATCATTAAAAAAACTCCTTTATAAAAATACGACCAGCATTGAAGGGATACTGGTCGTTTCAATGAAAAAAAAGAAAGCAATTAACGCAACTTAATTGCTTTCTTTACTATACGAAATTTGTCGTTTTTTGTCGACATGTAAAAATAGTCAGAATATGAAGTTATTTCACCGAGGATGGGATAATTCCTTCGAAGGAAAAAATTACTATATTAAACCAGAATCATATTTTCATTTTGCAAAAAACAATCATTTCATTCGGCTTCCAATCAAGCCGTTCAATCTCTAAGAAAGGTTTAAATTATTTTTGAATGAATAAGTTGTAATCGTAAAGACTAAGCTCTACAGTCATCCCAACATAAACAAGAATGGAGTGTATTAAGTGAAGAAAAAAGAGAACCAACTGGTGAATGAGGAAGAAATGACCATCCGCGCAAATTTAAATAACCTGGAGCCGGGTGAATCCGTAAACGAACATCGGGCTATTGAAACAGCAAACTTAATTCTAACTTCTGAAGAAATAAAACAACAAAATAATAACCTCTGAAAAGTAAGGATTACGCCCCCAATTACTGGGGGCGAACTTGTTTTTGCAAATATATAATCTGAACTCTGTTTAACAAGCGAAACCCCATGATTTCGCCTGTTTCTCATGTTCTTAATTATTTATCCCACTCTTAACGAGCAGTAAGACTCCCACTTCAAGATTCTGAGAATACAAAGATGGTAAGTGGGAGATCAACTGCCCGTAAAAGTCCGATTGGTTCAACTAACCATCAGTGGGGAGGAACTAAAACCCCCACTGATGGAAGTTTCACTTTATAACCGTTTCGTTTTGATTAATTTCCATCATCTGATACGCTTGTTCAGAAGTAATTTCTTTCATAAGATCAATCAAACGAGCATGATGGGTAAAGAAAATAATTTGGGTATGACTAGATAGTTCTAGTAAAATCTTAAGTGTCTCTTTTGAGCGAATGTCATCAAAATGGACAAGGATATCATCTACAATGAATGGAATCGGCTCATTTTCATATACATATTTCTCAATGCTAGCTACTCGAAGTGATAAATAGAGCTGATCTGTTGTTCCATCACTCATACCATCAAGTGGTACTTTATCTCCATTTTCACGCACACCCATTAATACGGGTTGATCTTTATCGTCATAATCAACGATTAAACCAACAAAAGATTGAAGAGTTAATCTAGCAAAAAGTTCACTTGCCCGTTTTAAGATTGGATCCTGATTTTGACTACGATAATGCTCGATTCCCTTTTGTAATAGGACGTGCGCAAGCTTTATCTGAATATACTGCTCTGTTAAACTCGAAACCTGTGCTAACAAACTTTCCTTCTTTTGTTCGGCTAATATGGATGCCGTATTATTCCCTTGAATTTTTTCTTCATATTCCTTTTTCACTACACCATGAGCTTGTTCAAGCGGTGATCGATCTATGTTGATTCTATCAAGTTTACGATTAATTTCTTCAAGTTCCACTTCAATACTAACAAATTTATATTGTTCTGCTTCTTTGATTATTTCCTGTAGAGACTGACCATTACCAAGCTCTAGCAATTCTTCCTCATATGCTTGGATTTTAGATACGTATTCTTTCTTGGCTGAAAATAGTTTTTCAACATCCTTTAATTCTTCGATTGTGTTACATTTTGCTTGTTTGATTAGATCATTTAATACTGTTTCAGCATCATTTATATCAGTGGTTGCTTTTTTAATACGTAATTGAAGCGCATCAAGCTGATTATTTTGTTCAGTCATAATCCCTTGATCTTGTTGAGCCTTTTGCAGTGCGGCATTGAGCTGATTCACAGCCATATCGACATATGGTTCATCAATAGAGAGCTCGACTGTATTTAGTACATTTTTCACTTTTTCTTTAAAAAGTGAAATTTGTTCTTGGATTAATTCTTTCTCTTTTTCCACTTTTATAAATTCCTCATAAGCATGAGAACAACTTTCGTAAATACTCAATAATCCTTCTGCTACGCTTGGTGTGGTGTTTACTGAAATAGTAGTTCCTTGGATTGCATTGGTCCATTCGGTTTTCCAATTTGTTATTTTAGCCTCAATCTCTATTTTTCTATTCGCGATAAATTTTACTTTATCCTCAATCTCTCGAATACTAGCTTCTATATTATTTTGTTTATTCACATAATCTTGGATTTCCTTTTGTTTCTTTTCAGCTATGCTCAACAGATCGTCCAAAGTTTGATTTTCAGTAACCTGAACAAATTCATGAAGCGCACTAATAAGGCTGTTCTTTAATTGTTCAATATTCATTTCAAGCTCGCTATTGACCTCCGATGCTCTTATAAACTCTTGAACCATTCCTTTAATTTGTCCATATTTAACAAGCCATTCTTTCATCTCACCCGGGGTTAACGGATTGATTTGAGTTGGCTTCCAAAGCTCAAACCAGGCGTTTTCCCAGGCTTTCAATTCATCATTTATGCTGATTTCTTCTAATTCCAACTCTGTTATAATCTTTTTACATTTTGCAATATCAGATAAAAGCTTATTTTTTTCACCAACTTTTTCTGCTTCCATTCTCATAGTATCTGCAATATGGTCTGCATCACGAACATGATCCTCATAAACAGCTTCAATCTGTTGACCCTTTGTATAGGTATTCACTTGTTCAGAATCCCATTCTCCTTGATGAAGCTTTGTACGAATCATTTTCCAGCCTTGGTTGCGGAGCGAACGAACGGTAACCAACTTTTCCTCTGATGGAATTTCCGCTATTGATTCTAAATCGCGAATTCTTTCTTCATGTTGCTCAATGGCCTCATTTTGATTTTTTAGTTGTTCCTGTGTTTTTTGACGTTTTTGAATCAGATCTGTCTGTTCCTTTTCAAATTTCTTTACTGTTTCGGTTAATCCTGGAACAGGTAATTCTATTAATTCCTGATAGGTTCCATCAAATTGTGGCAGCAGTCTGATTTCTTCATTAATTTGCATTTCCTTATGTTTGCAGTCTTTAAGCAACGTTTTAAGAGATTGCTCAATATTACCTGCACGCTTCACTCGATCAATAACCGCTTCAAGATCATCGATATTGGGGAAATCAGGGATCAAGAGTAATTGTTCATTTTTCTGTTGAAGCTCTACATCTTTTTCTTTATGTTCACTTTCAATCCTCTCAAGATCTTTATCTAGTAAAGGCTTTAGTTTACATAATTCCTTGATTGTTTCTTTTTTCTCAGCAGACAAGCGATAGCGATCCATTTTTTCTAAATCAGCATGCAAAGAATCAATTTCCTTCATAAACGCTAAAACCTGTGCTTCCAGTTGCTTTCTTGTCCCTTCCAATTCTGGAAGGCGATTTTCATTGTTTTGATAGCTTTGCACTTCTCGATATAGGGCATCAATTAAAGTAGATTGCTCTAATATTCTGTCAGGAATGATAATATCTTTCATTTTTTGCACAAGAATTTGAACATCGTCTTCCGCGTTTTTCTTTTCTTTTCTAGCTACATCAAGCTTATGTTCTGTTTCAGAACGAAGCTCTTCGCTATTATCTGGTAAATCGGGAACCTCACCTAGCTCAGCAAACTTTTGCGTATCTTCTCGTAGTTTAGCAATTTTCGGTAATAGCAGCTGTACTCGTTTTAACTTCTCTTGTTCACTTCGTAATGCCTTTTCTTGTTGTAGAATTTCTTCAATTTCTTGTTTACCTTGGTTATAACTTCGTTCAAGCTCTTTCCAATTTTGGATTTTTAATTGATACCCAGCTATCTGCTTTTTCAGCTCTTTTTCTTGTTTTAATAATTTATTAAGTTCAGGAATCGAACCCGTTTTTTTATAGAGTCCACCCGACTTTTTCTCAAGCTCATCCAAAATTTTCCGCAACACACTAATCCCAGATGCAGCAGAAAACACACTTTCTCCAACACTTCCTCCACTTTGAAGCAAGCTCTCCCCGCCTTCACGCAAACGCACATGATCAAGGGCAAACATATTTAAAAAATGAGTTTCTGATATGCCCTGTAAAAAATCAGTAACCAATTTTTCATTCAGAGCATTCCCATTTAGATCTAATACCGTGTCTTTCTTCCCTTTTCGACGAACGAACTGGAGTGCATCTCCTTTGGAATTTTTGATTTGACCTTCAATACGTAGCTTCCCATTACTGTGAAGGAATGAATCATTTGTTTTCTGAGGAAATCCATAAAGAAAATGAGTGATTGACCGTAATGTTGTACTTTTTCCAGCTTCGTTTGGACCGTATAGTAAGTGGAAGTTTTTAGCTGGGTCAAACGAAAGCTCATAATCAGTAAAATGTCCGATTGCACGTAAATTTAAATAATCGAATCGCATTAACCTTCCACCTCCATCTCACCTAAATAGTACAATATTAAATCCTCTACATCTTCAATCCGCTTCTTAAGGACGTCCGTGTCAGTAAAATCAAAGCCTTCCTCACCATTTCTGAGCTCATATGGCAAGGCATGTTGAACATCTTGGAATTCAGCGAGCAATTCTTTTAACGTCTCTTCGTCAGAAGCTACATGCTGAATATAGTCCAAAATAACCGCAACAGGTGTATGCTCTGCTTTTAATTCTTCAATATTATTAATTCGTGTGGTCTTGATTTTTACCTTTTCCACCCATATATCACCAAGTCCTACTTCTAAAGAAAGTGACCGTAAATTGTTCATGACATGGTCCTTCTTTACAATTAGCTCTTGGTGAATTTTTGTTGAACCATGAATTTGAATCCTTACTGCTAATAATCGACCTTCAGCTTCTATATATTTTTGTTCAAGAGCTTCACGGGCGGCATCTATCAGCTCTTCAACACTTTCTAAACCATTTGCATCAATCTCACAAAGCTCCCATCGGAGTACATCCAGTGAAAGATGAGTGATTGACTCAATAGCTCCATCATTCACCAAAACAAGCGTACAGCCTTTATCTCCCGTTTCTTTTATATGTCTTCCTTGAATATTGCCTGAAAATAAAATGACCGGGTCCTTTTCATGCAGCAACTCACGTAAGTGGATATGACCTAAAGCCCAGTAGTCATACCCTTTTTCCTTCATGTCATCGATCGAACACGGTGCATAATTTTCATGTCCTTCCCGTCCAGTTGCACTTGTATGCAAAATTCCAATATTTAAATACCCATCCTCTCGTCTTGGGTAATTCTTGACAAGATTTTCTTCGACAGCACGAGTTGCGAAGCCTTGTCCATGAATCGCAACACCTAATTCTTCTAGCTTATACGTTTCTGCTTTCCGTGTAGAAAATTCAATTACATTTTCCGGTAGCTTTAATTCTTTTGTTATTAAACTAGCAGCATCATGATTTCCTCGAATGAGAAATACTTTAATGTTTACCTTTTGCAAACGAACCATTTGACTGACAAAAAACAAGCCAGTGTTGTAATCCTTCCAATCACCATCATATAAGTCACCAGCAATAATGATAAAGGCAACCTGTCTCTCAATTGCTATATCTACTAAATTTCTAAATGCATCACGTGTAGCACTTCTGATTTGCTCAACTGGCGCTCCTTCATATTGCTCAAGTCCAGTTAATGGGCTATCGAGATGGATATCCGCTGCATGAATAAACGAAAATGACAAATGTATCACTCCAATCTTTCATCAGTATTATTGAAGCTATAATAAAAAGTCTACTTAGCATGTTTTTTGTTTCCAATAAGTATCCAAAATATGACTATATTTTCTATTATTATTTTACCCATTATTATAGCAAACTATCAAGTACGTTTGTTCGTATTTCGTTCTCTTATTAGTAAACTTTACAAAGTTTTATTATACACTTGG
This sequence comes from uncultured Bacillaceae bacterium, assembly GCA_963751845.1. GTDB lineage: Bacteria > Bacillota > Bacilli > Bacillales > DSM-1321 > Peribacillus. The sequence goes on from CAVVWH010000022.1 coordinate 62,139, forward strand.
TAACTAAAAAAAGAGTATAGCAAACATTGTCATGTGATGTTCGCTATACTCTTTTTATTAGACGAATATGAAATAATCAAGTAAAACATTTTTATTCAAATGACAGAGAGTCAGGGTATTTAATCGGCTCATAAGGAGCATCTCGATAGGATCGATAGGAAACAATCACATGATTTGCTGAATGGACATCGATCTGCAAAGGATAATCACCCTTCATTTCTAGATGATAAATAATGCCTTCTTTTTCTAGTTGATAGAACGAAAAAGTAAGCCCCAATAATTCCTTTTTCACTATTTTTGTCTCAGGATGAAAACGAATATAATTGGCTAATTGCTGAACAGTTACAGAATTTGTTCCCATAACTGTCGTGATTTTGTCTTTCACATACTCTACTGCTTGACTAACTGTAGTTTGCGTTTTATGTGCAAGGTTTTTCAATTTTTTATTCATGAAGTATACTCCTTGTTTTAATCTAAATTTATTTTGCTGTCTTATATTAACGAAACTGTACATCACATACAAAAACCTCTCTATGCCAGAGAGGTTTTTGTCATTAACATCTTGGGAGACTCAACCATCATAATCAGCTGATAGTAAATCGGTTCATTCAAATATGAGAGAAAATCCTTTACTATGGCTATTTCAACCGATGTGTGTTTGTTCCTAATGGTGTAGGTTGATTTCCAAGTACTTAGTCAAAATGACTAAGTATTTTTGGAATTCCAATCAAGCCTTTAATAAAACAGCTATTTCACATATATTGTGAAATACCTTTCTCATTAAAAATCTTTCATTAGCTTACCCGTCTTCGTAGAAAAAATTACTATTTATGATATTTTTTTGTATAGATTGTTCTATGATATATGAAGAATGCCTAATTATGAGTACCTACAATTACGGTAAGCTAATGATTGGATCATATCTTGATTGAATTCCATCTTTATTAAGTTGTTTTCTTTTTACTGACACATCATGTGCATTTAGTGATAAAAAGATGTTCTTATAAAATTTGAAACGAACACTATATGATTGAGTCTTCAAAGATGTTAAGTATTACTTTTCCTTTACATCCTTATTATAACTCCCTTTTTCTTCTATTATCATTATTCTTTCGAAAATTTTGTGAACGCTTTCAATCATTTAAAAGAGAAGTACTCCCTGATGTTAACCTTAGCTAAAATCCATAATCCTTTTCTTTTCTTTGGATACTCTAATGAAAAAGGAGTGATTAGATGGGACGAAGAAATCGCAATAAAATTCTTGTCGCTGAGGCTAGACATGGACTTGATAAGTTAAAAGCCCAAGTTGCAGGCACGAATAATCCTGAAGATGCAAAATTGGAAGTTGCGAAAGAACTTGGCGTTCCGCTTCAAAAGGGGTATAACGGTCAACTAACTTCCGTGCAGGCCGGAAAAGTGGGTGGAAAATTAGGAGGCAGTATGGTGAAGGAACTAATACGTATGGCTGAGGAAAACTTAAAGAATAATCATAATACTTAATTTAAAATGGCGAACAGTAACACTGTTCGCCGTTTTTCTTCTTGCTATTCACATAGAACCACTTGTCTTGAAAAGGCTGTTTTCCTGACTTCGCAGCGATCTGTTATGACAAAGCCAGCTTCGTTAATTAAGTCATCTATCGCTTCTATCGTTACCACTACTAATTTCTTCGTAAACCGTCGAGCATGCTGTAGCATCTCTAACTGTTCTTCACGAGTAACATAAGTGACGATATTATAAGGCATATCAATAATGGCTACATCATAATTGTTCGTTACATCTGAGATTGGTCCAGTTTTGATATCACATTCGTAACCAAAATAAGTGATATTCTCCCGTGTTCCTTTCGCGGCAAGGGGATTAATGTCACGACCAACCATATTAATTCCCATGGAAAGAGCTTCCACAATGACCGTCCCAATTCCACAGCAAGGATCAATTGCTCGAATATCGTTAGGATTTGGAACAGCAATATTAACAATGGCTCTTGCCACACGGGTACTAAGGGCAGTAGAATATTCTGCCGGCTTTTTTAGATGATGAAACCAGACGGATTCACTTTTATGATGGGTCCCAAAATACCACTTTCCGCCAAGTGTCACGATGCCATAGATTACATCTGGATGATCCAAATCAGGTTCCCCTTGGATTTGAAGACCAATTGACCGCTCAATTTCTCGACGTTGTTCAAAATTTACTTTCTCTGATTTTTCTAAATCATTGATTTTTACAAAATTCACTCTAAAGGTTTCTTGTTTTAACTGAATCTTTTGTACTTGTTCTCCAATTTCTGCTATTGTATCTCCTTCATACATCACATCGATCCGTTCTTTGATAAAGGGACTTCGACTAGGCTCCACTTCGATTGAGCTTTTTAAAATTGGGGCAGTCGTCTCCATCCCAAAAAGTGAACGCATTTCCAAGTGACACAATGAAAGTTCCTCAGGAGTACAACTATAAGTATAAATAAAGACTGGTTGTTGGTTAATTTTTTTCAATTGTTTATCTTCCTTTTTCATACTTTAAGACAACGTAACTTCTTAAAAGATTAAAGTAAAAGAAAATCATCGACTTTCGGCCATTAGCGCGATAAGTCGTGTTTTTCTAATGTGCAATTACTATCTATAATAACACGCGGTCATTGTCTTGTTCAGATCTTTCCTTAAGTGTTTTTTTCACATGCTTGATATCGGCAACATTTTTCTTAGCCATTAAAAGATAACACAATGCTGATGGAATGAGGAAAATTTGTAAAATGGCTAAAGTAATAACGAAACTATATGGTTGATTCCAGTACGTAGAAATGACACCCAGTACAATCCCTACCCCAACATTACCGATCGTTCTACCTAAACTATTGAACAAATTAGCCACGCTAAAGGCTGTTCCTCGATGTTCTGGCAGATTAACATCTGTAATGAGTGCAAGCCAGTTAGGAGTGTTTGCTGATTGAGCAGCAGAAGCTAAAAATGATAAAACAAATAATAATAACATCCACGGATTCACAAATATCTGCTGAATTAAATGAATGAATATAAAAATAGGATTACCATCATTCGGCAAAGATAAGTGATCCATCGGAATGATAAACATGAATACATAAAAGGGCAAAGTTAAAAATACTAATAAAGATGTTAATAAAGCCCTGCCCTTGTAGCTTTTATGTTGAAGTTTATCTCCAAGATGTCCGAAGTAAACAGAGGTCATTCCACCAAGTTGAAATATCGCATACATAAAGCCTGAAGCAACCATCGCGGTATCCAGATTGTATCCCTGCTGTTGAATTTTAAAGATAAATAAAGTTGGGAGCCATATAAGACTACCAGTAGCAATATTCATAAAAAATGCTTGCAAAAAGAGATATACATTACTTCCCTTTAAAAGAAGGGAAACGATATGTTTTGATTCTATGATGTAGTTGTAAATTTGACCCTTACTAATCAAGCCCTTTAGTTCAGGGTCTGACTGGCCTCTAGATGGTTCATCTACAAAAAAGTACAGAATCATTAAAATGAGACCGATAAATCCCACAATTTCAAATGGCCATCTCCAACTAGTATTCGCTGCTGTTAAAGAAGCCAGTAGTGACCCTCCAATTCCTCCTAAGCCCTGTGCCATACCCCAAAGGCTTAGAATCATTCCCCGTTTACGATAAGGAATATAATCTGTTAAAACACTGAAACCAATTGATGCAATACAGCCTAACCCTACTCCTGTTAACATCTGAAAGAATAATAATTGCAGATAGCTTTGACTAATGGATGTCAAAAATACAGATAAAACCCAAATGAAAGTCCCAATCATAATCAGTCTCTTCCGCTTAAATTTACCTGACAAGTATCCCCAATATACAGAAGAAACGGCTGTAACTAAAATATTAATTCCTGAAATAATACCCAATTTGCCTATTCCCACCTGCAAGTCTTCTGCTATATATTGAAATAGAGGAGGAAATAGACCTATAATGGTATGGTCAAAGGCCGCTAGTGCGATAAATACAAATATCGTAAACTTTGTTTTAAAATTAGATTGTCCCAAGAAATAAAGACTCCTTTTCTATCTTTAGTTATTCATAATTTTAGAGGATTTTGTAAACATAATATACATAATAATGTTTATTTTGTATAATTATACTATACGTGCTAATAAAGGGGATGCTAATATGGGAAAAAAAGTACTTTTAATTTCTTCCGATAATACTGGTCATGGTCATAAAAGTATCACTGAATCACTTTGTGAGAAGATAAAAATTGATCATGATGCTGAAATACATGTAGTTGATGGATTTACACTAGGTGGACCATTTCTTCTTTCAATTGGAAAATCATACGGTCCAATCACGAGAAAAGCAGAAAATGTTTGGAGAATGGTGTATCATTTATCATCTGATAATCCTAAGGCCATTAACAGCTTTATTGAGATTTTAATTAGACATCGATTTTTGGAATTACTTGAAGAAGTTAAACCAGACTTAATTTTATCTGTTCACCCTAATTTTAATGGTTCTATTTTAAATATACTAGAAAAACAATATATTAAAATACCATTTATCACCTTAATAGCCGACCTTGTCAATATATCTCCACTTTGGATGGATGCTAGAGCCGACTATATTATCAGCCCAACCATTGAAGCTCGTGAAAAGTGTATCGAATATGGCATTCCGGCCCAAAATATAAAGGTCATGGGATTCCCTGTTCGTTCAAGATTTTTTAGAAATAACAGCAATAGAAAAGCCCGCTACCAAGAAGGTACACCTCTAAAATGCTTAATAATGAGCGGTGGTGAAGGTGTCGGAAATATGAAACAAATAGCAGAAAATATGCTTGATCACTTTGATTGCAAAGTAAAGATTGTAGCAGGAAGAAATGCAAAGCTAAAAGCAAAGTTAGAACATTCTCTTATAAGTAAATACGGAGATAAAGTGGAAATATACGGCTTCACCAAAAATATTCAGGATCTTATGCTTGCTTCTGACGTCGCAATTACAAGAGGTAGTCCTAATGTCATGTTTGAAGCGATTGCATCCAATACGCCCATTATTATTACCGGTGCTTTACCTGGCCAAGAGGAGGACAATCCTGCCTTTGCTGAAAAATCAAATTTAGGAGTGGTATGCAAAAATACAAATGCCATTCATGACGCTCTTACTCAATTATTACAAAATAATGGTGAAAAATTAAATCAGATTATTGATAGTCAAAGAGAATATATAAATGCACATGCAGCAGAAGATATATTACAGTTTATTTTAGAAGTTGAAAACCCTTTTCCTTGGAAGCTTCAAGAGGTATTTTATAATTAATAGCACTTATACATATTCATAGATCCTTTCACTTAACGGAGACCATCATTTAGATGGTCTCTTTGTTTGCCCAAAAAATAATACAATTTCATTTTCTCGCCTTACATTTTGAACTCCGAAGCAATTTACTTTTGATATTGCACAGTTTATCCCGCCTTAACGGGCAGTAAGACCCCCACCTCAATATTCTGAGTATCCAAAGGAGATAGGTAGGGGATCAACTGCCCGTAAAGGTCCGATTGGTTCAACTAACCATCAGTGGGGGATGAAGAACCCCCCACTGATGGAAGTTTCACTTTATCTTCGATTATTCGATTTTATCTACGAAACTCACTCATTTATCTTCGATTTTATTAATTTATCGATTATTCGACAAATTCCGCCGTTATTCGTACAATTCGAAAGCTGTCAAACATCATTCATCCTTAGCAGATTCGTTACACTTTACTATATAACTAGGCTTTATTAATCAACAGAGTTATATAATATATTCTATAAGTCAACAACCCATGGCTGAAGCCACAGGCTTGTAAGGAAAAGACTTGACGGTCTATCCCTTCGGTCATATGCAGCCTGAGTCACTTTTATTAGCCGACTCATTTAAGCCTAGTCAGAGCTAGACACTGTGGGCGACCGAGCGAACCCTTTATATCATTCATTAACACGGAACCAAAAGTTCTATGTTGATATGTTTTTCACCAAATCGTTTTAAATTTATCCCAGCATTAACGTCGCGATCATGATGACGGTGACACTTTGGGCAATCCCATTCCCTTATATCAATATTCTCAATCCTTTTGAGTTCAGTATTTTTAAAACTGCAGTTAGAACATAGTTGGGTTGAAGGGAAGGTCTTTGGCGCTTTCAAGAAGATTTTCCCTTGTTGTTCCATCTTGTATTTCAAATACAAGCGGAAGTTCCCGAATCCATTATCTTGCTGTTTTTTAGCAAAGCTCGAATTTTGACTAAGAGTACGTAAATCAATGTCTTCTAATACCACCATGTCATAACGTTTAGCAAGTGCAAAAGCCTTTTTATGCAACCAATCTTTTCTTTGGTACGCTACTTTTATATGTATTTTTGCAACCTTCTTACGTTGTCCATTCCAACGTTTTGAACCTTTAACCATGCGTGAAAGTTTTTTCTGCTCTTGGGCTAGTCGTTCTTCTGTTTTTCGCATAAACAATGGGTAATTGGCTTTCTTACCTTCACTATCAACGAAAAAAGAAGATTGCGAATAGTCTAGTCCAAGAAGTCGAGTTAGGTTTTTGATGTCGGTAACTTCCAAAGCAAATTCCATGCACAAAGAAACGTAAAAGTCTCCTTTGGCGTTCATGGACACGGTAATGTTTTTAATTGAACTATCCTTTGGTAGTTCTCGGTGCATTCGAAGCTCTACTTTGATTTCCTTCAGTTCAGATTTCTGTGCAGTAGGCAAAGTAAGGCAGTTTCCATTGATTTGAATGTTTCCATTTTGATTGAAAGTTGTATAGCTAAAATCGTTGTTCTTTTTAGAATGGAATTTAGGTAATCCTTTCAAATCGCGGAATGTTAGTTCCTTACCAGTAGTTTCTTTTCTTTTGAGAGCTGATTTTTTAAATTGTTTCCGAAAGGCAATTTTGTTGAATTCAGATAGTGCCTTGTAAAAGTGTTGCTTTGCTTCGTTGCAGGCAAACGCATCCACCTTATAAAGATAAAAAAAGCCATCATTATCAGTGAACATCTTTTTGAATTCAGCAACTGAAGGAATTTTATCCTTGAGTGCTTTTATGTCGATTTTCCCACCGAACTGATAGTCGATACTTTCCATATATCGATATAATCTATCAACGTGAAGATTATACATTTTACGATCCGCACCAAAGCATTGTAAGAAATATTTCTTCACTTCATCTGTGGGGTATGCACGATAAATATAACCGCGTTGAACAGTTACAAACATCCTTTTCACCACACTTTCACTAGAATTATTGGCACAGTTTAGAACATACGTTCCTACTTGCTTATAATATAGCACAAAGCTATTTTGTATGACTAGAGGGAAGTTAGTATAACAAGAGTTTTTGCCCATTCTTTTGATTCTTAGAATCAAACGGCAATTCATCACATGACTGAAGTCACGTGGGTTCTTGCCGAATTACTAAAAAATCTGCTGAGAAATGTAGATATATTTATGTGAATTTTTGCAGGAAAACAGCATCAATTTCGATAAATTATAGAGAGGGCCAAGTAAGGTCCAATAAATAAGCGGAAAGGTGGTCTCGTTGTTTATGAGCGTGGATTTAACCATACAACAAATCGCCGAAAGTGTCACTAAAGCTGTATTAAATGCCTCGGATAAAGATATTGAAGGCTTCCAACAAATCATTGATGAAACGATTAAATTAAGAGAGAGTCATAGAAATCTACAAAAAATGGTGAAAAGCTTTTCGACCTCCATGATTCAACGTACATAAGACACCTCCAAGACATCTAGACTGCTTTAGTTCCCACAATCTTATGTCTTGACCAACACTAACACTTCCTGTGCGCCAAGACTTACACCAATACTCGGCTTAGAAAAAAATGACTGAGTATACATGTTAGCTGTTGGATTCTCAGCAGCTTTTTTTTAGTTTGGCTATGTTTAGAACTCTGTTGTTTTTGGCTCATATCGTCAGAGCGAATGAGCCAAAAACAACACTATTATTTAACCTAGCCTTCAGTTTACATCTCTGTTTTGTCTGCTTCCCTTTCCATTCTGTTTATTTCTTCCGATGCATAGTGGAAAAAATTCAGGGCATCCTCACTAGCTGTAAACCCCGCTTGAGCGGATTGATTGTTACCGCCACCTTTTCCTTTGAAGCGACCTAGATGCTCCTTAAAAAAACCACCACATGATATAGAATGTGAGCCACTATGGGAGAGTAATACTTTATTTTCAGAGATTGATGCAAATAAAACAATTAAATCATGCTCTGATCCTAGTTTTGCAGCTAATTTCTGCATTTGCTTAAGCGGCTTCTCCTCAAAAATATGTGTTAAAACATTCCCTTCGATTTTAGTGAGCAGTTCTTTTGCTAAATAATCATCATTTTGTTCTTGTAACATTTCAACGCGGGACTGGAGCTGTTTTCGATCTTGTTCCCATTTCTCCAAACGATCAAGAATATCCTTTCTCCCAGTATTGAACTTTTCTGAAAGGGTACCAAGTATAGTAAGACTTTCTTGATAGTCATGTAAAGCTCGATAGCCGCACTTAAAATGAATTCTTGTAGCATCCTTTAATTTTTCAGTTTTATATAATTTTATCAAGCCAATTTCTCCTGTTCGTGAAACATGTGTCCCCCCGCATGCGTTGTATTCAATGCCTTCTATTTCGACAATACGAATATTTTCTGTCACTTTAGGCATTTTCACAACAGGAATTTCCATTAATTGCTCCTTAGTCACAATATAGCTATGTATTTTTCGGTTTTGATAAATTTGTTTATTCACTTCTCGTTCGATCTCAAGTAATTGCTCCGCTGTTATCTCGATATTGATCCACATCAATGGTTACATCATCTATACCAAGATGGAAACTAACCGTTCTCGCTTGTAAAAGGTCAAGACAAACCGCAGAGAGCAAATGCTGGCCACTATGATGCTGCATATGATCAAATCGTCTTTTCCAATCTAGAGTACATGTAACATTTAACGTCTCAGGTAGCCGTTCAACCTTATGGATGACCTCATCATCTTCTGTAAAAACATCAAGAACAGCAATCCCATTTATATATCCTATATCACAAGGCTGTCCGCCTCCATATGGGTAAAAAGCAGTTTGTTCAAGTGTTACGAAATACTCATGATCTTTTTCAAACTTTTTGGTTATTTGCGTTTCCCAATCTGTCGTATAGGATGATTCATAATATAGCTTTGTCGACATCATCTAATCCCCTCTTGCTCTAAAATTTTACTTTTGTGTACATAGATTCTACATCATTAGCGATGAATACCTCATCCATTATACTAAAAGAAGCACTACTCCAAAAAGAAGTAATGCTCTCTACTATATTTTCTATTTCTATGAATTGACCATTATCGCCGCGACTTTTTTTAATCGATCGTAAAAGATTTCACCTGCAGGATGCTTATCCAACCCCACTTCTTCAAATGCATCCCCCATACAACGTAGCCAACATTCGGCCCGCTTCGGTGTAATTTCAAATGGAAGATGGCGTTGCCTCATTGCAGGAGGTCCAAATTCTTGGCTGTAAAGAGGTGGTCCACCTAGAAATTGTGTTAAAAACATGCGCTGTTTCCGCATGATTTCACTCATATTCCCTTCAAATAATGGGCTTAAATCAGGATCATCATATACTTTCGGATAAAAGGCCCCTACTAGTTGATTAATCGTATGCTCGCCAATTTGATCATATAAAGTTTCTAAACGAGTCTCACTCACTGTTTAAGACCTCCTATTTAGGTTCTTTATTGCATTATACTAAATTTAATTAGATAAATTTGTGATATAACTCACACTAATTTCATATTAACACTCATTCTAGTGCAAACTGTTCCTATAAGAAATGAAGAAAGGGTGTTTTTTATTGAAAGCAGCTGAGCTTTTTGTCAAATGTTTAGAGAAACAGGGGGTAGAATACATTTTCGGCGTACCGGGGGAAGAAAATATTGATTTAATCGACTCACTTAATAAATCGTCGATAAAATTTATCGTTTGCCGTCATGAAACCAGTGCCGCCTTTATTGCTGGAATGATGGGAAAATTGACTGGTAAACCTGGGGTTTGTCTTTCAACACTCGGACCCGGAGCCACAAATATGGTAACGGGAGTAGCGTGTGCTACCTTGGATCGAATGCCTTTAGTTGCCATTACTGCACAGACTAATCTTCCTATGCAGCATATCGGTTCACATCAATATCTAGACATTATCGAGTTATACCGTCCAATTTCGAAGTGGAGCACTTCTATTCATGACAGTTCCGTTATTCCTGAACTAGTGACTAAAGCCTTTACATTAGCTACAAGTGATCTGCCTGGTGCCATCCATATCGAATTTCCAACTGATATTGCCTCATCTCTAGGACAGGGTGAACCATTACAAACACAACCCTATATTCAAAAAGGAATCGCATCTGAACAAGCCATCCATGATGTTGCGATGGCGATTAATGATGCAAAATTCCCGCTTATTTTAATAGGAAATAATGCTGCTAGGGCAGGAGCATCTACAGAGATTCTAAGCTTTATTGAAAAGCTTCAAGCTCCTTTCACAGAAACGTTTATGGCAAAAGGAGTCGCTCCTGAAAATCATCCACTACATTTACAAACGATTGGGTTACCCGAAGGTGATTTTGTTAATCAAGCCTTTTTCCGCGCTGATCTAGTGATCACCATCGGTTACGACCCAATTGAATACGGACCACAAAAATGGAATCAATTATTAGCACCTATCATTCATATTGATGTAAAAGACTATGAGATTGACAGCTTTTATCCGGTCAAGGCTTCCCTTGTTGGTGATTTATCCGTGAATCTTCAGCGTTTAACTGGATACCTTCACCAAAGAGATGAATTGGATCCGTTTTATCGCAATGTGAAGGAAACGGTCATGAAGGAAATGCTGGTTCAAACAACGAGTGACGCATACCCGATGGCTCCTCAACGTATTATTAAAGATATTCGAGCTGTTCTTGCTAACGACGATCTTTTACTATCAGATGTTGGAGCTCATAAGCTATGGATAGGTAGACAATATGAAGCGTTGCTACCAAATACGTGCATCATATCGAATGGACTTGCATCCATGGGAATTGCGCTTCCTGGGGCCATCGGTGCAAAGCTTGTCCACCCAGACAAAAAAGTAATAGCTGTATGTGGGGATGGGAGTTTTATTATGTCATTAGCGGAATTTGAAACAGCTGTCCGTTTGAAATTATCCATTGTAATCATGATTTGGCGAGATGGGAGATACGGACTGATCGAGTGGAAGCAAAAAAACAAATTTGGCCATTCATCCAGCATCCAATTTGAAAACCCAGATTTTATAGCTCTGGCAAAAGCATATGGTGCGAAAGGATATAAAGTGAAACAAGCTACTGAATTAACCACAATTCTGCAAAAAGCACTCTCAGAAACCGGACCAGTTATTGTGGAATGTGAGGTTGATTATCAAGAAAATTTCCGGTTGAGTGAACGCTTAAAAAATTCTCACTAAAAAGGATAAGTCGGGGATGAAGAAAAACCCATCAACAAGTTATAACCTATACCGGACACATCCTTAAAAAAATCCTTCCATTGATTTCTCAATGGAAGGATACATAAAATCACTGAATTGAATTAAAACTTAATCAATTCCCGCTGCATATGTCCACTTTTGAACGTTTTCGGACCCTCTAATTTCTTTTATATTACCAGCATTTTCAATAATGACTTCTTTTACGACTGCACCACTAAAATCAATCACTGCTTCTTTTTCGGTTGGATTAATGGTTACGACTGTATTCTTTAATCCTTCACCCTTTAACGTAGCTGAAGTTTTAAGCAAGATACCTTCTGTAATAACAGATGAACCATCAAGAATAATTAAAGAGTTAGCTTTTGTCACAACAAGCTTTTTCGTTTTGAATCCTGATAAATGATATGTTTTTTCTGGCGCTACTACTTCCTCTTTTAAGCTTGTTTGGATTAACACTGGGTCATGGTCACTTGCTCGTCCTTGTTGCTCCATAAAGGATGAGTTAATGTGCACGATATCAACTGCTGTTGAAGCTGCTAGGTTATTAGAAACAAGAATATGATCAAGAACCTGTGAGTTTCCTTGGTATGTGTAAGAGTAGCGTTGTTCGAACGGCACTTTCTCAATCATATTAGTTAACTCCGTACCCTTTAATGTTGCTAATGGCGCTGAAAATTCAAAGTCATTAAAATCGCCTGTTAGAATCACATTGGCATTTGAATCTTGCGCTTTAACATCTTTTACAAAGTCATTCACGATAGCTGCAATTTGCAGCCTTTGTACTTCACTTGAAAGGACAGGTGGTTGATTTTTACCGAATAAAGGTTGGTCTCCACCTTTCGAGTTAAAATGATTCGCAACCACAATGACTTTTTTACCTTTAAATTCAAATTGAGCTGCTAAAGGTTTTCTACTTGAACTGAATGCCGTATTTGTTGGGTCAATTCTTCCAGGATTTACAGTAAGCTTGCCCTCCTTATATTCCACTGCTTCCGTTGCTTTACCTGGTGTTCCAGGTGTTAACGTTACCCGATTAGGGTTATACAAGAAACCAACACGAATATTTCCACCAGGCGCTCCACCGTCTTTCTTATCTTCTGGAGCTACGTCAATATATTGATAAGCTGGTCCACCAAGTGCTTTAATTTTATCAATTAATTTTTTTGCACTTGCCGTAGCGTCTACTGTGCCACTGTCTGTTTCTCCATCATTATCTTGCATTTCTGTTACACCGATAATATCTGGTTGCTTGAGATTATTAATCATTGACTCTGCAATTTTTTGCACCTTTGAATCTGGTGTTTGCGCAGAGAAATTCTCGATATTATAGGAAGCAATTGATAGCTTATCAGGATCAGCTGGTAACGACGTTACTTCACGAGCCGTATTTCCTTCAACTAGAGTAGGTAATTGATCTTTATTCGTTAGTACTTTATAGTTACTAAAACCATAGCTCACTACACCTGATACCGTGCCGTTGAAAGAATCACCTGTTTTAGCTACATAGCTCTCGTTATTTATATCTAAGTGAATTCTTTCTGGATTGAAATCAGTTGCTGTTAATTTTATTCCGCCCGCAGCTGTGTTGGTTGCCACTGTTCCCGGAACAACGACCACTTCACCATATTGTTGTGGTGCAACAACCTTTGGATTTTCAACCGCTACGCGCATACCTTCTAAGACTTTCATAAAAATCAATACCGTCTTGTTCAGGATTAAATTCCTTTAATCCATCGTCATCAATATTTTCAGTTGGAGCAATGCGATCCTTTCCAATGACAACTGCTGTAGGCAACACTTGTCCAGTTGCTGTAGTCGTAATAGATGATGCATTGATTTCTGTAACAGGTGCATCAGTCACTAATTTTTCAGCATATCCTTCAAGAACCCACTCTTTGACTGTTCCGTTTACTTTTACTACATCTCCAACTTTTACGTTATGTGCTTTTTTATAAACTAAAATTCCTTCTGATGTACTGTTATCGTTGTCTGGCTTTTGATCTTGCATGTATACGTTATTAGCGTCCACAACATGTGTAACAATCCCTTCAATATCAGTTACATTCGTATCTTGATATGGGGAATTGTGCTGCGCACCTTGAATGTCATGAATACGAACTTCACCTTGTTGAATCTTATAATCAAAAGTCGATACAGGGCTATTTGTAAACCCTTCTTTTACCGCAATTGCTTTAATCGTTACCGCTTCATTTACAGAAATTGGTTGGCTATATACATTACTTTCTTTTGTTGGTTCTTGGCCATCTGTTGTGTAATAAATCGTTGCTCCTGCTGTTGCTGTAGATAATGTAACTGTATCGCCCGCTTTAATAAATCCTCCACCAGGAGTTGCGCTAACAGATTGAACAAGTGATGCATCTTCAACGATATCTCCTGCATTTCTAGGTATAAGCTGGTAAACGTCCTGATAGGCTCCAAGGACACCTGTAACCGTATCATATTTTGTACCTACAGTAAGTAGCGATGCATCTTGAGGTCGAATAATAAAGCTTACACCATTTTCATCCTTTGCCGTAAAGTTTAAACCACTTACTGATTCAATGGTTACATTTTTCAGAGATACAAGCGTGCCTTCTTTATCTTCTTTTAATTGATCGGCTGTTACAAGATTAGCAGCAGGTACAGCTTTTTTCCCAAGTACTGTGATATCATTCTTCGTAACATTTATTTCTAATAGCGATGAAAATTCTGTTAAGCTACCTTTTGCTTTTACTTCGTCTCCTAATTCAAGACCAAGATCTGAACCATAGAGAACAATTCCCGCTGTTTCATCTTGAATGTAGATTGCTGATCCTAAAACAGCTGTGACAATACCAGAAGTTTCCACTGTACTTCCTGTTGGTAAAGCTCGCACTTCTGCAATCGTTTTAGAAGTTAAGACCTTATATTCGAACGTAGAAATAGCGCTATTTTCCAATCTATCAGCGACAGCTAGCGTCTTAATCGTCATATCTTTGTCAATGATAATTGGTTCTGCATATAAAGTGCTTGACGTAGTAGGCTCTGTTCCATCTGTCGTATAGTAGATTTTTGCATCAGCCGTTTTTGTTGCTAATGAAATCACCGTGCCTGCCGCAACACTGGATGTTGGTGTAGAAGCTGTAACTGCCTCAACCTTCGTTTCCACAGGTGTTGAATCACTGTCCATTGTGTGAGACCCTAGGAATGTGAACGTATCTTTAGGTTGGGCTGTCCATTCTATTTCTGGATCAAAAGCATCACTTAGATTTGTATCCCCCGCTAGGATTGAGCTATTACGAATGAGTGTATGGTCTACGGTCGTTCCATCACCTGTTCCCCATGCCGGAATGGGCCGTATCCCTACTTGTCCAAAGGAGTCAATAATGGTGCCAGCATTTTTTAAAACAAGAGCATCGTCACCATTGAAATTAATAACACTGGAGTTACTTATATCACCTTTACTCTTTATATCTTCGACAGCTAATCCGTTATAAATCACATATGTTTTTCCATTTTCCAATGTACCTGATAATTTCAAGGTTTGTGATGCCGCTGCAGCTCCATTTGAATAAAGCTCTAGTGAATACGTACTTAAATCAACGATCTTCCCGGTGCCATTATAAAGCTCAATCGCCTTGTTACTACTGCTTCCTTCCACATATTCAGAAATCAGTAAATCAGAGGCAGCTGTTGCTGCAACTGCTGTTGTTGGAACCGCCGGGATACCTAAACTAGTTACTAATCCTGCTGACAATAAGATATTTAAAGGTTTTTTCCACTTTCCTTTACTCATTTCATCCAGTCTCCTTTATAAAAGGGGTTAGCCCCCTTACAGCGTTGTCTCTCCAGCAACTTCTATACCGCTAAAATTAATATTTGAACCCTCAATACCTGAAATATCTAAATTACCTTCAACTTTTATATTTGAAAAAGTTAGGCTTTCCGTAGACTTTCCAGTCAGTTTTAAATCCCCTTTGATCACTGCATTTTCTAATTTAGAAATATCTGTGATATCAACAATCACATTGCCATAATGTGTTTTTAGTGCTTCAGTTGTACCACCAAAATTTTCTGGAGAAACAGTAATCGGTTCAGTCGGAATCCCAAAGACATCTACAATTCGTCCCTCTGCTATTGGATTAACTGTTCCCAAGCTTTTTAGGTGTTCAGCAAAGTTTTCCCAATCAGAAAGACCTAAGTCCGTTACACGTCCTTCTTCATAAGCTTTTTGGAACACAGTAAACCCATCTCCACCTTTAGCCGTAAATGCATTTGTAGCAATCGTATACGTTTGTCCAGCTTGAATATCTGTGTATGTTCCATCTGCATTTTTATATGAAATGGATACGACACGTTGTCCTGCTGGTTTAGAAGAATCATATTTTACTTTGGCACCTGATGCATGTAAAAAGCCGCCATTTTCAGCTGGTAATTTAGCCAAACTGATTTCAAATGCTTCTTTTAATTCTGCACCTGTTAACTTAATAGTTGCTAATGTATTACCAAATGGAAGAACCGTAATCACTTCACCCACTGTAATTGGTCCTTGATCAATCGATGAACGAATTCCGCCACCATTCTGAAGAGCCATGATAACCTCACTGTTGTAGGTCTTTGCTTTTGCAAGCATTCCATCTGTAATCACATTACCTAATGCTGTTTCGTTTTTACGTACACTTGGTTTAGTATTATCACCATTTGTACGTGGATTTTCTAATACATTTTGAGCGATTGCTCCCGTTTCTGTTTTACTTATTTCTTCTATTTTTGATGAGTATTGTTTTAGCATTTTCGCAGCCTCAGGATCTTCTGCTTTATCAGCAATACTAATTAATTGACCTGCTTGTCCAATAACCTTACCTTTTTTATCAAATTGCACATCTACTGTGCCTAAGAAGTCATTATATTGATAGGCTTGCACAATGACGGTTGGGTCTTTCTCTTTCCCCTTTTCATCTTTGTTAATCACTACAGGCTTATCTAACTGAGTATGGCTATGTCCACCAACAATGACATCAATTCCATCTACTTGAGCTGCTAATGATAAATCATTATCTACCGCTGCGCTATCATCATAGCCAATATGTGATACGGCAACAATTTTGTTAACGCCCATGCCTTTAAAGGCTTTTACTGCTTTTTCAGCTTCTTCGATATAGTTCTCAAATTCTACTTTACCTGGACTTGAAAGGCTTTTCGTCTCAGCCGTCGTTAGGCCAAAGAAGCCAACTCTTTCACCTTTTATATTTTTAACCATTCCATTGTAAATTTCTCCGTCTTTCGGTTTACTTGAGATACGATCACTAAACAATCCTTTAAATGTATCGTCTTTTGTGAAGTTAACATTGGTACTAACAAAAGAGAACTTAGCCGCTTTGATGAAGTCCGCTAATGCTTTGTGCCCTTCTTCACTTGATCCTAAATCAAATTCATGATTACCAAAGGTCATTACATCATAGTTCATGAGATTCATAAATTGTAAATCAGCTTGTCCTTTAAATTCATTGAAATATAAAGTTCCTGAAAATACATCTCCGGCATCAATCAATAACGCTTGTGGTTTTTCAGCTCGTACCTCTTTAACAGCTGTTACTTTTTTCGCGACATTATCTAAATGCGCATGTGTATCATTTGTGTGCATCAATGATAATGTAAAATTTTTTTTATCTTTTTTTTGATCCTTTTTCGTTTGCTTTACATTCTGTTTCGATTCTTTTTCAGAAGATGCACTTGCATGATTCGTCACCGCAATAACACTCGTAGCTAACGTTGTAGCTAACACTACATTCGTCCATTTCATACCTTTTTTCCTATTAGACATGCAAAATTCCACTCCCTTTAGTTTTCATTCAATCCGCACCTAGTTTGTATGATTCTAAACTAGCTTACTATATTTACAGAGTTATATTTTTGAGTTGCTGTAAAATAATTGTTATTTTTTGTTATATATTTAATTATTAGGTAAAACATTTGTAGATTTTGTAAAAAACAAAAATTCATTAATGTGTCCACAAAAAAAACAGCACCAATTGTTAGTCCTATCTAACAATTGGGTGCTGTCCGGAATCGAGCTGTTTTTTACTATTTTATTTTATGCTTTAGGTAATGCCGTACTCCCCATCAAATAACAATCTACCTCTCGTGCTACTTCACGACCTTCATTAATAGCCCATACAATCAAACTTTGACCTCTTCTTGCATCACCAGCAGCGAAGACACCTTCTATATTCGTCTTAAAGTCGCCATAGGTTGCTTCAACCTTTTGGTTTTTGGCATCCACACCAAATTGAGCTAAAAGCGGTTGTTCTGTCCCTTCAAAACCAATGGCAATAAAGACAAATTGGGCAGGCCATACTTTTTCTGTTCCTGGAATTTCTTTAAAATAATAGCTACCCTTTTCATCCTTCAATTTTTCCATTTGAATGGTATGAAGTTCTTTTACATTGCCATTTTCATCAGCAACGATTTTCTTCGTTTGGATAGAATACTGACGTGGATCATCACCAAATTTTGCTTCTGCTTCTTCGTAAGCATATTCAAGTGTAAACACGTTTGGATAGGCTGGCCACATATTGTCGGATGGACGTGACTCTGGTAATTTTGGATGTTTACCAAATTGCACGACGCTGCGGCAATTTTGACGAAGTGCAGTAGCAACACAGTCAGCACCTGTATCACCGCCACCAATAACAATAACATCTTTATCTTTTGTATCGATAAATTGACCATCTTCAAAATTTGAATCTAATAAGCTTTTTGTAGTCGTTGATAAGTAATCCATCGCAAAATGGACACCTTTAGACTCTCTACCTTCGAGCACTAAATCACGTTGCTTTTGCGCTCCTGTACAAAGAATCACAGCATCATATTGATTTTGAAGCTCTTCCGCTGTAATATCTTTGCCGACTTCTGTATTTGTAATAAAATCAATTCCCTCTTGTGTTAATAATTTAATCCGTCGCTCAACAATCCCTTTATCAAGCTTCATGCTTGGAATGCCGTATGTTAATAAACCACCAGCACGGTCAGCGCGTTCATAAACGGTTACCGTATGACCCGCTTGATTTAATTGATCCGCACTTGCAAGTCCTGCTGGACCAGAACCAATTATGGCAATTTTCTTTCCAGTCCGTTTCTTTGGAATCCGTGGTTGAATCCAGCCATTTTCGAATCCTTTTTCAATAATTGTTTTTTCAATCCCTTTAATTGTTACGGCTGGATCAGAAATTGAAACGGTACATGACCCTTCACAAGGAGCCGGACACACACGTCCGGTGAATTCAGGGAAATTATTCGTTTTAAGTAAACGATCGAGCGCTTCCTTCCACCGTCCACGGTACACTAAATCATTCCATTCTGGAATTAAGTTATGAATTGGACATCCTGATGTTGCCCGATTTATTTCCATTCCAATATGACAGAAAGGAGTGGCGCAGTCCATGCACCGCGCTCCTTGCTGACTTAACATTTCATCCGAGAAGGAAGTTGAATATTCCTTCCAATCGTTTAACCGTGCGAGAGGATTTCGATCTTTTGGTTTTTCTCGAGTATATTCTATAAATCCTGTAGCTTTTCCCATATTTTCCTCTCCCTCCTTATTGCAAGATTGCATCTAATTTTTTATTTGCTGGTTGCTTCTCTTGAGCTACATTCATTTCAAATGCCCTCATAGTCGCTTCTTCGTCCGATAACCCAGCTAGTTTTTGTTGATTAATTTGATTAATCATCCGTTTATAATCCTTTGGAATTACTTTTACAAATTTCTCTTGAATCTGTTCCCAATTTTCAATCACATACCCAGCTTTCACACTACCCGTATAGATAAAATGATTTAAAACCATTTTCCATACTTCACTAATATCCCGCTCATCATTTAATGCTTCGAATTCAATCATTTCTGGATTACATAATGCTTTAAATTGATCCAAATCTTCAGGAAGTACGTACGCAATTCCACCAGACATACCAGCACCAAAGTTTTTCCCTACGTTTCCTAATATAGCAACACGACCACCGGTCATATATTCTAATCCATGATCCCCAATACCCTCAACAACAACTTTTGCACCACTGTTCCGAACAGCAAACCGTTCTCCAGCAAGACCATTGATATAAGCTTCACCGCTTGTCGCTCCAATTAAAGCAACATTTCCAGCGATGACATTTTCAGAGGCTTCATATTGCAACTCAACAGGTGCTCTCAGAATTAATTTTCCACCTGATAATCCTTTTCCAAAATAATCATTTGTATCTCCAGTTAAATGAAGGCTCATTCCATTCGGCACAAATGCACCAAAGCTTTGACCCGCTGAACCTGTAAAACGAAGAGTAATCGTTTCTTCAGGCAGTCCTTCTTCTCCATAGCGTTTTGATATTTCACTGCCGACAATTGTACCAACCACACGATTTACATTGGTAATTGGAAGCTTGATATCTACTGGAATTTGTTTTTCTAAAGCTATTTTTGCTGCAGGTAAAATTTCTTTCATATCAAGTGATTGATCAATTTTATGGTTTTGTGGCGTTTGGAACGTACGAATTCCTTTAGGTTGATATAAAAGAGTTGTTAAATCTAAATATTTTGCTTTCCAATGGTCTTTGGCACGCTTGCTCACTTGTAAAATATCCGTACGTCCAACCATTTCTTCTATCGTTCTAAATCCTAATTCAGCCATTAATTCGCGTACTTCTTGAGCAAGGAATAGCATATAGTTGACTACATGATCTGGATCACCAGCAAATTTTGCTCGAAGTTCAGGATTTTGTGTAGCAATTCCGACTGGACAAGTATCTTTGTGACAAACACGCATCATCACACAGCCCATAACAACTAGTGGAGCTGTCGCAAAGCCAAATTCTTCTGCACCAAGAAGGGCAGCCATGATGACATCTTTCCCTGTCATTAACTTTCCATCTGTTTCTAATCTGACACGTTCCCGTAAACCATTTAACATCAATGTTTGATGTGCTTCAGCAAGTCCAAGCTCCCACGGTAGACCTGTATGCTTAATACTTGTTTTTGGTGATGCACCTGTACCACCATCGTATCCACTGATTACAATGACGTCTGCAGCCCCTTTAGCAACACCAGCTGCAATCGTTCCAATACCTGCTTTCGAAACAAGCTTCACACTGATTCTTGCGTCACGATTAGCATTTTTCAAATCATGAATGAGCTGTGCTAAATCCTCAATGGAATATATGTCATGATGTGGTGGAGGAGAAATAAGTCCTACCCCTGGCGTTGAACCACGTACTTCAGCTACCCATGGATATACTTTATTACTCGGAAGTTGTCCTCCCTCACCTGGTTTTGCCCCTTGTGCCATTTTGATTTGAAGCTCATCCGCATTAACTAAATAATGACTTTTTACCCCAAAGCGACCAGAAGCCACTTGCTTGATGCCACTACGACGATTGTCACCATTTTCATCTAGATTATAACGGCTTGGATGTTCTCCACCTTCACCGCTATTACTTTTTGCCCCTAAACGATTCATCGCAATCGCTAATGTTTCATGTGCTTCTTTACTTATTGAACCATATGACATGGCTCCAGATTTAAAACGTTTAACAATTGATTCTACAGACTCTACTTCCTCAATAGGTACAGCTTGACGTGTTGAGTCAAATGAGAATAAATTACGTAAGAAGCCAATTCTTTCTTCATTTGCTGCCTGAGAAAATTTCTTATACAAAGTATAATCATTTTGACGTGCTGACCATTGAAGCATGTGAATCGTTTTTGGATTAAAGGCATGATGCTCACCGTTATGTCTCCATTGGAAATCACTTCCTGATTCTAGCGTCTCATCTAATGAATTTGCAAAAGCTGCGTTATGGCGTAAGATTGCTTCTTCCGCTATGGTTTCTAATCCAATTCCACCAATTTGTGAAGCTGTACCGCTGAAGTAACGATCAATCACATCTGAACCAATTCCAACCGCTTCAAAAATTTGGGCACCACGATAACTTTGTACCGTTGAAATTCCCATTTTTGACATAACTTTTACAACACCTTCTGTTACACCCTTTACGTACTTTGATACAGCTTCTTCATAGCTCATGGTTAAGCTTCCATCCTGAGCAGCTTGTTTATAAGTAGCAAAAGCAAGATAAGGGTTAATAGCATCAACACCAAAGCCAATTAGTGCAGCAAAATGGTGAACTTCCCTTACTTCTCCTGTTTCAACAATAATACTTACCTTTGTACGATTTCCTTGACGAATAAGCTCTTGATGTAATGCACTTGCTGCTAAAAGAGTTGGAATCGCCACATTTTTGTCGTCCATGTTACGATCTGACAGAATGAGCAAGCTAACTCCGTCTGCAATAGCCTCTTCTGCTTCATTAAAAATTTTCTCTAATGCACTTTCTAGATTATCAGTGAAAAGACTATTAATCTTTCTAGATTTAAATATATTATTGTCACTTAATTGAGCCAATTGACCGTTTGTTAATATAGGTGTTTCTAGCTCAATTCGGCGACAGTTTTCTTCGTTTGGATGTAATAAATTCCCTTCAGGTCCAAGTAGAGTAATCGTAGATGTCACAATATGCTCACGGATTGAATCAACAGGCGGATTCGTTACTTGAGCAAATGATTGTTTAAAATAATTAAACAAGGATTGTGGGAGGTCCGATAAAACAGCAAGCGGACTATCATTACCCATTGATCCTACTGGGTCCTTACCTTCTGTTACAAAAGGTAGTAAATATTTTTCTACATCTTCATAGGTGTAGCCAAATGCTTTTTGACGAACTGTTAAATCACTTACTACCTCATCTTCTTGTTCATTATCTTCTAATTGAACAAGCTGCTCGTCTAACCATTGTTGATATGGATAAGCTTCGGACATTTGCGTTTTTATTTGATCATCAGAAATAATCCGTCCTTCTTCTAAATCAATTAACAACATTTTTCCTGGACTTAAACGATCTTTATATAAAACATTCTCTGGTTCAACATCAATGACACCTACTTCAGATGAGAAAATAATATAATCATCTTTCGTAACGTAATAACGTGCTGGACGTAAACCATTACGGTCAAGAATCGCTCCAATTTGTTTTCCATCTGTAAATGAAATTGCGGTTGGACCATCCCATGGTTCCATTAAACTGCTATGATATTCATAAAATGCCTTCTTTTCAGCTGACATATAAGGATTTTCTGCCCATGGCTCTGGAATTAACATCATTGCTGCATGAGCTGGTTTTCGACCTGCTAAGACGAAAAATTCCAAGGCATTATCTAACATGGAAGAGTCACTACCCGTTGTATCTAAAATGGGAATGACTTTTTGTAAATCCTCGCCAAACGCTTCAGAGATGAACTGCTTTTCACGAGCTTTCATCCAGTTAATATTGCCTCGAAGTGTATTGATTTCTCCATTATGAATTAAATAACGGTTTGGATGTGCTCTTTCCCAGCTAGGAAATGTATTTGTACTAAAGCGGGAATGCACTAAAGCAAAGGCGGATACGAAATCTTCATCTTGTAAATCTAAGTAGAAAGCATCTACCTGCTCTGGAGTTAATAATCCTTTATAGACAATCGTTCTACTAGATAAACTAGCAAAATAAAAGCGTAGCTCGCGTCCTTGTGCCCATTGTTCAGCTTGTTTACGAATTACATATAATTTACGTTCAAAAGCTAAGTCATCTTTGAGATCCTGATTTGCGCCGATAAATACTTGGCGAATCGTTGGACATGTTTCTTTTCCAGCTTCCCCAAGCTTACTAACGTCTACAGGTACGTTTCTCCAGCCAAGTACGATTTGACCTTCTTGTTCAATGAAAGCATTCACCTTAGCTTCTACTTCATTTTGTTCCTTTTCATCATTTGTGAAAAATAGCATTCCAACGCCATAACGCCCTTTCTCAGGTAAATTCAATTCAGTACTTACTTGACGAAAAAATTGGTCTGGAATTTGCACCATTAGTCCAGCACCGTCTCCTGTAAGTGGATCACTTCCTTGACCACCACGGTGATCTAACTGACACAACATCTGCAGACCCTTTTTCACTATTTCATGTGTTGCGTTACCCTTAATATGGGCGTATAAGCCGATTCCGCATGCGTCATGTTCAAATTCAGGACGGTAGAGACCTTGTGCTTCTGGTATTTGATTATAGGTCATATTTATCTCCCCTGCTTCATTCTCGATTTTATTTATACTTATATTGTAGAATCTAAGATCAATATAAACAATATATCATTTATATAAAATCAATCTATTTTACGAATGATTTGTAACATAAAAAGGAGTTTCATATCATTCAAACTAGTAAATTTGACAAAATTAGACTATAATACAGAATGTCAGAGTATTAATTTAGAATAATTAATCTCTAAATCAGATTAAATATATCTCATAATAGAATTATAGGAGGGAGTGACCACAATGGAGTTACGACAACTACGATATTTTATAGAGGTTGCGGAGCGTGAACATTATACGGAAGCTGCAGAATATTTACATGTAGCTCAATCAGCGATCAGCCTTCAAATTTCTAAACTTGAAGCAGAACTTGGTGTAACTTTATTTGAGCGAACAGGAAGAAATATTAAATTAACCCAAATTGGGAGCATTTTTTTAACACATACTAAGGCAGCAATTCAGGCCATAGATTACGCAAAATCAAAAGTAGATGAATATTTAGACCCTGAAAATGGCACGATTAAAATTGGGTATCCAACAAGTCTGGCTAATCATTTATTACCTACCGTAATTTCTTCCTTTAGAGAAAAACAACCAAATGTTTCATATCATTTACGTCAGGGGTCTTATGCTTATTTAATGAATGCCGTTAAAACCGGTGAGATAGGTTTAGCCTTTCTTGGACCTGTACCGACTACAGATCCGGATCTTGAGCCTTATACATTATTTTCGGAAAGCCTGTCTGCTTTAGTTCCAGATAATCACCCATTAGCTGATAAAAAAAGCATAGCGCTCGATGATTTAAGAAATGATCGCTTTGTATTATTTCCAGAAGGATATATTCTCGAAAAAATATCAGTAGAAGCTTGTCTTCAAGCTGGATTCGAACCAAACATCATAGCTGTTGGTGAAGATATGGATGCGATAAAAGGTCTGGTCGCAGCTGGTATCGGCGTTAGTATTTTACCAGATGGGACATTTTCTGATTCAATCCCTAACTTTACAGTAAAAATACCTATACATTCCCCACAAGTCCAACGAACAGTTGGGATGATCACCTCAAAAACAAGAAAATTAGCTCCTACCGAAGAAGTATTTTATCAATTTGTAAAAAGGTTATTCTCTTTATTGGAGCAATATCAATAATCCGACTAAATCTATACGATTTTCTAATAATTGATAGCTAATGAGATTGTATTCGAAGTTCAATGATCTTTTATTTTTGATATAATCCCCCAACTTGTCTCATACCCTTTTATAAAGATTATTTTGGGAGTGAGACAGCATGAATTCCTTTTTCAGAGGAGCATTACCACTAATTGTCGCAGCATTTTTTAGTGAATGTGTAGAGTTCTTTGTCAATATGATCCTCGCTAGAGAACTACAGGAAGATGGAATGGGTCTTTACATGTCGATATTACCCATCATCTTCTTAATTATTGTCATTGCCAGTTTTGAGCTACCCGTTTCCATTTCAAAGTTTATTGCTGAAAACACCCGTGAGCTTCATTATCATTTCCTACGGCATGCAGTAAAGTTAGCTTCAATTGTGATGTTCTTTACATTTATATTAACAATGATTGTTCTGTCCTTCCCTACAGTCTTAAACGGGTTTCACCCGTATGTTAAATGGTTAATCATTAGTTTAATACCAATCATTACCTGTTCATCGATTGCAAGAGGTTACTTTATCGGTGTACAACAAATGGGAAAAATCGCAATTTCTAATTTTATAAGAAAAGTCATTCAATTTGGGGCCCTCTTTCTGATTTTTAACTACTTTCACTTTTTTGATCAAAGCACTTCATTACTTATCGCTCTCGGTGCATTAATTGGTAGTGAATTAATTGTGTTTCTTTATTTAATTAGTTTATTTATCCTGCAAATTCAAACAATGAAAAGTGCCACCAACTCTATGGTGTCTGGAAAACACGCACTTCAAAAACTACTTGAAGTTTCCCTTCCGACGACAATTCTACGCATCTTTCATGCCATTACCAACGCCATCCAGCCGTTTTTAATACAATCAGCCCTCATCACATCTGGGTTTGGAACTGTTATGGCGATGGAACATTTTGGGATGTTAACTGGAGTTGCGATGACCATCGGGTTTTTTCCTGCATTTATTGCACACTCATTAATGATTATGTTAATACCAAATGTTGCAGATGCTAATGCGAAAAATGATCACGCAAAACTAAGAAATCTTTTACAATTAACTATGTCATTTACGATGATTTATGGCGTTCTTGCTGTCTTTATTATGTACATATTTGCGGAACCGTTAACTGCACTCTTTTTTTCTTCCACAGCAGCAGCCCTCTACTTAAAACTATTGTGTCCTTATTTCTTGTTCCACTTTTTTGTGATACCGATGCAAGCCTATCTAATAGGGTTAGGATTAATTAAAGATGCTTTTTTTCATACCGTTTGGTCCCATATCATTTCCTTTTCCATGATGTACTTTTTAGGCTCTCAAACCTCTTTAAATATGCAGGGAATTATTATAGGTATGAATACGGGTGCTGTTTTACTAGCCTTCATGCATTATGTAACGATATGCAAAAAAATAGGAATTACTCTTTGGCTAAAGGAACACAGGCTAAATGTATTCTAAATCTCAGCTTATCCATGTGATACCGCAAATACTTAAATTTTGTATAAAAAGTCCATAAAACTATACTTCAGCTGCCAGTTTGTTGAACAAAGCAAGCGATGCCTGTATTTAAGCATCGCTTGCTTTAGTATAAAAAAACTATCATTGCTCCATCTATCTCACAAATGTAATATAGTCAACATCAACAGGTTCACTACCATCTGCTCGAAGTTGTGCGTTAATCTGTCCTCGATGATACTGACCATGCAATGCGATATGAGTTAAAATATCCCTTACTGAATTATTAAACTCTGTTCCCTTACTATTTTTGTAGGATATTAATTGATTTAGGTCAGTGTTTGCTAATTTAGTAAGAAGTGCTGTGGTGCTATCTTCATTTTGTTTAACAAGTTCTGAACAGACCCCTATATCATCGATATTCGACCAAATGGGCAAACCTGTACTATCTAATCCTTGTAATCTAGTAATCCATATTTTTTCCGCAAAAAGGATATGGGAAAATAAACGACTTACCTTTTGGTTTTCAACTTCAAGACTTTGCAATGTTTTAAGAATACGTTGATTAGCCCAATTTAAATGATCATACATATTTTGGATCGTTTTCAATGAGAAACACCTCTCTTCAAAAATATTGAATAAATGACAATGCATACTCATTACAAATAATCTAATCGATTCTTTTTTACTAATTCACTATTTGATTATTTAGATTTGTATCATAAAAAAACGCTAAAATATTCATTAGATTAAATGATTTTCAGGTACTGATTGTCCCTTTACATTCATTTACAAATGATATATTTTAGCGCTTCTCGTTGTCGAGTCAGCTTCCCTTATTTATCTTACTTTCAATATAAAACTTTATGCTAATTCTATCAATACAATTCCTGACAAAAATATACAATGTTAATATATTAACTTATTCTTTACATAGCTTTGTAAATTTTGACATTAAGGACTTATTCATATCGAAGCGATTCAATTGGATTCAGTCTTGCAGCTTTGCTGGCTGGTAAAATACCAAAAATAATTCCAATAATCATTGAAAATAATACACCGCCGAGTACGACTTGCCATGAAATAAGTCCTGGTAGACCAGCGAAAAAGGAAACTAATGTCACTACTCCCCAACCTAACAATATACCTAATAGCCCACCAATTAAAGTTAGAGTAATGGACTCAATTAAAAATTGGACTAAAATTTGTTTCTTCGTTGCACCAATAGCCATCCGAATGCCAATTTCTCTAGTTCTTTCGGTAACCGATACAAGCATAATATTCATTACACCTATACCACCTACAACTAGAGATATACCGGCGATACTACCGATAATTAAGGTCATAATTCTTGTAATCTGACCAACACCTTGTGCAATTTCTTCCATATTAATAACCTGATAGGCATCTTCTGTATTATGCAATGTATTTAGTTTGCTAGTCGCTTTTTTCCCGATTGCATTCAATTCCTCTTCAGATTCAGCCTGCAACGTAATTTGAGTAACATCCGTTTTTCCAAAAATCATCTTCCACGTATTAAATGGTAAGTAAGCCTGTACTAACCCAAACGCCAGTAATCCAGTTTCTTTTTCCAAAACGCCAATAATTTTTACAGGCTGAGAACCAATTCTGATTACCTCTCCTATGCTTGACTTTCCATCAAACATTTCTTCCTGCATGGTGTAGCTAATTACCGCCACTCTCGCACCACTTAGAAAATCGGCAGCCGTAAAGTTTCTTCCCTCTTTTACATTAAGTTCATTCACATCAAGATACGCGTTATTAATTCCTGTTACCGAACTATCTACTGCATCTTCTCGGTAGCGTATGGAGGAGAATTCAGAGCTCGAAGCAACTACTTGCTTGACACCAGGAATCCCTTCTAATACACGAAGATCTTCTTGAGAAAAAGCAGATTCATAATATGCGTTTGGATTCGAAACCACTTCTTCATCAGATGGCTGATACATCAGTTCTATCGTATTACCTGAACCAATGATTTCTGACTTCAGCATTGCTTCACCACCTTGACCGATGGCTACAACGATAATAACGGATCCAACGCCAATAATAATGCCCAGCATCGTTAAAATCGATCTCATTTTATGAGCTGTTAAGGAATGTAAGGCCATTAAAAGATTTTCTGTAAATCTCACGTTTCTTGCCCCCTTGCCATGAATGGGTCAGAAACAATTTCTCCATCACGGACGAAAATCGTTCGATCAGCGTATTCCGCTATTTCTGATTCGTGAGTGACCACAACAATGGTCGTCCCCTCTTGGTTTAATTGTTTAAATTGTTCCATAATGCTACTACTCGTTTTCGTATCAAGTGCTCCAGTTGGTTCATCAGCCAAAATCAATTTTGGCTGATTGACAATAGCTCTTGCAATGGCCACCCTTTGCTTTTGTCCCCCAGATAGAGCATTCGGTAAATGATTCATCCGGTCTCCAAGGCCAAGCTTTTCAAGAGCTTGAGTCGATCTCATTAGGCGCTCTTTTTTCCCGATTCCAGCATAAATTAACGGCAACTCAACATTTTTCAAAGCTGTTAAGCGTGGCAATAATTGAAACTGTTGAAAAACAAAACCAATCGACGAATTTCGCAAATGCGACAACTTTGTATCTTCTACATTTGAAATATCTTCTCCATCAAACAAATAGGTTCCTGATGTTGCTTGATCAAGACAACCGATAATATTCATTAAGGTCGATTTCCCAGAGCCAGAAGGACCCATAATTGCAACAAATTCTCCTTCTTTTATGCGTACATTGACATGGTTTAATACATACATATCCTCTTTGCCTACTTTATAGGCTTTCGATACATCCGTTATCTCAATCATTTCACGGTCACTTCCATACCGATTTCAAGATTATCGGCAGGTTGAGTAATCACTTTGTCTTTACCGGAAAGGCCTTGTATGATTTCTATACTTTCTTCTGTTGTAATGCCTAGTTTAACTTCCTTCTTTTTCACCTTATTATTTTCGACAACATAGACAAATGGCTTCTTGTCATCTTCCACCAATGCTTCCATTGGCAACACAAGAGCTTTCTTTTTCTCTGTTTCAATTTCCATAATCAGCTGAAAACCTGGTTTTAATATGTTCGTGTCACTGTTGATTTTAATATGTACAGGGTATTGAACCGCTTGTTCTCCAGTTTGAGCAACTGCTACATTTTCCTTTGGCAAAGTTCCAATCCCTACTACTTCTCCCTGCCATTTTTGATTCGGAACCGCATCAGAACTTAACGTTACTTTTTGTCCTTCTTTTACTTTTAACGTATCATATTCAGAAAGATCACCAGTGACTTGCATTCCGTCTAAACTACCAAGTTGAATGATTGGTTCTGCCATACCCGTTTCGCCAGCAATCGATGCATCTTCGTTAACGTTTAATACAATGCCATCAATCTTACTCTTTATTTTTAAATCATTTACCCTATCCTTTAATGTTTCCTCTTCTAATAAAATTCGCTCTAAATCCAAATTAGCCATCTTTTTATCCGTTTCGACTTGATTATTTTCAAGTTCCATTTGCTTAGCCGCTTCTTCTTTACCAACTTCCTTGCTTAAATCCTCTTCTTTTTTATTTAATTGTTCCTCCTGATTTGCTAATTGATTAATTTTTAGGTAAGAGGATTCTTTTGATAATTTATTTTGCTCTACTTCTAACTGAAGCTGCTGATTTTCTAGAACCGCGATGGTTTGTCCTTTTTTTACCTTTTGACCCTCCTCCACTACTACCTCTTTCAATTCGCTTTGATCAGCAGTAGGATAGACGGTTTGTTGATTATTTAGCTGGACCGTTCCTGGAATCATGACTACTGAGGAGATTTCCTCTGTAGTTGGTTGTACGACTTCCACAGATGGTCCCTTAGCAAACATTTGACGATACACGCTTACCGAAACCATGATAATGAAAACCAGGATGACTCCTGATATAATCCAGACTTTCTTTTTCATTATTGTCCACCAATCCCTGACATCATCCCACTCAAGGACGCTAATCCAATTTGCAATAAGAAAAAGATAATCGTAATAATCCAAGAAGCTCCTTTGGATAAACGAGCAACCTTATTTAAACCAATCCCGAATAAAATGAGATTCCAAATCGAAAATAACTCAATCCCTGCTAATAAGGAGGAATCTGAATTGATTAAACTAGCTAAACTCGTAACCATAATTTCAGCATTGCCACCAATCAGCTTATGAATGATTCCATTAATCAACAGACCGATAGCTGGAATAAAGTAAATAAATGTATTCATGGAGAATAATTGTTTAAACGTCACCTCTTTGTTAGCAATCTTTGCAATCGCTAACACAATGGCACTACTAATCAATACAGTAAAAATAGGTGTAATTAGTCCAGTAATGATGACTGTAATCCTTGTAACCATCTCAACTAAAGCAAGCTCTTCTGCCCCTATATCTTCTCCTACTACACTTCCTAAGTCCATACTCATAAAAGATAGTAAAGAACCAATTACTGT
The DNA here is from genome assembly GCA_963751845.1 of uncultured Bacillaceae bacterium. Classification (GTDB taxonomy): domain Bacteria; phylum Bacillota; class Bacilli; order Bacillales; family DSM-1321; genus Peribacillus. The sequence continues at coordinate 92,927 of CAVVWH010000022.1, forward strand.
AAACAAAGTTACAATAAGCAGAGGTACCCAGATAATTGGACGGTTAAGAATTTTTTCGAATTGTTCAATAGGACTGCCAATCATTCCAAGCAACGATGGCTTCGGCTTAGGTTCTACGTCGATTTTTTCAATTTTTTCTTCCATTAAAAACACTCCTTTAATTATGTAGTCTATTTTTCTACGACTCTACTACAAAAAAAGTTTCAAATTTTTGCAACAATCTTATTTTATGCAATGTAAAAGTTGAATAATTGAATAAAAAAACGATCAGCTTTGAAGGAAAACTGACCGCATCCAATGGGAAAAAGAAAGCAAACTAAAATGATTATTAAGATAGTTACCTTTTTAACATGACATGTTAGAAGTCTAGACAAGCATTATTTAATTCTATGAATCAAACCCCATCGGTCCCATAATAAAGCCAGCTGTCTTTACCGCAGTTGGAATTCATACGTTGCCCAACATCTTTTCAACATTCTTCTTATCCAAATGACTAGTTTTCTTTCTGTGATTTTTTTACTCGATGATTTTATAGTACCAACCATTCTTCTTTAGCCAGGACTCAAATTCTTTCAGCATATCTGCATTGAGTCCACCAGTAATTAATTTTGGATTTCCCGCACCTGTAAATATAACTTCCGCGTACCACTTCTTTTCAATTAAATATTCTGATACAATCTTTAAATTTTCTGGAATTAATCCTCCAGTTTGGATTTTCACTCTTTTTGAAGCTGCTAAAGCTTTTTCTTTTAACCCCAAAAACTTAGCAACTCCACGTGAATAAGCTTCCGCCATATCCCGCAAAAATTCATCTTTATTGAGTAAATTTGCATCCATTGAATCAATAAAACAGATTTCTGTTAAGATTGCTGGCATTTTAGTCTCACGTACCACAGCTAGGTTACCACGTTTTTTATCATTCCCGTGGGCCTCTAATCCGTACTTTTTAGCAGTAGATAACGCTTCTGCGTTCAAGATGTCTTGTAAAGCAATTGCATCTTGGCTTGGTGTGGTGTATATAAATGATTCAAACCCTGTACCCCCGCCAGCGTTGACATGGTTACTAATAAACACATCTGCATCATATTCATTCGCAATATCAGCACGTTCTGATAACTCAATAAATACATCAGTCAAACGTGTAAGCTTTACGTGTACGTTACTGTAGTTTTCATCTAAATAATCTTCCATGTATACGGATAGCTTTAAAGTGATATCTTTTTCCTGTAGGCTATTACCTGTCGCACCAGGATCTTTACCTCCATGTCCTGCATCGATAATGATTTTTGCCATTTAATCACCCCATATATTTTTATGTTATTCATATATATAAGGATTGTTCGTTCACCCCTTATTTATATTACTTTTTTTAAACCAGCTATTATGAGTGTTCTTTATAGTCTTGATGTCATAAAAAAATACACCTTTTAAGGTGCATTTCTTGTTTTTCATGAAATTATTCATTTTTGTAAACAAATCTTTTCCAATGAACAAGTCCATTATTTTTAATGTATTTTGTTGTTACATTTAATACTTCTTTTTGTCTAATAGTTAATTTAGTATTATGCATAATTTGCACCTCACTGTTTAGCAGCAGATAAAATGTTTGCCCGCAAAAATATTCTTGGTTGATGCTTAGTCAGACAATACACATATATCTTATCTAGTTCAATCTAAATCGAGAAGGGCTTATTTGTGTTATTTACTTTTAAAATTATTTGTGTCAAATACCCATTTATGACATACGATGAATTAACCCATTTAAGTGCCTTCTTAAAACAATTAAGGAGTGATTGCATGTCAAGACATGTTGAGAGTTGTGATTGTGTTGATGGAGTTGGAGTTGGATTTGGCGGAGGTTTCGCCTTAATAATCGTATTGTTTATTCTCTTAATCATTATTGGAGCTAGTTTCTGTGGTGGTTATGGTGGTGGAGTAGCACCGGTTGCTCCAGCTTATGGATATGGAGCTCCAATTGCTCCGGTTGCTCCAGCTTACGGATATGGAGCTCCAAATGCTCCAATTGCTCCAGCCTATGGTACATTTTGCTAAAAAAAAAGCCGATCTT
>CAVVWH010000023.1:0-359871 GCA_963751845.1 uncultured Bacillaceae bacterium
CAACACCCGCATACTCGTGACTTCAGTCGTGAGTATGCGGGTGTTTTTTTGTAAAAAAAAAGAATTTTCCCAAATTAAAAAGATATTAATAGACAAACATATGTTCCAATTGGTAAAATAAACCTATAAAATATTAGGAGGTGTATGTAATGTCCTTTCATTCGGTGAAAAAACGCAATGCACAACTCGCAAAAGAAAACAAAAAACTGCGTCACTACGGGATGAAATTGCGTGCTATTACAACACCAAAACAACATCAATTCATCCTTCAATCCGTTGGGTGTGCTCGTTTTACCTTTAATTTTTATTTAAATGAAAAACAGGAAGTTTACCGTGAAAAAGGAGAAACCCTAGGCTATCAGGAATTTAAAAAATCTTTTAATGGATTAAAAGATCATCCTGAATTCAAGTGGTTGAAAATACCGGATAAATTTGCTTTAGAATGTGCAATGGAACAAGTGGATGATGCATTTGACCGGTTTTTTAAGGGGCAAAACAAATACCCAAAATTTAAATCCAAACATCAATCAAAACAAAGTTATTCAACCAAAGAAACCAATGGAAATATTGCCTTTGATATTGAAAAAAGACAAGTTAAACTACCGAAATTAGGTTGGGTCAAAGTGAAGTTTTCAAAAAAACAGTTCCAGTTGTTTAAAAATCGTGGGTTCAATGGAAAAATTAAAGGAGCTACTGTGTCTATCCACAGTAGTGGTCAAACACATATTTCGCTCAAGATAGAGGAAGTAGTATCTTTAGAAAATGAAATCGATTGGACATCTGTACCTTTAGACCAAATCATTGGTTGTGATCTAGGTTTAACTCATTTTTTAATCGATTCTAACGGCAATAAAATAGATAATCCACGATATTTAAAAGGTTATTTATCTAAATTAGCAGCCTTACAACGTCAATTAAAAAATAAGAAAAAAGGTTTCTCTAATTATAAGAAATTACAACAAAAAATTGCCAAACTGCATTTGAAAATAGCCAATACTCGTAAGGACTTTTTACATCAACAATCTAGAAAACTGATCAACGAAAACCAAGTGATCGTGTTGGAAGATTTGAATGTAAAAGGAATGATTCAAAACAAAAAGTTAGCACGTAGTATTGCGGATGTCAGTTGGGCAACCTTTGTCACATTTATAACCTACAAAGCAGCTTGGGAAAATAAAAAAGTAGTGGTCATTGACCGCTTTTTCGCTTCTTCTAAGCAATGTAATGGTTGTCAGGAGAAAAACATATTGCTTTCTTTATCTGAACGTGTTTGGGTGTGCCCTAAATGTGGAAAGGAACATGATCGTGACCTAAACGCAGCGAACAATATAAAAGAAGAAGGTATTCGCCTTCTTCAAAAGGTACCCGTACTCATTTAAATATCTTTTTGTACCGCAGGAACTGCGGGGTGCGCCTGTCAGCATCATGTGTGCTGTTTGTCGAGTTTTTTAGGCAATGGAGAGAGTGTAAGACGTTCGTAATGGAATGCGGTTCTCGATGAAGCAGGAATTTTACGACTAGTTTTAAGTCAAGCAGTCGAGTTCTCTCAGTCAATAGGATTGTTAGAAACTCGCGACTTTAGTCGTGAGAGGTTCATTTCCTGTATTTACAATAATTGAGTATCTTTTATCAAGGGACAAGTTCACAGAAACACGTCCCAGTAGTGCAGTTTGGACCGTATGTTGATTGTCTTCCTCTATTTCTTACCGGGACAATAAACTCGTCCCTTGAATTTTTGATGTGTGTAGCGCGACCGTCCATCTGTTTCTTTACTTGGACAAACCTATCCCCTTGAGCCCTTCAAAAATGATAATCTAGATTAATCCACCCAGGGTAATCTATTTCATGGTAGCGGCATGATCTTTTTATTTTCTGGATATAAAAATACTAGTTTGATTTCTTTTATAGCTTTTGAAGTTCAATCCTTTTATCAATCAGTTGAATGTCTTGGCGAAGTTTTTGAATCGATTCATACTCATCAATATAAGGATGAATTATATCCTTACATTCATGTGACTCGTAAAAACTGTTTTAACAATCTTCATGATAATACATCCCCATACTCGTTCACTCCATATGTTTCATCTACTTCTTTGCCGCAGAGTAAACAGGTTTGCTTCATTCACCTCTACCTCCTTGATCAATGATCATTCTAACTATACATAGGGTAATGATTTTCTGTTATGGCATGTTTAAAGAAGATGAATGGAGTAGTTTGGTAAAAGATATAGGGTTTTACGAGGTAAAGAAGTGGATGTATTAGATTATTTAATGTTGTCTGGCATACCAGCGTTATTGTGTTCATCAGAAATAAATAAAGAGGATTACATGAAGCAATGGATTACCTACACGACATAAGAGCTCAAATAACTGATGTGATAGAGAAATAATTTAGAAAAAGAAAGTGAACAGCACGAAAAGAAAGTAAAAACCACAAAAAAACCATTATTTTGTGGTTTTTTGTGTTTTACTTTCTATTTTTGGTGATAAGAGTGTTGCTATTTCATTCACTATTAGAGTTTTTCTCCACATTATCTGAACTACTTAAAAATTTTTGAATTCTTTTTTGTAACAAACTTTTCTTTACAATTCTTTAGTGATTTAACAACTGTTCGGAAATTAATTACTACATTTCAGTAGGTTTCTTATCAGATGAATTATTGAAGTACTATCCGCAAGGGACTATGATTTACTTATTATGTGTAGATTTCCCATAATAATGGTTAAAATGGTAGAATATACTCTGTTACGAAATAATTAATAACTATAGATTAAAATAGTGAATTTAATTAATACTAATAACCTTCCAAAAAAATATTTTGTCTTTTTGGTAAATATATATTTTGTAATTTTTTTGGGGGATTTACCTTGATTAAAAAGAAATTTTTAATTAGTACCATTGTTTTAACAATACTTTGCTCAATATTAGCATCTGTTGGTGCAGCAGGTACAGGAGCTGTATTATTATGGCAAGCATTTGATGCTCATAATGATGCAATTTATTATTATAAAAGAGTATAATAATTTAATTTTTTTACTTTGAAAATCATTTTTACTATTCTTCAGTTTATTTACAATCAATCTCCTTGATATAAAGGTTTTCGAGTGCTTATATTCATATCGAATATATATTCTTCATTAGTAGGAGGTATCAAATAATACATGCTATATTACGGATTAATAATATTAATAATATTGACTATTATATTAAATGTTTTTTTTATTACTTTATCGAAAAAATATCCTGTTATTAACAATATAAAATCCATACCTATATTTACCATTATTATTTTAATAATAATACTCGTATTTTTATTAAGTGTACATTTTTGATAGGAATATTACTATCAATTATTGAGATATTACGACATACCATACAATCAAAATATAAAAGCAATTTAAAATTTCAAAATTATGATAAGTCGTTCTCGATTAAGAGAATGACTTTTTCATTATGACTTTAGTCAGTTGAGCTCGCGATAGCGTGCGAAACAGAAAACCACCTGCTATGCGGGTGGGTGATAAGTGGTTATACCAAACAAAAAACTCACATTCTTCTATAATAGAGATTGTTCAAGCCTCTATAACAGAAAGGAAAGTGAGTTAAATGGCCAATAAAGCCAATAGTTTGGCACACACAAAGTGGCTATGTAAATACCATATTGTGTTCACTCCAAAGTATAGACGAAAAATAATATACAATCAATACAGAAGGAGTATAGGTGAGATACTACGAACACTTTGTGGGTATAAGGGAGTAGAGATAATAGAAGGACATCTTATGCCTGATCATGTTCACATGTTAGTGAGCATCCCGCCAAAGATATCTGTCTCAAGCTTTATGGGATATTTAAAAGGAAAAAGTGCTCTTATGATATTTGATAAGCATGCGAACTTAAAATATAAGTTTGGAAATAGACATTTTTGGGCTGAAGGATATTATGTAAGCACGGTAGGTCTCAATGAAGCAACTATAAAGAAATATATACAGGATCAGGAAAAACATGATATAGCACTTGATAAACTAAGTGTGAAAGAATATGAAGACCCTTTTAAGGGTGGCAAGAAATACTAATACTCCTTTAGGGGTAGGCAAAAGAGGCAAAGGCAATGAGGCTTGAATGCTATATGAAAGCCAGCGCCTTTAGACGCTGGCCGGTAGTATAGGCTTATAGCCGTTGTTCAAACCACCCGTTGGACGGGTGGTCATGCATTAGATTAAGCCTATTGGATAAAACAAACCTGTAATTAGGTGACACAATTTTTCAGTTAAGAGAAGTACAGGAACATTTTATTTGGAGACCTCATCTTGAATTCCATACACTAAAATTAACAATTTATGGTAAAGTATAAAAATGCAGACGGAAAATGAGGCCGACTAAGTACGCCACGTCCTATAGCAACGTCGGCACTAGCACGTCCTGTGCGTCGCTAAATCCCCCAACGAATTTTCTGTCAGTTGATTAAGGATTTTCTAGTGGAGTCTGCTTCAAATGTCCATAATCTCAAGAAACCATTTACTATTTGAAATCCTTTTTTGAAAAACACAATTAGCATGATAAACATGATAAACATCCTTAAGACTGATATTTTAGAAAAGGAGATGAGTTTCGTATGTCGGTAAATACAGAAAATAACAATGAGCCATTTTCCATTAAAACCATCATAGGACCTCTACTAGCTGTCATTGTTGGTATGATAATGGTAATTCTGGATAGTACGGCGATGAATGTTGCGCTTCCTGGAATAGTGAAAGATTTTAAATCGGATGTTTCGACCATGCAATGGTCCATAACAGGTTATACGCTTGCATTATCAGCTATCATTCCTTTAGCTGGTTGGATGTCGGACCGATTTGGGGCAAAAAAGATATTTTTAATTACGATCGCCTTGTTTACGCTTGGTTCCGTTCTATGTTCTGTAGCACAAAACCCTGAACAGCTAATCCTCTATCGGGTTATTCAAGGGCTAGGAGGAGGAATGGTTGCTCCAATAGGAATGGCCATGATTTTCCGACTTGCTCCTCCGGATAAAATAGGGGCCGTAATGGGAACACTTGGGGTTCCGATGCTATTAGCACCTGCACTAGGGCCTGTTTTAGCAGGATACCTTGTAGAATACGTTACCTGGCATTGGATTTTCCTTATTAATTTGCCAATCGGTATTATTGCCATTTTGGTAGGACTGAAATTTTTACCGATCTTTGCACGTAAGACCGTTCCATCCCTTGATTATTTAGGAATCATATTAGCACCTATCGCATTCGCAATGCTAGCCTATGGAGTGAGTGAAGGGGGCGAAAGCTGGACTTCAACGAAAACTCTTACCGGATTAATTGTAGGTGGAGTTGCTCTCATTCTTTTTATTATCGTCGAACTTCGTCAAAAGCAGCCTTTATTAGAGCTGAGGGTCTTTGGATCATCTGACTTTAGAAAGGGGATTGTGATTGCATGGATTTCCCAAATTGCTTTATTTGGGGTGATGATTATTGTCCCATTATTTTTACAAACAGTTAGAGGGTACGGTGCATTAGATACTGGTTTAATTCTACTTCCACAAGCTTTAGCATCAGGTGTTATGATGCCAATCGGAGGGCGTTTATTTGATAAAATAGGTGCTCGTCCTTTAGCCATAATAGGCTTGTCTATTATTACTGCAGCGCTATTTATGCTTTCACGAATTTCTATGGATACAACAACTGGATTTATCATTACATGTTTAGTGATGATGGGAGCAGGAATGGGTCTATCTATGATGGCAATTAATACCCATGTTCTTCAATCCGCTCCAAGACATCTTGTTAGTCGTGTCACACCATTAACGACAGCTGCTCAACAAGTAATGGTTTCATTTGCGGTAGCAGGTATGACTGGGTTCCTAACGTCAAGAATTACTGATCATATGACAGAAATAGCTAACCCAATGGAAGCTACCGTTTCTGCCTATGGTGACACGTTCCTTCTAGCTGCAGGGATTGCATTAGCGGGGGCGCTTCTAGGAACAATCCTTAGTAGACCAAAACAACAGCTGGAACATACACCAGATGATCAAACAAAAGACGCGAATGTTGCAATGCCGACTGGACATTAATAAGAAAATTTCTTGTTATAAATAGTTGTTCTTCCGAAAAATCAGCTAATAGAACCTATATTGATCTTCCGCAAAAGGTACTTTAATGAATAAAAGAAGAGCACATATTAGTCATGAATTGAACTGCCCCCTGTCAAGTAGACAGTGGAAATAATAAAAATGATTTAAGCGGCTTTAGCTCTATATTCCATAGGGCTGAGGCCGTTTAGTCGTTTTTGTAATCGATCATGATTATAAAATTGTATGTACTCATTCACCGCAAGACAAAGTTGTTCAAACGAATCATACTTATGTAAATAATACTTTTATAATTTAGAATTTATGTTTTTGTCAATATTAAATTGAGCCAGAGTGATTACATCAAAAGTGAGCCACTTCTTCAGTGCTCGATCCCATTAATGAGATATATTAGGTGTTATTGATTTTTGTACCGAAGGGACAAAAATCAATAACACCTTGCGCTTTTCGGTTATCTTTTTCCGTCTTTTACTTACTGGATATTGATAAAAATTTTTGATTATTGTTCAAAGTAACCACTTTTTCAGTGGTCTCAACCTGTCCCCTTGTCACCTTAATAATAAAATGAAATACTTATAGGATAAACTATATCGGGGACATGCTTTCTCATTTGAAAGATCGTTCGAAGAAAATACAACAAGATACGTTTGTAAATAGAAGAGTTTTTCACTTAATAAATCCTTCTTGCGAGAAAAACTTGTTCGTGTCATGAATCAAAAATTATGGTACGATATCTTTTGATTCATAAAATGAAGGTGAAGGTGACATTTAGTGGGGAGCACCTTAGATGTGCAGAGAGAAGAAAAAACTATAAAAAATTATAATCTATTTTTTCTAACTTGGCCGATATTTTTAGAGATTTTTCTGTTCATGCTGATGGGCATTATGGATACGTTTATGTTGAGTGTAATTTCTGATAATGCAGTTTCGGGAGTAGGCGCAGCCAATCAATATCTTCAAATTGCCATTCTAATTTTGGAGGTTATTGGAAACGGTGCAGCTATTGTTGTTGCTCAATATATCGGATCGCGCCGAATGCAGGACGTGGCAAAAATTTCAGCATTAGCAGTTGTTCTGAACTTACTTGTAGGCTTATGTCTTAGTTTTCTTTTCATGTTCTTCAGCGGAAGTATGATGCGTTCATTACATTTGTCTGGGGATATTTTGATGTATGCTGAGAGTTACCTGAAAATTGTTGGAGGAGCGATTTTTCTCCAAGCTGTCATTAACTCATTAGCAGCAATTATTCGGGTGCATGGCTTTACAAAACAAGTGATGTTTGTGTCGCTTGGAATGAATATTTTTCATATCATTGGTAACTATGTGCTCATATTCGGGAAATTTGGCTTTCCTGAATGGGGTGTTCAAGGAGCAGCTATTTCTTCTGTTGTTAGTAGATTCCTTGCTTTATTTGTGTTTTTCATGCTTTTTTATCGAATCATGGAAGTACGTGTGAAGCTCCAATATTATGTTTCGTTATCTTGGGACTATATTCGTAAGATTTTAAAAATTGGCGTGCCATCTGCTCTTGAACAAGTTATGTATCAAAGCTGCCAGCTTGTATTTTTATTTTATGCAACCTATTTGGGTGCTAGTTCGTTAGCTGCCAGACAGTATGCGGTTAATATCTCGATGTTCATCTATTTGTTTGCGATGGCGATTGGCATGGGGACTTCTATTATTGTTGGTCAATTAGTCGGTGGAAATCGGCAGGACGAAGCCTATCATCAAGTATGGAAAAGTGCGAAATGGGCAAGTGCAGCTACACTTGTTATGGTGGCACTAGTTATCTTGTTTCGTGAACAATTAATGAGCTTATTTTCGGATGATCCGGAGATTATTCGATTGGGTGCAAGTGTTCTGCTTCTAAGTATTCTGTTGGAAACAGGGCGTACTCTAAATATTGTAATCATAAATTCTTTACGAGCATCTGGAGACGCAAAATATCCCGTGTACATTGGTTTAATTTCGATGATTGGTATGAGCTTGCCGCTTGGCTATCTTTTTGTTTTTCATTTGAATCTAGGATTAGTTGGAATATGGCTTGCGATTGCAGTAGATGAATGGACGAGAGCAGTTATTGTATTTTTCCGTTGGAAGAGTCGAGCATGGGAAAAATATGCGCTTGTGCAGCCAGATCGCTCGGATGCGGCTTAAGAAAAACCCTCGCCAGAACAAGAAATGGATGTTCTAATGAGGGTTTTTTCTAACATGTTTAGCTTTTGTTTCCATAACCAAACCCTTCTTTCCAATATTGTATGGAGAGAAGCGCGTCACAACCCTTCGCATAAATAAGAAAATTGACTTAGATCCAGCATATCTTGCAAAAGGTTAGTTCAAAACTCTACATATATGTAAACTAAAACGAGATAGAGGGCAGCTTCTATCTTGTTTTGGTTAACTATTCATCGAGAACGTAATGGTTATTAGCATTAAGAACCATTTAAAAGATGGAGTAGACTTAGATTGTTTTAATATTTTAAACCTTATTTACCGAACAATTGGACCTTTAGAAGAGAGCTGAACAAACAAGAAATAGAATTATTGAGGGCTTATGCAGAGTGTCAAGGCATTTTATTTTGATTATAGCAATGAAATGAATACCATTTGGCGATGAATTATTTTACTAAGTTTTTAATGTTTTTACTGATATATGCAAGGTTAGCAGTACACTAATAAAGTAATAAGGTTTACTTCAGTAAAATAAGGTATATTATATTTGTTGAATAGATTCTCTTTAAAGACAAGAAAAGTAGGTGAACAAAGTGGGAAAATATCAATTGGATTCCAAAGGTCAGGTAGCTGTGACAAAGTTTCATGAAAAACAGAGGCCTGCCAAATTTGATAAAAAGCAGCAACTTGAAAAAATACGTGCGGAGTATTTGAAAAAGAAGCAAAAACAAACAGATAAATAATATGAATGAAAACATAGGAAGACTAAAATCTCCCTATGTTTTTCTTATTCGAAGTTCTTTTTTCAATTGATGATAGAGTTTATTATTCCCATAAATTTCAGATTCGGTGACAAAAAACTCGTCATCAGATATCCATTCCTCACTAAAAATTTCAGTAGCAGAATCAATAGACCAGCCGTTATTTTGGATACACCAGTAATCTCCAGCAGAAATTTTTAAAACATTTGGATACTCACTTGGCTTAGGTAGCTGAATAAAAAGATAAGTCTCGATCTTTTCAGCAAGATACTTTCTCAACACCCCACACTCAAAGAAAGTCAGGGAATACGTGCTTTACATCAATAAGGGAGGTTGTTGAAGAAGGATATTTTCCTGTTTTAAGCGAATTAGAATTTCAAACAAACCTTACACGAACACAGGTATTGAAAATAACAGGAACATAGGAGGTATGAGATATGAAGATCAATAGAATAGATCATGTGAGTATAAACGTAAATGATCTTTCAGAGGCTAAAGCGTTTTTTCTTGATTTAGGACTTGAAGTGCAAGCGGAATGGGAATTGGATGGAGAACAATTGGACAGAATAGTTGGGCTTAATGATGTTAAAACGGCATGTGTAGGATTGGGGATGCCAGATGGTCAGGCATGGATAGAGCTAGTCAAGTTTTATACGCCGTCAGATGAAAAAGATATTCAGCAACCTTTTGCAAATACGCTGGGTATCCGACATATTTGTTTTGCTGTTGAAGATATTGAAGCTATTGTTTCAAAGTTGAAAAAGAAGGGCACGGAAATCTTTAGTGAGATACAGCAATATGAAGAAAGTTATAAGCTATGCTACGTCCGTGGTCCAGAGGGAATTATTTTAGAGTTGGCGGAGAAAATCAGATAAATATTGAAAGGGACTTTAAATGATTTAGATCTCCAACTTTAAAGATTTCTTCTTAAACTATCTGCGATACTGGAATAAGAACTGGGCTCCATTCTTGGATTGTTGGGCTATTTTGCTGTATAAGGGGGAGAACAATATGGAAGTTGTATATTTTGCAGGTGGATGTTTATGGGGAGTACAAGCTTTTATAAAAACTTTACCTGGAGTTAAGTTTACAGAAGCAGGAAGAGCTAATGGAACAAGTCACACACTTGAGGGTGATTATGATGGGTACGCCGAATGTGTAAAAACAGGATTTGATCCGACGGTTGTAACAATCAGGGAATTAATGGGCTATTTTTTTGAAATCATTGATCCATACAGTTTGAATAAACAAGGACAGGATGTTGGCGAGAAATACAGAACAGGAGTATATAGTGAAAGGCAAGAACACTTAAAAGAAGCGAAGGCATTTCTTGGTGAGAGAAATGATTATGACCTTATAGCTGTTGAAGTATTACCTCTTACAAACTATGTGAGAAGTGCAGAAGAACATCAAGATAGGTTAACTAGATGTCCAAATGATTATTGTCATATTCCAGAAGAAATATTAAGTAGATATAAGTAAGGAAGATTGTGAAGCGGTGTACTTAAAGTAACGGGTGCGTTTCTACAATAAGTGGAGACGCTTTTTCACTAACTGGCAGGATAATTGAACAAGGGTACACAAAAAACCTAGCTTTTAGGCTAGGTTTTTTGTGTACCTACAATTTTTGAAAAGAATCATAACAATTTTAAAAATCTATTTCTCCAGTCCTCTGCAAGAGCATCAACCGTCAATATTTTTTCAATTGATGTTTTATCTTGTTGTTGATGAAAAAGAATTTGTGTAGCAAAAGAAACGGATATTTCTTGTGAGTCTTTATCCACAAGATATATTTCCGAATCGCACATTATGGTCCCTTCTTCCAATACTCGAAAAAAGTAACCAGTTAGAGTCGTTTCAACCACTTTCTTTAACAATTGTTTTTCCTGATTATACTTGGAGATAGTTGCACAAGGTACCCTTCCTTGGGTTACTTGAAGAATAGTATCCCCTATTTTAAATATATCGCCTATACAAACCTGTTCTTCCAACATCCCTGTTGCTGTAATATTTTCTCCAAAAGCAGGTAGAATAAGCTTTTTTTGAAATACTTCTTCCCAATAAGAGTAATGCTCAAAAGGATACAAACATACTGCACGGTCTGGTCCCCCGTGAAACTTGTGGTTTGCAACATCATCACCAACAAAGCCAGATTTTTTCAACTCAACAGCTTGTACAAACGATTTTCCTATTGCGGAAAGCTCAGTTTTACTGTTCCAATTATATTCCTTCGGTTTTCCAACAGCTAAATTAATAATTTTTCGATTCAATTAGAATTTGCCTCGCTTTCATAGCTTCCATAGAACTCTTTATCAGTAGGTGAATATAGTCATTTTATTAAAATATTGTCCCTAGGGAAAGGGGCAGTTTTAAAAAAACAATAGGGTCAACAGGGATGGGAAATTTTAGAGTTGTTTCTTCAAGTACAGTCCCTTCACTTTTTTCTCTGTGTAAACTATTTTTGTTTGGTTTTGCTTTGTTTTATGTAGTAAGTTTGTGAAAGATTATACTTAAACTAAAGTGTTTCAGAGTGTAAGCAAAAGGCATATAAACAAATGGATAATATTTTGAAAGAAAGATAGTGAAGAATTTAGGGAGGGCAAAAATGAATGACATATATGATAGACTTAAAGCCAAAAAAATAAAGATAACTGAAGTTCCAAAATGGGGAACCTATTTACGAAAGCAATGGGAGAATAATTTTGCTAATCATTTAAGTGATAAAGATAAGAAATCAATTTACCTATTTGATACTAGTGGTTATTGTGGGTATTTATGGCACTTGTTTAGTTATAAGAAGAAGGATTGTTTGGAGGGAGAAAAAGCTAAAGCCACATTTAATAATCAGACGAAAAATAATTGTTATGTTTTTTATCAAGATTCAGATTACGGACTTCTATTAGAAAATGCTTCGATGTTTAATATTTATCGAGCTTTCAATCAAGCACTTATTGATTATGCAGATGGATTTACTGCTATTCAAGAACAATTTGATTTAGATCCAGTTAGCAGTGGAAATTGGGGGAATTATAAAACTTATGGTTGGCAATTAACAACAGATCCTGAAGATATACAAAAACAAGGTAGCGAAATAACTCAATTTTTTGATATATAGGAGAATAGTTTTAAATAGGGTAAACCGGCTTCTAATTATTAAAGAGGTGGAAGGGGCGGAGAAATGTATCTACGTTTAATATTTTGTTTATCTCTATTTGTTTTTCTAGTTGGTTGTAACAACGAAATGAGGGACCAACAGTTAGTAACTGAGGAAGTAGAAGCATCAAATTTTATTCTTGAAGTAACAACACCTACTGTTATTGAGAATGGTCAAACACTTAAAGTTAAGGGAACGCTAAAATATGTAGGTGATGAGACGATTAAGTTATTTCATGGTGGACCCATTATTCGCTTTTCTTTTACTGGTAGTAATGAAAATCGTAGTTATAGGGATATGGGATACACAACCCAGTTAGAGACAGGACAAATAATGAAGGTTGAAGATGAGTTTAAAGTATCAGAGGTTGGAAAACATAGCCTTAAAGCAAGAACAACCACACTTGAAGTTAATGGTGAACTGATAGCAGGAATAGGTAACGAAGAATATATTAAAAGTGATATGAGTGAACGGATTATTGAACTTGAAAAAAGCAAGATTACTTTAAAGCCAATTATGATTGAGGTTAAGGAGGAATAGAAGAAGCCAAACTTTCTTATTGTGTTAACGGGTGCAAATTGAGTTTGAACAGTATAGTAGACTGAATCAAACTATAACAAATAAATGAGAGAGAACAACGACTAAAATTCTATAATCGAGGTTAACATACATTTATAATATCAATCAGAATACAAGAGGTTAAAATTATGCTAGTAAAACAAATATTTTATTCACTTTTAATGTCTTTTTTCGTTTTGTTCTTAGTAGCTTGTTCTTCTACTTCACCCGATGTGGCTAAAAATGATGCTGGAAAGAAAGCTATTGCAAAAGAAGAGAAAAAGTCAAATGAAGTACATACAGCCCATTGGTCTTACGAAGGGGAAACAGGACCAGAACATTGGGGCGACATAAATTCTGATTTTGCATTATGTACAAACGGGAAGGAACAGTCCCCTATCAACATCGAAACTTCACAGGTTATAGAAGATAAAAAAATTGCAGATCTGGGTATTAACTATAAACTTACTGGGTTCTCCTTGAGTAACAACGGACATACGATTCAGGGCAACCCTTCAACCCTGGATAACTCTTTTGTCATTGACAATAAGGAATATAAGTTAGCACAATTCCATTTCCATACACCAAGTGAACACCAATTTAATGGGCAGAATTTTGACATGGAATTACATTTTGTACATAAGGATGTTAATAACCAATTTGCAGTTCTTGGCTTAATGATTAAAGAGGGAGCGTCAAATCCTTATCTAGAAAAGGCTTGGAACGTCATTCCTACAGAAGAGACAACGGAAGATGTTAAATTGACAGAGCCCATCGACTTAATGAGCTTATTGCCGAAAGATAAAGATTCGTTTCAATATAATGGTTCTTTAACAACTCCTCCATGTTCAGAAGCTGTTAAATGGGTTGTATTGGAGGATCCTATTGAAATGTCTAGAGAACAAATCGATAAATTCCGCAAAATTTTCCCTGATAACCATCGACCTGTTCAATCCTTAAATAAACGTAAAGTAAAAGAAGGAGATTAAGCTGTTGCTTTGAAATAATGTTTGATCAAAATGTACTTAAACTATTTGCGCCTTAGTACAACAACATCAGATTTTCGTTGTAGTTGATAAAAGGATGAGAAGAAACAAACCGTCCTGAATTTTTGAAAAAATATTGGGTTCTTTCTACACATTAAAAAGAAGAGTTCTGTAAAAATTCAAACAAAAAATCTTCCAAGACGGAAGATTTTTTATTTTAAATTGGGATATCCTTGCTGGCGCAAAGCCTCATACACCAATATAGCAGCTGTATTCGAAAGGTTCAGTGAACGAACATGATCATTATTCATTGGTATTCTCAAAAAGTGATCTTTATTTTTAACTAGTAAGTCTTTTGGTAAACCCGTTGTTTCTTTTCCAAATAAAAAATAATGTTCCTTTGATACATCACCAAAATCAAACGATGAATGTGGTTTTTCACCAAACGTCTCAATATAGTAAAATTCGCCTTGATTTTTTGAAAAAAAGTCATCTAATGAATCATAATACGTTATGTTTACAAACTGCCAGTAATCTAAACCTGCTTTTTTTATCATTTTATCATCTGTTGAAAAGCCAAGTGGTCGGATTAAATGTAAGGCTGTATCCGTTGCGGCACAAGTACGTGCAATCATTGCAGTATTTGCTGGAATTTCTGGTTGATATAGTACAACATGTATTGCCAAGAATGTCACCTCTATTTATATTTTACCCTCTAAATTATAGCATATAGCCCTAAGATTCAGAGCATAAACACAATCGCCCTTTGTTTTTTTGCTGTGTTAAAGGTTGATGTTGATTTTATAGCTCTTTTGATTGGAGTGGAAGGTGCGAAGAGACTCTTGCGGGAATACGGAGCAGGGGAGAACCACGCAGGAGCGAAGAGACGAGGAGACTCCCAGCACCGCCCGCGAAAAGCGAAGAGCCTGAAGCGAAAATCTTCAGCCATGTTTAACACAGCATATTTTTTAGGACTCTCTACGATTTGGATTTTGATGGATAGTTGAATAAATAATAATGAATGTCGAAGTAGTTATCAAACAGGAGTTTTAATTACCTGAAAAAAAGTTAAAGAAAATGAAACTCATTTCCTTAAAAGAAAATCCTGAATGTAAGGATAGAGCAATTAGATATTTTCAAAGTAAAGAGGCAGGTGGGAAAAAATTTTTTTCCATATTCACTAGTGTTAATGGTACTAATAAAATTGAAGTAAAAGAAAAACAAACCACTCAGAGTGGTTTGTTAATCGCGCATTGCGCCTGCCTCTCGGGAAGTTATTGCACCTTGTCCTTCGCTTACATCTTTTTGAATTTCTTGTTTTACTTTTTGTGTGTCAGTTCCGGAAAATTCCGGTTTCATTATAGAACGCAAATTCTCTATTGCTTGTTGATCCTGTCGCATACAATCCCTCCTCAATTTATTATTTTACAATTATATTATGAGCGATTCGAATAAAATTATAAATTAAACAAAAAATGAAAAAGGAAATGGATACCTTAATATTAATAAGATGAAATGTAGGAGTGAAAGCATGGATAAAAACAAAGGGAAAACACCAAATGTTTCAGGAAGTTTTCAAGTGATTGCAGATGACCGAAAAGATCCTATTGAGGAATTAAGAAAAGACAACAAATTAGATGAAGAAACGGAATACTACGCACGACTTTTCATGGAAGAATAGGCGTTTCTTTCAACAAGTGGATTATAATACAAGAGGGCTGGCTTTTTTGTTATTCAACGAAAAGGGATAAGGGGAAAAGGGACAAGGGGACAGTGAACCTCGTCCCAGTAGTGCGGTTTGGACCGTATGGTGAATGTCTTCCTCTATTTCTATACTGGGACAATAAACCTGTCCCCGTGTACCTTGAGAACAGACCTTAACGATCCAGAATGGCCGAGTTGAAAAAACGTTGGATGTGAATGCATTCATTGAGCAACCGTCGATTAGATAATTTTTCAAAAAATAAAAAGATGAATTTATTAACATTGACAATTCATATAATTTTTTTATATTATTATCTCGAATTAAATATATTATAATTCAATAAATTTTAGTTCAAAGTTTATGGTATAATAAATGAGAGACATCGAACTTTTGGGGCGTTTGCAAAAAAAAATATATTTAATTCCTTAATTAGGGAGCGTGAATATTAAACATGGTTACCATTTATACATCACCAAGTTGTACTTCATGTCGCAAAGCTAAAGCTTGGTTTGAGAAACAAGAAATTGCTTATGTAGAAAAAAATATATTTAATGATCCTTTGACGATTGAGGAGATTAAGGGAATTCTTCGTATGACCGAAGATGGAACAGATGAAATTATTTCAGAAAAAACAAAAACATTTCAAGAAATCAATATAAATATGGATAATCTTTCAACACAAGAATTATATCAAACAATCAGGGAGCATCCAGGATTATTACGAAGACCGTTAATACTGGATGAAAAAAGGTTACAAGTGGGATATAACGAAGAAGAGATTCGTAGATTCCTGCCTCGTGAAGTTCGTACTTTACAGCATTACGAAATTCAACGAATAGCCAATTAAGTGATGAGAGAACAAGGGGATAACAGATATGAAAAAAATTTTACAATTACTTTGGGCTGGTTTAGAAATGGATGGAAAGCAACTTTGCATGATTGGCAAAAGATAAGGATTATCGTAGGATTAAATCTGTAAAATAGCGTTAGAGTGGTAATTATTAATAATTTTTTTGAAAAAATCTCGAATTAAAGAATTATAAATTAATAGCAAATAAGAATACGAAGCAAATATTTAATAAGGGTAGAAAGGAGAAAATTATGTGCCAAGTGACAGTAACAGTTGAATTAAATGGAAAAAGATACCAAACTAATGTAATTGCTGAAAAAGGAATGTCGAATGAAATCATCAATACATTAGCTGAAAAACAAATTTTAAAACAATGGAATGAATAAGGAATCATATTAAATGAACTGGAAAGGGAAAGCAAAATGAAGCGTAAGTAAATCATTACTTTTGGCCCCATGATTTTCAGGTCGTTGTTTTCTTCGATTCAACCGTATGTGTAGATTTATTAATAACGCCTCTTTTGGGAATGAATATAATGTTTGAGGAAATTGTTATAAGCAAATGAAAGATGTTTCAGAAGTTATAACAATGAAAATTTATAAAGCTAGGTGATGACAATTGGAAAAAATCGCAGGACATCATCATATTTCTATGATTACTAAAAATATCAAAGAAAATAACGAATTTTATCAGAATGTTCTTGGTTTACGAAGAGTAAAAGTGTCTGTCAATCAGGATGATCCATCCATGTATCATTTATTTTATGGCGACTTAATAGGAAGTCCGGGAACAGGACTAACATTTTTTGAAATTCCGGCTGCAGGTCGAACACATAGAGGAACCAATGCCATTACGAGAATTGGATTATTAGTACCTTCATATGACAGTCTTATTTACTGGAAGGAACGTTTTACTACATTTGGCATACAGCATGGAGAAATTACAACATATGCAGGGCGACATGCACTTCATTTTGAAGATCATGATGGATTGCGTTTAGTGTTATTAAATAATAATGGAGAAGCTGTTCCTGATTTTTGGAGTGAATGGAAAGATTCAAATGTTGAAGAACAGCATCGTATTCTGGGGATGGGTGCCGTTGAAATGACTGTGCAATCTTTAGATAGCTTATCAAAAACTTTAGAAAATATATTTGGGTTTACGCTTGCTTCACGTACCGATAAAGAAGCCATTTATCAGTCAGTTAAAGGACAATCATTTGGAGAAATCATAATCGTCGAACAGGATGGACCGAAAGAAAAGCCTGGAAGAGGGAGCGTTCATCACTTAGCAATTCGTGTGAATGATGGAGAAGAATTACGATTATGGGAAAAGCGCATTAGCGATTTTGGCTTTGACATCATAAAAATGACCGATCGTTACTATTTTGAAAGTTTATATTTTAAAGAAGAAAATGGCATAATGTTTGAGCTAGCTACTGATGGACCTGGCTTTACTGCAGATGCATCCATTGAAGACCTTGGAAAGAAACTAGATTTACCACCATTTTTAGAAACTAAGCGTGCAGAAATTGAAGCAAAGTTAAAACCGATTGAGTAAAGGGACAAGGGAGACAGGCACCTCGTCCTTTTTGAATTTTTGATGTGTAGCGCGGTTTGGACCATATGGTGATGGTCTCCTTCTGTTTCTATACTGGGACAATAAACCTGGCCCCTTCAAAAATGATAGTTTAGATTAATCCACTCAGGCTAATCTATATCATAATAGCGGCAGGATCTTTTGATTTTTCGGATATAAAAATGCCAGTTGAATTTTTTTAATGGCTATTGGAGTTCGATCTTTTCATCAACAAGTTGAATTTCTTGGAGAAGTTCTTCCTTTGAAAAGAATCCAGGATAGTAGGACTGTGCACAAGAATCACACAAAAACCATCCGTCTTGATAACCGATATTGTCGATGACTTCAATATCACCGCATTCTCCTTCACACTATATACTCTGGAAAGGGATTATATAATCGGAAACTTAATCCTTTAAAAATAAAAAGAAATTTGTACGAAGGATGCATTAATAGGATCAGCAATTACTAATAGGAATTTTTCAACAAAAGGAATTTAGCAATATACAAATAAAAAAGGAACGGTTTGATTCAGGTCTATTTACTATTAATAGAACAAATACAGGAGAAAACCAATATCTAAAATTTGGAATGAACGGAAAAGGATATTCTGTTTTCTTTTTCCAAACAATAAAGGAGGATGATTTTTAAGAAAGGAATGTAAGAATGAGTAAAAAAGGTATAATTATTTTAAGTTTGATTTTAATGATGCTCCTAAATTGTTTACCTGCCTATGCAGCTAATAATCCTAGGAATACTTATGAAGTAAAGCCAGGAGATACGTTATGGAAAGTTGCCCGTATCTATGGAACCACAGTAAATGACCTCAAGTTGATCAATGGATTACAACAACCTGAATCTCTTATAGTTGGTCAGAAACTGCGGGTTCCCATAATGTATGAAGTTATAGCAGGTGATACAATATGGAAACTCTCACAATCCTTTAATTCGTCGGTTCCATTAATTAAAACGGCAAATGGTCTTACCTCTAATACCATCTCAGTGGGGCAAAAGTTAAAGATTATTCCCACAAAGCTAACGATGAATGGACAGTTTGTCTTAATGACGAGGGATCAATTTAGGGATTGGTTATTTAACCAAAAAATCACAAGGAAAATAACGTATTTCCAGGAACATCATACATGGTGGCCGTCATACAAGGACTTTAACGGTTCTAATCATTTTTCATGGATGTATAAAATGAAGGATTTACATGTACAGGAGATGGGTTGGTCAGATATAAGTCAACAAGTAACAACATTCCCCGATGGAAAAGTGGTAGTGGGTAGACCGTTTAACACACCTCCTCAGGGTTCGTTTGGACTATTAAATAAATCTGTCATGCCATCCATTGAAGCAAATGCAGTAGCGATTGAAAATCTTGGGAACTTTGATGTTGGATATGACCAAATGACTGCCCAACAAAGAGAAACCATCATAACGGTTGCTGCTTTACTTTCTATCAAATTTGGATTAACTCCTTCCATTGACAGTATCCAATATCATCATTGGTGGGATATGAATACTGGGGAAAGAGTGTTAGATAACAGTAAAGGACATGCTGTTAAAACATGCCCAGGTACTGGATTTTTCGGTGGGAATAGCACTATGGATGCAAAAAATAATTTTTACCCGCTTGTCAGACAGAAAATGCAGGAAATACTAACTACTATGTAGATGAAAAATACTTTAAGGCCCGCATGAAGATGCCGGTCTTATTTAATATTTCAAAAAATTCATGATTTCATAATAAGTAAATTGAATCCTGCATTTATTATTGTGTTTATTCCGCCATATTTGTTTTTAGTAGTTTAGAAGAAAATCAGCTTGATTTGATTTGAATTTCAAATTATGCAACTATAAGGGTATAGAAATATATAAGAGTAACACTAGGGGTGCTGTATAAGCTGAGAGAGGCATTTGTCCTTAACCCTTGAACCTGCACTAGATAATGCTAGCGAAGGAAAGTGGTACATAGTTATCTTTATACATAATAGGTATAAAGATAACTATGTGATAACCACTTCTTTCATTGAGAGAAGTGGTTTTATTTATTTTAGGGGGATTGTAAATGGAAGAGCAATTACAGCGATTGATAAACCAGGTTGGTGATCGTCAGGAGGATCTCATCCAATTGTTGAAACATTTGATTCAATATAAAACACCGGCTCCACCTGCGCGTAATACAGAAGAAGCACAAGATTTTATTGCTTCATTTTTAGCAGAAAAAGAATTTAAGATAGATAAATGGGATGTGTATCCGGGAGACCCCAATGTTGTTGGAGTCCTTAAGGGCAGTGATTCTGAACATTATAAAAGTTTAATTATCAATGGCCATATGGATGTGGCGGAGATCAATGAAGATGAAGAGTGGATAACAGATCCATTTACCCCAATTATTCAAGATGGTGCCGTCATTGGAAGAGGCACGGCTGATATGAAAGGTGGACTTGCAGGAGCTTTATTTGCTATTCAGTTACTGCATGAATCAGGTATCCAACTACCAGGTGATTTACTATTTCAATCGGTTATTGGTGAGGAAGTAGGGGAAGCAGGAACGTTAGAATGCTGCAAGCGGGGGTATACAGCAGATTTTGCCGTTGTTGTGGATACAAGTGATTTACATATTCAAGGTCAAGGTGGGGTCATTACTGGCTGGATTACCGTGAAAAGTAAAAAAACCTTCCACGATGGTACAAGGAGAGAGATGATCCATGCGGGTGGAAGGCTATTTGGTGCCAGCGCTATTGAAAAAATGGCCAAAATTATTCAAGGCTTGCAAGAGCTTGAAAGACATTGGGCTGTTATGAAAAGTTATCCTGGATCCCCTCCAGGAACAAATACGATTAATCCTGCGGTCATCGAAGGGGGAAGACATGCTGCTTTTATAGCGGATGAATGTCGTTTATGGATTACGGTGCACTTTTATCCGAATGAAACGCATGAGCAGGTATCGAAAGAAATTGAGCAACATATTCAAGCTGTTGCACAGTCCGATCCATGGTTAAGAGAAAACCCTCCTATTTTTGAATGGGGTGGTTCGTCCATGATTGAAGATCGTGGTGAAATCTTTCCTTCTTTAGAAGTAGATGCTGGTCACCCAGCTGTACGTACGTTAATAAATTCACATGAAAAGATTCTAAAAGAAGCAGCGATCGTCGATGTTTCACCAACTGTAACGGATGGAGGTTGGTTTGGTGCTGCTAATATTCCAGCAGCCATTTATGGTCCGGGACATCTACATCATGCGCATTCGGTTAATGAACAAGTGTCCATTGAACAATTAGTGCAGTATACGAAGGTTATTTTAACGTTTATCTATCAATGGTGTCATACAGAGAAATGAAACTAAATAGAAGTTGATAAGATTTTGAATTGTAGGGCCTGTCACCTAATACTTTAACGTTGTAGAGTGGTAGGGGACAGGCACCAAATCTGATGAACCGAATATTATGGCCAATACTTCTAGCGAACAGTGCCAGGCACTGTTCGCTTTAAGACCATTACTTCCATCATTTTCTCAAAGGATAAACAGCCAAATTTCCTGCTGAGCGCTGATATTTCGCCTTGAGAGCTGATTTAATTAAATTAACCCTAAATGTATTCTCATATGCTCACTAATTGAGTCAAATACACCTCACTTTCCTGCTATTCCTTGATAATAATCTTATATATGGTAGTATAAGGAAGAATAAAAATAAGAACAAAATACGAACACTGGGAGAGGTTGCATGTTAGAGAATAAGACTATTGGGTTTATAGGGGCTGGTTCGATGGCGGAAGCAATGATTTCAGGAATTTTAAGTGCTGATAAAATTCGCAATAATCAAATAGTTGTGTCTAATCACAGTAACAAAGAACGACTGCTACAACTTGAAAAAGAGTATGGAATTAACGGGGTAAATAGAGAAAACTTACACATCGAAAACTTCGATATAATTGTCCTCGCAATGAAACCAAAAGATGCAAAAACAGCATTACAATCCATTCGAGATTCGCTTCAATCCAATCAAGTAGTTCTGTCTGTTTTAGCAGGCATTACGACCTCATTTATCGAACGAAATCTACCATTAGGACAACAGGTGATTCGAGTTATGCCGAATACTTCTAGTATGATCGGTGAATCCGCTACTGCCATTTCGTCTGGACAATATGCTTCCAAACAAAACATGACCCTTATAAAAGAATTACTTGAATGTATAGGAGAGGTGTATGTTATACCTGAAGAGAAAATGGACATTTTTACAGGTATTGCTGGCAGTGGACCGGCATACGTTTATTATTTAATGGAACATATGGAAAAAGAGGGCATAAAAGGTGGATTAACAGAAGAATTAGTACGCCAAATCATCGCCCAAACCATAGTGGGAGCAGCAAGAATGATAAAAGACCAAAGTGAAACACCGAGTACTCTAAGAGAAAACGTTACATCACCGAACGGCACGACAGCGGCAGGGCTAGCAGCACTAGACCAATATGGTGGTGGGGTTGCTATTTCAGAGGCAATAAAGAAAGCAACTGATCGATCTAAAGAAATTAGCGTACAATTAGAGGAATTTTCAGCTAAAACTTAGGAAGATCAATAAAAGAAAAAATTAAATTAAATTAAGGACTAGTATCCTGACCACTCCCACGGCTGAAGCCAATGGGGTTCTTTCTCACAAATATCCCACTTACCATCTTCTATAAGAAGGGGCAGAGGCGAGACTTGGGTGAGCAACTCTTGATAGAAAAACAGTCTTTCAAGAGGGCAAGGTCGGTGCCAACTACGCCGTTCAATCGGCGATACTTTTATAGGGGTACGATGCCGCACTCTTTCTATGAAGAGTGTTAGTCGGCAGAACGTTGAACATTTTACGTGACAGACGTTTTTCCTATCACAACCACTTATGTTCAGTTTTCAAGGAACATCCTATATAAGAAAATTGTACCATTTCAAATGCTTGATGTGTAGAACATATCTTCGACATTTATCTACACACCGCATTTGAGCGAACATTCATCCCATCCCTAAAGGGGGTGCCACCGCACCGTAATGGGCTTTCTTTTCGCTAAATCTGTAAGGTCAAATCATATTATGCGGTTTAATTAATCCGCTTATAAAAGTAGCTTTATTTCTTCGAATTTAGCATGAATATGACACAATATAAACGGCATAGGAGTGATCAGATGGATACGACGTTACAGAGGGTAACAATTAAAATAGGTAGTAGCTCGTTAACTAGTCGTCACGGTGAAATCAGCCTGAAAAAGCTCGAAAAATTAGTAGATGAAATTGTTTATTTAAAAGATGCTGGGCATGATGTACTGCTCGTTTCATCGGGTGCTGTTGCGGCAGGATATCGAAAACTGGGTTGTTTAGAACGCCCCAATACATTACCGGAAAAGCAGGCTGCTGCGTCAATAGGTCAGGGATTATTAATGGAATCGTATACGAAGCTTTTTTTATCGCATGGCTATATCGCTTCACAAATATTAATTACTAGAAGTGACCTTTTAGATGAAAATCGCTATAAAAATGTTCGAAATACGTTAAACGTATTATTAGATAGAGGTATTATCCCGATTGTTAATGAGAACGATACGGTTACAGTGGATCGTTTAAAATTTGGTAACAATGATACTCTTTCGGCAAAGGTAGCTGGATTAGTGGATGCTAACCAGTTAATTATTTTATCGGATATAGATGGATTGTATAGTGCTGATCCAATCAAAAACAAGAACGCCATGCTAATAGAATCCGTTAATGAGATTACTCCTGAAATTGAGGCAGCAGCAGGTGATGCGGGAAGTTCTGTAGGGACAGGTGGTATGAAGTCAAAGATTGATGCTGTTAAAATCGCTATGGCTTCTGGAATTACTACTTTTTTAGGAAATGCGACTAAAAAGAATATTATCGTTGATGCCGTTTTTGGAAAAGCAAGAGGTACTTACTTTAAACCAGAAGCTCCATTAGTTCATTTAAATCAAAAGGAAAAATGGATTGCCTTTAATTCAGATCCTGAAGGTGAAATTATCATTTATCCAAAGGAGATTCAACGTCTTGTCGAGAATCAGCAAATTTCATTACCAACTGGAATACACCAAATAACTGGCCAATTTGAAAAAGGAGCAGTTATTCGTATTCTTGATACGCTTGATAAAGAAATTGGCCTTGGCATTGTTCATTTTTCTACCGAAGAATTGCTGAAATTAACCGAACAAGAAACGGCCATAGCGATCAATCCATCATTTGTTTTGGAAATTGATCATTTTGTTTGTTATTTAGATGTGCCGATTACAGTTGAAGTATAAAATGAATTTGATCAGTTTATGTCTGGAAACGTACGACAAGAAATAGTACTCTTGCAGGCAAGGTAGTCGGTGCAATAACAGTCATTGTAAGCCTTCTTGATAAAGTCCTATCAATGGAAAGTTTAATTCCGACAAGCTAGGATTTGAAAAGTAATATGAATAAGATCACGAATTATTGTACAAAGTAAGATTACAAACACAAAGATTTCATTTTTATCAAGCGTGTAGCTCAATGGGCAGAGCAACTAATTCACAGGGAATTAGTATTTTGCAGGTTCGAGTCCTGTCACGCTTGACTTATTTATGTTTCAATATGAATGAAAAAACCTGTAGAAAAAAATCTACAGGTTTTGTTTATCCTTTATGGAACGATCCGATGACTTCTGACTACATGAACAAACGATGAAAACATATCATATTTATTTGCTCAAAATAATATGTAGATAATAATTCGTTAAAAAGCGATAAATACTAAAAAGAAGAATTAAAAATGCTGAGGACTAAAATTTGGAACAAACACTAAGTTTATTTAAACACGGGAATTAATCAGCCCTTACCGCAGCGATTGTGAAGATTATTATTTCCATCATCAAAGGAGTGGCCTATCTTGTGTAAGGGAGGGAATGAAGATTGTTATCATTTCGTGGGGATGCCCATAAGTTATATCTTAAGCTGAGGGAATCTGAACAATCAGATAACGCTTTTACACATAATAAAAAACTATCTGAAATAAGTGACATCCAATCATTTTATGAAAAATTGGAGAGCGATATTTTAAAAAACATTTATTATCGGATGATAAAGGAAAAAAACGGTTCTGGGATCATTCCTATTTTTGTTTCAGCTGTACCTTGGTTATTGCTATTGTTTTCAAATAAAATTCAACAGTTTCTTTTTAAAGATGAAGGGTTCCTCTGGGTTATTTTTGTTTTAAGCTATATGTTAATACTTGTGATAACCGTCACTCTCCATTTTTATGAAAAATCATGGTCTGCCGTACATATCGAAATCATTCAAGACATCCTTCATAAAAGAGGAAATTAATGGGGGAGGAAATGGTTATGACAATTCACCTCCATAATCGTGTTGATTCTTATTAAAATATAAAAACAGATGGAGATTGGAATTCAAAAAAACCTTGAACCTATGATCAATCGGGAAGTTCTTTTTTTCAATAACCATTTAGTAAAATCAAACTATTGCCGTTTTCGTATCTACCTTGGTACTAGCAAAATGATAAGCATCGCTCACTTTTATTGGATGGTACCAACAAATTCCTCTGATACAGAGGAAAGGCCTTCCCGTATTTCAGCAGCTTCATCCTCGTTGGCAAGAACAATCAAATAGTCGCCGGGATAGATGACTGTATCTCCTTTGGGAATGATTTCTTCCGCGCCTCGTTTAATGCTTACTAGCAAACAACGGGGAGGCCAATCCATTTCTTTGACCATTTTTCCTTCGATAACAGAGCCTAGGCAAACAGCAGATTCGATTAAAACCTTGGACGAAGCAGAACCTTCAAACTGTCGAGATTCCGCAGAGAAAACCTGCGGAATGACTGATTGCCCATGATAAGATCGAACGCACCTTCTACTTCAACATTGCGTCGAGCGTAGATGATGGCTTTCCCTTCACATTCACGGGCTTTTTTGAGCACTTTTTGTGAAAAGTTAAAATAAGGGACACTAAAGCTTGATATGAAATCGGAAACAATGTTCTTAAGGGAGATGAAGGACAAGCCCGGTATGAAATCACGAAAAATCAACTTATCGGATGGCCCTTTAGTGAATTCTTACATATAATAATTGTATTTATAACACGTATTGCTCCTGAGGCCTATTCCATCTTTTTTGCTGATCCGCTAAGTATTCTCATTTGGTCGTTTTCATAACCAATGGTATATTCCAACTTATATTTAGGGTATACGGTACCCTCTTTTTTTGTTCCTCTGCGGAAATGATACATTAAAAGGGTTTATATGTGTTAATTATGTAGAGCCAAAAGAATATAATGATGTAAAATGGTCATCTAATGAAAAATGTATGGTCATTCATAGAATGGCGGTTAATCCAAAATGTAGGAATAGCGGTGTTGGACGTAAATTAATGAATTTTGCAGAAGAATTAGCACTTCAAAATGGCATTAACTATTTAAAAACAGATACATATTCTATAAACACTAAAATTAATTCGCTATTCAGGAAATTTAATTATCAATTTGTTGGGGAAATGTACTTTTTAGAAAAAGAAAGATCATCTTATTGTTATGAAAAACATGTAATACAGTGATTATACATGGTGAATATTGGTGAAAAAGTCGATTCCTTAGTTAGTTCAATTGGGGAGTGGGCTTTTTTATATTTTGTAAAAGAAATTGATTGATCTAACCTTTTATATTTTATTTTGTAAATCTTCCATTTGATAAGATTTAATAGAGTTGTACGATTATACCCCGGACAAACCCTCGAGAGGAGCTCTTCATAATTTTGGTGCCAGGTACCCCAGTATATGACCGTAATCATGATTTGGGGTTCTTGATTTTGGTTTCAGGCACCATCTTATTACGTTTGTTCATTATTCTTGATTATTTATTTTTATGTTGTTAATAATACTCTTTCCTGCACGGTCAATATGAGATTCAATAAGTTCGCCGGCTTTTTTTGCCTCTTTGTTTCTTACTGCTTTTAATATAGCTTGATGTTCTTTAATTGATAGTTTAATTTGGTCTGGTAGCATATGAGGGGTTTGTTGTGGAAATCCACTCCATAACGATTGGATGAATGAGATTAAACGTTCCCAAGGGCAACAACTGATTAACTCATGATGGAATTGAATATTTATTTTAACAAATGTTTCGATATCCTTTGTTTCCTCCATTTGTTTTACTAGCTTTTCTAGTTTCCTCATTACGTCAGATGTCATATGATTAACGCTTTCTTCAACTGCCTCTTTTTCAAAAATGCAGCGCAAATGATAAATTTCTTCTATATCTTTTAAGCTAAACGATTTAACAATAGCTCCACGATGCGGTTCTACTGTTACCAATCCTTCAGCTTCAAGTCTTTTTATGGCTTCACGAACTGGCATCCGACTCACACCAATCGAGTTGGCAAGTTCATCTTGAATAAGTCTTTGTCCGGGTTTAAAGTCACCACGTAAAATGGCTTCTCTTAAAATCCGACATACTTTGGAAGGTATAGTTTCTAATTCTGTATCACTTAATTTTAGCTGTATTTCTTTATTCACGTTGATCATTCTCCTTCTCATATATTTAACTAGAGCATAGTTTACTTTAAACATCATACTAAAAAATCTTGGACCAACTAATGGATATTGGATCTAAAAACCAATTATGGTTAAAGTTATTATATACGCCAATCAACCCTTCTGGCAAAGAAATTCTTTCCTAAAATGTAAAAATAGTTAGGGACTTTTTTTATATTGTAAGAGTTCTTATAAATCCTGAATTATAGGGATCTTTTCTTTTCAATTTTAATCCTTAGTTTTTATGCTTAGATTATTATAATGAGATTGAATTTTATAAAAAATATAGACAAACATAATTTGGATAGTGTATCCTAAAAAGGAAATAAATGTAAAATAAAGAAGGCGGTGGTACTGTGGAAATTAGTTTAGATAGGGTTTTTCTAATGCATATTATGGATCCAAGATCCAAATGAAAAAATAGTGATTAATCGAAGAAGGTAGTGAACCAAATATTCTTAAATCCTAAAAGAATTTGGGGCATCTTTAAAATTCTTACAGGTGGCAGGTGTTTTGAAAGCGCTTTTAATATGATAACAAAGAGATAACATTAGTTTTTTCATTTCCTAATGAATCTAGAGTAGGTAATACTTTGGATAGCGATGAAAAAGGACCCATATAAGAACATTTTTTTACTCATTTATTGGATACATGATACAAAAGAACATACTTCTAAAGAAGAAAGATTTAAAAACGATGTCGTAAAATGATCTAATGGTGGGAATAGATGGATACCGCAATGGGGGCGTACTATATAATCTTTTGCTTAATTCTTCGTTACACGATTCTTAATTATCTAACTAGCTAGTCTTTGAGCAGGAAAGTTAAGTGTAACGCCCAGTAAAAGTAATTTTTCTTTCATTAGAACCCTGCAATAAAAGGGATGTCAGGCATTGGGTATAGTGAGATCTTTCAAAAGAACTTCTAACTTTTAATTTTTAGACATTAAGTAGATGTAAGCGCTAACCGTAAAAATTGATCAAGTGATTACAAAGGAGATGAACTTAACCGTGAAAAAATTTTCTAAAAACCTTACTATGCAGGTGATAATTGCTATTTTCACTGGTATAATTGTCGGAATTTTGTTTCCTAATTTTGGTATCGAATTAAAGGTTTTACCTGATATATTTATTAAAATGGTTAAGATGGTCATTGCTCCGGTAGTATTTTTTACTGTAGTCCTTGGAATTAGTGGTATGGATAATGTGAAAAAAATTGGTCGCATTGGTGGAAAAGCGCTTATTTATTTTGAAATCGTAACCACTATCGCATTAGCCATAGGACTTCTTGTTGCCAACGTAGTGAAACCAGGCGAGGGGATTGATATTGGTTCAGCAGGAGAAGTTGATGTTTCGAAGTACACACAGGGAGCAGAAGAATCTCAGCATGCAGGATTTATGGATTTTATTATTGGAATCATACCTGATAATGCTGTTGGGGCATTTGCAAGTGGAGAAATGTTACCTGTATTATTCTTTTCTGTATTATTTGGACTAGCATTGTCATCGATGGGAGATGTAGGCAAGCCTGTAGTAAATTTATTTGAAAAATTAATGCAAGTATTTTTTAATGTCGTAAATATCATTATGAAGTTTTCACCCTTTGCTGCATTTGGGGCGATGGCGTACACAATCGGAGAATTTGGTGCAGGTACATTATTTGCAATGGGTAAACTAATTGGTTCTGTATATTTAAGCATGTTCCTTTTTATTATATGTATCTTGGGGTTAATTTTAAAATTTTATGGAGAAAACATATTTAGCTTCCTTCGATATATAAAGGAAGAGATCTTTTTAACATTTGGTACATGTTCTTCAGAGCCCGCATTACCGGGAATGATGAAAAAACTAGAGGACTATGGTTGTTCTAAATCGATTGTGGGGTTTGTTACTCCTACAGGATATGCATTCAACCTTGATGGAACGGCTATTTATTTAACCTTGGCCTCCCTTTTCATTGCCCAAGCATATGGAGTTGATTTAAGTATATGGCAACAATTAACCTTATTGGGAATCATGATGCTAACATCTAAAGGAGCGGCAGCAGTTACAGGTGGAGGCTTTATCACACTGGGGGCAACACTTGCTGCCTTTCCAATGTTACCTGTAGAAGGACTTGCACTCCTTCTTGGTGTAGACCGTTTCTTAGCTGAAGCCCGTGGAGTAACCAACTTGATTGGTAATGGAGTGGCAACACTTGTCATTTCGAAATCTGAAAAAGAATTTCGAAAAGTTATTCATGAGGAAAAACAAGAACTTCATATTGAAAGTGATGGAAATAAAAAATCAACTGTATTATAAATTCACAATAAAAGCCGACAGAAAACTCGTAATTGTTCCAAAGATAGGTGAGAATGTGTTATTTGTATCTTTATGATGGTGGAAGCGATGAGGATCTTGACATAATTGATTAGAAGAAATGAATGGAGATTTCTACTAAAGACCATAGTCTTTAGTAATACCCATGTTGCAATCTACCCTAGTATACAAACGACTCACACGAATCGTTGAATTAGTCATAAACCCCTCTCAGATAGACTGTTCAAAACATCCTGTAGAAATCTTTCTTTTTCTGAGTCTATCTGAGAGAGGATGTAATTATTTTCTATCTACACTATAAGTGAAAAGCTAAATAAACGGAAAAAGGGTTGATATAAGTGGATAATCAAATACTAACTCAAGAAATTCATGACAGTTTATGTACATTTACTCAACAAGAATTGCAGCATATCCAGCATGTGATTCATTCTATGGAAGAGTCAAAAAAAGAAGGTTTCTATTATTTAGGTCATTTTCTCGGTATAAATGTGTTAAATACAGATGAGGTGACCATGGATCTCGGCATACAAAATGCTAACACTTATGGAGTCGCACAAGGGGGAGCTATTTATACATTGGCTGACATAGCCCTTGGCTACAAAATCCTTCATACAAGTGTCGAAGAAAGTAAGGTTCTTACAATTGAGTTAAAAGTGAATTATATAAAGCAGGGAAGAGGAAGTAAACTTTATGCTCGTCCAATTATTCTACATTCTGGGAAAACTACGGTTGTGGGTCAATGTACGATTACAGATGATGAGGAAGATCTTGTTGCAGTCGCGTTGGGTACTTTCATTGTTAAGAACTCAACTAGGGACGTGTAATTTTAAATCCAAAATTAAATAATAGATGGCTAACCCCATAATAAGTACTGTCAGAGTAAAAGAATTATATTTTTTATAAAATACAATATTTAAAGAAAAGTTTATTAAATATCTAAGGATTTCCATTTACATAGTTGTTAATATTTGGTATATTATAAACAAGAAAATTGGATCCAAAATCCTAAATACAAATTTTGATGTTGTATCTATATGAAGGAGGGATTTAATGATTACAGAACGGACTTATTTATTTGTACCAGGTACAAAATTTTCAGTTATTAAGAAAGCAATTACTTCTGATGCAGACTGTATCATAATTGATTTGGAGGATGCAGTAGCATTATCTGAAAAGGAAATAGTAAGGGAAAACGTGAAAGAAGCACTGATAAACTTTAATAATCAAAAAAAAATGATTATAAGAATAAATGATATTGCAACACCTTTTTGGGAAGATGATCTAATTTGTGCAATAACAAACGGTGCAAACGGTGTGATGGTTCCGAAAGCTGAACATCCAGAGGATATGAAGCTTATCTGTGATAAAGTTCGTGAGATTTCTGGCGTTAATCAAAATGAATTTGAAGTAATTCCTTTAATCGAAACAGCGAAAGGCGTTCAATTTTCATACTCAATTGCTTCAGCTGATGAAATGATTTCCAAAATGGCTTTTGGTTCCATTGATTTTTCGCTTAATATCGACTGTGAGCTTACACCTAAAGGATTGGAACTCTTATATGCACGATCTCAAATTGTAACCGCTTCAAAGGCTGCAGGTTTAAGCAATCCAATCGATGCGGTATATCCTGATTTAAATAATGAAGCAGGTCTTGAATATGAAGCTGTGTTTGCCAAACAAATTGGCTTTAAATCAAAGTTAATTATTCATCCGAAACAAATACAAATCGTACATAAGGTATTTTCACTTTCGGAAAAAGAGATAAATCGTGCAAAAGATATTGTTGAGGTATTTGAAGAGGCTGAACAAAACGGTGTAGCCGCTATTTCGATAAATAATACGTTTGTTGACTACCCAGTTTATAAAAGAGCTAAAAGTATAATATCACAATTTTCTAGTTAGGGAGGTTCTAAAATTGAGAACGATTTACTATGACGACATTGTTCAAAAAGTCAGTATTGCCTGTCAAGAAGCAAATTATGATTTAGGTGAAGACGTTTTAAGTGCATTTAAATCGGCTTTAAAAGACGAGGTTTCAGACAATGGAAAAGATATTTTGAATCAATTGATTTTGAATGCGAATATAGCGACAACTGAACGAGTTCCAATGTGTCAGGACACCGGGGTAGCAGTCTTCCTTGTTGAGTTAGGTCAAGATTGTCATATAGTTGGTGGCGATTTGTATGACGCAATCAACGAAGGAGTAAATAAAGGGTACGAAGAAGGCTATTTAAGACACTCAATTGTCGAGCATCCGTTAACAAGGAAAAAAAGCAAAGGATATAATTCTCCGTCTGTGGTCCATATTGAACTAATACCAGGTGATCAATTGAAGATGCATATGTCGGCGAAAGGGGGAGGTAGTGAAAATATGAGCACCCTAAAAATGCTGAAACCAGCAGATGGCTTACAAGGTGTGAAAGATTTTATTTTAGATACTGTAAGAGTAGCAGGTCCTAATGCTTGCCCACCTCTCGTAGTTGGAATTGGAATTGGTGGGAATTTTGAGAAATGTGCATATTTAGCGAAAAAATCATTATTTCGACCGATTGGTGAGAGAAGTACTCTAAGTGAAATAGCTGACTTGGAAGAAGAATTAATGGAAGAAATTAATCGGTTAGGCATTGGTCCTCAAGGTATGGGGGGAAGAACCACGGCATTAGACGTAAAAATTGAAATTTCCCCTTGTCATATCGCAGCTTTGCCAGTGGCTATAAACTTAAACTGCCATGCCAGCCGGCATAAAGAAATCATACTGTGAATGGAGGACTTTATTTGTCTGCTATTAAAATAACAACACCCTTTAACGAGGAAACGATTCTATCATTAAAAGCAGGAGATCGTGTTTTAATCAGTGGCACTATTTATACAGCCAGAGATGCCGCGCATAAACGCATGTTTGAAACGCTGCAAAAAGGAGAGTCTCTTCCCATTAATGTAGAAGGAAAAGTATTTTATTATGTTGGCCCAACTCCACCTAAACCAGGACAGATAATTGGATCCGCTGGACCTACAACAAGTGGACGTATGGATAAATATACCCCGACTCTTTTGGATATGGGGTTAAAAGGAATGATTGGTAAAGGCTATCGAAGTGAAGAAGTGATTGAATCCATAAAACGTAATAAAGCGGTTTACTTTGCTTCGATTGGTGGATCCGGTGCACTAATTGCTCGTACTATTAAAGAAGTAGAAGTCATTGCTTATGAAGATCTGGGTACTGAAGCGATTCGCAAGATGATAGTTGAAGATTTTCCAGCAGTTGTCATTAATGATGCCCAAGGGAATGATTGGTACAAGCAGGGAGTACAGAATTTTCAATCACTATAAACGATTATCATTAAAGAGTATAGAAATCCTTAACATTAAATTTGTTGGAGTTTTTGATGCCGATAAGGAGGAATATGTATGTTGCCTTTACAGGGAATAACAATTGTGTCGTTAGAACAGGCTGTGGCCGCACCTTTTGCAACTAGACAGCTGGCAGATTTAGGTGCTCGTGTCATTAAAGTAGAAAGACCTGGCACAGGAGATTTTGCTCGTAATTATGATAATACAGTTGAGGGAATGTCCAGTCATTTCGTGTGGATTAATCGTTCGAAAGAATCAATTGCTCTTGATTTAAAACAAGAAGAAGCAAAATTAGTACTGGATAAACTTCTGTCCAAAGCAGATGTTTTTATTCAAAATTTAGCCCCTGGTGCTGTTGATCGACTCGGATTTGGTGCCACAGAGCTAAAAGAAAAGTACCCACATCTAATTATTTGCGGTATATCAGGATATGGTTCTTTCGGTCCTTACACGAACAAAAAAGCATATGATTTACTCATACAATGTGAGGCCGGGTTAGTTTCGATTACAGGAACTGAAGAAAATCCTTCAAAAACAGGAATCTCGATCGCTGACATAGCGGCTGGTATGTATACCTATACAGGGATTTTAACAGCGCTTCTGGCGCGTTATAAAACTGGGAAGGGAACTGTCATGGAAGTGTCCATGCTAGAAGCATTAGCGGAATGGATGGGATATCCACTCTACTATTCAGGCTATGGAGATGCCGAACCTAAAAGAACAGGTGCAAGCCACGCAACTATTTATCCTTATGGCCCATTTACTGTGGGTGATGAAAAACAGGTATTTTTGGGTATACAAAACGAGAGAGAATGGACTCAATTTTGCGAGAAAGTACTGGGCAACACATCTCTAGTTAATGACGTTCGATTTAATAGCAACTCAAACCGGGTAGCAAACAAAGCTTCTCTAAAGAAAGTTATTGAAGATGTGTTTCAAACTCTTAATTCGAATCAAATAATTGAACGTCTTGAGGAAGCTAACATTGCTAATGCACGATTAAATACTGTGAAAGAATTTATGAATCATCCTCAATTAAAAGCTCGCAATCGTTGGAGAGAGGTAGAATCACCAGTCGGAACATTGAAAGCGTTACTTCCTCCAGTTACATTTGATCAGATTGATTCAGTTATGAAGCCTATTCCAAGTGTAGGTCAACATACAGAAGCAATTTTAGAAGAATTCGGGTTTGATCGAGAAATAATGAAAAAGTGTAAAGTAGAAGAAGAAGGCAGTAAAGTGGTTTAAAGTGAACAGCATTATAAATGGTATATATTTGTTTTACATTGCATGTTAAGTATTTTTTCTATAATTGTAATATTCATAATATATAGAACTCTATCGTATTAAAGAGAGAAATAACAACCTCTTTATAATAAATTATCAAGAATGGAGTGAGAAAATGGAATTTTTACAAATTAATAGAGTAGGATCAGAGGGAAACATAGTTGTTGTTGAATTAGATCGACCTGAGGCGCGAAATGCCTTTACTACTCAAATGGCAACAGAGCTTTTGGAAACCTTCCAATCTATTTCTAAATCTGATGCAAGAGTAGTAGTACTATCATCTACCAATTCAAAAGCATTTTGCTCGGGTGCTGATCTTAAAGAGCGTAATGGGATGACAGAAGAAGAATGGAGAGAGCAGCATAAGCTCTTTGAGAAAATGTTTTATGCAATTGCAGATCTTCCACAACCGGTAATCGCTGCTGTTGATGGCTATGCTCTTGCCGGCGGATTTGAAATCGTTCTTAATTGTGATTTTATTGTAGCCGCTAAATCAGCAACATTTGGTCTGCCTGAAGCAATACGTGGAATTATGCCAGGTGGTGGCGGGACGCGACATCTTCCAAAAAGGGTAGGCGTCCACATAGCAAAAGAATGGATATGTACTGGGCGAATGGTTTCCGCAGAAGAAGCAGATAAATCTGGTTTATTAAATCGATTGACTACTTCTGATCAGTTAATGGAAGAAACGTATAAGTTTGCGGAAATGTTGGCAAAAAATGCGCCAATATCTGTTCAAAATTGCAAGCAAGCGGTTGAGTTTTTATTTGGGATGGAAGATGAGCAGGCAAGAGAAGAGGAGCTTGTTTTTTACAATCGTTGTGTAGATACAGAGGATCGCTTAGAAGGAGTTAAAGCATTTGTAGAAAAACGTTCTCCGCAATTTGTTGGGAGATAGGCATCGTTATTTTCACTGATTAATGAAGGAAATGAACCACAACGAATAGAGATTATTGGCTGCTGAATAAAGGGGATTATTAAAAAATGAAAATGGGGGAATTTTCACATGAAAAATAATGAATTTCAAGAAGAACTACGTCAAAGTGTAAGAAACGTTTGTAAGGACTATCCAGATGAATATTGGAGAAAATTGGATGAAGTCAATGCTTATCCAGAAGAGTTTGTAAACGCTTTATCACAGGCGGGCTTCTTAGCTGCACTGATTCCGGAAGAATATGGCGGATCGGGTTTATCTCTTACAGAAGCATCGATCATAATGGAAGAAATTAATCGTTCAGGAGCTAATGCAGGGGCATGTCATGCACAAATGTACACAATGGGAACCTTGTTGCGTCATGGATCAGAAGAACAAAAGAAAAAATACTTGCCTAAAATCGCAGATGGTTCTCTAAGATTACAAGCCTTTGGTGTAACTGAACCCAATACTGGTTCAGATACAACTCAACTAAAAACAGTAGCTGTTCGTAAGGGAGATAAATATATCGTTAACGGGCAGAAAGTATTTATCTCTCGAGCTGAGTATTCGGATCTAATGCTCCTGCTTGTCCGTACAACCCCGATTGAGGAAGTGAAAAAACGAAAAGAAGGATTATCTGTACTGTTAGTTGACCTTAAAGAAGCTGTTGGAAATGGCATCACGATCCAACCAATTCGAACAATGATGAATCATGCAACAACAGAACTTTTCATCGAAGATTTGGAAGTTCCTGTGGAAAACTTAATTGGCGAAGAAGGGAAAGGCTTTTCCTATATTTTAGACGGAATGAATGCGGAACGTATCCTGATTGCCTCTGAGTGCATCGGCGATGGATATTGGTTTATCGATCGCGCCACACAATATGCTAAAGATCGAGTAGTATTTAAACGACCAATCGGGCAAAATCAGGGAATCCAATTTCCTATTGCGAAGTCATATATCAATTTAGAAGCAGCAAACTTAATGAGGTATAAAGCTGCAGAATTGTATGATGAAGGAATACCATGCGGGAAAGAAGCGAATATGGCCAAGTTGCTTTCTGCCGATGCTTCATGGGAAGCAGCCAATGCGGCTCTTCAAACCCATGGAGGCTACGGATTCACAGAGGAATATGACGTCGAACGGAAATTCAGAGAAACAAGATTGTATCAAGTAGCACCAATTTCTACAAATCTAATTTTGTCCTATGTGGCAGAGCATGTTCTGGGCATGCCTAGATCCTATTAATCATTTATAAAATCCTTTCTGGTGGAGGTGCGATTTGAATATTCCTAAAAAGATAGAGTTAATTGAAGTGGGTCCGCGAGATGGGTTACAAAATGAACCAGTACCCATTTCGACAGAATCAAAAAAAGAACTGATCCGTCAACTGGCAAATGCAGGGTTTTCTCGTATGGAAACAGCTGCTTTTGTAAGTTCCAAGTGGGTACCACAAATGGCTGATGCAGATGAAATTAGTCAGTATTGTAATGAGCTAGGTATTACGTATATTGCTTTAACGCCCAATCTAAAGTCACTCGAACGGGCTATTCAAGCGAATGTACCCCAAATTGCTGTATTTATCGGGGCAAGCACAACTTTTAACAAAAAAAATATAAATAAAACGACAGACGAGTCTCTTTTAGAAACTGAAAAAATGTTTACCTTAGCTAAAAAACATGGGGTTTTCACTAGAGCTTATGTCTCGATGTCTTTTTTCTGCCCGTACCAAGGAAAGGTATCTTTCGAAGAGTTAAATTATGTTTGTCAACGTTTTGTGGAACTTGGGGCAGATGAAATTGATATTGGCGATACAAATGGGTATGCAAATCCTAAAATTGTCTATGAACGATTCTCGAGATTGAAGGATTTATATCAGGACACGGTTTTTGTGGGGCACTTTCATGATACAAGAAAAATGGCATTAGCTAATACATTGGCAGCCATGAAAGCAGGAATTGATAAGTTTGATAGTTCCATCGGGGGGCTAGGTGGCTGTCCGTTTTCACCTGGCGCAACTGGAAATCTGGCAACTGAAGACGTAGTACTGATGCTTTCGGAAATGGGAGTAGAAACAGGCATGCAAGTGAATCAAATTAACAAAATAGTTCCTTTTGCAAAATCACTTTCTAGCCGTTTACATCCCATATCCTAGGGGATTGAAATACTCATCATTCATTAAACGAAGAGAAGGAAGTGAAACAATGACTCTATCAAGGCGATTTGCAAAATACGTTGTAACGCATCAATATGAGCAATTATCACCCGAGACTGTAACGTTAACAAAGTTATCGATCTTAGATTGGTTAGGTTCAGCCATTGCAGGTGGAAAGGAAAAACCTGCTCAGATTTTATCGAAAACATTAACGCAATTTGATGGGGCTCCTCAAGCAACCAATTTCGTTACATTTAGTAAAACTTCAGCACATTATGCAAGTCTTATTAATGGAGGTGCCTCGCATATTTTGGAAGTGGATGATGTCCATAAAGCTTCAATCTTACATGCCGGAGCATCCATTATCCCTGCTGCTTATGCTGTTGCAGAGTGGAAGGGCCTAACGGGTAAACAACTTATAGAGGCAGTGGCACTTGGTTTTGAAATTGGGATTCGCATTGGTGAAGCCGTCACTCCTTCTCATTATGAAATTTTTCATACGACAGGAACGGTGGGAACATTTGGAGCAGCAGCTGCTGCAGGTAAACTTCTTGGATTAACAGAAGATGAAATGGTTCATGCTTTGGGAAGTGCGGGGACACAGGCTGCAGGATTATGGGAGTTTATAGAAGATGGGGCAATGAGTAAGCAATTGCATCCTGCTAAGGCAGCTGCAAATGGATTACTATCAGCTGTCTTAGCAAAAGGCCAATTTACAGCAGCAAGTGAAATTCTAGAAGGACGTCGAGGATTTTTTGCTGGGCTAGTAAATGAGGTGAAACCGGAACTTTTATTTCAACAATTAGGTGAGAATTATAAGATTGTGGAAAACACATTCAAAATTCACTCCTGCTGCCGACATATTCATCCGACTTTGGATTGTTTGCAAGAAATTGTCCGTGAACAGGGTGAGTACGCTCTGGGTATTACAAAGGTTATTGTGGAAACATATCAAGTGGCCCTAAATATAACGGATAAACGCAACGCACGTACTGTCTTTGAATCAAAATTCAGCTTACCTTACGCATCAGCTCTTATGTTAGTCAAAGGACAAGCAGGCCTTGATGAATTTACGGAAGAAAATCTTTTTGATTCACAGATTAGGACCTTAATGGAAAAGGTAGAACTAAAAGTAGATCCGAATCTAAATGCTCTTTATCCTGAGCAATGGCCAGCTCGAGTAACGGTTTTCTATGAGGATGGAACGTCTGTTACAAAAGAAACTTTTTTCCCAAAAGGTGATCCTGAAAACCCTGCAACTGAAAAGGAATTGATAGAAAAATTCTTAAGACTTGCAGGAAAAGTAATACCAGAAGAAAAAGCCCAAAATCTTGCGAGTCAAATAATGAAGTTAGATGAAGTGAAAGCAGTTTCTTCCATGATAGAACATATCTCTAATGTAGAAACATTGGATGGCAGGTAAAAGAACAGGATCTACTTTGTGATGTGATACATCTCTGAAAATTACGCTAGTATAAACTAGAGGAATTTTTGGAACAGGAAAGGCAATTTTACATGAATAAGGATTGTGCTGAAAATTATGAAACTATCATCCCTCCTGAACTTGAAAAGTTGCAAATTATCAGTATCCCACTTGAAATGAATGGTAATAAAACCAAGCAGTTGTAAAACTAGGAATGTCTCGCACAACGCTTTGGAGAAAAATTAAACAATATAATATTGATGAAAAAGTATAATTATACTTAGAATTTTTTTAAAATACTTTCGTTATAGCGCTACCATTCCTATATGATGGAGCGCTTTACTTTCTTGTGTTTTTAGAGTTGTTAATATTAAATATTCGTTACGACAAAATAGTTTTGATACTAAGAAACACTGAAACGAAATGAAACATACAATAGAAAGTTTTGTTCACCTAGAGGCTATTTTTATATATTCATAATTTTACATTAGTCGTAAAAATGAAAGTGAACAAATCATAAAATTTTATTAGCTTTAAAAGCTTGTCACGAGTAGGATCCATAAAAAAGATAAAAGGTTATGCAGATGTTGGCACGATAATTGCAATATAATTTAGTAAGTAATTTATAGGTGGGTGATATAATGAAAATAGCTAGTACAGAAGTAATTGAGCATCCATCCGTTTGGAACAA
This sequence comes from uncultured Bacillaceae bacterium, assembly GCA_963751845.1. Lineage (GTDB taxonomy): Bacteria > Bacillota > Bacilli > Bacillales > DSM-1321 > Peribacillus. Next base: position 39,571 of record CAVVWH010000023.1, read on the forward strand.
ATACTTGATCTGGCTTTTGTTAATACAAACGACTACAGCACTAGCTTATTATGGATATGTTCCTTTAATTCCTTTAATTGAAAAGGAATTCACTTTATCCAATGTACAAATAGGCTGGATGACTTCAGCTGTCTTTCTAGGTTCATCCTTAATAGCGATTCCATCAGGGATCTTAACAGATAAGATTGGGTCGAGGATGTCTTTATTTATATTCAATTTATTGCTTGTTATCGTCATTTTTTCTTTTTACATTTCCAACAGTTTCTATATTGTTTTATGCCTTTTATTCCTACTTGGGATTGGATATGGGGGTATAACGCCAGGAACAAATAAAAGCATCATGGAAAAATTCGATATTTATAACCGTGCCACTGCTATGGGAATAAAACAAATGGGCGTTACATTAGGAAGCACGATTGGTACTTTATTACTTCCTATTCTAGCTAATCAATTTGGATGGAGAATAAGTCTACTGAGTATATGCATTTTCCTGATTCTCATCTGTACCTTACATTTTAAGGTTTTTGATAGAGATGAGCCCTCAAAAGATAAAGTCAATTTTATGGTAAATATTAAAGAAATTTTTCAAAATAAGAAATTGTTAAAAATCATTTTCGTTATTGTATTTTTTATCTGGGTGCAACTCAGTGTAATGACATATTTGGTACTCTACATAAATGAAACTGTTAATAAACCGATTTCTTTTGCTCTCCTTTGTTTAGCCACTTTACAAATTGGTGGAGTTATAGGAAGAGGTTGCTGGGGGACCATAAGTGATCGGTTTTTTAATAGAAATAGGGGGGGGATTTTGGCAATTATTGGTTTGCTATCAGGACTTTTAGTTTGTGGCTTAGGTTTCATGAATGAAAATTTTCCCTTTATACCTATTTTATTGGTCTCACTCTTTTTAGGAATTACAACACAGGGTTGGAATGGAATGTTTGTAGTAATGATTTCAGAAGTAGTAAATTCTAAACAAATTGGGTTGGCGAGCGGTGTTGGTTTAGCTGTTGTATACTCTGGAGCTATATTTGGGACACCATTATCAGGTTGGATTATTGATATAAGTGGCAATTATGAAACTTTGTGGTACATTTGTGGAATTGCTATATTTCTTACTGGAATTATCTCGAAATTCTTAAAGTTAGATGAGGTTAATGACTGAAAAAAAGTTAGGGAGAAATATCTTTGGAGATAACGGTATTTATATAATTAACGCTTCAATTGGTATGCTATATGATGATTTCATTGTATATGTGGGAATTAATTATATTGATCATTTAGCGGCAACCGGGATTACATCTTTTTCTCCAATGAGACTTCCTATGACGTTTGTATTCCTTGCTGTCTCAATTGATATGTTCTTTTTAGCTTGGTATTACTTCACAGTCATTGTCTCGGAAATAAAGGTCAACCCAAATATTCCGAAGAATCCTGATCAGGCAATTCAGGAGATGAGATTAAAAGAGAAAAATCAGTAGAATATGAGATTATTCATTCACTAGAAAACAAATATCCTATTTTGATGCTTTGTGAAATTGCGAAGGTTTCCAAAAGTGGTTATTATAAATGGAAAAAAGAAAAGCTAACCTTTCTGAAAAACAAAAGAAAGACCAATTTATTATGTCAAAAATATTAGAATGCGAACAGGATCCAGATATAAACGGTAGCTTTGGTTACCCTAGAGTTCGTATTTGGCTAAAGCAGAAATATGGCTTACAGATTAACCATAAAAGAGTATATAGATTAATGAAAAAGATGGGAATTCAAGCAAAGATTCGAAAGAAAAAGTGGAGGTATTTTGGGATCCAAGAACAGAGTGTTGTAGCTAAAAATCATTTAAACCGTGAATTTTCAGCGACAAAACCAAATGAAAAATGGGTAACGGATATTACATATCTTACCTTTAACGGAAAGCGTCTCTACCTTTCAGTCATTATGGACCTTTTCAATAATGAAATTGTAGCTTATCAAATCAGTGAAAGGAACAATTTAAAATTAGTCCTTGATACAGTGAATAAAGCTGTAAAGAAACGGAAAATACATTGCCCCCTATTATTACATAGCGACCAGGGTTTCCAATACACATCCAAAAAATATAACCAAGTTTTACAAAAATACAATATCAAAATTAGTGTGTCTAGAAAAGGAAATTGTTATGACAATGCATGTATAGAGAGCTTTTTTAGCCATTTTAAAACAGAATGTTTTTACAGATATCAATTTGAAGAGAAAGATCAAGTTATAAAAGTAGTTAAAAAATATATGAGGTATTATAATTTTAAACGATTCCAGAAAAAATTAAACAACCTTAGTCCAGTTGAATATGGAGCTAAGGCTGCTTAATAAATAGTCACCTTTATTATTAATGTCTACTTGACAGGGGTAAGACCACAATACCGAAGTCATCTATTGGCAGCTTAAGTCCCTTTTTCTAACTGTCCATTTTATGGGGTATAGTTCACTGTCCCTTTGTCCCTTTTATTTCTTTTTTCGAAAAAAGGAACGGACAGGAGGAGCAACTAAGAAGTAAAGGAAAAAAAGGAAAATAATGAATTCAGGTACTTCCATCACCAGAAAAGGATTAAAAGCATGTTTAAGTGAAGTGTTTAAATCAAATCCTAAAAGGATATCCATACCTAAAGAAATGACCACTAAAAGTCCCAATACCAAAATAAAAATACCGAGGATTTTCATTTTTTATCACGCTCCACAAAAGAGTATTTCCTTTCCCGAGTTTTTATTCCGGATACACTATGCCCTGCCTTTTTCCTATTCTTAAAAAAAGCAATGATTAGAAGGAAGATTGGAATGATGACTTGAAAAGGAAGATGAAAGTAAAGTGGTACAACATCTAATCCTTCCTGAATATGTTCCGCATAGCTACTTGCAATAATGATTGATAACAGCAAAATGATTACGCCAATCGGATAAGATAGCTGTGAAGATTCTTTGATGTTGAACACACTTGCGGTACCTGTCACCGCTGCATAGGCAAACACACTGATCTTAAAGAAAAAACCAATCATTACCTCAAGCATAAAAAAAACATCGAGACGTTCCACAAACCCGGCTACCTCAATGGACTGTATCATAAAAAGAAGGGGATACTGCGAACGTGCTGTAAGCTCCACACCGAGCACACTAATATTCAGCGCCATTGTCAATGCAAGAAAAAGACCGCTTACCCCCATGGCTCCTAAACCAATCTTTCTTACTTTTTCTGATTGATTCAAATAAGGGAAAATCATTAAGAAGACAATGATTTCGCCAAATGGAAAGTATAACGTTTCAGTAAAGGCCGTTTTCATTACCTCAAACTCGCCTTCTTCAAATACCGGTTTTAAATTAGAGAGCTGGATCAATCCTGAAGCAACAATCAGGATAATGAACGTGACGACAACTAATGACAATAAGACAATAAGAAGTTCTCCGGTCCTTGCCAATACTTCGATTCCTTTCCGAACTGTATACACAACAACAAGGATGAATAAGCCATTCGCCACGAATAAGGGAGTGTCCGAATAAGCAAATGTCAACAGCGTCTCTCCGAAATCCCGCAACACCCTTGCTGAGAGATACACAAAATAAAGGACATAAAGAAAAGCCAAAATCCGTCCGGAAAAGTTTCCCATTATGTCTCTCACATATTCTGTTAGCGGCTGATCGGGGTAGAACTGATAAAGCCCAAAATAGACAAACAGTAAGAAAAAACCGCCTATCATTGCAATGAGAATGGCCAGCCAGGCATCCTGTTTTGCCCCAATGGCAAGAGGGATCAACACCGCACTGCCAATTTCAAACAAGACAATGAGGACAAATAGCTGGTAGGCACTGATTTTCGCCTTCTCCACGAAGTTGTCACTTCCTTTCTATTAACGGTTTTTTTCGTAGTCTGAAGGATATGTTTTGTTTCTTAAGCCCGTACGGCGGATAAACGCATCTACCTTAACGTCCACTTCTAACTCAGGAAAGGAAACATCATGCCAATCCTTTTTGATCTTTTTCCATTCTCTCGGGTAGGATTGATGCATGGCTTCACCAAAGCCAAAAATATCCGATTTATTTTTCTGCGCATGAAGGACTGCATCTTCAATTTCTTTCTTCAATTCTTTTTCTAACTCCTCTTCAATGTCGTTCATTACGTGTGGATTGGTAAGATCCACGGGAACCTTTATCTCACGAATATCTCCTTCTGCACGGACCTTAACCAAAATTTTAGGCTTTCCCTTTTTCATTTGAGCCGATACATTGGTGTTTTGGCGGATCACTAGATAGACGATGGCTTCTTTTTCATTCTGCCACTCCGTGTTTACCTCTGTTCTTTTGATCTTATCTAATACCCACAATGTTCCTCTTGCTGTTTTCCCCTCCACCCAGTCAATAAGCTGTCCTTTTTTAAAAACACCTATACCGTTCGCATTCAGGTATGCATTGGGCTCGGATGATTGAGTGTTTTCCATTTTACTCCCTTTTTCTGCGTTTCCCAGTAATGAAAAGCCGCTAATCAACGGTTCTTTCCCGGGAGATACAAGAAAGTTAGTCACTTCTCGAATATTTACACTGATATGTTCTCCCTGTAGTCTTTCAGACAATTTTAACGTTTTAATTACTTTGTCAGATGGTAATCGATCAATAGCTGTCAATGATTTGACCAAATCCCCTGCTTTTATATTCCGGGCAATCACAACCTTCGTTGTTGTCCGAAATTCATTGGAGCGCTTAATTGCATCAAAAATGGTGGTGATGCCTTCCTCTTTTGCTAACTCCTCACTGATAATCAACAAGTCTGCATGGGCGTAATACAAATCTCTTGAGATTTTAGCTGAAGCATGTCTATCCATTTCAAACACATTGTTTCCGGTAGAAGTATAAATAGAAATAGGCGGACCTTGCCCGCCGCTACCACCCTGAAGCCCTCCAGTTATGTATCCTGGATTGATCACTTGAAACGTTCCTACATAGTCCCCCTCTTCATTTTTATCAATCGCAAGCGCCGAGACAATGGCCAATTCGTTTAACTCTCTTTTATTCCAGCATCCAGAAATCAATGTTGTGCCAATTACCATCAAGAAAAGAAACAACCATTTACGATTCATTCTCTTCACCTTTTTTCATGTTAGTATTCACCATGACACGCGTTCCGGGAGGCTGTGGCTTTTGATTTTCCCCTTCACGAACTTTATTTTCAGAGCTGATTAATCTGGGTCTTTCTTTAAATGCCCACCATGGTCTTCTGGCGATGGTATCACCAACTTCTGCCGGAGTAACGGGAGCAAGCGGTGACATATACGGAACACCGAACGAACGCAGGCTGCATAGATGAACAAACAGCATAAAAAAGACCAGATGAATACCATAAAAACCAAATAGGGCGGCACTTATCATAAACCCAAACCGGAGTATACGGGCAGAAGTGGCCATGGCATAGGAAGGGGTCGCAAAACTAGCAATGGCCGTGATGGACACGACAATGACCATGGCCGGCGACACAATGCCAGCTTGTACAGCTGCCTGTCCGATTACGAGGGCCCCGACGATGGACATGGTCGGACCAATCGCTTTAGGCATTCGGATGCTTGCTTCCCGTAAAACTTCAAACGTTACTTCCATGACGAACGCTTCGACAAACGCCGGAAAAGGTACGGTTTCCCGCTGTGCCGCAAGAATGATGAGCAGCTCTGTTGGAATCATTTCCTGACTAAACGTTGTCGCTGCTACATAGCCAGCCGGTCCGATCAAGGAGATAAAAAAGATGAAAATGCGTAAAAAGCGTGTGGCTGTGCCGATAAAGAAATTGTTATAGTAGTCATCGACAGATTGAAAAAACTGGATAAATAACGCAGGGGCCAGTAGTACAAATGGCGTTCCATTAACAAAAATCGCTACACTTCCTTCCAGGAGATTGCCCGCGACCATATCCGGTCTTTCTGTATGATGTAGGGTTGGAAAGGGGGTCATAGTCTCATCTTCAATCAATTCTTCAATATAGCCCGATTCAAGAATGCTATCGATGTTAATTCTTTGTAAACGCTCCCGGACTTCTCCGACGATTTTTTTATTGGCAATGCCGTTTATATACATGATCGAAACATCTGTTTTTGTCCTAGTGCCTATTTTCATGGATTCTGTCCATAAATCCGGACTGTTAATAATGCGGCGTAACATGGCGATGTTTGTCGCTATTGATTCCGTAAACCCTTCTTTTGAACCACGAATGGCCGGTTGTGTAGTCGGTTCCTGAATGGACCGTTTCTCTCCACCTTTTGTGCTGGCAATCAGTGCTTCACTTGCGCCGTCAATGAAAATCACGGTATCACCTGATAACATGGACAAAAATAAGTTCTCCCAGTCCTTTACGGTCTTTACATCCCCTACAGAAAACACATCATCAGAAATCACGTCCAGCGCTTTTTGTGGAGTAAGCTTTTCTTCTAGATTAGGGTTATTCATCATCGATTCAATTAAAAAGTCATGAACAGTTGAAGTGTCAACCAGACCTTGAACATACACTATGGCTGTTTCAATCTTAGGATTTTGACCGATTTTCAATGTTCGGATGGTGATGTCGGAACTGTTTCCCGTTCTTTGTTTCATGAGGTCCAGATTCGTCGAAATAGATTTGGAGATATATCCTAGTGACTGACTATTAGAATGATCTGAGCTGTTTTTTTCTTGCTTCCCGTTTTTTTTCATTTGTCTTTTTCGTTTGAAGAATGAAAACATAGAAAGGACCTCTTTCTTTCCTTTTTCGTCTCATCTATTCTGTACAGAGAAATTGCCTTTTATACAAGTCTCATTATCATTCATAGCATCTCCATAAAATAAAAACTGATGATTTTGATTATGAGATTGTTTCGAGGTTGGGCAACAAGGAAACTAATTCTTCCTTTCTATTAAACTAATAAAAGTAACTTTTATGTTGGTAGAACCCTTCTTTAAAATATAACAATTCAATTATCTGATAGTGTAGAAGCGCAATTAACTTTTGATATTTTCGATGAAAACCCTTAAGTTAAATGACATCAATATAGATAAAAAAAACACCTTAGGGAAGGTGTTTTTACAAATAGATATTTGTGGTATTCCCCTAAGTAATACTTGATGCATATACTTTATTATTCCTTTCAACGAGGCAATAAATAAATATCTGAATTACTTTATCCCTTATTTCATTAATTAGCTATTATCAGTAAGTTTATCCAATCTGATTTGTGTATTTCTCAATTGTTAAACATAAGGAGAGATTAACTTTGCAACCTTCACAGAGAAATATAGTTAGTATACCATTCCCATCAAAGTGGGGTATCCACGCTACTCTAGCTGAAAGACCGATTGTTTGGGGCCTACTTATCATTAACGCTATTACAGATAACAGGGTCATTGGAACAATTAATTTTCGCGGCACACCTATTCCAATTAATGGATATTGGGATGGAAACTCCAATCAAATAAGATTTGATTCACCATATGCCTCATACTCTGGTCACTTAAGTATATTTGATGATCCTTCGATTAGAATTCGACATTATATTTTAAGTGGAAGGCTTATTATGAAGCCTCAATTAGGCATTGACATTATTGATGTGCCAGGGGCAGGTGGAGCAGGTGGTCTTGGTGCAGGATTATTAGCCTTTACCAATTCAACTATGAAACGGGGAATTGAAATTGTTATTGAGTATACAAAATTAAAAGAGAAAGTAAAATCAGTAGATTACTGTTTTACAGGAGAAGGTGGCATTGATTTTCAAACGAAATTTGGAAAAACGCCTTACGGAGTTGCTCAAGCAGTGAAAAGTGTAAATCCTGATATTAAAGTAATTGCTTTAGCAGGTTATATAGGCAAAGATGTTGAGACGTTATATAATGAAGGTTTTGAAGCTATTTTTGGAATCGTTCCAGGAGCTGCAGATATCGATACTTTATTAGCGCAAGGGAGAGACAATGTGACTAGAACATCTGAAAATATAGCTAGATTATTAAGAGAATAGACTTTGAAAACAACACATCATATTAAGGTATTTCTATGGATCAATTCATACATATCTGTTACTCCGTCCGTATTTTTTGACGTATGGGTGTAGTTTCATCATTTAGAGAAAGCACTCTTTTTTTGAAATTCTTATTCAAGGGTTACCCCAAAGTATGTTTGCCCCATGCTTGGCTCAGCAACAAAAAAAGCACCCAAAGGATGCCTTATAAAAAATTAATAAATAAGGTATGGCGGATAATATGGAGGATATGGATACCAGTAAACATATCTATAAGGACCAACTAATGTACTAACCAATAGACCGCCCAATGCTCCACCCAGTAATCCTGCTAGAAAGGGGTTTCCAAAATAGGGTCTCCAAAAAAATGGAGGTCTCCACAAAAAAGGTCTTACAAAACGCGGTCTAATGAAAAATGGTCTCCTTATAATTCGTTCATCTGTATTTGTTATATCGACTTGTTGAGGCATCACCTGTACTTCTGAATTCATAAAAACAGTCCTCATTTCTTTTTGCTATAAAGAATATGCGTTTACCTATCTCGTTTCTTGTGCTTATATCATTGTTTTTTAAAAATTTTCAACCAGTATTGTCAAGCACAGTTTTCAATAAAACAAAGGACGCCCGTTAGAACTTTTATTGAGGTTAATGTAGTAGTTTAGTAAAAATGAAGAACTAATTACCAATTTGGAAACCCTTCAATAACAAAAAAAAACGAGGAAAGCATGGATACCAATGGTTTACGTTATGCTTAAAGTTATATGTTATAAACGTGTTACTGTTTGTACATCTTAAAAGATAAAGGAGGTTGCATTTTATTGGGATGGATTATTGGGCTTTATTTATTAAATACGGTTTTTATGATTATCATAGCAATTCGCGAGGTACGCCGACCGGCTGTGGCTTTAAATTGGATAACCATTAGTTTTATATTCCCTGTGATCAGTTTTGGACTCTATCTTGTTACATCAAATCCCATTCGTATGAATCGTCGTACAAGGCAGACTTCGACTCTTAACAAATTAGACATGTTGCCTGATTCCTTTGGTAGATCAGCTCAGGTGATCGCACAAGCATTGAAACATTTGACCGTGGATGGATTGAGGACTGGTCAAGTACAGGTGCTCATAAATGGGATTAAAACCTATGATAAACTAATGGAGTCTATACAGAACGCAAAAAAAACGATTGACCTAGAATATTACATATATAGAGACGACAAAATTGGAAAGCGTATTACGAACTTACTGATTGAACGGGCATTGGACGGTGTGCATATCCGCTTTATAAGAGACGGGTGGGGGAGCAAAAAGTTTTCCAAAACTCATATTCTTCGGATGATGGATGCAGGAATAGAATGTCGGACCATTTTCCCCTTACGCATCCCTTGGATATTCTCAACTTTGAACAACAGGGACCATTGTAAAATTGTCGTGATCGACAATAAGGAAGCTTTTACAGGCGGTATTAATATTGGGGATGAATATACTGGATTAAAGCGGACTGTAGGGTTTTGGCGTGACACTCATGTAAGAATCGTGGGTGAAGCTTCATCCGATTTGAAATGGATCTTCGACGACCATTGGAATGTGGCTACACCGGAACGAATGAAAACAAGATCAAGCATGAAATCAAAAGCAGGAAAAGAGGGTAATCCTATTATCGCTTCAGCCAGCAGATCAAACCAATTTACTATGATGGCAGAATGGAGCACTGAGTTGGGTACTATAGATGGTAAAGATGGTAATACAGTTCCGGTCAGTGCAAAAATGCACCAAGCATATGTACAGACATTGGAAGGAAATCCTGGAATTCCCACTCCGATTATCAGGCAGGCGTACTTTATTGGACTGACACAAGCAACAAAGACCATTGATATTACCACACCCTATTTTGTACCCGATCAAGATATTATTATGGGGCTAAAGACAGCGGTGGCACGTGGTGTACGTGTTAGATTGCTGGTTCCTCGTCAAGTGGATCAAAAAATCGTGGAACGTGCAAGCTTTACTTTTTATGGAGAGCTGCTGGAAGCAGGGGTTCATATCTATCTATATAACAAAGGAATGCTTCACGCGAAGTCATTGATCATCGATGAGGAAGTTGCTGAAGTAGGAGCCGCAAATTATGATATGAGAAGTTTTCGCTTGAATTACGAAGTGTGTGAATTCTTTTACAGTAAAGACGTGGCAAGGGACCTTACAGAACAATTTGAGCGAGACCTTAATAATTCTGTCACATTGCGAATGGAAGATTTATTACAACGCTCTCCTTCACAGCGGTTAATGCAGCAAGGTGCCCGCCTCCTTTTTCCGTTGTTATAGCCAATAATAACCTTTGAAGAAAGCTAAGAATTATTTTGGATTCGGAAGCCTTCGGATTATATAATTTAGAGGGGTTTTTTTATGCTGTTATGGGATGTACATAAGGAATGTTCAATATCCCCTAAAAACACTAGAGGAATCATTTATGAACTACACCGGAGATCCATTAACATTCAAATGGATTTCGCCTATAGTTCATTGTCGAACAATGAGCGAGAGCAATTTGACCAAGTAATAGAAAGAATACATAGTAAAATAGAAAACTATCTAATCTTATTTGTTTAAAACTCTCTGCTCCCTTTTCGCTAATTTTCCCTTTACTTTTCCACTTAATGAATATCGTCCATGAAGGAAATAATAAACTCCGATGCCAACTAGAACAAGAAAGGAACTAAAAAAGTATAAAGAACCATAACCTATTTTTACTGTTGCGAGCCCGAATAAAAAGGAAGCAATTCCAAATCCAAAATCAAATATTGATAGGAATGTAGCCGTAGCTAAGGCTCTTTTTTTCGCTGGTGCAATTTGAATTGCGATGGTTTGAAGACTTGGAAAGATGGTTCCCCAACCTAACCCAATAAGGGCCGCTGAAAAAAGAAATAACAGTGATGAAGTTGATACGCTAAGTAAATAGGTACCAATAGCAAAGAGTAAAATTGCTGGATAGATAATTTTATTTGCTCCGTATATATCAAACCATTTCCCGGTATACGGTCTGGAAATTAAGAGAACGACAGCATACACAATAAAGAAATAACTAGCTGTTTCAACTAAATCAATCTCCTTTGCATATACAGACACAAAGGAAACAATCGCTGAATAAGCCAATGCAAAAAAGGCAGAAACCAATGAAATGGGAATGGCAGAAACCTCAAATAACGACTTAATCCTTTTATTTGATTTTAATTCTTTAGTAACCTCTTGTGTTATTATTTTTTTAGGAATTCGAACGAAAAAGCCTGCTATGAGGGCAAATAGGGCCGATAAAGCATTAATGAAAAACATTGCAATTGTTCCTTCGTGGTGCATAATAGTTAACCCTAAAAAGGGTCCAATAACCATACCAAGGTTTTGTGTTAACCCATAATAACCCATACCTTCCCCTTGTCGTGATTCAGGGATGAGATCTGCAACGATTGCCCCAGTTGCTGTAGTTGCCATTCCAAATCCAATTCCATGGAAAAAGCGAAGGATAAGCAGTACGGCGATTGACTGTGTTATAAAATAAAATAAGGATGAGCCAAAAACAATTAAGAAAGCAATCAAAAATACCGGATATTTCCCAATCTTTTCTATCCATTTTCCTGCAAATGGGCGCGTAATGATGGCTGCAATAAAAAAAATTGTAATAATAAGCCCAGCTTCTAATTTACTACCATTTAGTCCTTGCAATGCATATATAGGTAGTGTAACCAATAGATAGTAAAACGTCGTGAATGCAAGAAAATTAGCGATTGCAAGGCTAATAAAATTTTTTGTCCATAATTTTGGCTTGATCAATATGTTCCCTCCAATATTCAACTAATATTTTAAATATCTAGTTTAAAAAAATTTAAAGTACGATATAAAATACTTGTTGTTAGTCATAATATCATGTATATAATTATATGGAAAATATTATTAAAGTAACTTTTATATATGTTTATGATATATATTGGAGGTTTACAGTGGACATAAGACAATTACGCTATTTTACTGTTATCGCTGAAGAAGGACAAATATCGCTGGCAGCTAAAAAACTGAATATGGCACAGCCTCCTTTAAGCCAGCAGCTTCAGCTGATGGAAGAAGAGCTTGGTGTAAAATTAGCTGAACGTAAAAGAAATGGAAAAAGAATGGAACTAACAGAAGCGGGGAGGGTTTTCTACGAAAAGTCCCAAAGGGTTTTACATTTATTTGGGGAATCCATACAGGAAGTAAAAGAAATTGGCGAGGGTTTGAAGGGTACGTTATCCATTGGCGTCGTTCCATCCTGTGTTTCCAATCTACCCCACAGAATTCAATGTTTCCATGAAAAATATCCTATGGTTTCATTTAAAATATGGGGAGGGGATCCATATGAAGTAAGAAAACACTTGGAAAGCCGTAAAGTTGAGCTTGCCATCGTTCGTCTTCCAATAGATACGAAAGGGCTTTCGATGGTTCAATTAGGAAAAGAGCCATTTGTATTTGTTGTTCCGAAAGTTTGGCAAACTTTTACCTTAAGAAAAAATATAACGATGAAGGAAATTAAGGATATTCCCTTGTTATTAATCCATAGAACGAAAGGTGAAGGGGTATACGAAAGAATAATAGAAGAGTGCAAACGATTTGCATTTCAACCAAATGTTTTGTGTAAATGTACCGATGTAAATATCCTTCTTTCTTTAGTAGCTTCTGGTGTTGGAGCAAGCATACTTCCTAAAACTGCAATTCCTATATTTGTAAACGAAGATGTAAAAGTATTGGACATACTTGATTCCTCTCTTCAAGCAGAAACAGCACTAATATGGCTAGAAAATCGGTATATCTCAAAAGCAGCTCGTAGCTTTATTGAAAATTCCAATTAAATTTTCCTTTATACGAAACAACATGAAAAAAACTTTGTACACTCTACAAAAATCCGTTTTTTCAATTATAAAAAAGACATTGCCCCTAAGGGAGGGCACTGAAAAAGTCCAGATAGTTTGAATAAGCGTTACCTTCCTCGATTTTGTCGAGGAAGGTAACGCTATTTTCTTTTATAATGGTTATACTAATAACAGGTGGTGTTTCCGATTATTTCTAATAAAAAATCTCCAAATCCTAGTCCTTTTATGGCGATTTACAATCTTGTCGTACCTAAAGATAATATGCTTCGTCAAATCAATGACCTCGTTGACTTTTCCTTTGTATACGAAGAATTGAAGAATAAATATTGCCTGGATAATGGTCGCAATGCCGTGCCGCCCGTTCGTATGTTCAAATATTTATTACTCAAATCGATGTTTGACTTATCTGATGTTGATGTTGTGGAACGTTCTAAATACGATATGTCTTTTAAATATTTCCTTGATATGGCACCAGAAGATGATGTCATCAATCCAAGTTCATTAACGAAATTCCGCAAACTTCGTCTAAAAGATGTAGGTTTATTAGACATGCTCATCCAAAAAACAGTCGAAATCTCACTGGAAAAGAAACTGATTCAAAGTACATCCATCATTGTTGATGCCACCCATACGTACGCACGTTATAGCTCAAAATCACCGAAAGAATTTCTCATAGAAAAATCCAAATTACTCCGTAAAGCTGTCTATCAAGTCGACGAACACATGAAGGGAAAATTCCCTCCAAAAACTACAACGAATGAGTTAAAAGATGAATTAGATTATTGCCAAAAAGTCATTCAAACGGTTGAAAAAGAAGAAGCCCTTCTCCACTATCCAAATGTCAAAGAAAAGCTCAACTATTTAAAAGAAGTTGTCGAAGATTATGAAGGACATCTCTCTTATTCAGAAGACGCCGATGCACGTGTAGGGCATAAAACTGCGGATTCCTCTTTCTTTGGCTATAAAACACATATGGCCATGAATGAAGAACGTATTATTACGGCTGCGGTGATTACAACTGGTGAAAAGAGTGACGGAAAGTATCTTCAAACTTTAATTGAAAAAAGTCAAAAAACAGGAATGGAAATCGATACAATCATTGGGGATACCGCCTATTCTGAAAAGGATAATATTCAATATGCAAACGAACATACATTGCAATTAGTATCAAAATTAAATCCAAACATTACACAAGGGATCCGAAAAAAAGAGGATGAATTCGAATTCAATAAAGATGCTGGAATGTACGTATGTAAAGCAGGACATATGGCGATTCGTAAAGCACGTACAGGAAAAAAAGGGATTAATAAAAATCAAAAAGATACCTACATGTTTGATATTGAAACATGCAAAATATGTCCTACGAGGGATGGATGTTATAAAGAAGGAGCGAAAAGTAAGACCTATTCTGTGACCATTAAATCTACAGAACATAAAGATCAAGAAGCGTTTCAAAATAGTGAAGAATTTAAAGAAAAAGCAAAATCGCGCTATAAAATTGAAGCGAAAAATAGTGAACTCAAACACAGACACGGGTACAATGTAGCATCATCCTCGGGTCTCATTAGCATGAATCTACAAGGAGCAATGGTGATATTCGCAGTCAATCTAAAACGAATTATGACCCTGATGAAAGAAACAAAGTAAAAAAAGAGCATAGAGAAAGGTGACTTTTCATTCAGTGTTGAACGAAAAGTCACCTTTCTTGTTTGAAATTTATTTTACGAAATTAAAAATGTTAGTTTTTCAGTGCCCTCCCCCTAAGGTGATGTCTACTTTTTAGGAAAAAAATCAACTTCCAAAAGGCTGCAAATCATGAACAAATACTTTAATGCTTTGTTCAATGAACGTGTCATCGGCCATATTGATCATATAATTTCAATGCACAATTGTTGCTAAAAATATTCCAAAATTCAAATGTACAAAAGTAACCGCTAGTAATTCGGGATCTGTTCTAATTATTTTTCCTTTTTCCTGTAAATATCATATGTTTTTCCATTATTGTAAATACAAAATATAGCTTTCTCCAATACCTTCAGAATATACATTACTATTTTAGCCGAAATGATGGCCTGGCCCACTTTATCTGTAAGGTTTCATTTAAACTATCAGCTACTTCATCTTCTATCGTCATTGGAACCCATTTAGTAGTTTCTTTAGTTGTACGTGGACGATCAATCTTCTTTAACCAATATTTTAACTGATGAATATTTATATTGTTGGCTTCGCACTATTTGGTCTGAGTCTGTCCACTAACTCTGAGAGCAACAATCCGTTGTTTCCATTCCTTTCGCAATTCTAGATTTTGTTTTTTGGGCATAAAAAACCTCCTCAAACTTTGATTTGAAGAGATTATCTCATAATCTAGAATTGGTTAACATGTGGGTGAGATTTGACGCTTACCTTGTCGCAAGTGTGAACTAGATGAGGTTTCCACACCGATCGTGACTGCGAATATGCCAGCTCCCGCCTTTCCTAAAAGTATCGCTTCCCCGTCCATTATGGCGTATATCATGACTCAAAAATATGTAGAAGGATTGCCTCTTTATCGTCAGGAAAAGCATTTTGAACGAATGGGAATCTACTTATCACGTCAAACGATGGGAAATTGGTTATTATACGGGGCTGATCAATGGTTAGTGATATTGTATAAAAGGATGCATGAGCATCTACTTGCTCGAACTATCCTTCATGCGGATGAAACAACCTTCCAAGTCTTACGTGAACCTGGTCGTGCCGCAACTACCAAGTCCTATCTGTGGTTATATCGCACAGGGAGAGATGATATCCCCATTGTTCTCTATGACTATCAACCAACAAGAGCAGGCGAACACCCGAAACGTTTTTTAACGGGTTATCAAGGTTATTTAAAAGTGGATGGATATAGTGGTTACAATCAAGTACCGGATGTCACCCTTGTGGGATGTTGGGCGCATGCCAGACGTAAGTTTGATGAAGCCTTAAAGGCTTTACCTGATTCACAGAAGGGAAAAAAGGTGAAGGCGAGTGAAGGGTTGTATTTCTGCAATCAACTCTATTCTATCGAAAGAAAGCTAAAACATGTCGACCCTACAGAACGATATGAGCAGCGACTGGAAAAAAGCAGGCCCATTCTGGACCTTTTTTCAGCATGGCTTTATGAACAAAAAGATCTCGTTCTACCAAAAAGCGCGCTAGGAAAAGCCATCACTTATTGTTTGAATCAATGGAATCATCTTGAAGCTTTTTTATTGGACGGACATTTAGAAATCGACAACAACAGAAGTGAACGTTCCATTAAACCGTTTGTGATTGGGAGAAAAAATTGGATGTTTTCTAATACACCGCGAGGTGCTAGAGGGAGTGCCATCATGTATAGTGTGGTTGAAACGGCAAAAGAGAACGATTTGAGTCCCTATCATTATCTTCGCTATTTGTTTGAAACGCTGCCAAATATGGATCTAACAAATAAAAAAGAAATAGATAAAGTCTTGCCGTGGTCATCTAGTTTACCCTCGGCATGCAGAGTACCGATAAAAAGTGAAGCAAACAAAACATAGTCCCGAAATACACCAGCCATGTAGTATTTGGGGGCTACTTGACGTTTACCTATAGTTAATTTCAGGAAAATGATCAGAACAACAAAGAAGATGCTAAATAAAAGAAATTTATCTAGTCAGCATCTTCTTTATTTATCCATTCCCATTTTGTCTCGTAAATTAGGACATCCACATTTGTTCGATTTCTTCAAGAGATTTTCCTTTTGTTTCAGGCACAGCCTTTAGCGTAAAGAGGAAAGCAAATGCAGACAGGATGCCAAAAATCCAAAATGTAAGTGCAGGTCCTATTGAGTTCAACAATACAGGGAAGGTTTGGGATACTAGGTAGTTCGCCATCCAAAGAGCAACGGAAGCAATGGATGATGCAATTGCTCTGACGCGATTCGGAAAGATTTCAGCTATAACGAGCCAAACGATAGGTCCCATTGAAATGGCAAAGGATGCAACATAAAGCAAAATGAATATAAGTATCCAAGAACCTGCAATTCCGGAACGGAATGCGTATCCGATAACAGCAAGACTAATCGTCATCATTGCTGTTCCTGCAAGCAGAAGAACTTTCCGCCCCACTTTATCAATAAGCCAAATGGAAACAAGTGTAAATATCAAGTTGATGATACCAACCCAAACTGTTTCAACTAAAGAAGAGTTATGTCCTGCACCAGCTTGTTTGAAGATTTCAGGTGCATAATACATTATGGCATTTATGCCAGTTACTTGCTGTAATACAGCTAAAACAACGCCTACTAAGAGAGCACCACGTAACCCTGGTTTTAAGAGCTGATTAATAGACACACGCTCCTTGTTGAAGGTAGATTTTATTGTTTCAAGTTCCACTTTGGCTTCGCCCTCACCGTGAACTTTTTTCAGGATTTGCAATGCTTTTGTAGTTCTTCCTTTTAGTTGAAGCCATCTTGGACTTTCAGGGACCATTAACAGAAGAATGAAAAACAAAAGACCTGGTATCACACCAAACCCAAGCATCCATCGCCACCCCGTGGAAATATTCCATGCAAGGTTTCCATAGCTAGATATCCCTAGGTTTAAGAAGTAAACAACAAATATCCCTGTTACAACAGCTAATTGATTTAAAGACACCAACCGTCCGCGAATTCTTGCAGGTGCGATTTCAGCTATGTAAAGAGGAGATTGAACGGATGAAATTCCAATCCCAAATCCTCCTATCATGCGGGCAATAACAAATAGTGTGAAGGTATTCGCTAATCCTGATAGAATGGACCCGACTGTGAATAATATCGCTGCCAGAATGAGTGCCTTTTTTCGACCAAATACATCACTTATTTTTCCTGCAAAGCCCGTCCCAATGATTGCTCCCACAATCAAGCATGCTACTGCCCAACCAACCATGATATCGCTTAAAGCAAATTTTAATTGCAAAAATTTAATAGCTCCCGAAATTACAGCCGTATCGTAACCGAACAAAAGTCCACCAACGGCTACGACAGTTGATACAAGGCTGACAAAGCCTATATTTGATTCTTTTACTTGTCCTCCTTTTTTCATCATTTCAAAGCATCCCATTCCTTGTGAACAATATTATTAATAATTTTTCTATTGTCCAATGTGAAGAAAGCAGCGCCTTTTATGGTGGTACCTCCAAGATCAATCCTAATCCATTTTTGCATTTAAACATGATTCCCCTTTTATTATAACTTTTATTTTAAGGTGAATATTAAAAGTTCTTACCAATCAAGATATATTATTTGCGATTCATAGGTTAGTATACCTGGCAATAAAGAACTATTACAAAAGTATTGATCATCGTCTATTTACCATAACTAGGAGTTACCGGTAATCAAAATTAAAAGTGAAAAAATGTTTAAAAATAACAGTTGAAATAAGTGGATATCCCCTAAAATAAAAAATATAAAAAACACTGAAACTGACTGCCTGGGTTTCAGTGTTTTTTATATGAATTTAGTTATCATATAGAGCTGAATGAGCAAGCAGAGAAATCGTAGCATCATCCATTGGTGGATTGTGAAGACCTGCACGTACATCACGATAATAACGTTGGAGCGGATTATTTCTTTGTAGACTTTTTGCTCCGACAACACGCATTGCCTTGTCAACGACAGAAATGACATGATTGGTAACTGAATGTTTAACGGCTCCTAATTCTTTTGCCAGCAGATGACGAGTTTCGGGCTTTTGGTCCCATTTTTCAGCTACAGAATAGAGAAAATGACGTGCTTCGGCTAATTCTAATTCGATTTCACCGATTGTTCGTTGGACATTTGGTAGATCGCGAATCGGTCTTGGAAGGCTATTTGGTGTATAGGTCTTTGCAAACTCAACCGCAAAGTTTCTGGCTGTTGTTGCAATTCCTAAATAACACGCCGGAATATGTAATAACCAACCTTCACTTTGTTTCTTCCCTTGTTGGCGAACAACAAAGTATTGATCCGGAACTTTCACATTTTGTAAGACTAAATCATGGCTACCAGTTCCTTGCATCGATACCATATCCCATGTTTCTTCTATACTTACACCTTCTAAATTTCGATGAATCAAAAATGTGCCAATTACCTCCTCTTCAGGTACCCATGCGGTAACTAGTATGATATCGAGAATCGGTGATAACGTTGTGAACGTTTTTCTACCAGTGATGATCCAATCATTTCCTTGTTTTGTTGCAATAGTTTCTGGACGAGCACCTCGTGTGGGACTACCAGAGTTTGGTTCTGTTGCAGCAGTATTGACAATAGCACCATTTGCTACTTCTTTGAAAAATTTATCCAGTACGTCAGCATTCCAAGGTCTTTTTTCCGTTAACGTTCTTTCTGTATTATGGGGATGGGGTATTGGTAAAAAACACTCGATTTATACGATTGGGCAGGTGCTGGTATATGTTTAGTTGGTGTTTCAGGGTTGTTGTTTGCACCTCGCCATTAAAAAGTCATCTTCAAGTAAAGTGCGCAATAGTTGAATAAAGCGATTAGTAAATATCTTTTTAATGATTCAATAGTGTATGAATTATTGTGTCATTTTTAAGAATTCCTGTTTAAAAGTCTAAACTTTCATGTCACAAAAAAAGAGTGAATTCCTTATAGTCTAAACTTTTGTGTCACTCTTTGACGAGTGACACAAAAGTTTAGACTATAAAAACATGATTACAACAAGGTTTATCTCTTAATGGTCTAGAGTTTTGTGTCAATAATTATTGACACAAAACTCCTGACGCTCTTGTTTTTTGACACAAAGCTCTAGACACTCTCGAAAAATGACACAAAAGTCTAGACACTCTTGTACTACAACTCTGGTTATCAGAGAATGTAACTTTTGTGGAGTTTGAATAAAGTTTGATCAAAAATCCTGTTGACATCAACAGGATTTTTTCTTATTCAACAAACGGGCCATTTTCTGGAGTAAAGTATTGTGAAAAAGTGAAAAAAGAATATAAAAAAAGCAGGTTTAGTAAACCCACTTTGTTGAGCCCAAGTATGGTGATAAAGGTACGGATGAACCTGATTTAGTCTAGATAATTTTGTAAAAATATTGAATCTGTAGTTAAAAATCACTATAAAAACCTATCTCTTTTAGTCTATAACTTAGATAGTTATTACATTTGAATGATCTTTTTCAAAGATATTTTGAAGTTCGGTTAAAACATTTTGCAAGCTTGTTGCAGCTGAAACCGTTAACTCTACTTGTTCTTTGTTGTCCTCTTTAGTATCTGAATGACTAGAACAAGAAGCTGCAAATACAAGTAAGAATAAAAAAGGAAAAAATAATTTCAATGTATTTCGCACTGTTTCACCTCATTTGGTTATAACTAATTATGAATATATCATGTGATTTATAATTTTAAATATATGTAATAAATAAAGTTTATTAATGAACAATATGATTTAGTCATTGTAAAAATGAAAGAAAATGTAAGGCTATTGAAAATAGTCAAAGAAATAATCATAGGCTAATAGAAAAACTCCTTAATTAAGGAGTTTTTCTATGGTAATAAATATATTTCATAATTTGGTGGTTCAGTTAGTTTTGATTTTTGTAACCGCCCCTCATTTACTAATTCTTGAATCGTTTTTTCGACAACATCAGGCTTCACTCCAAATAAATCAGCAATCTTTACCGTGGAGATCGCTGTATATTTGGGTTTTTTAGTTGAAGAAATAATCATAGAATGGATACGTTTAAATAGTTTTTCTTTCTCCATTAGTTTTCTCCTTTTTACTTATTTATAGATTCTTTTAAAAGAGTAACCGATAAACGTTTTCTGTATTCTTTTTATTAAAAAAATAAAGTTGCATAATATTATTTTTTTAAAAAAGGACAAGATAAAGAGGTGAAATGGATGGAAAATCATGGGATTTCACAATCCTCGAAAAATAGCGCAAATAGCTATAGAAGCTGGTACTAAAAAAGCAACTCTTCCTCTTCGAAGTATGCTTATTTTAGGTTTTTTGGGAGGTGCATTTATTTCTTTAGGTTATCTTTTGGATATTCGGGTGGTAGCAGATTTACCTAAAGAATGGGGGACCTTTGGAACGTTTCTCGGTGCTGCTGTTTTTCCTTTAGGACTGATTTTAATTATTATCGGTGGAGGAGAATTGTTAACAGGAAATATGATGGCTGTATCTATAGCGTTTTTTGCAAAAAAAGTAACAATCGGTAGACTTTTAAACAATTGGCTTTGGATAACAATTAGTAATTTTATGGGTGCGATTTTCGTTGCTTATGTTTTTGGTCATATTGTAGGTCTAACTGAAAGTGGTGCTTATTTAACAAAAACAATTGCTATTGCAGACGCAAAATTGGCTGAAGGGTTTTGGATAGCCTTGTTCTCTGGAATTGGTTGTAATTGGCTCGTAGGTTTGGCTGTTTGGCTAGCGAATGGTTCAGAAGATATTGGTGGGAAAATCCTTGCAATATGGTTTCCTATAATGGGGTTTGTGGCAATTGGCTTTCAGCACGTAGTTGCGAATATGTTTGTCATTCCGGCTGCCATTTTTGCAGGACACTTTAGTTGGATGGACTTTTTGTTGAATATTATTCCAGTATTTATTGGGAATGCTATAGGTGGAGGCATATTTGTAGGTGCAGCCTATTGGCAATCTTATAACGACTATATAAAAAATCTATCAGGTGAGTGAAGTTATTAAAAACTGAAAATAAGGAGGCGGCAGCGTGAAAGAATCATCATTTTTAATCCAAATTAACGGAAAAGAGCATACTGCCTATAGTGGACAAACAATCTTAGAAGTTGCTCAGTCAAATGATTCATATATTCCGAGCATTTGCTTTCACCCAAATCTTGGATCAATCCAAACTTGTGATACTTGTTTTGTCAATGCAGGAGGTGAAATGGTTCGCGCCTGCGTGGCAAAAGTAGAGCCTGGGATGAAAGTTGATACGCTTTCCAAGCCGGTAAAAGATGCACAACTTGAAGCCATGTCAAGGATATTGAAAAATCATGAACTGTACTGTACGGTCTGTGATAATAACAATGGAAACTGTGTGGTTCATAACACCGCTGAAAACTTAGAAATTGAACATCAAAAGTATGAGTTTGAGGCCAAACCTTATCCACCAGACAATTCACACCCATTTTATCGATATGAGCCGGATCAATGTATCTTATGTGGAAGATGCGTAGAAGCTTGCCAAGATTTACAGGTAAACGAGACATTAACCATCGACTGGAACCGTGAAAAACCTCGAGTAATTTGGGATAATGATGTGCCTATAGATGAATCATCTTGTGTTTCATGCGGACATTGTGTCACGGTTTGCCCATGTAATGCTTTAATGGAAAAATCAATGCTTGGTGAAGCAGGTTACTTAACTAAGATTCCACCTAGACTTTTAGAACCAATGATAGATTTAACCAAAGAAGTCGAACCAGGATACAAAGAGATTTTTGCAATTTCAGAAGTGGAAGCAGCAATGAGAAAATCTCGAATAAAGAAGACAAAAACCGTTTGTACATATTGTGGGGTCGGTTGTAGCTTTGAAGTATGGACAAAGGATCGTCATATTTTAAAAATTGAGCCGCAAGAGCATGCTCCAGCGAATGGAATTTCTACTTGTGTAAAAGGAAAATGGGGCTGGGATTATGTAAACAGTGAAGAGCGTTTAACAAAACCTTTAATTCGTCAAGGAGATGAATTTGTTGAAGCCAGCTGGGATGAAGCACTACAATTAGTTTCTTCAAGACTTATGGGAATAAAAAATCAGTATGGACCTGATTCCATCGGATATATCGCCTCATCAAAATGTACAAATGAGGAAAACTTTGTGTTCCAAAAGCTCGCACGTGCAATAATGGGAACAAATAATGTGGATAACTGTTCTAGATATTGTCAGTCTCCTGCAACGGCAGGGCTCATGCGGACGGTCGGAATCGGAGGAGATTCTGGTACGATAAAAGACATTGAAAAGACAGACTTAGTATTCGTCATTGGTGCTAATCCGGCTGAATCTCATCCAGTTCTTGCAACCCGTGTTAAAAGGGCCCATAAGCTCCATGGACAAAAACTAATCGTAGCAGACTTACGAAAAAATGAATTGGCTGAGCGCGCCGATCTTTTTATTCATCCAAAACCGAGTACGGATCTTATATGGTTATCTGCTGTAACAAAATATATTTTGGATCAAGGTTGGGAAGATAAAGAATTTTTAAAAAATAGAGTAAATGGCCTCGAAGATTATATTAAATCGTTGGATCAATTTACAATGGATTATGCAGAAGAAACAACTGGTTTACAAAAAGATGTGCTAATCAAGGTGGCAACCATGATTCATGAAGCCAAATCAGTTTGCATCTTATGGGCAATGGGTGTTACCCAACATAAAGGAGGAACCGAAACTAGTACGGCAATCTCGAATTTACTTTTAATTACAGGGAATTATGGTCGTACGGGAACAGGAGCCTACCCTCTTCGGGGACATAACAATGTTCAAGGAGCTTGTGACTTTGGTACGATGCCTTCGTGGTTCCCTGGATATGAACCAGTTCAAAATGAAGAAGTTAGAGAACGTTATGAAAAAGCATGGGGAGTTACATTGCCAAAAGAGCCCGGAATGGATAATCACCAAATGGTTGAAGGAATTGATAAAGGAAAATTAAAAGCTATGTATTTATTCGGTGAGGATATGGCGCTTGTAGATTCTAATATAAATTTTGTTGATTCTGCACTAGAGAAGCTAGAATTTTTTGTTGTACAAGATGTCTTCTTCAGTAAAACTGCACGGTTTGCTGATGTAGTCTTGCCTGCGGCTCCAAGTCTTGAAAAGGAAGGAACTTTTTCAAATACAGAACGGAGAATCCAGAGGCTCTACCAAGCTCTTGACCCACTAGGAGACTCAAAACCAGATTGGATGATTATCCAGGATCTTGCTAATCACCTTGGAGCAAATTGGAATTACCAAAGCCCAAGTGAAATTATGGATGAAGCAGCTAGTCTTGCCACTTATTTTGCAGGTGTAAGCTATGAGAGACTAGAAGGGTTTAATAGCCTGGTATGGCCAGTTGCAAAGGATGGAACTGACTCACCGCTTCTTTTCACAGAAAAGTTTGCTTTTCCAGACGGCAAAGCACGACTTATTCCAGTTGATTGGATAACTCCTTATGAAGCAGGAGAAGAGTATGATTTACATTTAAACAATGGTCGATTGTTGGAGCATTTTCATGAAGGCAATATGACTTACAAATCTGAAGGACTTACTCATAAGGTTTCAGATCCTTGGGTTGAGATCTCACTTGAAGTTGCGATAGAGCGGGGCATTGAAGATGGTGCATTAGTACGCTTAGTCTCACCTTACGGACAAGTCAAGGTAAGAGCGATTATAACAGATCGTGTAACAGGGGACGAATTATACTTAACAATGAATTCCCGCGAAGATTATGAAGCAGTCAACCTACTTACTAGTAGCTACCATGATCTAATAACACATACACCGAACTATAAGGAAATGAGTGTCAAAATGGAAATATTGGAAGAGAAGGGGGAATCACCGTTGCCGAAAGTAAATCATCGCTTCGGAAATCGTATGCCACAAATCAGTGTCAGAGTGGAAGAAAAATGGAAACGAGATGATTATACACCTATTACCGAAATAATGGATTTAGGGGGAGCTGAATTTGGCGAAAGCAATCAAGCAAATTAAAAGAGAAATTCCTAATCGAGAAGAGGAGCAATCACAAGCGGTTGCGGATATTGTGACAGCTCTTGCAGATAATCGTGAAGCGATTATGGAAACCATTGGGATTGTAAAGCAGCTTCATGAAATAGGTGTACTAAAAGCCCTGAATGGATTGCTTGAAAATCGTATTGATGTGGGTGAAATTGCTATTCAACAAATCAATCAGCCTGCCATGCATAATACGATTAAGAATGGAATGAGTGCCTTCAAGTTCCTTGGAAAATTAGAACCCGATCAATTGCAAATAATGCTGGATGGTGTCAGCAAAGGTCTTGAAAAATCGGCAGGAAATATTGATAAAAATGAAAATGTAAGCTTATGGAAGCTTGGAAATAGTTTTCGACATTCTGAAGTACGAGCATCACTTGCAACTATGGTTGGCTTTTTAGAGGGAATGGGAGAAGTATTTCAGGATAATAAGCGGGAGTTACATTAAAAAGGAGGGGGTTAAGGTTGGAACAAGGATCAATTAAAGTAGAAGGACTGGCGAATGAACATGATGCGAATAAAGTTCTTCATGCCCTTAATGAAGTATGGGGAGTACGCAAAGCTGAAGTAAGCTTAGAAAATAATATGGCTACTTTCAGCTATGATGAGAAAGCAGCTTCACACGTGGATTTTCTTCAGGCTATTAAGGATAGTGGTTTTAGCGTTCATGAGAACGATGTCTAATATCAGGAAGAATAATTAAAGGAGAGATAGTGATGAGAGTATGTGAAGTTTGCGGAACAGAAGAGGCGGGGCAAAATGCCGAAAGCGAATCAACCCAGGTAAGAATGCTCCATCTATGTGTACATTGTAGAAATGATCTTAAATTCGAATCTGTAAAGGACGAGGATTTACTATAACGAAAAGGGTGACAGTAAAGGAGGAAAACCTTTATATGTTACCCTTTACTTTTTAGGGTAATTTTTTAATTCTTTGCCCATTCCTTTTAGGAAATGGATACCGAAGCCAAGTGCTCGATTAATATCGGGATCATTTAATAGTTTAAATAAATCCATTACTTTAACTTTTTTATCAGTCTGTAAATAGTCATTGGCTTCATCCATACCTCTCATGGCACTATTTACAAGCTTTGTTGTTAATTCAGGATCAGTATTCATGAGGGCGCCTGTTGCACCCATAAGTGTATTAATTAAATTGGTCACCGGTTCTCGTGAGACTTGGTGAAAAGTTAAACCCATTACAAGTCCCATCAGCATCACGGATCATTTCAGCTATTTGAATAAGTGTTTCTTTTGAAATACCCGTCACTTGTTCTGCATATTCAAGTGTGTATTTCTCGAGCAATGTTTTGAAATCCTCAAAGAAGTTTACATTTTCTTCAATGAATGTTTGAGCGTGCCAGCCTTGGTCAATAATATACTTTGTCACAGCCATCAGCCACACTTGGTCGGTTCCTTGTTTTGGGCTGATAAAGATGTCAGAACGCTCAGCCATTTCGTTTTTGCGTAAGTCAGCGACAATTTTCTCTTCGTTCGTAATTTTAGACGAAGAAATAAATCCTACAGACTCTTTACCATACTGTTGTTTAATAGAACCTAGTTTACTTCCCACTAAATCAAGCGCTTCTTCCCAAGTTGATTCTACAAATGCTCCATTTTTACGGATTAACGGTTTGGTGATTCGTTCCTCAGAGTTAACAAAATCCCAACCGAATTTTCCTTTTATGCAAGTAGATATTGCATTAACTGGGGCATCAGAAGTCGGTTGAATTTTAAGGATTTTTCTTCCTTTTGTCCATACTTCAAAGGAACAGCCTACGCCGCAGAAGGTACAAACGGTTTTTGTCTTTTTTGTACGTGTGTCGCGCATAGCTGCTTCGACTTCGGAAATGGCAAAAATACCACTGTATCCAGGTTCAACATCTTTTACTAAATCGATCATTGGACTAGTCATTTCGCTTTCTAGACCTGTCATAAAGCCAGCTTCACCAAGCATCGATTTTTCCATCAAGGCGTTACAAGGACAAATCGTTACACATTGACCACAGCCAACACAAGAGGAGTCATTAATAGCTGCTCCATTATCCCAAATGACTCGGGGACGTTCGGCTTCCCAGTCAATGGATAATGTCTCGTTAACTTGAAGGTTTTGACAAGCTTCTACACATTGTCCACAGGCAATACATTGGTTAGCATCATAACGGTAGAAGGGGTAAGACATATCGACATCATTTAAATCAACCTTAGGTGTGTACGGATATTTTTGGTGTTCTATTTCCATCAATTCGGCAGTATTATGTAATTTACAGTTGCCGTTATTATTATCGCAAACCGAAATACAGTACAGTAAATGGTTTTCCAATATGCTGCGATCCATTGCTTCCGTTTGTGCGACTTTTGCGCCAGTAGAATTCAATTCGATGGTCATGCCGTCTAAAGCAACCGTTGAACATGAGCGTACAAGTTTCCCGTTGACCTCCACAATACATGTGTCACATGTTTGAAGGGGTCTACTTCAGGTACATAACAAATTTGTGGATGAGGTACTTCGTTTTGATTAATAATTTCTAGAATAGTGGAACTAGCATTTGCCGTATATTCCACATTATTTATTTTGACATTGATTTTGGAAAGTTCCATTTGCTTTTCCCTTTTTGACTTTTTAAATAAAAAAACCACCACGAATGCACATCCTAATTTTAAGGAAAATTGATGTGTACTCATGGTGGAATAGACTACTAGCAGAACTTACTAATATACCAATCCGATCCCTTAATCATTTAATTAATTATTTGAAAGAGCGATTACAAATCCATTATTACCATTCCGTCAAATCTATCCTTCATTAGGACCGGAAAGAATTCATACGGTTTTTACTGAAAATATGGCTGTTTCAACGTTATATGGGAACCTTACTCCAACTGAAACTTTTATTGTAAGAACGTCAGCAGGCTCTGAAATAGTTCATTTAGCAAGAACAAAAATGATACAAGATGTCTACTCTGATACAGTACCTGTAGGATTAGAAGAATTAGTAGGAGCCTACTTAATTCTTCTGTTTTCGGACATCAAGATAAAAGAAGATATCGCGATTTCCGTATTTGTTTTTGATAAAAATATAGTGTAAAGGGGGAACAGTGGTATGAAGCCCACAGTGAAAAAAAGAGAGATTCTCAAGTTCACAAACGGAGAAATGGAAGAAACAGAAGATAAAATTGTAACAGAGTTTCCTGTTACGGTAAAAATTAATGGGCAAGAATTTGTTACGATGGTTTGTACCCCTGAACACATTGAAGACATGGTGATTGGTTATTTAGCATCTGAAGGAATTGTACGAAAATATGAAGAAATTCAAGACATTTGGATTCAAGAAAAAGAAGGTTATATACATGTGAAAATTGATAAACTAAATCCGTATTATCAAAATTTCCAAAATAAACGCTATATTACTTCGTGCTGTGGAATGAGCAGACAAGGATTTGTCTTCGTGAACGATGCCTTAACGGCTAAGAAAATGAATGAAATTAGGGTTACTATATCCCCTGAGGATTGCTTTCGTCTAATGGATGACATGCAAAATTCTGCGACTGCTTTTCGAGATACAGGAGGCGTTCATAACGCGGCATTATGTGATGTAAACGGAATTGTTTTGAGTCGCATGGATATTGGAAGACATAATGCTTTAGATAAAATATATGGATATTGTTTGAAGAACAGTATCTCAATTGAAGACAAAATTATTGTTTTTAGCGGGCGAATATCTTCGGAAATTTTGTTAAAAGTAGCGAAAATAGGCTGTGAGATTGTCCTTTCTAAATCTGCACCAACTGAATTGGCGTTAGAACTAGCAGAAGAATTAGGCATAACAACTGTAGGCTTTATTCGTAGTCAATCTTTAAATATATATACTTGTCCGAAAAGGATTTGTTCGGATCGTGAGAAAAAAAGATAAAACATGATGTTATATATGACATACAGAAGTAAGGTTTTCTATTAGAGACGAGAGGTGAGAGAACATGCAAGATACTGTAGTTGATATATTGCAGCGCCCGCTAAGAGATTTACGCTTATCTGTGACAGATCGTTGCAATTTTCGCTGTCGTTATTGTATGCCTGAAGAAATATTTGGAGCGGACTATCCTTTTTTATCTTCTGATAAAATTTTATCCTTTGATGAAATGGAACGGTTAACCCATATATTTGTTTCCCTAGGTGTCAAAAAGGTACGTATTACAGGGGGAGAACCTCTATTGAGAAAAGATCTCTCAGAACTCATTTATCGGTTAAAATCCATTGAAGAAGTTGAAGACATTGCGGTAACAACGAATGGATCACTTCTTAAAAAATTTGCTTCCGAGTTATCCAGTTCTGGTTTATCACGAGTAACAGTCAGTCTCGATTCTTTAGATGATGAACGCTTTAATCATTTAAATGGAAATCGAGGTAAAGTTAAGAGTGTTCTTGAAGGTATTGAGGCCGCTTCTGATGCTGGAATAAAAGTAAAAGTAAACATGGTTGTTCAAAAAGGAAATAATGATCAAGATATTATTCCGATGGCAAAATATTTTAAAGAGAAAAAGCATACTCTTCGCTTTATTGAATATATGGACGTCGGTAATACAAATGGCTGGAAAATGGATGAAGTAGTGACGAAACAAGAAATTTTAGAACGGATTAAAGCAGTAATGGCCCTAGAGCAGATACAGCCGAATTATGTAGGTGAGGTGGCAACTAGATTTCGATATGTAGATGGTGATCAAGAAATTGGGATCATTTCATCGGTTACCGATTCTTTTTGTTCAACCTGTTCAAGAGCTCGCGTCTCTGCTGAAGGAAAACTATATACCTGCTTATTCGCAACTAGCGGATATGATCTTCGTCATTTGCTGCGCTCAGAAAAATCAGATGATGAGATTGCTAAGATTGTTAGTGATATTTGGAATAAACGTGTTGATCGTTATTCAGATGAAAGAGTGAATGGGAATGGTTCGAGTAATAGTTCAAAAGTAGAAATGTCTCATATTGGTGGTTAAAAATGATATTTGTATGAAGCATGCTTTTGAAGAGGGACTAAACTTCAAAGTTTAATCTTTGTAGCTCGTCCCTTGTTTTTACAGGGATCAGGACAAAGAATTACCTTTCGTGAGGAAAGTCTCCACTTTTTCCACCTGTTTTCTGAACTAAGAAGGTCTCTTTAATGATGATTGTTTTATCAACTGCTATACACATATCATAAAAAGTGAGAGCAGCGATGGATGCAGCTGTTAATGCTTCCATTTCAACGCCAGTTTTTCCGCTACATTTCACTGTAGCTTGTATAATTAATTCATGTCCAGCGGGATTTTTTTAATATTCAAAGGCAAAGTCAACACCTTGTAACATGATTGGGTGACACATAGGAATGATGTCCGATGTTTTTTTAGCACCCATTATTCCGGCAATTTGGGCTACTTGAAGTGGATCTCCTTTTTTTATTAACCCATTTTGGATTGCTTCAAATAATTCATTAGAAAGAGAAATGGTGCTTTGGGCAATAGCCGTACGTGTTGTAATGTCTTTTTGGGAGATATCAACCATTTTGGGTCTTCCCTCTTCATTCCAGTGTGAGAAATTTCTCATCATTTGCCTCCTTGTATGTTGAGAAGATTGATTACCAATCGTTCTTTAGATTTGTATTGAAACTCAGAAGTTAGAACAACTTTGTATCTTTATATTTTTGCCAATCTTCGCGGAAATTAATGTTAATAAAATCATGATCCTTACCAGTAAAGGCAACGGTTTGTACGCGTATTTCATCTAGTAATAATCTGAGTTTACTTTCCTTTTTTGCTAGCAATTTTTTCATTTGAACGAGACTCCTACGGTGATAAAGAGCCAAAAGAGGATGTATTCTTTCTGATTGAACCGGGACAATCGCATCGTACTCATTATCATTAGTCAAGCTAATCATTTTTTTACAAAAGTAGAAGAGGCAAAAGGAATATCACTTGATAGTACAAAAAACCAATCCGTATCCGGTATCTTTGATAATGCATGATACATGGAAATAGTGGACCTTGATAAGCTTCGTTTTCGTTTTCAATAATAAAGTCCACATCATCTCGTTTGAAACAAGGTAAAAGGTTAACGTTAGTGGAAATAAAAATGGGAGAAAGGGAATTGTCTTTTAGTGATTCTACACTGTATTCATAAAAGCACTTACCTTTATATGTTTCAAACATTTTCGGTTTACCATAACGTGATGATTTACCACCAGCTAAAATGATGCCTGCTATCTTCATTGTCGATTTAATTCCTCTACGAAATGTTGACATGTAGGCAAAATTAGTTTACTCATAGCTAATTTTACAGCGTTCGTAGAGCCAGGAAGAGCATAGATCGCTTTACCGTTCAAACTTCCAGCAACAGTAAAATTTATAAAAGTACTTGACTGGAGGTAAGAAACAAGCTGAAACAAATAGGCACATGAAAACCCAAAGCTTTTTCGAATACCTACTTGGCGCAGGTATTTCGATACTTGTAATTCAGAAAATACTGCAGAAAGTTCATTTGGTAGTTGCTCATTTGAGTGTTTTTCATTTTTCATAGAGAAGGCACCTCTTCTTTGTGGTAATGGTTACTCGACAATTCCATATACCAAAGAATGAGGTGTTTTTTCTGTTTATAAGCACTTGTCAAGCAGCGAAGTTGATCGTTCTAAATCTTTGATAGACTTAAAACAAGGTCGATTTTCAAGGTGCGAAAGTTGAGTAATGTTGATTTGATCCAAGAAATATAATAAGCCCTTGATCTGTTTTAATAGAGATAGTATTAAAACTAAAATGCAAACTAGAGAATATGTTTGCCAATTTTTATTTTATACTTTTGGCATTTTCTTGTGAGAGTGGCCGGATCGATATCAAGTACTTTAGCAGCATCCTTCATAATGGGGTATTTTCCCAATGCATTCCTTATGAACTCTTTTTCTAGCTGTTCCATATATTTTTTTAAAGTTGCATGTGAGGTAAAGGATGGAGACATGCTGGTAAAAGGCAGGTGTGAAGCTTCAATAACCGCACTGTCCACCATAACAAAAAGACGTTCTATTGTATTTTGCAGCTCTCTCACATTTCCAGGCCAATCATGCATTTCTAAGCATTCAAGTGCTTCCAAGGACAAGCTCTTTTTCTGATTATATTTTTCGGACAGATTTGATAAAGTAAAATGAATAAGTGGTGCAATATCTTCTTTACGCTCTCGAAGGGGTGGAATATGTAAAGGAATAACATGGATGCGGTAATAAAGGTCTTCGCGAAACGAACCCTCTTTTAACATCAAGTCTAATTGACGATTCGTTGCGGTTATTATTCGTATGTCTAATTTAATAGGTACAGTTCCACCAATTCGAGTAACCTCAAAATCTTGCAACACTCGTAAAAGCTTGACTTGGAGTTGAAGGGGAAGCTCTCCAATTTCATCTAAAAATATCGTTCCTCCATTTGCTAATTCAAACATTCCTGGCTTTCCTGTGCGATTTGATCCCGTAAAGGCTCCAGCCATGTAGCCGAACAACTCAGATTCAAGCAGTTCAGCAGGAATGGCTCCGCAATTTACTTTAATAAAAGGTTTTTTTGAACGATTGCTAGATTCATGAATATATTTAGCGATAACTTCCTTTCCAACTCCGGACTCTCCAAGAAGGATGAGCGGTGAATCAACGTTTGACACTCTTGCTGCTTTTTCCAATATATTATTCATCACATTGCTCTTTGCTATAATTTTGTCGGAAAAAGGGAATTGTGCTTTTAAATGGCTAAGTTCTTGAAGATATATACCTGACTGAAATTGGACTTTTTCTAATTCATCCTTTAACTTGTTCAACTCTGTGACGTCTCTGACGGTAACTACTATAAAAGTAAGTTTGTTTGATTTGTCAAAAATGGGAGTGCCTGTTACCAAACAAATTTTCCCGCTTTTAAATATCTGCATAATAGAGACAGGGGAGTCCTGTTTTTTTACATGGACAGAAACCGAATCGGAAATAAAACCCTTTTCCACTAAAAAAGTAGCACTTTTTCCTAAAAAATCAACACTCTTCATACCTGTAATTCGCTCATAGGCTTTATTTATTTTTACCGCAATCAAATTTTCGTCACAAATGAAAATTCCTTCCTGGCAGGCATTAATTACAGTGTCTATACTCAATGAAATTGAATTTTGGTTCCAATTGATATCCTTGAGCTGGGGTTGGTTTTTCAAAGTGTATCTCTCCCTATATTGAAACTATTACTCTTAAATAGAATATTAACAAATTAATTGAATAATTGCAATTTACTGGAAATGCTGATAACATGCGGTTTTTCTTACTATTTGATTGCATTCTTGCAATCTTTTAATTTTTAGATAGTTTACCAATAGGGATTTTTAGTTGGCATAGAACTTGCATATTAATACTGTTGAAAGGAGGAAAAACTTGAGTGGATTTTATATGGAAGCTGAGAGTACGTAATAAAGGTTAACCCAGACCAAAAAGTAAAAATCTACAAAATAATAGTAATGGAAGGTTCATCAATCATTAAATTAAATGATGTACAACAAAAGAGAATTATTAAAATGCTCTTTAAAAGTAAGTTTTTGAAAGCGTTTCCTGTATTTTGGGGCTACCTCAGAAAGCTTCTTTTATATTTAAAAGTTTTGAATGAGTACAATTTTGGTTTGGTGATATGTGTATAGGATTATGAAACAAATTGTTATTGATAAAAGGAGTGGAAAAGTATGAGGGGAAAAGTAGCAGTAATGACAGAACCGGAAAAATTAACGTTTACAGAATTTGATTTGCCAGATGTCGGACCAGGTGCAGTTCTCGTGAAGGTTGTTCGCACCAATGTATGTGGTTCTGAACTTCATATCTGGAAAGGACTTCATCCAACAAAAAAATCAGGAGTTATGGGCCATGAGATGGTTGGTATGATTGCAAAATTAGGCGAAGGGGTGAATACAGATTTTGCGGGAAATCCGGTAAAGGTTGGAGACCGTATTGCATCCGCTTATTTTTTAACATGTCGCAAATGTACACCTTGCCAAGAAGGAAAATTTCACCTTTGTGAAAACGCTTATAAATTTTGGTCGAAAGATCCAGAAGAAGCCCCGCATTTCCATGGATCGTTTGCGACACATTACTATATTCATCCGGATCAATATTTTTACAAGGTTCCGGAGAATGTTTCCGATTCAGCAGCAGCGAGTGCGAACTGTGCTCTATCTCAAGTCTACTTTGGAATTGAAAAGGCCAACCTTTTTTATGGAGAAACAATTGTAATCCAAGGTGCGGGAGGATTAGGATTGAATGCTGCAGCAGTAGCAAAAGAATACGGCGCTCAAGTTATTATGATTGATGCGGTAACGACTCGATTGCAAAAAGCCCAGTTATTTGGAGCTGATTATCTCATTGATATGAATGAACATGATACCGTAGAAAAACGGAAAAATGTCATTTTGGAGATTACGAATGGAAAAGGCGCAGATGTAGCAATGGAATTAACGGGAGTTCCGTCTGCATTTAATGAAGGTATTCATCTATTGAAGGCCGGTGGCAGATATGTCAGCATAGGCAATATCTCTCCAGGAAAGATGATGTCCTTTGATCCAGGTTTGATGACAAGAAAAGCAATCCAAATTATTTCTCTAGTAAGATATGATCCTTGGTATCTGCAAAAAGCATTACAATTCCTATCATTAAATGGGGAGAAATACCCTTTTAATGAAATGCTGGATTGTGAATTCTCATTAGACGAGATTGGTGAAGCACTTGATAAATCAGCAAGCAGAGAAATTACGAGGGCATCTATTGTTTTAAGCTAATTCTAGTATTGAAAGAAAATTAAAAATAGGACATTAAGAAAAATGGAGGAGAATAATAAATGTGCAAACCTAAATTATTTGTTCTTGATACTGGAACGATGAAAATGGATAAAGGATTCATGGTTGCCATGCATAATCCAGCTACTATTAATAGCCCTAATCCACCTGCTGAGTTTATTGAATTTCCGGTATATGCGGTTCTTATTGATCATCCGGAAGGAAAAATTTTGTTTGATACAGGTTGTAATTCTGAAGGTATGGGGAAAAACGGAAGATGGCCTGAAGACGTTCAAAACCTTTTTCCTCTTTTTCAGTCTGAGGAGTGCTATCTCATCAATCGTCTAGAACAACTTAAGGTAAGACCAGAAGATATCAAATATGTAGTTGCTTCTCACCTTCATTTAGACCATGCAGGATGCTTGGAAATGTTCACAAATGCAACCATCATTGTACACGATACGGAATTATCCAATACGATGAAAGCATATGCAATGAGCAAAGACTTGGGGGCCTATATTTGGGCAGACATTGACCAGTGGATTAAAAATGATCTTAAATGGAGAACAATCTTACCGACTGAAGATGAGGTGGAGCTGGCAAAAGGCATTAAAATCCTAAATTTTGGACCAGGACATGCATGGGGGATGTTAGGGTTACATGTTGAACTCCCTGGTACGGGTGGAATAATTCTTGCATCTGACGCAGTTTATTCAGCTGAAAATTATGGGCCACCCGCTAAAATTCCAGGAATTATTTATGATTCAGTTGGTTATTTAAATGCAGTTGAACGAATAAAGAAATATGCAGAGCGTACAAATTCCCAAGTTTGGTTTGGACATGATGCGGCCCAATTCAGGGAGTTTATTAAATCAACAGAAGGATTTTACGAGTAAACTCAATTTTATAAATTTTAAATCACAGAATTGGAGGAATGAAAAATGACGAAAGTGAAAGAAATTAGCAATGGTTCTTTCATTGGTGGGAAAGAAATTCTTTCAGAAAGAAGTTCGCTTAAGGTTTTCAACCCTTATAATGGTGAGCAAATTGGAGAGATTTATTGTGCTACCAAGGATGATGTAAAAAAAGCGATTGAAAATGCACAGGATGTATTTGTTAATGTTATGAAGACAATGCCGGGTCACCAACGAGCAGATATTCTGCGAAAAACAGCTGATCTCTTGGAATTAAGGGCGGAGGAATTCGTTACGCAACTTGCTATTGAAGCGGGAAAACCAGTACGGGAAGGCCGCGGGGAAGTACGAAGAGCGATTCAGGTCCTGCGTTTTGCTTCAGAAGAGGCAAAACATTTAACAGGTGAGCAAATTCCGATGGATAGTGCTATTGGAGGAGAAACCCAAATCGGTTTCACAAAGAGGGTGCCGCTTGGTGTTGTTGCTGCAATCACGCCATTTAACTTTCCACTTAATATGGTCTTGCACAAAGTTGCACCAGCTATTGCTGCAGGAAATACAATTGTTTTGAAACCAGCTGAAAAAACCCCTTTTAGTGCAATCTTAATTTACAAATTGTTTGAGGAAGCGGGATTGCCAAAGGGTGCCTTCAATATTGTAATGGGTGAAGGAGCAGAGCTGGGAGAGGACCTTGTTACACACCCATTGGTTAAAAAGGTAACTTTCACAGGGAGTAATATTGTTGGATGGAAAATTAATGAAATGGCAAAAACGAAAAAGGTAACTCTTGAGCTCGGATCTAATGCCCCTAACATTATTTTTGAGGATGCAGATATTGATGCTACTGTGACTGCTTTGGTGCGGGGCGGATTCACCTTTGCTGGACAAGCGTGTGTATCTGTGCAAAGAGTGTATATTCATCGGGAAGTGTATGATGAGTTAGTTGAAAAGCTGGTTTCAAAAGTCAAGCAACTTAAACTTGGAAATCCTTTGTATGAGACTACTGAATTAGGGCCAATGATTACGGAAGAAGCATCGAAAAAGGCTGAATCATGGATAAAAGAAGCTGTCAGTCAAGGTGCTGTTGTCTTAACAGGGGGAAATCGGAATGGAACCATTTTGGAACCGACCATTCTTGCTAATGTGAAGCCTCACATGAAGGTAGTTTGTGCTGAGGTATTTGCTCCTTTACTAAGTGTAATTCCTTTTGGAACTGAAGAGGAAGTAATTGCCTATGCAAATGATACGGATCTAGGACTTCAAGCCGGTGTCTTCACCAATAATATAAATCGGGCTTTACGGGTTGCGGATGCTCTTGAAACGGGTGGAGTTTGGATCAATGAAGTTTCTGTTCTCCGTTATGATCACATGCCTTATGGCGGAGTTAAAAAGAGCGGAATTGGCAAAGAAGGAGTTAAGTACGCAGTAGAAGAAATGACAGATTTAAAATTCATAGGTATTAATCTATTAAAATAGGAGAGTGAAAATATGCAAGTTCGAGCCGCTGTTTTGCGTGAGTTAGGTCTACCTGCCCCTTACGCAATAAGTAAACCTATCCATATTGAAACATTGGATTTAGACCCGCCCCAAAGGAATGAAGTTTTGGTACAAATTAAGGCAGCAAGTCTATGCCATTCTGATTTGTCCGTTATCAATGGAAGTCGTCCGAGACCGTTGCCGATGGTCTTAGGCCATGAAGCAGCGGGGATTGTAGTAGAAGTTGGGGAAGATGTAACAGACCTAAAGCTCGGTGATCATGTTGTCTGTGCCTTTGTCCCAAGCTGCGGTCACTGTTTGCCTTGTCAGGAAGGAAGACCCGCCTTATGTGAAGTCGGAGCAGTGGCGAATAGTGCAGGAACTCTGCTAAATGGAGGAATCCGTCTGCATTCAGGTGACCAAAAGGTATATCATCATGTAGGAGTTTCAGCATTTTCAGAGTATGCAGTTATGTCAAGAAATTCCTTGATAAAAGTGGAAAAAAATATTCCGTTTGATGAATTGGCGATATTTGGCTGTGCGATTATTACAGGTGTTGGTGCCGTTGTAAATACCGCCCAAATAAAAATGGGAAGCACCGTTTCGATTATCGGCTTAGGTGGAGTAGGGTTGAGTGCACTTCTTGGGGCTATTGCGGCCGGAGCAAGCAGAATCGTTGCCGTAGATATTAATGATGAAAAATTAGCAAAAGCAAAGGAATTAGGAGCAACGGATATTTTTAATTCCAAAGAACCTGATGCTATTCAAAAAATACGTGAAGCTACGGGAGGAGGAACCGATTATGTTTTTGAAACGGCAGGGGCTGTTGCAGCTATGGAAATAGCCTATGCCGTTACAAAAAGAGGAGGAACCACGGTAACAACGGGTCTCCCACATCCTGATCATCACTTTTCCTTCCCGCAGGTGACGTTAACGGCTGAAGAGCGGACAATAAAAGGTTCTTATATTGGCAGTTGTATCCCAACTCGAGATATTCCGAGATATATCCAATTATACAAGCAGAAACGTCTCCCTGTTGAAAAATTAGTAACGGATCATTTGTCATTAGACGAAATAAATGAAGGTTTTGATCGACTTGCAAAGGGTGATGCGTCCAGGCTTGTCATCACTTTTTAAAAGATTACGAAGTAAAAAGGGGACGTCCTCTCACAACGTATAATAAATTGTGATTGAAGAGTTTTTTTAATTGAAAAGTAACAATATATATATAAGAAACTCGTAAAAAATAGTCTATACTCATCGGGAGCATAGGCTATTTTTTATTCAACAATCGGGCGCCGTTCGACAAGTTCTGTTATAAGTGCTTTGTAGCGTGAAATACAGAGGATTATCTATGATTAATCCTCAAAAATGAAAGAATCATAATTACAAGACTAGCACGTGATTTATTAAATGGTATTGAATAATAAAGAAATTTTGGTTAGAAGGAAAAATTCAGCCCACTTACTAGATGATTATGAAATAAAACATAATATCCTTACTTTATTCAATAAATACGTATGATATATTCTACCAAAAATTCAAAGTGTTTCTATGAAAGGAGGTTGATTAAATGTCAGTCATTGATTTTAAAGCAGCACAAAAATGGGCTAAGATTTCTAAAAATATTCAAGAAATGCTGATAAACAATGTATTCTGTTCTACATGCCTAGAAACGACTATAACCGATTATACATTACACGATGATAAATAGGTAGAAAGAAAATAACCTTTCTTACAATCATCAAAAAACAACAATCAGCATATTTGCTACCCAATTATCCAAATGCTATCTTTAAATAAAAGGAAAAAATGGGGATGATATCATGGTAAAAGAAATAATTTTAAATGATACTTTGATTAAAGTACACGGTTTTGAACAAAGATTAGTAGATCATTTTCATGAAATTTCGGTTGGTTTTGAAGTCACAAGTGAGGAGTATCATGATATAGCAACATTACTGTATCAAGGGACATTTGATGTGAAAGTACCGGAGAGAGGGTTATCGTTTAGAGGAACCATAAAGCAATATTCTACTTCGATTACAAACCTATATGAAAAAGGACAAGTTGGAGATTATTCATTAACGTTACTTGAAGTGAAGAATTAAGAAAGTAGGGTTGGAGTGATGAAATTAAGTATTTTGGATCAGTCACCAATTTCTTCAAATCAAACAGCTAAAGAAGCGTTACATGAATCAATGAAATTAGCACAAGCTGGAGAACGTCTAGGGTACTCTCGCTATTGGATCGCCGAACATCATGATTTACCAGGACTTGCATGTTCAGCACCAGAAGTGTTGTTAAGTTATATTGGAGCTAACACAAATAGAATACGTATCGGATCTGGAGCTGTTTTATTGCCTCATTATAAACCGTATAAAGTGGCAGAAGTTTTTAATATGCTAGCTACATTGTTTCCTAATCGAATTGACATTGGTATTGGACGAGCTCCAGGTGGATCAGCTGAAGCTACCAATGCGTTATCTGATAATTTTTTACAGCAGGTGTGGAACATGCCAAATTTACTGAATGATCTACTTCATTTTTTAGACGATACTTTCCCTGAAGATCACAAGTACTCGAAAGTCACAGCTTCTCCACTACCAGAAATTTCACCAGTGCCTTGGATTTTAGGAACAAGTAAAAAAAGTGCATTACTTGCAGCAAAAAATGGATTGGCCTATGCTTTCGGAAAGTTTATGAGTGACAATGACGGAGTATCTATTATTCAAGAATACATGGATTCATTTACACCAAGAAAACTGGGGGACCGTCCTACAGTGATCCTGACTGTTTCAGCTATATGTGCGGAAACGAAGAAAAGAGCAGAAGAAGTCGCCTTAAGTTCCCTTATTTGGTCATTGCAAAAAGAAAAAGGAAAAGGTCATCACGGCATCCCTTCTATTCAAGAAGCAAAGCAATATGTGCTAACTCAAACAGAAAAAACGACATTACATAAGCTGAAACAGAACATGATTATCGGGGATCCTTATGTAGTGAAACAGAAATTGAATGAGGTACAAGCTTTATATAAAGCTGATGAAATCATGATTGTGACGATTACTTATTCACCGAAAGACCGGATTCAGTCCTATCAATTGATTGCGGAAGAAATACTAAATAAGAAATAAGAAAAAGGGTATAGAATTATATAAGAGTAACAATAGGGGGGTTGTATAAGCTGAAAGAGGCATTTGTCCTTAACCCTCGAACCTGCACTAGGTAATGCTAGCGAAGGAAAGTGGTACATCGTGATCTTTATACATGATATAGCTATGTGATAACCACTTCTTTCATTGAGGAAGTGGTTTTATTAATTTTTAGGGGATTGTAAATGGAAGAGCAATTACAGCGGTTGATTCACGGAGCGATTCTCTAACAGAAATATTCACATATTATTACAGTCTTTTTCTTTTATTAAGAATAATTAACAATTGGTTTAAAAGAAAATAATCATGCACTAATCGACATATTTTTAAGAATGACTTGTTTATAATAGTCTTTGTTTAAGGGAAAAAATAAGCCTTTATGAAAGTTCTTAAAAAAGGGAGTATAGGAAGGTGAAAAAGAAATGAATGATATTAGGAGCACTCTAAAAGAGAAGGAAAAGAAATTAACCAGATATTTAGAAACAAATACAACAGAGGAGATAATAAATGAAATGCAAGAATGTAATCCCTCTTTATGTATCCAGTCTGATATTCTTTGTAGGTTAAAAAAAATGATGCTAACGCAACCCGTCTTAAATACAATCATTTTTTATGTTTTTGCGACGAATAAACATAAATTATTAAAAGATAACCTATTGTTCTTAGGTGATTTATGCAAAAAGTTCAACATAAAAAGCGCTCAAGCAGCTATTACACTTTTTAAGCAGTATTATGCATTTAACAGATACATAAATCAAATGCGCTTAAAATCGGTCATGATTTAAGAAATGTATAGTTACTAAATTTTCTATAGTAGTTGCTGCCAATCTTAGGTATAAAAAGTCAAATTCCTTTGGAGTTTGGCTTAATTTATTGATGTTTCTCTATTAACATGAAAATGAATTCACTATTCAGAAAATTTAATTATCAATTTATTGGGGAAATGTACTTTTTAGGAAAAGAAAAATCATTTTATTGTTATGAAAAACATTTAATATAGAGATAATACATGACTGAGCAAAAGCAGTAAAATTATCTTTTTCTCAAAATATACATTACTTCAATTCCACTTATAAATACAACCTATGTAACTAATACTGTAATTATATTTTAACATGCATATTAATAGTTTAATTTTTCTTATGGTATCTTTTATTAGTTAGGCTGTGTTAAAGGACGATGTTGATTTTCAACTTTGTTGATTGGAACGGATATGCGAAGACCCCTGCGGGAGTAGGAGCAAGAGAGACCCCACCGGAGTGAAATGACGAGGAGGTTCCCCGCGCCGCCTGTGGAAATCGAAGAGCATTTCGCTCCAATCAACAGCCAGGTATTACAGAGCCTATCGTTAAAATCCGTTAAAAAGTAAGAGAGAGTGAATCCCAAAGCCCGTTTTCGATAAAATTCCCGTAGAAAAGTGAGAGAGAGCGAGTCTCAAAGCCCGTTTTCGATAAAATTCCCGTAGAAAAGAGAGAGAGAGCGAGTCTCAAAGCCCGTTTTCGATAAAATTCCCGTAGAAAAGAGAGAGAGAGCGAGTCTCAAAGCCTGTTTTCGATAAAACTCCCGTAGAAAAGAGAGAGAGAGCGAGTCTCAAAGCCTGTTTTCGATAAAATTCCCGTAGAAAAGAGAGAGAGAGCGAGTCTCAAAGCCTGTTTTCGATAAAATTCCCGTAGAAAAGTGAAAGAGAGCGAGTCTCAAAGCCTGTTTTCGATAAAATTCCCGTAGAAAAGAGAGAGAGAGCGAGTCTCAAAGCCTATTTTTGATAAAATTCCCGTAGAAAAGTGAAAGAGAGCGAGTCTCAAAGCCTGTTTTCGATAAAATTCCCGTAGAAAAGAGAGAGAGAGCGAGCCTCAAAGCCTTTTTCGATAAAATTCACGTTAAAAAGTGAGAGAGCGAGTCTCAAAGCCTTCTTCGTTAAAATCTCCACCTGTTCCATCATGGTAAAAATGAAGTGCAAATTATTAAAAGAATTTCAGCTTGCATATGGTGCAGGGCATTGACGGCCATTTTGGAAACTACTCTATCGTTTAGATCATCCTAACGCAGATCCCTATAGTATATATCCACTGTATCCCCCAGCAATATAGTTGCTTCCTTTAAAAAATTATATACTTCCCTATACCTTAAGCTTGTGATAGCATCTTTGTTTAAAAGAAGCTCTGACAAAACTGAAATATAGGTATCTTCCATTGATTTTTGCGCTATTCTAATATTATTAATTCTACTTTGTGATTCAGCAGGATTTCTTTCCAAAACTAAAATCGCTTCACTAAGTTCCAAGGCCCCCCTGGCTTAATAAGCTGGACATTCCTATTATGGTCGAGTCCACTTCGATATTCAACGAACATGACCAAGCCCACTGCTATCTTTATGAAAAGTGGAACAGAATCTGTCTTCAATACACCTGCAGATAGCAGTGCTAGAGAAATTAGTCCGATTATTTTTTAAGAATCATTTCGCAATTGAGTAAAAATAGATCAAGAGATGAAAAGGTAAAGAGGATAGCGTTTTTTCGTCAAAAACAGATTTTAGTGTTACACCATTAAAAATATAGTAAAATAATAGGGGAAAAAGGGGAATGTGGGGGAGATTTGAAATGTATATAAAAAATTATAGCAATATCGATATAAAGACTTCATTTTCGGAATACAAATTACATGATTTAGAACCATTAGAATTAAATACAGAAATTAAAGGGGACAGTGAAAAAGGATTAATTAAAATAGGAGAGGCAAAAATTGAAGTTTTTAACCAAGACGTGATTAAATATGAAATATCTGATGGTTACGAGGATCGACAATCCGAAGCATTTAAATCAGTCAGATATGTAGATTGGTTTGGAAAAGAGTATTTTGAAAACTATCATCCACAAACCAAAACTGTTGAAGGAAGAGTAGCCTATCTTGATAGAATTATCATTTATAAAGAGTTTAGGGGAAATAGATACGGCTCTTTAGCTTTTAAAGATATATGTTTGTATTTGCGCACATATCTTTCAGTTGATTTCATCATATTATTCCCCTACCCAATTGAGTGGGATGAAGTGGATGAACGATTACAAGATACAGATTTAATTTTAGAAGAAACAGATAAAATAATTTCCTATTATAAAAAGTTAGGGTTTGAACTTACATATGGTGTATTAAATGAACCATATATGTGCTTGGATTTAAGGGATACTGATAAAAATAAGTAATGTTGTTATTACTAGAAAAAATAATTTTTTTGTTAAAGTAAAGTAGTTTATTTTCAGATAGTTGACACACTTCTAGTGCAGATTTGTGTCTTTTTTTACTTTAAGAAAATTTAACTTTTTAGGGACAAGTTCACAGTGAACCAGTCCCTTTTTAGTTATTTTCCTATGTATTTTTTGGTCGGAAGAAGTCACCTTGCTGTTGCTCGCTTGGTTTGCATTAATGGCCATTGCAATCGGGTTCCGGGAGAATATTCATTTGGGAATCGATGCGTTTACGAGCCGTTTTCCTAAAATCGTGAATAAAGTGTTAGATAAAATCATTAGCGTGAGTATTTTTGCTTTTGGTTTATATCTAGTGATTCAAGGATGGGACTTTACGGTGTTAATGTTCGATTCAACTCTACCAGCAACGAAACTCCCAAGTAGTATTACGTATCTCGCAATGCCAATCACGGGAATTATGATTTGTGGGTATGCCATCCTCCAATTTTTTAATATTGATACATCTCGATATAAGGACTTAGAGGAGGGGATGTAGGATGGATACGAACACCATTGCCATTATTATTTTACTATCTTGAATACCTTAACGTGTACTAAAGGTTGATTTGATGTTGAAGGATATTAGGTTCTAATTGGAGAATAAATACAATTTAATTAGGTAAGGAGGGATATATAATGGAACACGAATTAGAGGAGTTTATTAAGAAGTGTGACAACGCAATAAAACAGGAAGATTTTGATACTTTGATAAATTACTATATATTGATAACGTAGTAAAAACTCTTTATAGCTGGAAACCGGTAATGAGGCCCCGTATAGGACATTTTTTTTGAGTATAAAACCGTACATTGTTATCAAACTTGATATTGAATCACTGTGATTATCGTTCTTTTTAGATTATAATGGAGAACATCTATGTCTAATTTGCTGGATAAGCTGATGACATTACATTTGTAAAGAGTAGGGAAAGGTGAACATATGGAGGGTAAAACAAAACAACATATGGTTGTGATTTCATTATTAATTGCAACCTTTTTAACGGCTATTGAAGGAACGATTGTTAGCACAGCCATGCCAAAAATTGTGGAAGATCTACAAGGAAGTCAATGGTATACTTGGGTCATTTCTATCTATTTATTAGCAACTGTTATTAGTATTCCTATATTTGGGAAATTGGCAGATTTATATGGAAGAAAAGTGATATTTACAGTAGGGGTCATCATTTTTCTAGTTGGATCTACTCTATCAGGTTTTTCTCAAACAATGGGACAGCTTGTCTTGTTTCGCTTGCTTCAAGGAATAGGGGCAGGAGCGTTGACAACGATTCCATTTACGATTATTGGAGATATTTTTTCATTTGATCAACGTGCAAAAGTCCAAGGGTGGATTGGGAGTGTATGGGGAATTTCAGGTATTATAGGTCCGCTTGTCGGTGGTTTTATAGTTGATACAATCTCTTGGCGTTGGATTTTCTTCATGAATATTCCGTTTGGA
Organism: uncultured Bacillaceae bacterium; assembly: GCA_963751845.1. Classification (GTDB taxonomy): domain Bacteria; phylum Bacillota; class Bacilli; order Bacillales; family DSM-1321; genus Peribacillus. The sequence goes on from CAVVWH010000023.1 coordinate 84,193, forward strand.
ATCATCTCGTTACTCATTTTATGGGTGTCTTTATACGAACAAATTGAAAAGAAAAAACAAATAATCGATTATGCGGGGATTGTAGTATTTGCTAGTAGTATGACATCCTTATTATACGGATTAACGGTATTAAAAGAACAAAAACAGTTGACAAGTAGTGTTGTATTGTTATTGGTGACAGCTCTAGTTGGAATTGCTTTATTTATTTGGATTGAGAGGAAAGCAAAAGAACCGATGCTGCCACTTTCCTTATTTAAGATTCGCATTCTTACCATATCAAATATAGCAGGATTTTTGCTTGGTTTTATTCTTGTAACGTCCACGTTTTATATCCCGTTATGGGTACAGGGGGTTACCAATTTAAATGCAACCTATTCTGGCATTGCGATGCTGCCGATGTCTATTACATGGCCTCTTGCCGGTATTTTAACAGGAAGATGGTTAGGAAAACACTCTTTTGGTCGTATGGCATTGATGGGGGTTGCGATTATTATCGTTGGAAGTATTGGGTTAGTTTCTTTGCAAACAAACACGACCGTACCATGGATCATGATGGTATCTGCTGTGCTAGGGTTTGGTTTTGGATTAGTCATAACTACCTTTACCGTTGCTGTCCAATCAGCAGTAGATTGGTCGCTGCGGGGAGCGGCTATGGGATCACATAATTTAATGAAAAGCTTAGGACAAACAATAGGAATTGCGGTTTCGGGATTATGGTTAAGCGACCAGCTCTATGGACATGAGCTTGAAGTAAGTTTGCATACCGTATTCATGATATTGGTGGTATTAGCTATTCTAGCATTTGCTGTTACAAGTATGTTGGTTGCTACAAAGAGAAAAGAATACTCTGTATAATTTCTATTGTTTGCAGGTTAGAGTCCTGTCACGCTTGACCGATGATTTATGAAAATACCGTTTCGATATAAGCGGATGATTTTATGCCAGTTTAAGTGACTTTAAACAAAATTAGTGTTATTGAACACTGTATCAAGCGCATTCAAGACGTATATGCAAACGACCCCTTCTAATGGGTGAGACTGTTTTCTTCTTCATTAGCAGCAAAGCAAAGGGCGAATATCACCATTTATTCCGCCATATTTGTTTTTTAGTAGTTTAGAAGAAAATCAGCCTGATTTGATTTGAATTTCAAATTATGCAACTATAAGGGTATAGAATTATATAAGAGTAACACTAGGGGTGCTATATAAGCTGAGAGAGGCATTTGTCCTTAACCCTCGAACCTGTACTAGATAATGCTAGCGAAGGAAAGTGGTACATCGTTATCTTTATACATAATAGGTATGAAATAGCTATGTGATAATCACTTCTTTCATTGAGAAGTGGTTTTATTCATATTAGGAGGTTTTTACATGGAAGATCAATTACAGAAGTTAATAAACCAAGTGGAGGATCGGCAGGAGGATCTCATCCAATTGTTGAAACATTTGATTCAATATAAAACACCAGCTCCACCTGCTCGTAATACAGAAGAAGCACAAAGTTTTATTGTTGCATTTTTAGCAGAAAAAGAATTTACAATTGATAAATGGGATGTGTATCCGGGTGACCCCAATGTTGTTGGCGTCCTTAAGGGCAGTGATTCTGAACATTATAAAAGTTTAATTATCAATGGCCATATGGATGTGGCGGAGATTAATGAAGATGAGGAGTGGATAGCAGATCCATTTACTCCAATTATTCAAGATGGTGCAGTCATTGGACGAGGTACGGCTGATATGAAAGGTGGACTTGCAGGAGCTTTATTTGCTATTCAGTTACTGCATGAATCAGGTATCCAACTACCAGGTGACCTACTATTTCAATCGGTTATTGGTGAGGAAGTAGGGGAAGCAGGAACATTAGAATGTTGCAAGCGGGGATACACAGCGGATTTTGCGGTTGTCGTGGATACAAGTGATTTACATATACAAGGTCAGGGTGGGGTCATCACTGGTTGGATTACCGTGAAAAGTAAAAAAACTTTCCATGATGGTACACGTAGAGAGATGATTCATGCGGGTGGAAAGCTATTTGGTGCCAGTGCTATTGAAAAAATGGCAAAAATTATTCAAAGTTTGCAAGAACTTGAAAGGCATTGGGCTGTTATGAAAAGTTATCCAGGATCCCCTTTTGGAACAAATACGATTAACCCTGCTGTCATTGAAGGGGGAAGACATGCTGCTTTTATAGCGGATGAATGCCGTTTATGGATTACGGTGCACTTTTATCCGAATGAAACGCATGAGCAGGTATCGAAAGAAATTGAGCAACATATTCAAGCTGTTGCACAGTCCGATCCATGGTTAAGAGAAAATCCTCCTATTTTTGAATGGGGTGGTTCGTCTATGATTGAGGATCGTGGTGAAATCTTTCCTTCTTTAGAAGTAGATGCTGGCCACCCAGCTGTACGTACGTTAATGAATTCACATGAAAGGATTCTAAAAGAAGCAGCAGTTGTCGATGTTTCACCAACTGTAACAGATGGAGGCTGGTTTGGTGATGCTAACATCCCAGCAGCCATCTATGGTCCAGGACATCTTCATCATGCCCATGCGGTTAATGAACAAGTGTCCATTGAACAATTAGTGCAGTATACGAAGGTTATTTTAACGTTTATCTATCAATGGTGTCATACAGAAAAATGAAACAAATCCAGGGGTGACTGTCCCCCAGTACTTAGCAGGTCGGGTTGAAGCGGTTGGCATTAATGTAAAGCAGTTTCAACCAGGAGATGAGGTGTTCGGAGACCTACTCCGGTTGTGGTTGGGGTGGTTTTGCCGAATATGTATCAATTTCCGAAAATGTATTAGCGCTAAAACCAGCCAATATTTCGTTCGAGGAAGCTGCTGCGGTACATATAGCGGCAGTCACGACCTTACGGGGTCTACGGGATAAAGGCAAGATTCAGTCGGGGCAAAAGGTTTTGATTAATGGTGCCTCTGGTGGTGTGGGGACTTTCGCAGTACAGATTGCCAAATCGTTCGGTGCTGAGGTCACAGGTGTGTGCAGTCTGAGAAATTTAAACATTGTACAAAGAATGTAAACCATTAATATAAAATGGTTTACATAAATAAAATCTCAAGCTATGATATAGCTAATACATAAATGTCGACTTTTTGTAGAAATTTTAAATATTTTATCATAACAATGGAGGTAGCAAGATGACAACAAAAGAGATGGTATTTGCCGCATTATTCGCTGCATTAATAGGGGTATTAGGCATGATTCCGCCAATTCCACTGGGTTTTATCCCAGTACCAATTACGGCACAAACACTTGGCGTCATGCTAGCAGGATGCTTTTTAGGAAAGAAAACAGGTACGCTTAGCTTGATTTTATTTATCGTATTAGTCGCTTTAGGTTTACCTTTATTATCAGGTGGACGTGGAGGTCTTTCCGTATTAGTAGGACCGTCTGCTGGATACATTCTAAGCTGGCCAGTTGCCGCGTTTTGTATCGGATACGCCACAGAAAGAGTATGGTCAACATTAAAAACATGGAAAGTCATCGTCATTAATTTTGTTTTTGGTGTTGTACTTATTAGTTTAATCGGTGCGCCAGTCATGGCCATCATCACGCATACATCTGTCTGGGCCGGACTTGTTGGTGCTACTGCATTTTTGCCAGGGGATTGTATTAAAGCCATTGTCGTAGCCATTATTGCGTTACAATTAAAAGCCGTCAGTCCGATTGAAGAGAATGTACATAACTAATAGTGATTGAAATTTCGAATAGGTGTGATGAGAGATGAATCTGATAGTACCATTATAACGTTATGCAACGCAACAGCCCGACAAAATCAAAAGGGAAGTGAATACATGCTTACATTTGATCATGTTCATTTTTATTATAAAAAGGGGCAACCTGTCGTAGAGGATGTTAGCTTTACGATTGAAACAGGTGAATTTGTGGCGATTGTTGGCGCAAATGGGGGCGGGAAGTCCACGATTGCAAAGCTAATGGATGGACTGCTGTTACCAAAGGAAGGTACTGTGAAATTTAAGACGCTAGACACGACAAATCCTGCTGATCTTGCCAAAATCCATCAGCAAATAGGCTTTGTTTTTCAAAATCCAGAGGATCAATTCATCACCACAACCGTTATGGATGAGGTAGTTTTTGGATTGGAAAATATTCGCGTGCCAAGGGAAGAAATACGTAGCCGGGTGGATCATGCATTGCAAGCTGTTCATATGGAGGACTATCTAGAAGCGATGCCACACCAGCTATCAGGCGGTCAAAAGCAACGCATAGCTATTGCGGCAATATTGGCAATGTGCCCACAAATCATTATTTTCGATGAGGCCACATCTATGCTTGATTCACAGGGAAGGGAGCAGGTGCTGTCCATTATGCATGAGCTACACCGCCAGGGCATGACCATTATTCACATCACCCATCATATGGAGGAAGTGCTATCTGCAGAGCGCATTTTACTCATACATAAAGGGCGACTTCAATTTGATGGCGACCCGCTGACCTTTTTTGAAACAGTGCCCGTTACGGACTATCAATTACAGCTGCCCTTTGCGGTACGTTTACATAAAATACTCCATCAAGCAACGCCACTAACAGCAGATTGGAAAGGGATGATTCGTTTACAATGGCCTACCAATTAAACAATTTGAGCGTGAACTATGCCTATCAAGTGGCCTTACATAATGTCAGCTGCACGATACAAGAGGGCAAATGGATTTCCGTCATAGGTCAAACGGGCGCAGGAAAGTCTACATTCGTCAAAGTGCTGAAGGGGTTGATTCCCACCGTTGAGGGGGACTATTTGATCCATCAGCAGCCCGTTAATAGAGATGCCAAAGGACAACTAAATGTCGTTCCTGAAATTGGCTTCGTTTTTCAATATCCGGAGCATCAGCTATTTGAAACGACGGTTTATAAGGAGCTCGCCTTTGCACCGAAGCAGCAGGGCTCTTCACGCCAGCAAATAACAGAGGCTATTGCAACGATTTTACCGCAAGTTGGTTTGTCAGAGGAGATTCTTCCATTAGCTCCTTTCCAATTAAGCGGCGGTCAAAAACGCCGCGTAGCCATCGCCTCTGTGTTGATGATGGACCCGAAACTTCTTATTCTGGATGAACCAACAGCAGGACTCGATCCAATCAGCCGAGTCGCTTTGTTGCAACTACTAAAAAAATGGCAACAACAAGAAAATCGCACTATTATCTTCATATCACACCAAATGGACGATGTTGCCGAATACTCGGATGAGGTCATGGTATTTCACGCAGGACAGCTAATGGGGCATTTTGACAACAGCACTTTATTTCTGGAACAGGCACAATTGTTGGAAAAACTGGGATTGTCACTGCCGGAACCCGTGCAACTCTTAAAGCTAGTAGAGGAATTATCTGGTCAGAAGATTGAAGTCGCAAGCTGTAGGGAGCAGGATATTTTTGAAAAAATTATGCCAATCTGGGATACCAGGGGGGTTCTAAATGGCTGATTTCGTATTAATTGGTCAATATATAGAGACGCATTCCATATTTCACCGCCTAGACCCACGGACGAAGCTTTTAAGCATCATTGTCATCATGCTGAGTTTCCTGACGCTAGAAACGGGCATTAGCTATGCGGTCGCAACCATCTTCGTTTTCGGGATTTTGTTGCTATCAAAAATCCCATTTCGCGTTTTTTGGCGAGGATTAAAGCCTATTTTATTTATTTTGATGTTTACCTTCCTATATAATGTCGTGCTCACAAAAGGAACCGTCATCTGGTCTTGGTCATTCATCGAGGTGACTGTGGAGGGGTTACAAAACGGGACGCGTTTCGTATGGCGCATTATTTTACTCGTTTTACTAGCTTCTATTTTAACGTTAACCACAAAGCCACTAGCATTAGCCTATGGTCTCGAAAAGCTACTAGCACCGCTGTCCAAACTCAACGTGCCAGTGGAACAGTTTTCATTAATGGTAGTTATTGCAATTCGCTTTATCCCGACAATCTTGCAGGAGCTTGATCGTATTCTCCTAGCGCAAAAGGCAAGAGGCTATGATATGACGGCATTGACGCTACCAAAACGTATTTTCGCTTATATTCCGATTTTAATTCCTTTACTCTTCACGACCATTCAACGTGCCGAACAGCTGACCTACGCAATTGATGCGCGCGCTTATGGAAATGGCAAGGGGAGAACTGCCTATAAGCAGTTACAATTTCAGCTAATTGATTATCAAGTAGGGGGAATGGCCATTTTATTTGCATTGACCATGCTACTATTAATGATAGGGGGAGTGTAGATGAAAATTTATGGGGCGGTCGTGGACAACGAAACACGTTGTACGCATTATCATACAGAAAAAGATATTATTGCTATTAAGTTTAAATGTTGCAATCGCTATTATCCTTGCTATAAATGCCATGAGGAGCACGCGGATCACAGCATCGAGGGTTGGCCGAAACAGCAGTTTGACGAATTGGCCATCCTTTGTGGTAGCTGTCACACGGAGTTGACGATTCACCAGTATATGCATACACCTAGCTGTCCGTATTGCCAGGCATCCTTCAATGAGAGATGCGCCGCTCATTATCCAATTTATTTTGAACAATCTGCTTGTGAAAAATAACAGAGAGTGATAACCCTTGAACCTATTATCGATTGGGAAGTCGATAAGTAAATGATACCAGCATATGAAACATGGAACAAACACACATCGGCTGAAGAGCTGCAAATGAGATGGACATTATCTCATGGTGAGTAGATGATTTCGCAGCAGCTGATCATAGTGGTTGGGTCTCCAAAGGTGTTAATAGCAAAGTCCTCTCCAAATGGAGGGGATTTTTTAGTGAGGAATGATTGATAGACTTTTATCATATTGGTGCCAGGCACTGTTCGCTATAAATTATTTAATAACAGTCAAATAACATATAACATACATACAAGGCTGTAATTTTTTAATCATTATAAGTCAGTGAAATCGGAAGGTTCAATGAGTTTTTTTAAAATAAATTCTATTTTCTAAATAATACTCCCTTGACCTTTTGAATTTTTTTCCATACAGTAGGATGTAGGATTAAATATTATTTATTAATGTGTGGAGGTTGATAAAATGGCTATGCATAACTTAAGTGAACAACTAGTCCATAACTTAGGAAAACAAATAATTAGAGAAGATATTCTGTCGGGTGAAGTACTGCCAAAAGTAGAGGTAATGAGTGAACAGTATGGTGTTAGCCGAACAGTTGTAAGAGAAGCGTTAAAAGGCTTAGCAGCAAGACGCTTGGTGAAGTCAGTTCCAAAATCGGGGACTGTAATATGTGCTCGTGAGGATTGGCAATGGTGGGATCCAGAAGTACTTAGTTGGGCTTGTGAGGGTATACCTGATTATAATTTTTTACAACAATTAACGGAAATGCGCCTTGCTATTGAACCTACAACTGCAGAACTTGCTGCAAAAAATGCAACTAGGGAAGATATCAATCATATTACTACCTGCTTTCAAAAACTGGAACTTGCTGCAATAAGTAACAATGAAAGTGAATGGGCTAGTGCGGATTACGATTTCCACGAAAGTATTATGGCTGCTTCTTATAATGAACTACTCATAAATCTTGGAAAATTATTGAGAAATGCACTTCTTCAAAGCCGTCATAGAACAATGAAAGTTTATATTAACGATGATGAAAGAGAATTGCCTACTTCGAAGGAACAAGCTTTACTCTTACACAAAAATGTTTATATGGCTATTTGTAAAGGGAATCGTATCGAAGCACGTGAGACTATGTATGATTTAATAGTGAATGTAAACAAGATTTTAGAAAAGAGTAATAGCGAAACTTAGAAATGGACTTAAAAACAGAAATGTAGCAAAGAGCCTCTAGTTCAAGTCCTTTCTTCTTTGCTTTCTCTTGGATATGTACTATTAGACTTTGGGGATTTAAAGATCTTTTTAATTCAATTCTCCAATTTACTCCTCGTTGTAAAATAAATTCCATTTATTTACTAAAATGTTATTGACATCCAATAAATCATTTAATATTATTTATTTAATATTAAAAGAGTTTATCTCTGGAAGGAGTGAGGAATCTTCACGAATTCTAAATACAACATTTTTTAGAAAAAGTAAGAGGAAAAACATGAATGTTTGCATACAACACTATAATTCTTCAATTTTTGTATTCTCAAACACTAGATAAATGCTCAAAGAAAAGTCTATTTTTCTATTCAATGTAGTGAGGAGTAAGTCCATGATTGAACATATAGCTATTTTAAAATTTGAAACTTCTACAACGAAGGATCAGAAAGATTTAGTGATTACTAAATTAAAAAGTTTAGTAGAGGTAATCCCTAGTATCGCTGAAATACAGGCTGGATATAATTTTTCAGAAAAAAATCAGGACTTTGACATTGGGGTTTCTGCTCGATTTGAAAATAGAAAAGATCTAGAAGACTTTCTATATCATCCTTCTCATCAGGAAGTGGGGTCCTTTGCAAAGAAAGTTGGGCTTATTGATATTATTTCAGTAGATTTTTTGATATAAAACGCTAATTTGTAAGCGTTAGCATTTATATATTAATAGTTTGTTTTAGCGAGAGTACAACAGTTATTCATTAAATATGTTTTGTGAGCGCTAGCATTTCAAGATTAATAATTGGGGGAATACAAATGAAAAATGAGATTTATGATGTTGTTCAAATTGGTTATGGTCCTGTAGGGCAAACAATGGCAGCTTTACTTGGAAAAGCAGGGCATCGTGTAGCAGTTTTTGAACGTTGGCAAGTAACGTATAGTCTTCCAAGGGCAGCAACGTTTGATCATGAGATTATGCGTATTTTTCAAGATATTGGCTTTGCTGATAAACTCGAAGAAAAGCTTGTTCCTTTTCTTAATTATATGTGGGTGAATGGAAATAGAGACGTTCTACTTAAGGTTCCATACGGCGGTGTAGATATATCTGGATGGGAAAATGGATATCTTATGTATCAGCCTGAGGTAGAACAAGCACTTGATGAAGCTGTTAAATCTTATTCTACTGTTGAGGTAAATCAAGGATGGGTGGCTGAAGATTTCGTCGAATTGGATGATTGTGTAGAGGTTACGTTCAGAAGAGGAGATGTACCTGCACCTGGGCAATGGGTACCAACCAATGAGACACGTACGGTACGAGCACGTTATCTAATTGGTGCAGACGGAGCTAACAGTTTTACAAGAAATAAATTAGGAATTCAATCTGATAATTTAGGATTTGAATCTGACTTTCTTGTGATAGATATTCTTCCAAATGACCCACTAATCTTGAGTCACTTACCAGAGGGATATCAAGTTTGTGATCCAAAAAGACCGACTACTATAGTAAGTCGTCTGGGTACTCAGCATATCCGTTTTGAATTCATGCTTTTACCTGGTGAAACAAAAGAGGAGATGTTAGACGAACAAAAAATCAAGAGTTTACTAAAGGAATGGATTTCACCAGAGCAAGGAACGATTATTAGGAAAGCTGTTTATCGTTTTAGTTCAAATATTGCTCAAACATGGCAGAAAGATAATATTTTCCTTATTGGAGATGCTGCACATGTCACGCCTCCTTTTATGGGACAAGGTATGTGTTCAGGTATTCGAGACGCAAAAAACCTTGCATGGAAGTTAGATCTTGTGCTTCGTAATGAAGCTGAAGAATCCCTTTTAGAGACATACACAGTAGAGAGATATGATCATTGTACGAGCCTTGTTCAGATGGCCATTGATCTTGGAAAAATTATCTGTATCCCAGATGAAAAAGAGGCAGAAGCACGTGATCAAGCATTTCTTTCAGGTAATGTGCCACCATTCCCAGATATGCCAATCCTAACAAAGGGTATCCTATACAATAATCTGAATGGTGAGTTATTATCTCCAGTTGGTGAGTTATCATTACAAGGTTTTGTGAAATATCAAGGGAATATAGGTCGCTTTGATGATGTGGTTGCACAAGGCTGGACGATTATTAGTACGAAAGCTGACCCGCGTAGTGTACTTTCAGATAGTCAAATTACACTGCTTGAACAAATCGGTATGAACTTTGCCCATGTTAGTCATGAGGACAACACTGCTGCTGTGTATGATGTACATGGCAAATACGATGAGTATTTTAATAAAAGAGGTTTGGAAGCCATTATTACTCGTCCAGACTTTTATACTTTTGCTGCAGTATCCTCTTTAGCAGACCTTTCAGGAGCTGTGGATGAGTTAGTATCCAAACTTCATATCAAAAATTCTGAAACACTTATTGGATAAATAGTATTTACTAATTTTTTTAGAAATATTTAAGCAAAATAGTTGAAATTATGTAAAATAATGTATATTATTTAAATTAATAAATATTATTTAATTATTTATTAACAGAATATAAATATTAAAAATATGTTTTTCTCTTGAGAGGGGTAATGAAAATGGGTATTCACGTTGTACATTTCTTGCATCAGGGAATTAAAAAATGGGGAATAGTGAACGAAAATGTGGTTCGACCTATTGAGAAGGATTTTGATACATTAGCATCTCTATTAGCAGAAGGAATTGATAAAATTCAAGGCTTAGCTGATCACCAAAAGGATATTTCGTTGGATGAAGTTACATTATTAAGTCCTGTTACAAAACCAGCACGTATCGTTTGCCAAGGAGCAAACTATGGAAATCACCGAGCAGAAAGTGGTTTAGAAGCAAAGAAACCTCCTTTTAATTTAATTTTTACAAAGGCAGATAGTACGCTAAGTGGTCCGAGAGATCCCATTATTTGTCCAGATCATGTTAAATTACTAGATTATGAAATTGAGTTAGGTCTCATTATTGGAAAGGAAATCTCAGAGACTCAAGAGGTTACTGATGAGAATCTACATGAATATGTTGCAGGTCTGGTTATTACAAATGATGTATCTGCACGAGATATTCAATTAGGCGAAACTCAATGGTATAAAGGAAAAAGTTACCGAACTTTTTGCCCAGTAGGACCATATGTGTATTTGCTAGAAAAAGAGGATATTCCATTAATCAATAACTTAGAGCTAAACTTATGGGTGAATGGTGAAATAAGACAATCAACGAATACAGAAAACTTATTATTTAAACCAGCTGAAACGCTAACTGAACTTTCTGGGCTAATGGACTTCTCTCCTGGGGATTTACTTCTTACAGGTACAACAGGAGGAGTTGCACTACGATTATCACCCGAAGTAACAGAGCAATTATTCAATCCTGTTCTTTCAGGAGAAGAGAAGATGCAGCTTATATTAGATAGTCAGAGTCAAATTGATTTCTATCTAAAGGATAATGACGTGATTCGTTGTGAAATAAAGAGCCCTGATGGAAAAATTGATCTGGGTGTCTTAGAAAATAAAGTGACACATGCAGTTCCTGTTAAAGCCTAATTAATCTGTTTCTCAAGTAAATACAAGTACTAACAAGGGCCACTATTTTTGAAGAAAAGTGTAAGGAGTAATTAACTTTTAACAAGAATAGTGGTTTTCTTGAATAGAAATAATGGAGCCTATAAAGGAAGGGAGTTTAAATAGGATGAAGGTTTTTAAACTAGGTTACGCAGAGTTTAATACAAAGGATGTTAAAGCGCTTACAGATTATTACACAAATGTTATGGGATTTACTTTAATTGAGGAAGCTGATAATGGTAAATCGTATCTATCTAGTGGAGTAGATCATCATAATATCGTCGTAGCACCTTCTGATGTGAGTCATCTTAATAAAGTAGGATGGCAAGTAGGTGGGGAAATGACTCTTCAAGAAGTGGGGAAACAATTAAAGGAGCAAGGTATCTCCTCTGAGTTAAAAACGGATGCTGAACCAGGAATTTCAGAATTGTTGGAATTACAGGATCCAGGCGGCACGATTGTGAACTTGTATAAAGAGATTAATATGCCAACACCAGGGTATAGAGAAGCAGGCATTGTTCCGAATAAGTTAGGGCATATTGCGATAGGTGTAAAAAACGCTAAAGAAACCGTTGATTTTTATAAGCAGGTACTAGGATTTTACGAGACAGATAAAATTGGAGATTTGGCCACTTTCTTAACATGTAATTCAGATCATCATACGTTGAATATCCTTCAATCTAAGCGTCCAGTTATGCATCATATTGCATTTGAACTAAGAAGTTTTGAACACCATAAAGATAGCTCTGATAAACTCTCAAAATATGGTCTTCCAGTTTTATGGGGTCCATCTCGTCACACAGCTGGACATAACATCGCATCTTACCATAAAGACCCAGATCAACACTATATCGAACTTTTTTCAGATTTAGATGTGTATATACCTGAACTGGATTACATGGATCCACGTCCTTGGCATGAAAATTTACCTCAAAGACCAAAAGATTTGGGAAAGTTTAAGCTATTGGGGAACAGACTTCAATCACGACTTAGTTGGTATTGTCATGCAGGAAGAAGAAGTGAAAAAATGAGATAAAGTGAATCTTCTCTCAGTGGGGGGGCTTTCATCCCCCACTGAGGGTTAGATGAACCAAAAGGAAGTTTGATAGATGTTTAGGAACACTAGCCTATTAATTGTTTTATTACCAGTTAATAGATTGAAAAACTATCTATTTTCTTATTCTATATTATCTTAGCTTTATATAACTTTTAATAAATATATCGATTTAATCGGAAAATATATAATTATTTTACTAGGAGAAATAAAAATGATAAAGAAATCTAAAAGAATAATTAGTGCTTCTATTACAGGTTCTATCCATGTTCCAACAATGTCAGAGTATCTACCGATAACAACTGATGAAATCGCCCAAAATGCAATTGATGCAGCTAATGCTGGTGCTGCTATTGTACATATTCATGCAAGGAATCCTGAGAATGGTCAACCATCATCTGACCTGAACTTATATAGACAAATTATTGATAAAATTAGAGCATTGAATAAAGATGTCATCATCTGTATAACAACCGGCGGCGGATTGGGAATGACAATTGACCAAAGAGGTGCTGTCGTTCCTGAATTTAAACCAGAACTGGCTTCTATGAATTGTGGATCGATCAACTGGGGTCTTTACCCTTTAAGTGAGCGTTATAAAGAATTTAAATTTGATTGGGAAAGAGAATACCTTGAAAATACAAAAGGTCAAGTTTTCACCAACCATTTTGCAGATATGGAGGGTTTGTTGAAAATCTTTAGAGATAACAACACAAAACCTGAATTGGAATGCTATGATGTAGGTCACATATATAATGTCAAATTTATGCAACAAAATGGCTGGCTTGAAGGGAAACCATTCCTACAATTTGCTATGGGTATTAATGGTGCGATTGCTGCTAATGAATACGAACTAATGAATATGAAACAAACAGCAGATCGTCTATTCGGTGAAGATGGCTATGAATGGTCTGCATTCGGTGCAGGGAGACAAGAGTTCCCAATTTGTACACAAAACTTGTTTTTAGGTGGGCATGTGCGTGTAGGTTTGGAAGATAACTTATACTTGAGTAAAGGTATCAAAGCGAAAAATAATGCTGAATTGGTAGAAAAAATGGTCCGTATCATGAAAGAATTCGACTACGAACCAATGACACCTGCTGAAGTAAGAGAAACATTAGGACTTAAACAATTTTCCGAATTACAAAATATAGGATTGTAGGTAATCTCTTTTAAGTTTTCCCATTATTGACGGAAGAATTCAAAAATCTATTAATAGCCGTAAAAGTATAGTATTCATGTTTGGAAACAAACTCAATCCCGATTTTGCGATAATGTATTTTAAGAGATTTTGTGCTTAAGATGAAAACTATTGCATGATTCTAATATGTTGAAAATAGAGGATGGTCCCCAATGGACCATCCAAAATCGGGAGGTAAAGTAGAAACATGAGAAAAACGGTAATTGTTAGTGCGGGAAGAACTCCTTTTGGGAAATTTGGTGGGGCTTGATATCGAACTTTTCTCAGATTTAGATGTTTATATACCAGAACTAGACTATATGGATCCACGTCCTTGGCATGAAGATTTACCTCAAAGACCAAGAGTATGGGAAAGTTTAAGCTATTGGGGAACAGACTTTAATCACGACTTAGTTGGAATTGTTATGCAGGAAGAAGAAGTAAAAAAATGAGATAAAGTGAATCTTCTCTCAGTGGGGGGTTCTTTCATCCCCCACTGATGGTTAGATGAACCAATCGGACCTTTACGGACAGTTGATCTCCTACTTATCTTCCTTGTATTATCGGTATCCTGAAGTGGGAGTCTTACTGTCCGTTAAGAGTGGGATGAATTTTAGAAGATACTAAATTAATAAATTCTGAGTTTCTTGCAGGTAATGAAGGGGGAAATGCCAATGTTGAGAAAGACGTCTTTTACAATGTTATGTTTTTTATCTATTTTTAGTTTATTAGTGGGTTGTACGCAAAAAAGTGAAGTTCAATCGGTGAATACTGAGCAGTCTGTAGATACTGATGAGGCAAATGCAGAAAAGAACACTTCAACAGAAGATAGTAAAAAAGAAATAACTAATCGAATTGAAGGTGATTTCAAAGTAACACTTCTTGGAACCGGTTCACCAATTATATCCTCGGAGCGTTTTAGTAACTCAACATTAGTCGAAGTTGCGGGACAAAAGTTACTATTTGATGTTGGAAGGGGTTCGACTCTTCGATTGAATGAATTAGGTGTTTCCCCTGGGATGATTGACAAGCTGTTTATTACACATTTACATCATGACCATACAATGGGATTTGATGATTTATTAATTACTGGTGCTGCTGTACCTGATCCTAGGGGGCTTAGGGAAAATCGTATGCAGGTTTGGGGACCTAAGGGAACAGAGAGTTGGGTTAATCACACACTAGAATCATATCAAGCTGATATAGCAGTTAGAAAAAAGGTTGAAGGCGCTTCATTAGGTATGGAGGCTGATGTGCAGGAGATTGAAGAAGGCGTTGTATATGAGAATGATGGTGTGGAAGTGATTGCTTTTAAAGTAGATCATGGTCCAATGGAACCTGCATTTGGATACAGAATTAATTATAATGGACACTCAGTTGTGATTTCCGGTGATACTACCTACTCTAAAAATTTAATTGAATATGCACAGGGAACTGATTTGCTTATTCATGAAGTAGTTGTAGTTAGGTTAACACCGGAGGAGGAGTATAGATCAGAGGCGCTTAAAAATATTGAAGCTTATCACACAACTCCTGAACAAGCTGGAGAGATATTTAAGAAAGTAAAACCAAAACTTGCTGTTTATACACATCTTGCATTAGCGGTACCGGAGAAAGAAGCAAAAATAAAAGAAAGAACTGAGAAAATATTTGACGGAAAAGTTGTTGTAGGTGAAGACTTAATGTCCTTTGAAGTGGGCGACGAAATAAAGATACAGCAACCTTGATTGATTTAAACTTGTTTAAAGAAACGTATTATCCTGTTTAACTTCTATTAAACATTAATTCTGGTTGAATTTAGGGTTTAATAGCTATAAAACTAAAAGGGCTTAATGCCCTTTTTATTTGATTATATTAGAAAAAATAAGGACTATTAACGATAATACGTGATGAAGATCGGATTGTTTATATAAGGGGTGAACATTATGAATAAAGTAATTGAATCTAGCGAAATAAGAAAGTTTTTTAAGAGTGGATATCAAATTTTAACTGGCGGTTTTGGTCTATCAGGTACACCTTTAACAATTATCGATGAGCTATTAGAAACGGATATTAGTGATTTGACGATTGTTAGTAATAATTTAGGGGACAATCGGCAGGGGTTACATAAATTATTTATGCAGGGAAAAATAAAAAAGGCGATTGGCTCCTTTTTTACTATTAATAGAGAACCGTTATTGCTTGGTCTAAAGGCGAGTTGGAAATTGAACTGTTACCTCAAGGTACATTAGCTGAAGCCATTCGTTGTGGTGGTGCGGGTATCGGTGGTTTTTATACAAAAACGGCTGTTGGCACTGAATTAGCTATAGGTAAAGAAGAAAAAATGATCGATGGTGAAAAATATATTTTTGAAAAAGCTATCAAAGGTGATGTGGCCATTATAAAGGCGGCAAAGGCAGATAGACTTGGAAACCTTGTATACCATACAACGGCTAGAAACTTTAACCCAATGATGGCTACGGCTGCAAAGATAGTCATTGCCGAAGTAGATGAAATCGTTGAAGTTGGTGAGTTAGATCCAGAGTATATCGTGACTCCTCATGCCTATGTGGATTATGTAATTGAAAGCAAATATTCAAAAGTAGGGAGTGAGTACGTTGAGTCAAGATAAGAGACATGTAATCGCAAATAGAATTGCTCAAGAATTGAAAGATGGCCAAGTTGTTAACTTAGGAATAGGGGTTCCAACATTGGTTCCAACCTATTTAAATGGTAAAACGGTGCATTTACAAACAGAGAATGGCCTGTTAGGAATGGGACCACCTCCATCAGATGGAGAGTTAGATATCGATTTAATTAATGCTGGGAAAGAACCAGTTACTTATTTGAAGGGTTCATCATTTTTTAATAGTGCAGATTCTTTTGCATTGATTAGAGGGGGCCATGTTGATGTGGCAGTTTTAGGTATTCTTCAAGTAGATATTTATGGTGAAATTGCCAACTGGGCTGTCCCTAATCAACCTATTTTAGGGGTTGGAGGAGCAATGGATCTAGTAACGGGTGCAAAACAGGTAATTGCGGCAGCTACCTTATTTGCTAAGGATGGGACATCTAAGCTAGTTAAAGAATTAACTTATAAATCAAGTGGAGCCCGACGAATCGAACTTTTTGTTTCTGATTATGCTGTTTTCCAATTTACGGACGAAGGCGTAAAAGTGGTAGAAATACTCGAAGATCTTTCTATAGAAGAATTAAGCGAAAAGGTTGGCTTTACATTAGAGTACGCTGCTGATTATGTCAATAATAGATAAACAATAACAGTCGGGTAAATACGGGAGAAAAGCTTTGTGTACATTGGCCATGTATTCATTCATTTAGGGGGAAAATAAATGACAACTTATATTATTGATGGAGCAAGAACAGCTTTTGGTACGTATGGTGGGTCATTAAAGGATGTTAGTGATGTTGATTTAGCTGTAACAGCAACCAAAGCAGCGATTGAAAGAAGTGGTATTTCGACTTCCGATATAGATGAAATTATATTCGGAAATGTCATACAAACTAGTGATAATTCTGCCTATCTAGCAAGACATATTGGTTTAAAAAGTGGGTTGTCAGAGTCATCAGCTGCGCTTACACTTAATCGGTTATGTGGTTCAGGATTGCAGTCTATTGTATCTGGGGCCCAGTCTATTGCTTTAGGAGAAGCCAAAGTGATTGTTGCTGGAGGCACGGAAAGTATGAGTTTAGCTCCTCAAGTATTAAAAGGGACACGCTTTGGTTCGCCAAATAAGGCACCTGTAGTAGAAGATATGCTGTGGGGTACATTAGTTGATAAATATATTGGTTATGGAATGGGTATGACGGCTGAGAATCTATCGGAAAAATATAATATTTCTCGAGAAGAACAAGATGAATTCGCGATTGATTCACAGAAAAAGGCGAGTGAAGCCAGAGATAGTGGGCGTTTCGCAGAAGAAATCACACCAGTTGTGATCAAAGATAGAAAAGGGAAAGAAACTCTGATTAAAGTTGATGAACATATTAAAGAGGGAGTCAGTAAGGAAGGCTTAGCTAAGTTGAAGCCGGCTTTTAAGAAAGAAGGGACTGTAACACCAGGGAATGCAAGTGGTATTAACGATGGTGCAGCAGCAGTCGTATTGGCATCGGAAGATTATGTCCAAGAACATAATGTAAAACCATTAGCTAGGATTGTTTCATGGGGAGTAGCCGGTGTTGATCCAAGTATTATGGGAATTGGACCTGTTCCAGCAAGTAAAAAAGCATTGGAGAAAGCTGGTTTAAGCTTAGCTGATATTGATATATTTGAATTTAATGAAGCATTTGCTGCACAATCTCTAGCTGTTGTTAAAGAGTTAGGTATAGATAAGGAAAAAGTAAATGTAAATGGGGGAGCAATAGCTTTAGGTCATCCCCTTGGTGCAAGTGGTACGAGAATTACTTATTCGTTAGCACTTGAAATGAAGAAAAGAAATTTGAAATATGGATTAGCTTCACTTTGTATTGGTGGTGGGCAAGGTATTGCTATAATTTTAGAAAACGTGTAATAGGATTGAATTCTCCGATAGTTATCCTCGTTATTGACTTCATTACTTTTAATAAGTCTCTTCATTATGCAACCCGTTCGTAAAAGTACAGATTTACGAACGGGTTATTTTTTCTTTAAAACTAGTTGTTTTCGTAGTTCGTAAAGTATCGAAAAATATTTACGAACGTTCTTTATTTTCTATATACTTTTACGAACGTTTTTTAGTAGAATAATAGAAAAAAGAACAAAGATGAGGTAGATATAGATGGATGTTCGAAAATTTGGATACGTACGGGTGAGCAGCAAGGATCAAAATGAAGGACGACAAATTGAATCCATGAAAGAAAAGGGAATAGACGAACGAGACATTTTCGTGGACAAACAAAGTGGAAAAGATTTCAAACGAGAACAATATCAGTTGCTAAAAAGAATCTTGAGAAAGGGAGATGTGTTGTACATACATTCTTTAGATCGGTTTGGACGGAATAAAGAAAAAATTTTAGAAGAGTGGAATGACATCACCAAGAATATCCAGGCTGACATTGTAGTGTTGGATATGCCATTATTGGATACGACTCAATATAAGGATAGTTTAGGTACTTTCATTGCTGATCTAGTTTTACAAATTCTTTCTTGGATGGCGGAAGAAGAAAGGGATCGAATTCGAAAACGGCAACGTGAGGGAATTGACTTAGCTTTGAAAAATGGCGCAGCTTTCGGTCGACCCAAAGCCACCATTACGGAAGAGTTTGAACAAGTATATGATCAGTGGAAGTCAGGAGAGATAACGGCTGTGAGGGCAATGCAGGAGATAGGCGTGAAAAAGACGACTTTTTATAAGTTGGTTAGGGAGTATGAGGGTGTTTTGAAGTAAATTATATCTATAGAAGAAACTCAAAAAAAAGACTTGTAACTTAGGGTAGTTATTTTGGATGTGACACATTTATTATGTATTTTTTTGACATGTTTTGTAGAAACTGTTTCCTTTTTGTTTGATATCGTTCATAATGGTTTTTGTTGACTCCTAGACATGTTCTGTCAAAGAGGAACACTATCTTTTACTTGGGGGAATTTTTTCATGTGGTTAATCACGGTGTATTCAAAAGGTACAATCACCATGTTTGAGCTCGATACGGAACAAGAAGCAAGAGAGGCTTTCAAGAACATTCCAGGTTACAAGATTCTTTCTGAAATCATTTATTTTAATGACAAACGATTTACCTTAGAAGCTGTTTAAGGTCTGTGTCATTCTAACCTAAATGAACAAGTGGCTGATCCAAAAGCTATTGATGCTTTTGGATCAGCCACTTTTTAATTAAGTACGATGTGCATAATAGCTTTTATACAATTTTCATATCTAGTTTCTTAATAAAACAGTTGCCCGTACTACATCCAGATGTGGCGTATAAAATTGGGGGAAAAGAGTAAGTTAAAAACGTATGATAAGCTATTGCAGGAGGTGAGTAAATATGAGTAATGGTGTAGGAGGCTCTAAAAAGAATGAGCCAAATGATGCAAACCATGTGAATGCGGAGACGAAGGCATATCAAAGACGAATGTCAGAAAATAATAACCCAAAGAATAGTGAGGGAAGATTCAGTAAGGACTGATTTTTTTAGTTTCCGGTATAAATTCCCTTCCATATAACACACAAATATAGAGAAATATATAATAGGGAACTGGTATTTTTACATCAGTTCTCTTTATTGATTCATCCCTTGTAATTAGTGGTAAATCATATTCAGAACTAATTCATATTGGTGCTAGGCACCACCTCAATGAAAAACGATTGCGTTTTTAAGTGACTTGCTTAAGCGAATAGGTGGGCAGCGTACTGTTGATTCGCAATTTAAAAATACAGAACTGGTGAAAGATGTAGAGGATGGAAAAACTAGTCGCCTAGATGTATTAGTTTTTACTTCTGCTGGTGAACGAATCAATGTTGAAATTCAAGTTAATGACTATCAAAATATGCCCGAGCGTGTGCTATACTATTGGGCGTTCAGAAGTGTGTGGAACTTACCTCGACGATTGAGAAACCTTTGACAATGGTACTAGTTGTCGTCTACAGAAAAGAGAATTGATTTTCTTGTTACTGGTCAAGATGAGCACGGTACAAATCATGTAGCCATTAATGAGTTGAAACAGTGGCAGAAGGCCGATGTTTGTGAAGGAGATGGAATTGTTCGGACATGAGCGGGAAGCGGTTCATCCAGCGTATGGAATCAAGACTATTAATAATGAATCATTGCATGATAAAGTATTAGGAAAGATTTCTCTCATTAGATATAATAGAAACGATAAAAAGCATCTAAGATTATGAGAGAAGGGGAAATAATGCTATGGTTGTTAGCGGCAGTGGGAACTGCCATTTGCTTTGGAATTAATAACACGCTTTTTAAGTGGGGGACGACAAAAGGTGTATCCAAAGTGATGACGCAATTATTTTTTTATTTGATTGCTTTTTTGATTATGTTACTTTTTTCCTTTGTGAGGCATGACCTTAACTTTAGTATTCCATCCATTGTTTTGGGAGTATTAATTGGCATTTTTAATACAAATGGAAATATCCAAATGACAAAAGCGTTTGAAAAAGGACCGGCAAGTATTACATCTACTTTAATTGCTAGTAATTCTATTGTCGTTGTACTAGCAACAGCGCTATTTTTTCCAGAATCTATTCCAATGGTGCACTGGCTAGGAATCGGTTTGATGTTGGTAGCTGCCGTTGTGATTCAATATCAATCAAACACACGCATGTCCTTCGAATATAAGCCTTGGCTGCTTCGCTGTACTTTTGCTTTCCTGTCCATTGGCTTGGTCGGTGTTTTTATGAAAATGGCCACCTATCAGCAGATAGATTTTATTAATCTGCTAGTATCTATGTATGGGGGAGGCTTTCTTTATTTATGTGTATTGGCTCGTAAAGAATGGAAGAATACGAGAAATTTTCAAACGGAATTCAAGATTGGCAGTGTTGTTAGCGTTCTAAGCGTTATTGGCTATAGTTGCTATCTGTTTGCACTTGAAACGGGTTTTTCAAGTATCGTTTTTCCAATTATCAGTCTGAATTGTGTAATCGTCATGCTGATGGGATTGATCGTTTTTAAAGAACGATTGAAAATGTATCAATTTGTAGGTATTATTGTCGCCCTCTTTGGCTTAGTTTTATCGAAAATATAGTCATATTGGTGCCGGGCACCCTCTCAATAAAAATAGTCTTCTCAAATTGAGAGGACTATTTTTCAAGGATTCATTGAGTTCAAAAGATTAGGAACTGTGTTGGGTAAAAGATCAGGATTACAAAATAAGTCGTACGATCGTCAATTTTACTTAAGAAAATAAAACCTCTGTTTATCGCCATTAAAAATTAGCGAACAATAGACAGGCGATAAGAGCAAATCGTAAAAGTGAAAAGAACTTTCCATATGGTCATTCTGGCGATTATCTCCATTCACTGCAACAAACGTGTTATCTCGACGAGACAATCGATTTTCTTTTAACAACCATGAGCCTATCATAAAGGCGATTCCACCCCAAAGGACCATGTTTCCAAACCCAAACCAAAGTGTACTTGAAAGAATACTTGTATTATAAACCATACTATCCCTTAATCCATTGGCAAAATAGGTGAGAGGAAGAACATTGGATAGCGGTTTGATCCATTCGGGCATTGTTTCAATGGGAAAGAAAATACCGCTCAAAAACATCATGAGGAAGCTTACAATGTTGGCAACTCCCATATAGGCCTCTGTCGTTTTGCTGAATGAAGAAATGAAATACCCTAAAGCATTGAAGGAGAGGGCACCTATTAAAAAGACAATAATCAGACTAGGAATATTGATGAAGAGATTGGCGCCAAATATAAACACGCCGATTAGTGATAATAGAATAATCTGGATGGTGCTAAATAACAAGCGCATGATCATATCACTTAATCCGAAAATCCCCATATTTGCTGGAGTCATTCGTAGTCTTTTAATCAACCCTTTTCTGCGCATGTCTACGAGGTCAACCATTCCAAACAATCCACCTTGCGCAATAGATAAAGCAATCATACCCGTTAAAAGAAAATCGGTATAATCTAATTCGGTATTCCCAGCTGAAATCGATTCAATTTGTATTCCATAGAATGTGTATAATAAGAGTTGAAATGTTTTAGGGAATTCTTGATGAAAAGGATAGGATTACGTGTCAAAGGAGAATATGTAATGCTTCTTTACAGAAGAATGGGAGTGCTACAATCCCACTATGAGTAAACCGGTTTAAATTATGGGAACAAGTGAAGCACCTCACTTATAAAAAAGGATTAGATAGTATTTACTACGCTTAATTTTATAAAAAGATTCGTTATGATTTCATGTATTTGAGATGTGGTTTTGATTATGGGGTTATTATCGACTTGACAAAACTTAGTAAAGAAGACCTTCTTGAATTGGAAGAACAAGGATTACCTTTAGAAGATAGATACATTTACAATAGTAATTGAAAACACTTTATAGGCTGTTGAGATATTCTTAATAGTCTATATGGTTGAATAATAAGTATAGCTACAAAACGTTATTTAACTGAAGAAACGCTAATCTGTAGAATATTTCGAACAAGATTAAACAAAAGAATGCTTCTTACGCTTGTTGCGTGAGAACTGTTTTTTAGGAGTGATAACATGTCTTTTACAAGTTTAAAGGAATTAATTGAATTGGCAGAGCAGGAGAAAATAACTATTTCGGAATTGATGATAAAAACAGAGGTAGAACAGAAAGGTTTTCCTAGGGAGACGATTATTGAAAAAATGTCGGAACAATTAAAGGTCATGGAGGAGGCTGTTCGCAAAGGCACAATGAGTCCTGTTATGTCTCGTACTGGTTTGACGGGAGGAGACGGAAATCGACTATATGTGTATGCTAAAAACGGGAACACCTTTGTCAATCCTTCCACATTAAATACGGCAGCAAATGCGCTTGCGGTATCAGAAGTAAATGCGGCCATGGGGCGGATTGTGGCGACACCAACAGCTGGTTCAGCTGGAATTTTGCCAGCTGTACTTGTGCATGCGCTTGCCAGCGGAAGATTTACCCGTGAACAGATTGTACAGTCGATCTTCACTGCCTCCGCACTCGGCTTAGTTATTGCCAATAAAGCTTCGATATCAGGGGCTGCCGGTGGGTGTCAGGCTGAAATCGGATCAGCGACTGCTATGGCTGCAGGTACATTAGTTGAGCTAGCTGGCGGAACACCGGAGCAGGTTGGAAATGCGGTTGGTATCGCTTTGAAAAATTCACTCGGATTGGTTTGTGACCCTGTTGCTGGTCTAGTGGAAATCCCATGCATCATTCGCAACGGTTTACATGCCATTACCGCCCAAGCGGCAGCCGATATGGCTTTAGCTGGGGTAGCCAGCATCATTCCTCCAGATGAAGTGATCCATGTGATGCATGAAGTCGGGCAGCACATGCCTGAATCTTTGAGAGAAACTGGAATAGGCGGTCTTGCTGGAACTCCGACAGGGAAAAAATTAAAAGCTCAGATTTTCGGAAATAATAAAACAAGTGACTGCGGACCAGCAAAGTACCAAAGTGCTTATGAGATCATTGGACCTGTCATGGTTGGCCCATCAAGTTCGCATACAGCCGGGGCAGTCCGTATCGGTAATATTGCCCACCAGCTTTTAAACGAAAAACCTTTATTTGTTAGATTCTCTCTGATGGGCTCTTTTGCTCAAACCTATCAAGGGCATGGAACAGATCTAGCTCTATTAGCAGGTGTTCTTGGATTATCTACAATGGACGATGGCATTCCAAATGCCAAAGAGATTGCTGAAGAAAATGGCTTACAATATGAATTCACGAAACGGGTGCTTGGAAGCTATCACCCTAATACGGTTCTCGTAGAATTAACAGGTGCAACACGAACTGTAAAGGTATTGGCTAGTTCTTTAGGCGGTGGTAAAGTAGAGGTTCAAGAATTAGATGATTATCCATTAAAATTTTCAGGAGAACGGCCAACACTTGTCATTCATCATACGGACAAAAAAGGAGTTATTGCTGAATTATCGGGAATTCTTTTTAAAAATGGGTTTAACATTGCTCGGATGTCTAATGAACGTTCAAAAATCAATGGTGCTGCTATAACCGTTTGTGAAATTGACAATAAGGTCGAAGAAAGTTTCCTTTCCTCACTAAAAAAAGAAATTCCGATTATTTCCGAAATCATCTTGGTTGAAACTAAGTAGCTACCAAGAAAGTGTTCGTAATCTACTAAAGAAATTATAAAAGCATATGCCAGATTGTAGACAAGAGGGGTTTGGAATGGTTTCATTCTGAATCCTTTTTTTAAAAATTAATGATAATGGACCTCTTTAAATTCATAGAAACTTTCAGAATATATCATATCAGTTTATTTATCTTATGGTTCATGTTGAATTTAGAATTTCTTAACACTAGGGGGAAATTTGATAGTTTTATAGCCAAGAACAGATTTTAGTGTTGTAGTATTAAATTTATAGTAAAATAATAAGGGAAAAAGGGGAATGTGGGGGAGATCTGAAATGCACATAAAAAATTATAGCAATATTGATATAAGGACTTCATTTTTGGCATACAAATTACATGATTTAGAACCATTAGAATTAAATATAGAAATTAAAGGGGATAGTGAAAAAGGATTAATTAAAATGGGAGAGGCAAAAATTGAAGTTTTTAACCAAGATGTGATTAAATTTGAAATATCTGATGGTTACGATGATCGACAATCCGAAGCATTTAAATCAGTCAGATATGTAGATTGGTTTGGAAAAGAGTATTTTGAAAACTATCATCCGCAAACCACAACTGTTGAAGGAAGAGTAGCCTATCTTGATAGAATTATAATTTATAAAGAGTTTAGAGGAAATAGGTACGGCTTTTAGCTTTTAGAGATATATGTTTGTATTTACGCACATATCTTTCAGTTGATTTCATCATATTATTCCCATACCCAATTGAGTGGGATGAAGTGGATGAACGATTACAAGATACAGATTTAATTTTAGAAGAAACAGAAAAAATAATTTCGTATTATAAAAAGTTAGGTTTTGAACTGACATATGGAGTATTAAATGAACCATATATGTGCTTGGATATAAGAGATCATGCTAAAAATAAGTAATGTTGTTATTACTAGAAAAAAGAATTTTTTGTTGTTAAAGTAGAGTAGTATATTTTCAGATAGTAGACACACTTCAAGTGCAGATTTGTGTCTTTTTTGTACTTTTTAAGTGGTAGCGGCGTATTATGGTGATGAGGAGGATGATGCAATTTATGTTGCTAGTTAATATTCGCATACATTCTAAAGCTTTCTTCATGTAGTACAAAGCATTGACTTTACGCTAAAACAAGGTGAATGATTAGCGATTGTCAGTTCCAATCGGGCTGGGAAAAGTACTTTACTTGGATCGGAAAATAATTGAAAACATATTTGTTCCACTATTTGAATTTAAAAAAATGTAAGCGTTCACAAACTGTTCATTTAATCAATGAGCATAATGGAGAAATCGAGTTATAATAAGAGTGTAAGGAAGAGCAATATAAAAAGTTAACACCTTTGGAGGCTCAACCATATAGTGTTCGTTCCAAAAAGATTGAGAACGAAAATCTATATTTCCTTTCAAAAAAGCTTCTCATTTTATTCGGAAGAGTGAAGGGATGAGAGCAAGAAGACAATTTCATACAAGGATGAATTCAGGTGGGAATAGAGTAAGTAGTTAAGCCTATCGTGTTTGTCGAAACATCTAACAAGTTTATTCGTAATCCTTAATCTTATGATGAAAATGAGTTAGGGGGAGCAAAACGATACGCTGATGAAAGGCTCTAGACCAAAAGATGATGATTCTGCATGGTGGAATTCGGTTTTTCACCTTAGGTCATGATTAGAATTCTAAAAAACCTTGAACCTATGATCGATCGGGAAATCGATCAATTCATGATAGCAGCATACGAAACATGGAACAAACACACATCGGCTGAACAGCCGCAAATGAGATGAATACTTTCTCTCATGGTGAGTAGAAGATTTCGCAGCAGCTGATGATGATGGTTGGGTCTCCAAAGGTGTTAATAGCAATGTCCTCTCCAAATGGAGGGGATTTTTTTGTGGGCAATGATTTTTCATATTTTCTGTTAAAAAATATTGATATAAAGGCTGTTAAGAAAATCTTAACAGCCTTTGATGAATTCTCATATTGGTGCCAGGCACTGTTCGCTAAAGGTCGGCTCACCAACTAATGGTTAGTCTCCTACTCGATTAATAAACTTGTCTTTGTAAAATCTCCATAATTTTATCTGAGGATAGAGGGGGATGATATTTTTCCCAATCTGAAATGAGGAGAAGATACATTTTAAATAGTAAAAAGGCTAAAAATTCAGGGTCTTGATGAAATACTTCCCCTTTTTCAATTTGTTGTTGAATTAGGTTCTTTAAGTAATCGATAATTTCTTGATCGATTTTTTCAACGGTTTCTATGACATGAATGGTTTGGATATCTCGTGCTTCTTGTACCATTTTTATAATAAGTGAGTGGTTTTGTCTAAAAGATAGAATGGCTTCCAACACATATGGAATATTTTCATTAAAAGGCAAGTCTTCTCTTAAAGCTTTATTGGCAGCACTCATCATCTGTTTAATAGCTTGATCCACAATTTCATCGAATAATTCTTCTTTATTCTCAAAATAAGTATAAACCGTTCCTTTGCCAACCTTGGCGATTTTAGCGACGCTATCCATCGTTGTTCCTTTAAAGCCATATTGGCTGAAGGAAGTTGTGGCTGCCTCCATAATTCTTTCTTTTTTATCTGTATTCATTATTCGCATTCCCCTTTAAATATTGTTGGAATGGATTCAAAAGGAAGAAATCCTTTGCTTGTTCCGTGTTATTTACTATCTCTAGTTTATCTTAAAATGGTTTTGAATTCTATAATTGGTGAGAAAGGATTTGTTTCTAAACAATTTCGCTAGACTCATAGATAGAAATATGGTATATTTCTATCACCACAGAACTGGATTTTATTTTTGGTCAATTGGTTTCATGACTGATAAGGGGCGGATATTAAATGAAACACGTGAGACTTTCTTTAGTCTTAATTATAATGCTAGGCCTTATTGCAGGTGGTTTTATCATGTTAGATAAAAAGGAGGCAGCAGGCAACCAGAAGACGGATCGTCAGCCAACAGCCTATATAGAAGGAAATGAGAGTAATGTAAGTTTTAAGCTCGATGGTCGGATTGAAGAGCTTCTTGTCAATGAAGGGGATCTTGTTAAAAAAGGCGAAGTGCTTGGATATTTGCAAAATGATGAACTGAAAGCTAAAGTTTTACAAGCTAAGGCGGCCATTGGTGTTACTGATGGGCAAATAAGTGAAGCAATTGGAGCACAATCGGCTGCAGCAGCCAAAAAAGAACAAGGCAAAGCTTCTGTAAATGTAACGAAGGATACAGCTGAGAAGAAAGTTGCACAGGCTGAAGCAGCAGTTAAGGCAGCTGAAGCAAATCTTGCGGCATTGAAAAATGGGGCACGCCCAGAAGAAATTAAGCAGGCGAAAAGCCAATTGAACGCTACACAAGCCATAAAAGATACTGCCAAGGGTAACTTGGATCGCATGCAAACCATGTTTAATGAAGGGTTAATCTCTCAATCGGACGTGGATAAAGCCAATACCAGTTACCAGGAGGCTAACGGCCAATATGAGGTAGCAGAACAGCAATATAAGATGGCCTTAAAAGGACCCCGAGATGAAGAGATAAAAGCAGTGGAAGCGCAGGTAGAGCAGGCAAAGGCGGCTTATGAACTGGCTGTCGCTTCAAAGGAGGAAGTATTAGTACGACAAGGCGATGTAAAAGCAGCAGAAGCAGGAGTGGAACAAGCTGCAGGAGCTGTATCCACAGCGAAGTCAGGAAAGTCCCAAGCTGAAGCAGCCTTGGCTGAGACCAACGTCTATTTATCCTATACAAAATTAATAGCTCCTTCCGACGGGATTATTAAAGCGAAAACAGCTGAAGTTGGTGAACTAGTAAGTGCGGGTTTTCCTGTATTTACGCTTGAAAAAGAGGAAGAAAGATGGTCTAAGTTTTACTTTCCTGAAACGGAGATTTCTGATTTACAGGTTGGTGGATCTGTTCAATTGAAATTAATCGCAACAGGGGAAAAATTAACAGGAAAAATTGTATCCATTGCTCCGGCAGCTGATTTTGCGGTTCAAAAGGCCACTCAGAATATGGATGATACCGATTTACGATCCTTTAGTGTAAAAGTAGAATATACAGATATCCCAAGTGATGTAAAAACGGGGATGACCGTACAATGGCTGAAGACACTAGGTGAACAAAATGGAAAATAAGGTTTGGGATGTCTTGCATAGAGAATGGATGTATATCCTAAAAGATCCGAAAACGATGGTGATATTATTTTTGGTTCCTATTATGTACACCCTCCTCTTTGGCTACTCTTATTCGGGTAATCAGCTCAAGGAAGTCCAAACAGTCGTGATCGACCACGACAACAGTAAGTTAAGTCGCCAAATCATTCAAGCATTTGACGAAAGTGAAACATTTCATGTCATCGATTATATGCAAAGTGAAAAGGAATTAAAGGAAGCTTTAGCGATCGGGGATATAAAGGTTGGAGTGGTCATTCCGGAAGGTTTTTATGAACGTCTTGTGCAAGGAGAGGATCTTCCCATTGTCACGATGATTGATGGTAGTAATTTGATAGTGACTAATACGACAACCAGAGCAGCTAATACGATTATTAATACGTTTAGCTATGGTGTATCACAGAAAAAACTACAACAGCAGGGATTGCAGGATGAGGAGATTACCTCTACTTTTTTTCAGATTCCTTATCGGGCGCGTATCTTATATAATCCTACTTCCAATTACAGTGACTTTATGGTGTATGGCCTAGTCGGAACGATTTTACAGCAGGTGTTATTTTTAGGAGTGTCCTTAACTATTACACGGGATAAGGAAAAAGGAATATGGGGCTCTTATGCTGATTGGAAATTAACACCGTGGAGGCTCGCTTTTGCTAAGAACGCTCCTTATTTCATGATTAATCTCTTTAATACGCTTTCGACTTTATTCATTTGTTTATATTGGTTCAAGCTCCCAATGGAGGGAACGGTTTTACCTTTAGTATTGCTGTCTGTAAGCTTTACATTTGGTGTGTTAGGGGTTGGGTATTTAGCGAGTTTGTTTGCCAAAACACAGCTAAGTGCTACACAAGCGACGATGCTTGTCGCCGTGCCGTCTTTCGTGTTGTCCGGATTTACATGGCCGCTAGAGAGAATGCCGGATTTCTTAGTGGGATTGTCACATATGTTGCCGTTAACCTATTATTTGGATGGTATTCGACATATATTAATTAAAGGAAATGGGTTATCGATGATTTGGGGAGATATATATAGCTTATTGATTATTGGCCTCATTACTTTCTTTGTTGCTTTTCTTGCTACCCGTTTCATTATATTTAAACAGGAAAAAACAGAGTCAAAGGCATCTGTAACTGAATTAGATATGCATGTTAAATAACATTAATCTTGACTAGCAGCTCAAGTTTATCTCCTAAAAAAGAAAGGTGCTAAAATAATATCAACTAAAACAATTAGGAAAGAAATTTAGATGAAGCTAAAAGTTAATTAGATTTGTTGTATAAAAAACACTCATTTATATAATGAGCGCTAAGGATCACATGAAAAAAAGCCATTTATATACATTAATTTATGAATAAAAATTTTGTATATAAACAGCCTATTAAGTATTTACGTTATGGAATGTATGCTTCCATTTAAATTTCATTTTTATAGTAATGTCATATGCAAAATATAACTAATATTATTTAATAAGGCTAGCAAAATCTATTTCAGTATTGGGAACCATAGCCATGGTGATGACCGCCATAGCTATGATGACCATAACCCATACCGTAACCAGGATAGCCGCCATAACCGCCATGACCCATACCGTAACCAGGATAGCCGCCATAACCGCCATGACCCATACCGTAACCAGGATAGCCGCCATAACCGCCATAACCCATACCGTAACTAGGATAGCCGCCATAACCACCATAACCCATGCCATATCCAGGATAGCCACCATAACCCATACCCATACCTTGACCTAAACCTCCAATGAATTGTCTATACATTTTATATACCCTCCTCAATTTGTTACAAAAATAGTGTATGTATCCAAGTCAAAGAGGTATAGACATATGCCTATTTGTAATTATTACGTAAGTGTTCACAAGATAGTTAGAACTTTCAACGTTAAATGGTCTTCCAATGAGAAGTGCTATCCACTTTTTCCTCATGTAACAGATCTGTTCCTCAAAATTTTTCAGTGTAATAAAGATTAACAACTGGACAAATACTACGGTATGTTAGGAATACAATGATTGCTAAGGATGAAGAATATGAAACAAAAAGAAAGTTTGCTTAAAAAAGGGAATAAATCGGCTCTCATTGCCGCTATTGTCAATACAATTATTGCTATTGTAAAAGGAGGAGCGTACTTTTTAACTGGAAATGTGGCTATGTTTGCTGAAACCATGCATACGTTAGGAGATGCAGCGAACCAATATTTCGTTTTTATTGGAAGTGCTTTAAGTAAAAAAATGCCAACAGACCGCTTTCCAAACGGTTTTGGCCGATTGGTCAATTTAGTTTTACTTGGAGCAGTCCTCATTGTAGGAATTATGAGTTATGAAACCATTAAAGAGGGGTATCATCACATTTTACATCCTAAGGAATCAAGCGGAATTCTTATTAATCTTTCCGTGTTGGGAGTGGCCGTCATATTGGAGGGGTTTGTTCTTTATAAAGCAATGAAGGAAGTCATCCATGAATCGCATATTGAAGCAAAAGGTTTTGGCATTGTGACCAAAAGCTTCTCTGGCCTAAGACGAGCGAAACCGGCAACCAAACTGGTATTCATGGAAGATTTGGTAGCAACATCTGGTGGAATCATTGCCATTATAGGAATATTACTCTCCTACTTTGCAGGACTGCATATAGCGGAAGGAATTGCTTCCGTCATCATCGGACTTATGATGTTTTATGTAGTGGGCCGTGTATTTTTAGATAATGCAAAAGGTGTGCTTGGTGAAGCAGATGACGAATTAGAAGAAAAAATTGCCGAATACATATTCACAAATTCAGAAATTAAAGATATAAAAACACTCTTTGCTGTTAAGGAAGGCGAAGATTATCATATCGAAATGAAACTAGAAATTAATCCAGAGCTTACAGTAGCAAAAGCAAATGATATAAAAGATCGGATTGAAGGAAAGATTTTGGAAATCAAAGGTGTCACGGATGTCATCATCGAATTTGATGAAGATGATGGTGTTCAGACATGGGATATTGCAACTGGAGGAAGAACATGATTAATGAAAAAGTATCATCTGTATTAGAGGATAAAATTAACGTGATTAAAAGTGGAGAAAAGTCCATTTATATAGTAGGACCGATTAAATTACCCGTAAATCTGTATGGAGAAACGACAATTTTTCAGTGGTATTGCTGGTTACGTTGTGAGAACATGGCAGGACATTTTTGTGATGATGGTTCTTATAATACCGAGAAAATTATTGAATCATTAGTATCCTCCAATTTAGCAGAAATGCAGCAATCCAGTGTATTAGTTTATGGTGATTTTCAACATTCCGACGATGCTCTTATTCGTATGCATAGTATTTGCCATACAGGCGATATATTTGGCAGTAAACGTTGCGATTGTGGATTTCAGCTAAAACAAGCGATGAAAATGATTGCAGCACATGGTTCAGGTGCTTTATTTTATTTGGCGAATCATGAAGGAAGAGGCATCGGGCTATTCAGTAAGGCAATGGCTTATATTCTTCAAGAAAATGGAATGGATACTGTTGATGCAAATTTAGAACTTGGATTTGTGGAAGATGCACGGAATTATGAGGATGGTATTCAAGTATTAAAATTACTGCGATCCAAACCAGTAACGCTTATCACAAACAATCCAAAAAAATTACAGGCTCTTCAAAATTCCGGAGCAAATGTTGCCGGTAGAATCCCGTTATGGGGAGATGTTTCTGAGTATAATGAAAAATATTTAAAAACAAAAGTAGTTCGTTCTGGTCATTTAAAAAAGGACAGTTCGGATGAGTGAACGTGATTTATTGCTAAAAAGGAATATAGATAAAAAATGACTTTTTAACAAAAACTAACATTCGACTTTTTTCGACAACCTGCTATAATAAATCTTGTACCGATGACAACTGAATAAAGCAGGTAAGCTTGAATCAGTTCTCGTACGCTCCATTTTTTATCATGGGGACGTTACGGATTCGACAGGGATAGTTCGAGCTTAGGTTGCGAGTCGCAGGCGACGGCTGCGTTAAAACGTCAAAGCCTATAACTGGCAAAACAAACAACAAACTAGCTTTCGCTGCTTAATAACAGTCGATAGCTGTTCCTCCCTCCATGGCCCACGTGGTAGGGTAAGGGACTCACATTAAGTGGGATACGCCGGAATCCACCGTCTGAGGATGAAGGAAGAGAACAATCAGACTAGCTGCTCCGAAGCCTGTCGATAGGCAAAGGTACCAGTGAAATAATAATATGTCGACTACACTCGTAGAAGCTTAAGTGCCGTTATGTCTGGACGTGGGTTCAATTCCCACCGTCTCCACCAATACATACCTTGGTGGTTACATACCTTTATTTTTCGGACTTGCCAATGTGGTGGGTCCTTTTTTTATGTGAAATTTGTTGAATAGTCGAATTGAAAGAAAAAGGCTACTTTTTGAAAGTAAAGCATTCATAATTGGAAGTAAAAATACAATCTGCATATCCACAGCCAAAAATCTCTTATTATAAAAATAGAACATTACCATTAAATTTAATTTCATATGAATCAAATCTCATAAAATATGTTATAATTTGTCGCATATGTAACCTTTTAATAGTAAGAATATTAATAAGAGACGATTTTGTCTATAACTATCAAAAAATTCAAAATGTTAAATTTGTAAGTGGAAATTATGATACTCATTTACATTCATTTTCAGATAACTTATGAAAAAAGATAACGTAAGCAGGGGGAAGTATGAAATTTACAACAAAACTTTATGCAAGCATTGGCTCCATTTTATTATTATTTTCTATTGCCATTATTCTTTTATTGAATATGCTTGAGCAATCTATGGTGAATATGCATGTTGTGGTTAATCAACTATATGATCGAACCGACACTGCATCAAATATTAAGTATGAGACGGCAAATGTCGGTAGATTGTTTCGAGAGATTATGGATGAGCCCCAGAATGAAAGCGCTACACCTACTGTAAACGCTTGGGAGGAATCAAACCTAAAGATTAGGCAAGAAATTGAATCTCTTAAGGAGAAGGATTCACAAGAAACAACGCATGAATTAATAGAAAAATATATTGCACTGCACGATTCCTACCAAAATAAAGTGCAGCAAGTGATAACGATGCAAAAATTGGATCATGAGGCTAAGATTCCTTTATCACTGGTGGATAATGTAAAACTTACCCGAGAAAGAATGCTACAGCTTTCAGATATACTGCTTGGATTGCAAGAACAGGCGATGAAGAATGAACTGTTAAGATCCCAAGAATCTTACAATAGCGCTGTTTCATCCATCTACTGGCTTCTAATATTTAGTTTGGCCTTTGGAGTTGGAGTCATTATATGGGTTCTTAGAAGTATGACCAAGAATCTTCGCAGGGTATCAGCTGTTATGAAAAGTGTTGATAATAGTAATATAGATGATTTGCCTAGGATTGATATCATTTCGAAGGATGAGATTGGTTCTATTGCTGTTGCTTATAATAAAATGGTTACGGAACTCGATGAACATAATAAATTTGAAAAGCACTTATTAGAACAAGCAGAAGAGCAAAGCTGGTTTAAAACGAAAATTGCTGAAATTGCAACGATGTATCCAGAAGCAAAAGATGCACAGATGCTGGCACAATTATTGATTTCAAAGCTGGTTCCTATGGTGGAGGCAAGTTTCGGTGTTTTCTATTTGAAGAGTGACTCAGGAGTAGAGACATATTTTAAAAGGATTGCAGCGTACGCATACTCAGACACTGATAAAGAAATTGAAGGCTTCAATATGGGAGAAGGTCTTGTTGGACAATGTGCGTTTGAAAAACAGACCATCCTGCTTAATCAAGTACCAAATGATTATATAAACATACGTTCTGGTACAGGAGAGGGAAAACCAAGAAATCTTATTATCTTGCCTGTACAACATGAAGAAGAGGTACTAGCAGTCATCGAAATTGCCTCATTTGGGGTATTTAACTCTAGTCAAGTTAAGCTTCTTGAAGAAATCGTTAGTTCGATTGGAATTACAATTAATAGTATTTTAAATCATATGAAAGCGGAACGATTGTTGCAAGAGTCG
Source organism: uncultured Bacillaceae bacterium (assembly GCA_963751845.1). Lineage (GTDB taxonomy): Bacteria > Bacillota > Bacilli > Bacillales > DSM-1321 > Peribacillus. The sequence continues at coordinate 118,742 of CAVVWH010000023.1, forward strand.
CAAACGTTAACAGAAGAGCTTCAAGTTCAATCTGAAGAACTTCAATTACAGCAAGAGGAGTTAAGAACGACAAATGAAAAACTCGAGGAACAGTATGCAGCTTCGGAGCAGAAGAAAAAAGAGTTAGAAAAAGTAAGGGAAGCACTGGAAGAAAAAGCACAGCAATTAGAAATTAGCTCACAATATAAAACTGAGTTTCTTGCTAATATGTCACATGAGCTTAGAACACCACTTAATAGTTTACTCATTCTAGCACAAATTCTTTCTGATAATGAAAACGGCAATCTGACAGCGAAACAACAGGAATATGTTCGTACTATTTATACGGCTGGTAACGATTTGCTTCTATTAATAAATGATATTTTAGATTTAGCAAAAGTAGAATCGGGTAAATTCGATGTGATTACTAAAGATGTCAATTTACTTGATGTGCAAGAGTCGATGATAAAGCAGTTTTCTCCAATTGCTAATCAGAAGAATATTCAGTTTACTGTTCAACTAGAACCAAATGCACCTCAGCATATATGTACCGATACACAGCGTTTACAACAAATTTTGAAAAATCTGCTGTCCAATGCCTTTAAATTCACAGATAGTGGAATTGTATCGCTACAAGTTCGCAAGGTATGGAAAGAAAAATCTGAGACAATGGATCAAGCACAGAATATGCTAGCGTTCTCAGTGATTGATTCAGGTATTGGTATACCTAGCGAAAAACAGGAAGTAATCTTTGACGCATTTAAACAGGCTGATGGAACGACAAGTCGTAAGTATGGTGGCACGGGGTTAGGCTTATCCATTAGTCGTGAAATAGCTCATGTATTAGGAGGATTTATTGAATTAACAAGTACTTTTGGCGAGGGAAGTAATTTTACGTTATATTTACCTATCCTTCAAGCAAGTGGGACGAAAGAGTTGAACTCCTATATAGAAGAAGCTGCAGCTAATCTCGATATTGAAGGATATCCACTACATCCGATTAAAGAAGTGGATGTAGCAGATAGTATACAAAACAAAAGTATATCTGCGCTCAAACATAAAAAAGTACTCATCATTGATGATGATATCCGAAATTTATATGCATTAACGATTGCGCTTGAACAATATGAAATGGAGATCATCGTCGCTGAAAATGGCCGTGAAGGGATTGAAATGCTACAAGCTAATCCAGATACCGATCTTATTTTGATGGATATTATGATGCCGGAAATGGATGGGTTTGAAGCAATACGCCGGATTCGAGAATTACCAAAGTATACAACATTACCAATTATTGCGCTCACGGCTAAGGCTATGAAACATAGTCGTGAAGAATGCTTAGATGCAGGAGCAACGGATTATATTAGTAAGCCAATTGATTTAGATCAGTTATACTCCCTTATGCATGTTTGGTTATATAGAAAGGAAGGATAAGCGAAAAAGAATGAAAAATAATAGTATGCAAGATTCCATACAAATTCAAGAGAGAGAAAAAATTGAACTTGAACTTCTATTAGAAGCCATTTATCGTTACTATGGCTACGATTTTAGAAATTATGCACAGTCTTTCCTACAGCGAAGAGTTTTGCATTGTGTTCACAATGAAAATCTAACAAGTATATCGGCGTTGCAGGAAAAGCTCCTGCGTGATCCTGAAATGATGAAAAAGTTATTTTCAAACCTTTCTATAAACGTAACAGAGATGTTTCGAGATTCTACATTTTTTCAGTCACTTCGAAAAAACGTCATCCCAATCGTAAGAAATTATCCAGATATACGTATCTGGCATGTAGGCTGTGCAACTGGTGAGGAAGTTTATTCAATGGCTATTCTGTTACATGAAGAAGGGGTTTATGAAAAAGCTAGGATCTATGCTACAGATATGAATACAAAAGCTTTAGAGCAGGCGAAAAAGGGGGCCTACTCATTAGCTCATATGCAGCAATACACAAAGAATTATTTCGAAGCGGGTGGAAGAAGGGCTTTTTCAGAATATTATAAGGTGGCAGGTGATCAAGTGATCTTCCAACCGTTGCTTCAAAAAAATATCGTATTTGCTGAGCATAATCTAGTAACCGATTCTTCATTTAATGAATTTGATATTATTATTTGTCGAAATGTACTGATCTATTTTAATAGAAGTTTACAAAATAATGTTCATCAGCTTTTATATGAAAGTTTAAGCTTATCAGGCTTTCTTGGGTTGGGCAAAAGAGAGGGGATTCGATTCACAAGTTATGGAAACTACTATGAAGAAATCGATTCAGCAGAAAAAATATACCGAAAATATATATAATGCTAATTCTCAAAAAGTGAATATATTAATGGCGGATGATCATCCTGAAAATCTACTTGCCTTAGAGGCTGTACTTTCGTCTCCAAATTATAATTTAGTTAGTGCCACCTCAGGAAAAGAAGCGTTGAAATGTCTACTAAAACAAGAATTTGCCGTTATTTTGCTAGATGTTCAGATGCCAGGACTGAATGGCTTTGAAACAGCTAAGCTCATACGGGCAAGAGAAAAAACGAAACACACCCCTATTATTTTTATAACAGCGATTAGTCAGGATCTTGATCATGTTGAAAAGGGTTATTCTGTTGGAGCAATTGATTATATATTTAAACCGTTTCATCCTGAAACTCTTAAACAAAAAATTGGAAAATTTGTAGAACTGTATCAAAAACATGAAGATGAAATAAGTAAGAGTGAATGGCAACGTACCGTCGAACTAAAAGAAGTGAATCAAAAATTAGATCGGACAACCCTAAATCTGCGTCGAACGGAAGCATTAACTAAAGCCGTTGGTGAAACGTTAATTGATACTATTGTTACATTTGATGAACATGAGTGTATATTATCGGTAAATCCTGCTGTAAAAAGTATGTTTGGATATAAGCCAGATGAATTAATAGGACAGAACGTCTCTACACTCTTTTTAGAAATGATAGGTGAGCCGGGTGAGCCTCATTTTTTAGACTTAATTAGACAAGAGCTTGGAAAAGTAGTGGAAGTTGTGGCCATTCGTAGGGACCAAAGCTATTTTCCAGCCGATCTACAAATTGGAGAGGCAACAATTGAAGGACGAGAAAGATATTTGTTTGTGATATTCGTGATGTTACCGAAAGAAAGCAGATGGAAGCAGTTAAAAAGCAACAATTTGATAAATTAGAAAAAATGGTAGAAGAACGTACGATTGAGCTTCTGTTAGCTAATGAAAAGCTACAGCAAGAAATTGTGGAGAGAAAAAAGATTAGCGATCATCTGTTTGTTTCACAGGAGCGGTTTCGGAAAATTTTTGAGTCTAGTCCTAACTTAATGGCTATTTTTTCATTAAAAGATGGAAGCTATCTAGATGTTAATACTAGCTGGGTAACCCTCACTGGTTATAGTTATGATGAGTTACAAAATCAGAAGATTAATTTACAAGATTTTATTGAGGAAGCAGCTGGAGGTTCTATCAATATAGAGCAACCCATTCGCAACGTGAAAATTCAATATAAAACAAAAAGTGGGGACATACGTGCTGGATTATTATCATCAGAAATGATTCATATAGAGCCGGAATCTTGTATTCTCCTTGTTTTAACAGATATTACGGAAAGGGTTCATCTAGAGAAGGAGATGGCTCGATTAGAGAATCTGAATTTAATAGGAGAGATGGCAGCAGGAATTGCCCATGAAATTCGAAATCCGATGACTACTGTTTTTGGTTTTCTACAAGTAGCAAGGGATGGTCAATTATCAAATGAAGCCATTGACCTGATGTTAGATGAATTAAATAGGGCTAATTCCATCATTACTGAATTCCTTACATTAGCTAAAAATAAAGTGAGCAACAAACAAAAACAGGATCTCAATCCGATTGTGCAAGCATTATTCCCGCTCATTCAAGCGGAAGCGATGCGAGTGGGTAAGGTAGTAGAACTTGATTTAAATAATTGCCCAAATCTATCAATCGATGAAAAAGAAATTCGTCAATTGATTTTAAATATAGCTTTGAATGGGCTTGATGCGATGTCTGCTGGAGGAAAATTGACAATTAAAACGTATATTGAAGATCTGTCAGTGCATTTAGAAATAAAGGATGAAGGGGTTGGCATAATTCCTGATGTGTTAGAAAAAATTGGTACACCTTTTTTCACTACGAAGGAAAAGGGGACTGGATTAGGTTTAGCCATTTGTTACAGTATAGCAGAACGACATCAAGCTGTTATTGGCATAGACACAGGAAGGGAAGGAACAACCTTTACCATTCGTTTTAAGGAATGAAAAATACTAATCAAAAATAGTTCGTTATGAAATTCCCTAATGTAAAGGAACGGAGTAGGATTGAATGTTTAATAAACGAAAAGGATATCTTCTCACCATTCTTATTATCTCTGTGATTTCCATCGCTATTATATATAAACAATTTTTTGTAGAAGATAAACCGAAAGTAGTCGTCGTTCTAAAAAACTCATATCTTCAATATTGGGATATAATTAAAGCGGGAGCAGATAAGGGATTTGAGGATTTTAATATAGAAGGTAAAGTCATAGCACCTAAAAGAGAATCAGTTAAAGAACAAAGAGAGATATTAAAGAAAGTGCTTAAAGAACGGCCAGATGTATTAGTAGTCGCACCAATTAATACAGCTAATATCAAATCTGAATTAGAGGAATTTGTCAAACAGGGTATTCCTGTATTATTTATACATACAGATGATGACTGGAAGGATCGAACCTCTTATATTGGTACGAATAACTTTGAATTAGGCCGTAAAGCAGGGATATTAATGGCCTCACAGCTGCAGCCTGGGGATCAAGTAGCTCTTCTTGGTAGGACAGCGGAGGTTGATGATAAACGACTAAAAGGGGCTAAAGCCAGTTTAGATGCTGTAGGAATCAAAGTAGTGACAGAAATAAGCGGATTATCAATAGATCATCCGGAAATTATCGAAATTAGAATGGAAACCGTTTTGAAGGAACATCCAGATCTTAAAGGGGTGATTACTTCAACGGATTATATCGCGCTTCCTGTGTTAAATGTAATGATGGATCATGGACTTGAAATTCCTGTTACCGGAACAGATGGCATTACCGAAATGCTTCAATTAATAGAAAAGGGAACAATATCAAGTGCAGTTGTACAAAACCCTTATGATATGGGGTATTTAAGCGCCCAAACCGCCTTAAGAGTTTCAAAGGGAGAAACAGTAAATAAAACGATTGATAGTGGCGTAGATCTTATCACAAAAGAAAATGTCAAACAGAGAATAGACTTTATAAATCATGTGTTGAAGTGATGTGTGTTTTTTTAATAGGAATGCATAATACTAGATTCAAATAAAAATTATTATTTCGGACTTACCCATATGGTCAGGTCCGTTTTTGCATTTTTGAAAGTAAAATGGTTCTTTTCGTAGGTAAAATTGAAATTTTGAAAGTAAAGCAAAGGGAAGAAGTTTAATCATCTTTTTGTTTAATATATTTTTTACGAGGGGCACCAGATGATATACTTTGTTATAGATTGCAGGTTTGACCAAAATGAAATGAATAAAATTGGTTACTTATTCATCTTATGTTAATGATTTTTTAAGATATTTTTAATCATTATCATTTATTATTATATTGAAAGATTCCCACTGTACGAATAAATCTATTTTGAAGGTGATTCTGTGAAAAAGGACCCTAAAATTTTATTATTAACTGGTAGTTATGGCAATGGTCATTTAAGAGTTTCTAATACTTTAAAAGAAGCTTTTTTGAAACTTGGATGTAAACAGATCCTTGAATCAGATTTATATTTAGACGCTCATCCGCTCATAACAAAAGCATCCAAATATTTATATATAAAGAGTTTCACCTATGGTCATAGGTTATACGGTATGCTTTACTATGGGGGAAACAGACATGAAAAGTATTTCCAATCTGATTTCATGAATAACTACGGAATGAAGAAACTTACGTATCTGGTCAAAACTTTTAAACCAGACATAATCGTCAATACATTTCCAATGCTTGTTGTTCCGGAATTTAGAAAAAAAACGGGCTTGAAAATCCCAGTTGTTAATGTGTTAACTGATTACGGATTACACAAAAATTGGCTTCATAAAGAGGTAGATAAATACTATGTGGCATCTGAAAATTTAAAGTTTGACATTATGGAAAAAGGGATTTCTAAAAACAAAATAAAGGTCACGGGCATACCTATTGATCCTAATTTTGAAGGGAATTATGACAGGGAGTTACTGTTTGAAGAATATCATTTAGATCTAAATAAACCTGTTATCCTTATTGCCGCAGGAGCCTATGGTGTATTGAAGGATATTGAGGATACGATTACTAGGCTATTGTATGAGAGCAACAACCAAATCATTGTAGTTTGTGGAAAAAATATAGAACTGAGAAAAAAACTAACAGAAAAATTTGTAGAGGATAAAAATGTTCGGATTTTAGGTTATACAAATAAAATGTATGATTTAATGAAAATGGCTACAGTTATGGTAACTAAACCAGGAGGAATCACATTAAGTGAAGCACTTGCAGTACAGGTTCCTTTATTATTGTACCGATCAGTTCCGGGACAAGAACGAGAAAATTCCCTATTCTTTGTGCGAAATGGGGCAGCGATAATTGTAGAAGATCACGCTGATTTAATTGAGAATATAAAAAATGTTATCCATAATGAAAATATTCAGATGAATATGAAACGCGATATGAAAAAATTGCATAATGTCAATGCTGCAGAGGTTATTTGCAAGGATATAATCTTGATGTTACAAAGGGAAACTAAAAAACTGAACAGGAAAATCATTTAGTATCTTACTGGAGGGTTCAACCTAAAAATAAAATGAAAAAATTGGGTAAATTATTTGTGAAAATTATTTCAAAATACCTTTTCAAAATGAGGAACTTAATATGGAAACTTGGATAACAGAAGTTATGAATACGTATGGATATTTTGGAATTCTACTCTTGATTGCTTTGGAGAATATTTTCCCACCTATTCCGTCTGAAGTAATTTTAACATTTGGCGGCTTTATGACTACAACATCAAATATGAGTATAATCGGAGTGATCATCTTTTCGACAATTGGTTCATTAGTCGGCGCGGTGGCTCTTTACGGTATAGGTTTACTTATTGACGTAAATCGACTGGAAAAAATCGTTGATAAGTGGGGGCATATTTTGCGATTAACCTCAAAAGACATTGATAAAGCCAATGCCTGGTTTCATAAATTTGGGGTGTGGGCGGTATTCTTTGGGAGACTCGTTCCATTGGTTAGAAGCTTAATTTCAATTCCTGCAGGTATGGCACATATGAATTTTGGGGTATTTTTACTGTTTACGACAGTGGGTTCCTTAATTTGGAATAGCGTTTTAGTATATGTTGGAGCAGCAGTTGGAGCTTCATGGAGTACGATTGTTGGATATATGAATACGTATTCTAATGTTGCCTTACTTCTTTTGATTGTGCTTTTTGTGCTGTTTATTATTTTTTATATGATAAAAAGGGCGAAACCATACCATCAGAAATGAATAAAAAGATAAAAAACATTGAGGTAGTACTCAATGTTTTTTTGTAAAATTAAGAATCTAAACTTATTCTATTGAGATTTAATAAGTTCTGCACCAAATTCTAAACAATGTCTGCAAATAGAAACTCCTGGTCCTATAGCCAATTTTCCGACTTGTTCTTGATTTTTGCGACAAAAAGAACAAGTCTCAATCTCATCAATCTTTTTTATATTATTTGGATTTAAAGTTTTCTGTACTGCATTGTACAAATCATCAATTACAGTTGTCTCAATATTGTCAAAATCTCCTTTTAACTTTACGGCGATTGTTGTATAAGCAATTGACATACCTTCATAAAAGCGTTGTCTATCTAATTGTTCACTAACTTCAGATTTTTCTTCACATAACGAGATTAATTTCTCTAATTCCAGGATCAAATCTTCAATATTTACACCTCGAGATGTTTTTTTATGAGAATCCTGTTCCATTATTAACACCTCCTACTTTATATGTATACATATGTATACAATAAAAGTTAGAGATATTCTTCAAACTTATAAATTGTTTCTTCATTTTCCAAAAAAACTTTTTGGATTAGCAGGTTAGTAGTAGAAAGAAGAGAATTGTCCTTCATAGCCAGGATGAAGGACAAATAGGCAAAGAAAAAGTGAGAGAGGAATGCTCTCACTGACCAAAAAGAGGAAGTAGGTAAGAAAAAAGTGAGAGAGGAATGCTCTCACTGACCAAAAAGAGGAAATAGGCAAGAAAAAAGTAAGAGAGGAGGACTCTCACTGACCAAAAAGAGGAAGTAAGCAAGGAAAAAGTAAGAGAGGAGGACTCTCACTGACCAAGGAGAGGAAATAGGCAAAGAAAAAGTGAGAGAGGAGGACTCTCACTGACCAAGGAGAGGAAATAGGCAAAGAAAAAGTGAGAGAGAAGGACTCTCACTGGCCAAAAAGAGGAAATAGGCAAGGAAAAAGTGAGAGAGGAGGACTCTCTCTCAAGTACTAATCACTTTTTTCTATAAAATACGACCAGCGATTATTTTCTATGATTTTAAAGTTTTTCTCGAGTATACACTTTATACTCTTTTTAGACTCAACCACTTGACACCACTCATGTATTGCTTTTGTCGTAATTTTTTGATTAGGAAAGAGAAGCTTAAATTCCTCCACACTCCGTATTACAGCGGATGGAACCATTTCTTCATGTCCGCATTCCTTACAAATACACTTATGCCCTTTGACAGAAATCGAAAATGACTGGCACTCTAGACAAGTGATTCCCTTTAGTAACTGGTCATAGTCATAAGTTGGTAGCACTCTATAATAAAGAAATGTTTATAAAAGGACAGAATGATCAATAAAAAAACGCCTAGATCTATATAAATCCAAGCGCTTTTCCATATATCACATCACCATATTTGATGAAATCGTCCAATAACGTTTTGGGTCGAAATAACAGTGACGAAGGATTTGGGGTCCGTTTTTTTGACGATTTTTTTTAATTTAGGTAGTTCCCCTTTAACAATGACACAAAGTAAAACCGTTTTACCCTCATGTGTATAGCCTCCATTTGCATCCCACATCGTTGTTCCACGATGCAACCCTATATTGATTTCTTGGTTTACTTCTTCACCCTTATTAGTAATGATTAGGACAGATACACGATTCACGTGATTTAACACAACTTCATAGGTTTTCATAGATGCAAACATTGAAATGATCGTAAACAGGGCGATTTCACTATCAAAAATAAAACCAGAAATGATGACTATGATTACATTTACAACCAGATTAGCTTTTCCGACGGATACATTCGAATATTTCGCAATAATTCTTCCAAGTATATCAAGGCCACCTTGTGAGCCACCTCTTCTTAAAACAATCCCACATCCAATGCCATTAAGCGTTCCGCCAAAAATCGCAGCAAGTAGAGTATTATCCGTCCATAAATGTTGAATAGGAATGATATATAAAAAGGTAGATAATAACGTGATCGATAAAATCGTATAAATACTAAATTTTTTACCTAAATATATAAAGGCTGCGATCATTAAAGGAATATTTAAAATAAAATAGAAAACCCCCACATTGATCGTCCAAAAGTGGTTAATAAATTGAGCTATACCTGTTAAACCACCAGCTAATAGTCCCGCTGGAATAGTCATCATATTAAGAGCAACAGCAGTAATGATTGTACCAGCAATAATTGTAAGTATATCTAAAGTAATAGATGTGCTTTTTCTCTCTGTAAATGGCATTTGAATTTACCTCTTTTACAAAATAATGGATGGACACTTAGATAAGTTAGCCCATTATTTACATGTGGATATTGATAACTAGCTTTTAAGAAATTAAATGTTAATCATCTTAAATTTGTCAAAGGATTCATATCTTAATACATTAAACCATTATCGAGAGTTAATGACAATCATTTATTTTGGAGATAAAAATAAAGTTTATTAGAATTGTACAATTCACATGATTGAGTCTAAAATAAGCTTATCAACAAAGTGGATGATTAAAGCTTTATAATAAGAAAGGGGATTAAAATGGAATTAAATTTAAAAGGTAAGGTTGCACTAATCACTGGTTCGAGTAGAGGGATTGGATTAGAAACAGCACTTCATTTAGTGAAAGAAGGAGCTGAGGTAACCATTTGTGCAAGAAATGAGGACCGTTTAAAAGAGGCTGCAGCTTATATCTTGGAGCAAACAGGAAAAGAAGTACTGTACATAGAAGCGGATGTTACAAAGGAAGAAAATTGTCAACAAGTTGTTTCTGCTACAGTTGAAAAATATGGACGCTTAGACATTTTAGTTAATAATGCTGGTACTTCACAAGCCCACCCATTTGAGAAAGTAGGAACGGAGCTTTGGCAACAAGATCTTGATTTAAAACTTTTTGGTGCTATTCATTGTTCTCGTTATGCCGTACCATATATGCGACAAGTTGGCGGAGGTGCAATCATCAATGTGACAGCGGGAATAGGGAAAACTCCTCCGGCATCATCATTACCTACATCAGTAAGCAGAGCAGCGGGTATGGCCCTTACAAAAGCAATGAGTAGAGATCTTGGTCCTGACAATATTCGTGTGAACACTGTATGTATTGGTTTGATTCGTAGTGAGCAAATTGAGGGAAAATGGAAAAAACTAGCGCCGGAATTAACCTGGGAACAGTTTTCAAGTAAAGAACGAAATATTCCTCTAGGACGCATTGGAAATACGGATGAAGCAGCAAAAGTTATTACATTCCTTGTTTCAGATGCTGCTTCCTATGTAACAGGTACAGCGGTGAATATAGATGGTGGTATGGTAGGTACATTATAATATAATCAGTAAATGAGATTTTTTTAGAGAATTGTGAAGAGGCTAACCCAACAGGATCTTGTGATGGACCTGTTGGGTTAGTCTTTTACTAATGTGGCAAAACTTAATAAAACCCTTATTAGAATTATGTTTAATGAAATCACACCATATGAGATTTTTTTAGCCAGCGCATGCGGTAGCAATTTTTTGCTGTTTCTCCCAGCTGGTCAAGAAGATTATGATTTGCGTAAGCACCAACTATCGCTCCAATGCCTGGCATAAGCTGGAGCATTTTCACAAAATCAATATAATCGCGATATTCCTGTTGAAACTCTTTCCAATCAAGCTCAAGCAAGGTGGCTTTTCTTTCCTCCCAATTTTCAATGATTTCCATTGTTTCCTGTCTTTTTTCCGAGCTTGAAAAAGCAAGCTGAAATACTTGGAGAATGAAAATACGTTCTTCATACTCATTCGTATCAAAACCATATATCATTGCTGCTTCAAATAAAAACTTCATTTTAATAGATAAAAGTAGTGGGAAATCTGCCATTCCCACTATTAAACCTGCAGCCCCAGTACCAGCTCCTTCGATTACAGCTGTTTTACGATAAGTAGATAATTTATCTGCAAGGAGCCTATCTCGTTCCTCAAGTGAGGTGTCAACCATTTGATTATTTCGCATTGTTAATTGGGAGCTTGATAACGTTAATTTTACGAAATTTTTAATCGCAGAAGTCATGACTTCATGCACTTTATTAGGGATCTTTTCATTTATTTTTATTTGTGCCTGTTTCGTTAAACGCTGCACTATTTTTGGACGCTTTACTATTTTTCGCTTCCACAATCGAATTTCCTCATACACCTGTTCTTCATACTTGTTCATTGAAGACCACTCCTTGTAATAATAGTACGTATAAAAAGGATGATTTGTTTCAAAATTTTTGTGTCATCCCACGAGGACTTCATCAATGCATAACCAATAGACTATGATACTGAACACGAAAATATAATTTTGTTCTCATAATCTCTAGGCGGAGGCCTTACTGCCCGTAAGATCTTGTAAACTTTGGGTGATTGATTATGTTAAGATCGGGTACAGAGTAAGGATCGGTGAACAGATCTTCAGCTCTTTTTTATTAAGGTCAACACAATAGCATGTGATTCACATAAAATATAGCAAAAGTTTAGTTCTGGGGTTGGAAATAATGGAGCGCAAAACAAATAAAAGCAATAGCACAAATGATTTTAGTAATAAAAAAAGTAAAAAAGTTTTACAACTGGAAAAAGAGGTTGAATTGGGGCTATGGATTCAAGTAATAGGTCAGCTTATTGAAATTAAAGGATTATCAGGGCTTTTGCAAATTCAGAATGATACAAGTTCACTAGGTGAACAACAAATATTAACTGGTGCTTGGATTAAGACGATTGGTCAAATATTAGAGGCCATTTCTGTATCGAGTCAAATAAGTGAAACAGATCTAATCATACTTCTGAAAGAACAAAAACTCGCTATCACAGGAGATATGCTTGTGTCAATTGGTGCAGCAATTGAAGTATTAGGAGGAATTCATGCACTTGAAGAGGAAGTAATTAATATTCCTCGAATTGTTCCATAAAGAAAGTTTGACATCTGGATTGTACAACACTCTGGCGCTTTTCACAAAAGGGGGAAGCGTCATTATTGTAGAAGAAGATTCATATGACAAGCCTATGATTTTCATTTCTACAAAAAAAACATCCGATTATTCGGATGCATACTTAATTATTCCATGTAAATAAACGGAGTATTCTCTTTGTACATATTCTCTTAATTTAATTTTTTTCTCGGTTTCTAATTCTCTAACCAATGCTTGTATCTTTTTTTCATTTTCCTTTGTAGTAGGAATTTCTATGGTAAACAAATTACCTCGACTACCATGTAGTAATTTTTTTAATAGCTCAATTTTATTCATTGGGTAATCCCCTTTTTCTTTTGTATTCGACAAGTAGGGGGCATATCCCTTTAAATATCTTATATTATTTAAAGTTTTTATGGATTTTCTACTATAAGAATCTGATTACAGATTCAATGATAGGAATACATTAGCTTTTTGTATAACTACTTTCAACTAATTTAATCATATCACGGCCTGATGTCTTTTCTGTTTCATGATAGCCTTCTTCATCACGTAAACTGAAGTACCAACTGCTATTATGATCTTCATTTAACCTATACAACTTATTGGTAAAAATATTTGTATAAAAATCTCCATTTCTCAATCTCATATTATTCCTCCTCTACTGTACTTACACTGTATTATGTCCAAAATTTTGGAAAGGAGCCAAAAATTTATCCAGCGTAGGTCCACTACTAATATTCAAGTATCTGGGCAGAATAATTGAATGATAAATAAAAGAGAGAATCATTCTTAATTCAAGGGTTTGTAACATAACTAGCAACATGAAAGGTATGTTAGAAAATCAGGGAGCAAGGCAAGCTGATGTTAATTCGGATTGATGACTAAACAAACGCCTTGCTCTTACTTAATAATGTACGCATTTTATATTCACATGATACAAATTTTGTAAAAATTGCGTAACTCTAAATTTTAGGGTTACGCCATATTTTTGGACTAGATTTTAGAATATCAAGTGAGAAATTATTATGGCGTGTCATTAACACTTTTATTGTTCGTATCAATACTATTAGATTTCGACCAAATCGCCCATCCAAGCCCAATGTAGAAAAGACCCCAGATTAGCGCAATATAATCGCCTATGAACGGTATAGGAATAAAAGATACGATGATAAAAAGAATCATTAAAACCGCAGCCCAACTTGGCAACAGCTTAGCTCTTAATGTAACAAAGCCTAATAGAAGGTAACCTAAGCTTATACCGATCAGCATAACTAGCCGGATAGGCGAAATAGGTCCTGACAAGTCTTGCTCTAATATTTCTGGTTGCAGTAAGGCAGTGTTGACAAAAAGAGTAATCAACACCATTCCGAAGACAATGATATTTCCTAAAGTAGTTATGATAAATCCGATAAATCCCAATATACCCGTTTTTTCCGCTTGATAAAGATAAATTCCAGCTGTGCCAAGGATGATAAAAATGGAGCCTGTTACTCCACCAATGAGAAGAGCAACTGTATTGTCCACTCCCCACGCTAACTCGATTGGTGTCATCAACGCCCTAAAAATCCCACCTAATACTGCAAATAACCCTAGCCAACGAATGACATTTGATAACGACATGTTGTATCACCTCCGCTGAAATTTCCTTTTAAGTCTATTCGTGGAATAGTTAAATATTCTAAAAGTAAATTTATTAGGATAACCATACGTATCTAGCAATAATACTTTAATAAATGGACATACTTTTCGAATTGGTAAATTTGGTATAATAGTGAAAAAGTACATTTATATTATAGAATAACCTTACATTTAATTGAGCTGGAGGGAGAAATTTGGAACAATGGGTTGATGTTCAAACACTTATCTGGTTATTTCCAATATTATTTATTTTTCATGACTTTGAAGAAATTATTATGATAGAAAAATGGCTAAATAAGAATTCAGGTATTCTTTATGAAAGACTACCAAGAAAAATGGCGGATCGAGTGATTAAACAATTTTCTATGTCGACAGCACAGTTTGCAGTTGCAGTAGTAGTAATCTTTTTTTTCGTAAGTAGTTCAACTATTCTAGCAAACCAATATGTGAATCATAGACCACTAGGTACTATTTATCTGTTTACGATTGTTACATTGACTTTTTTTCTGCATGCCTTTACCCATATTGGTCAATCCATAGTTTTCCGTTCCATTACTCCTGGTGCATTGACATCAATCATCATCATAATTCCATACAGTTTAGTATTGTATAATACATTATTAACAAATGAAATTCTGACCTGGAAAGTAATTTTTGTTTGCTTGCCCTTTGTCCTATTACTCGTTCCTGTTGCGTTGCTTGCTCATTGGATTGGAAGAAAGGTTGGATGAATGTTACACGGCTATTTAATCATATCCTGTTTATTAACAAATCCCTAAATAACTTCATATAATATTCAAAAAAATGGAGTTGATCTTCATGGCGAGATGGATTGATATATCTACAAAACGACATCGATTAACACTTTTTAATGGAAACAGACCTATAAAAACCTACCCAATTGCCGTTGGGAAAATATTGACACCATCACCTTCTGGAGTATATACAATTATTAATAAACAGCCTAATCCAGGCGGTCCTTTTGGAGTACTTTGGATGGGATTGTCTAAACCTCATTACGGGATACACGGAACAAATAACCCATCTTCAATCGGTAAGAATGTCTCACATGGATGTGTCAGAATGTTTAATCATGATGTTTTAGAATTATCAGCGAGTGTTCCAATTGGGACTAAGGTTTATATTCATAAATGATTAAAGGAGTGAAGGAAAGTATATTGTTTACATAATTATATTATGGGAACTTGTCAAGACTCCAATTAGCATTACTCAATCTCCAAATCAAAAGGTTCTAAGTATACATAACCAATTAGAACTTAAATGGATTATAAAAATAGATACAGTTCAATAAGAAAACAATATCTTCTAATGTTGCTTTAGAAGAAGTACAAGGATATAACTAGAGATTATAAAAGGTGAAGAACATGAATGATTGTAACTTCAAACTAAAATTGTTTTGTGGTTGGTACTATTACGGCAGTTAAGAGTGTTGTTATCACAAAAAAACAGTAAATAGCAAATTGTAATTATTCTTAGAAAAATAAAAACTATTCCTTAACACGAGTGAGAACTGGGCGAAACCCCCAGTTCCACTCGTGTTTTTTGTTTTTGCTGAAGAAAAAAGCAGGAAAATACAATCCACTATTTCCTAGGTACTGTCATTTTTTGGAACAACATCAAGCTAATCCCAACCGCTTTTTTACCTTTTGTTTGTTTTTAGTTAATTCTCAATAAAAGCCAATAAGTAATGGGAATAGGAACCATTAATATCCTATTTTTTATATAAAGAAGGAAGATAGTCCTATTAAAAATAGGAATACATGGTGATACCTAATTCTTCTAAATTAGTGAAAAATAGAGGTAACGATATAGGAGAAAGGCAAGATTACGAACAAAAATCTTTTCATGGGAAATCTAAACCTATTTTCAACAAGCTGTTGTTTGAGAAACTGTTCGTTACGAATGGATGATTTATTTTAGAATTTTTATCCAATATGTTTTAGGGGGATGTAACATGGGGAAATTTTCATTCTTACCACAAATAAGAAAAGATTCAAATAGCAAAAACTCTTCTTTTGATAGCAAGAATCTACTTAATAAAATGATATTTACAAAATTATTCGATAATCATCCTGATGCTGTCTTTATAATAGATCTAAATGGGAAAATACTACATTACAATAAATCGGTGGAAATCATATTTGGTTTAACGGATGGAATGTCTCGTGATTTCGAGAAATATTTATTAAATGAAGATCAAAGTAGGAAACATATTGATGTTGCCTTGAAAGGTAAAACTCAAAATTTTCAAGCTGTTGCCTTACATAAAAATGGAAGAAATATTAATCTTGATATCTCCTATATCCCATTAATGAATAATGATATGGAAGTGACAGGGGTCTATGGAATGGCAAAGGATATTACGGTGTATATCCAGCATGGAAATGAAGTAAACAAAATAAAAACTAGTCTTGAATTAACTCAGCAGATTGGGAAAATTGGAAGCTGGGATTATAACATTATGAAAGATGAATTGTACTTGTCTAATCAACTATTAGAACTCATAGGTAGAGGTCAATCTGACGATTATGTTTCAAATCTAGAAGAAGGTCTACAGTATATTCATCCTGAAGATAGTGACAGGTATCGAAATATCCTGAAGCAATCAATCAAACATTGTAAAGGCTATAGCCTTGAATATAGAATCATTAGTAAAGATAAGACAGTTGTTTATGTTTCTGAACAAGTTGAAAATACCTTAGATGAATATGGTAACCCTATTCGTTTATTTGGAATTATTCAAAATATAACTAAAAGGAAAATGGCTGAAAAGAGACTTCATGAAAGCGAACAAAGATTTGAACATATCTATGACAATTTATCATTAGGAATAAGGTCCCTAGATGTTCTGAAAAAAGAAATGATCCTGGTCTCACCAGGAATAGAAGAGATAACGGGCTATCCAAAGGAATTTTTTTATAATAAAGGTTTTTGGGAAGCGATTCTTCATCCGGATGATCGAAATACGTATCTTAAGGAATATTCTGAGTTAGTTAATGGAACAAGTTTTACCCTTCAATATCAAATTATTCATAAAAATGGTGGAAGTGTTTGGGTTCAAGACAAGACGCTTCCTGTATTAGACGCGGAAGGCAAACTTATTAGAATAGATGGAATTGTTTCCAATATTTCAGATCAAAAAGAATATGAAAAAAAGATTAAACATTTAGCCTACCATGATCATTTAACGGACTTACCAAATCGCAAACTTTTTGAGCAAAAAATTGAGTCAATTATGGAAATAGAGGAAGAAAAACAGAATGCTTTTTCGATTATGTATGTGGATTTAGATCGGTTCAGAACTATCAACAATACACTTGGTCATGCTATTGGTGATGAACTCTTGCAACAATTCAGCCAAAGAACTCATTCAATATTATCTGATACCTCTTTATTCTGTAGATTTGGCGGAGATGAATTTGGAATTGTTTTATGGGATTATGAACAATCTGATTATCCTGAATTAATAGCTAAAGCGATTATTGATTGTTTAAATGAACCTTTTATGATTAAGGATTTTGAATTATTTGTTACAGCAAGTATTGGAATTAGCACCTACCCATCAAATGGAACAGCAGTTGAGGAAATCACTAAGAATGCTGATTTAGCATTGTACCTAGCAAAGGCGAGTGGGAAAAATAATTATCATATCTATTCTTCAACATTAAATATT
Organism: uncultured Bacillaceae bacterium; assembly: GCA_963751845.1. Lineage (GTDB taxonomy): Bacteria > Bacillota > Bacilli > Bacillales > DSM-1321 > Peribacillus. The sequence goes on from CAVVWH010000023.1 coordinate 136,485, forward strand.
TCATCATTCAAACAATATGAGCTTGAAAGAGATTTACGTAAATCGATTGAAAATAGCCAATTACTCCTTTATTTTCAACCTAGAGTAGACACGTTAACCGGAAAAATTGTCAGTGCCGAAGCGTTAGTTCGCTGGGAACATCCAGTGTGGGGTTTAGTTTCACCGGATGAATTTATTCCACTTGCAGAAGAAACAGGTTTTATCAATGAGATAAGTGATTGGGTACTTAAACAAGTTTGTTCTCATCTTTCAGAATGGAAACAAAAAGAACTGTCAGTTGTACCTATATCTATTAATGTAACAGCTGAACGTTTTTTAAGAAATGATTGGAAATCCACTTTGCATAATACGTTAGAAGAAACGAATGTGGATCCTTCACTGATTGAATTGGAAATTACAGAAACGACATTAATCCAACATGAGAAGGTAGTTGAATCCGCTTTTCGATATCTAAAGGAACTTGGCATCAGAATTGCTTTAGATGATTTTGGAACGGGATATTCCTCTTTGTCACATATCATGGATTTTTCAATCGATACAATTAAAATAGACCAATCCTTTATTAGCCAAATAACCAAAACACCCAATGTTGAAGTGATTATTAAATCTATCATTTTTATGGCAAAAGGTTTAAACATGAATATTGTTGCCGAAGGCGTTGAATCGAATGAACAACTAGCATTTTTCAAACAACTAGAGTGTCATGAAATTCAAGGATATATCTTTAGTAAACCAGTTTCAGAGAAAAAGTTTCAATCCATATTAAAAAAGGTCATTCTTAATCCAGTTGCTAGAGGTGAAAATTCAACCATACAAGATAGAAGAAACTTTTTCAGAATTGATTTACTATCCCCATTACGTTCTAACATGACCTTAATTTCCTTCAAAGGGAAACACGTTACATTAGGAAAAACAGAAGTATTAATTGAAGATATTGGCCCAGGGGGACTTAAGTTTCTCTCTACCATCCAATTACCGATACATCCAGATATTATTTATCAATTCGAAACGATAATCATGAACCAACCTATTACATTAAATGGACAGATTGTTTGGAAAAATGAAGTGAAGGACATTTTTCAATATGGAGTTCAATTTGTATTGGATGAGAATGAAAGAGTTTTTCTTCTAAAAAAACTAAATCCTTTTTCATTGCAACTAAAAACCAATCCATTTGTTCCAGATTGTAATTTTATTGAAGAAGAAAAATTTAGTTATTTTAAAAAATGGAATACGGCGAAGTAAGGATGATGAAGAATATGAGAAAAACGTTACTCATTGCTGATGACTCTTTGTTTATGAGAACCTGGTTGAGGAATATGTTAGACAAAAGTATGTTTCAAGTAATTACAGAAGCTAAAGATGGATATGAAGCGGTAGAGAAATATAAAGAGTTTACTCCAGATCTGGTTTTACTTGATATAACGATGCCTAAAGTAAACGGGCTTACAGCACTAAAAGAAATCCAACATTATGATCCCTCAGCGAAAGTCATTATGTGTTCAGCTATGGGACAAAAATCTTTAATTATAGAAGCTTTACAATGCGGAGCGAAAGACTTTATTATCAAGCCCTATTTTACCAACATAAACTCGACTTTAAAAAATGTAGAGTAAATAAAGAAAAAATTCTGGTATTATTCATGTAAAATAGGTGAAATAAATTGTATGTACTCCTCAACATAAATATTCGACCATATCCCAAATATTATGTTATTCTAGTATTGTAAATACATCTTATGTACATATTGGAAATGGGGAGTATGTGTATTGAAAATTGAAGACCAAATTAATATTCTCCTAGTAGATGATCGACCTGAGAATTTATTGACTTTGGAGGCTATCATTGAGAGAGAGGATTATCATTTAATGAAAGCTTCCTCAGGTGAAGAAGCACTTAAATATTTAATGAAGTATGATTTTGCCGCTATTTTATTAGATGTGCAAATGCCAGGTATGGATGGCTTTGGAACAGCGAAAATCATCAAAGCCCGTGAAAAAACAAAGAATATACCGATTTTATTTATTACAGCCAATAATATGGATACAGAGCATATTTTTATGGGCTATTCTGTAGGAGCCATTGACTATATCCTTAAGCCATTTAATCCGATTATTTTAAAGGCAAAGGTTGAAGGTTTTGTTCAGATGTATAGAATGAAACAAAAACTCATACAGCAAGCGGATGCACTTGCCGAGAGGAATAGAATCATAGAATATATGGCTTTTCATGATGGGTTAACAGATTTACCAAATAGAAGATTGTTTCAAGATCAATTACTTTTAAAATTAAATGAAGCAAAGAAAATGAATCATTCACTCGGGATTATGTATTTAGATTTGGATCGATTCAAATATGTAAATGATTCGCTTGGTCATATTGTAGGAGATAATTTGCTACAGGAAGTTGCCAAAAGGCTTTCGTCAAGTGTGAGAGAAGGAGACTTGGTAGCACGAATAGGTGGCGATGAATTCAATATCATGTTACTAGACACGGATCGAGAGAATGCGCTAGAGGTAGCCGAGAATATTTTGGAGTCATTTAAAAAGCCTTTTTTTATTGATAACTATGAATTATTTATTACAACATGTATTGGATTAAGTATATTTCCCTATGATGGAGAAGATTCAATTTCTCTATTAAAGAACGCTGATGCTGCATTATATCGTGCCAAAGAGCAAGGGAAGAATAAATATAAAGTATTTCACTCGGGTATGAATATTCTATCGTACCGCACATTTCTGATGCAGAATGATTTGCGCAAAGCGATTGAAAGAGAGGAACTTACACTCGTTTATCAACCGAGAGTACATATTGAATCTGGAGCAGTAACGAGTGCAGAGGCTTTATTACGGTGGAACCATCCTAGTTGGGGGACGATCTCGCCAGTTGAATTTATTCCAATAGCTGAGGAAACGGGTTATATTGTTGATATTGGTGAATGGGTACTGAGGAAGGTTTGTGAACAAATAAATGCTTGGAAAGAGAAAGAAATGATACCGGTTCGGGTAGCGGTTAATTTCTCTGCTCAACAATTTTTACAAAAGCATCTAATCGATCATATTCAACGGATTCTAACTGAAATGAATATAAATCCGGAACTGTTAGAAGTAGAAATTACCGAGGCAGCTCTTTTAGGAAATGAAGACATCATATCACAAACGTTACAACAGTTAAGAAAAATGGGCATAAGGATTAGTATTGATGACTTCGGAACGGGATACTCCTCTATAAATTATTTAAGGCGTTTTCCAATAGATACGATAAAAATCGATAAATCCTTTATCCAGGATATTTCCAAAAACAAAAATGAAAGTACAGCCATTATGGAATCCATTGTAACTTTAGCAAAAAATCTAAATATGTCGGTCATAGCTGAAGGGGTGGAAACAGAGGAACAATTGATCGTGTTAAGTCAGTATCACTGCCAAGAGTTTCAGGGATATTTATATAGTCCTCCTGTACCGCCAAAAGATTTTGAAAGGTTTTTTACCAATGTAAATGCAAACGGTTATTCACGTAAAAAAGAGATGAATCATGAATCTATTAAGAAATTCGAACGGAATAGTAGTTCAATCGATTTTGATCAAAGCCAAGATAAAGGTCTTAAACAAGAAATTCTTGAGATGGCCATCCATCGTCTAAAAGACTTATATTCTATTTCTTCGAGAGAAACGGATGTATTTAAATTAATTATTAATGGTCTAAGCAATAAGGAAATTTCAGAACAGTTATTTATCAGTGAACATACCGTTAAGAATCATATTACACGTATTCTTCAAAAGTTAAATTTGACGGACCGAGTGCAAGCAATTGCCATGGTATATGAAACATGCATCAATGAGGGAGGCAAGCTCTTTACTTCGTAAAATAGTGCGAAACATAGATGCGTTATTCGTATGCTCTATTTAACAGAGTTTCAGGAAGGGAGCCCGCTTATGAAAATAAGAACGAAGCTATTACTAGCACTTAGCACATTACCGATCCTCTTAATCATTCTTTTTGGAATTGGTTGGAGTCGAATGGCCTACATCCATAACAGTAGTAATTTACTAAAAAATGATTATGATTTAGCGATTTTAGCTGAACAAATTCGTGCAGATATTAAAGATGAAGGTCTTCTATTAAGAAATTTAGTCATTTTTACTGATGAGGATGCAAGACAAAAGGCATTAACTGATTTACAATTGGAAAATGATGCTGTAAAGCAAAATATAAGTTTGTTAGAATCAAAAGTAACTACGACCGAACAAAAAGAGTTGATTGCAACTTTAAAAAATACAAATAATGAATTTATTGTCTATCAAGATCATTTAAAAGCATTAATCTCTGAAAATAAAAAAGAAGAAGCTATTGATTTAATTGATAAGAGTTCAGATTCCATTCATGGAGATTTTTTTGAAGTCCTTCACAGTTTAGTTGCCACATTTGAATCAAATTGGGCGTTGGGGTTACAAAGGATGTTAAAAGATTTTCAGGATGGAATCATAATAATTGGTTGTATATTAGCGATTGGGATTATTCTCATTATGAGTGTCCTGTTTAAAAGTATTTGGACAATTTCCACTAGATTAAATTCAGTGTCTGCCATCATGAGTAATATAGCAAATGGAAAGACAGACTTGAGTACAAAAGTTGAAGTCCTATCGAATGATGAAATTGATGATGTGGCAACATCATTCAATCGAATGACTGAATCTTTAGCAGAAGAAAGGAAAAAGGAAAAAGAACTGACTTGGACGAAAACAAATATCGCTGAGATTACTACGAGCTTAAGCGGTACAAAGGATCTCGAAACATTAGGCTATACATTCCTTTCAAAGGTTATTCCATTGGTGGAATCAAGCCATGCTGTTTTTTATGTGAAAGATCTAGATGAACAGAAAAATGATCCGATTTATAGGTTAGTTTCATCGTATGCTTTCAAGGAAAGAAAACATGTCAGGAATACGATTCGTTTAGGTGAAGGATTAATCGGACAAGCAATCCTTGAAAAGTCACCGATAATCCTTACAGATGTCCCATCAGATTATATTCGGGTTACATCTGGCCTAGGCGAAGCAACTCCATTGAATCTATATGTTTTACCCATCAGTTTTGAAGGAGAGGTAAAAGCCGTTTTAGAAATCGCTTCATTCAAATCGTATAGTGAAACACAACAAAGCTTTTTAGAAGAATTGATTAATGATTTAGGTATTATCCTTGAAAGTGTTATGAGCAGAATTCAATTAGCAAAATTATTAGAAGACTCTCAGATGTTAATGGAGGAAATCCAAGCACAATCTGAAGAATTACAAAATCAGCAAGAAGAACTAAAAGCGACAAATGAGGAACTTGAGGAACAAACACAAGCTCTTCGGCAATCTGAGGAAAAACTTCAAATGCAGCAAGAAGAACTCGAACAAACGAATTTAGATTTAGAAGAAAAGGCAAAAACTTTAGAAGAACAAAATAATAAGTTTGAAATTGCGAATAGAGAGGTAGAAAAAGCGAGAGCGGAACTGGAAGTAAAAGCAGAGCAACTTGAATTAAGCTCGAAATATAAATCTGAATTTCTCGCTAATATGTCTCATGAGCTACGTACCCCTTTGAATAGTTTAATCATTTTATCTAAACTATTAGTGGATAATAAAGCCGGAAATCTTACTCCGAAACAAGTGGAGTATTCAAAAACCATTTATTCCTCTGGTCATGATTTATTATTGCTTATAAACGATATATTGGATTTAGCAAAAATTGAGTCCGGGAAAATGAACGTAAATCCAAACAACATTCTATTCACCGATCTAGTTGATTTTATTGAGAATAATTTTAGGGCCATTGCAAATGAAACGAATGTAGATTTTAACATTTTGTTAAAGGAAGGATTACCACGTTTCATTTATAGTGATGAAGTTCGAATACAACAAGTATTGAAAAATCTGTTATCAAATGCCTTTAAGTTTACCGAGCAAGGTGAAGTAACATTAGAAATTAGTGTCCATTCGAAGTCTAGTAAACAAACAACAATCGCATTCTCTGTCATGGATACTGGAATCGGCATTTCAAAGGAGAAGCAGGAGTTCATTTTCGAAGCCTTTCAACAGGCTGACGGTACAACGAGTCGGAAATATGGTGGAACAGGCTTAGGATTGTCGATTAGCAGAGAAATCGCTACTCTTTTAGGTGGAGAAATTGTCGTTGAAAGTACAGAGGGAAAAGGAAGTACATTCACTTTCTATATAAGTGATTATGAAAATAAAGAGAATGAGTACATAGTAGTTGCTGCGGATGAAGCTGCTGTTTCGATTGAAAAAACGGAGCAGACTATTGAAAGCAGTGAAAGCCTACATTTGGAATCGGAACCGTACTGCAACAGAAAGCAGTCAGATTAAGAGACTATTGATAGTAGATGACGATAAAGCGCAACGCAACAGTTTAATGGAACTGATCGGTGACATGGATTTTATTATTAAAGCCGTTTCTACAGGTCGTGCAGCCATTGAAGAATTAAAGGTCAATCACTTTGATTGTATGATTCTTGATTTAGGTTTATCAGATACAAGCGGTTATGATTTGCTGGAAAAAGTGAAAGAAAGTAACGGAAATAATGAAGTAAAAGTGTTCATCTATACTGGACGTGACTTATCGTCGAAAGAGGAAATTCAATTAAATAAATATGTTCATACGATTATCATCAAAAATGAACATTCTCCACAACGATTGAAAGCAGAGCTCGAATTATATTTGAATGAAAGTAATAACCAGCTGAATTTTAGTGATATGTCAAATAGTGAAGAAATAAGCATTACTTCAGGTCTTAACGGTAAGAAGGTCCTACTTGTCGATGACGATGTCCGGAATGTATTTGCTTTATCTAGTATTCTAGAACTTAATGGAATGGAGGTTATCTTTGCCGAAAATGGATTTGAAAGTCTTGAATTACTGCAAAATAATAAAGATATTGATGTAGTATTAATGGATATTATGATGCCTGAGATGGACGGGTACGAAGCAATTGAAAGAATAAGAGAAAACCCTATATTCAAAAATCTACCTATTATCGCGCTAACTGCGAAGGCGATGAAGGAAGATCGAGAGAAGTGTATGGAGGTAGGAGCATCAGACTATATTGTAAAGCCAATTGAACCTGATCAGCTAATCTCTTTAATAAAGGTTTGGTTATATCAATAAGAAGGGGATTTTTAACAGAATGAACCATTCGATGGATGTAGGTATCCGTTCTCAACAAAGTGATGTTGAGAGTGATTTAGAGAAAATTGAAATTAAATTGTTCTTAGAGGGAGTATATGCTTGGTGTGGATATGACTTTCGAAATTATGCTTATAGTTCAATAAAAAGGAGAATTTGGCATAGAGTTCATGCGGAAAAAGTAACGAGTATAACGATGCTGCTTGACAAGATTCTACATGATCCTCCGTGTTTACAAAGAATGATAGCTGACTTTTCAATTCATGTAACAGAGATGTTTCGAGATCCACTATTTTTCAGAGAGTTTAGAGAAAAGGTTGTACCATTATTACGTACGTATCCTTCAATCAAAATATGGCATGCAGGATGTTCATCTGGTGAAGAAGTGTATTCCATGGCCATATTGCTTCATGAAGTAGGCTTATATGAAAAGACTAAAATATATGCAACTGACATGAATACGAATGTATTGAAAACCGCAAAAAGTGGATTATTTCCGATAGAAAATATGAAAAAGTACACAAACAATTATTTGCAAGCTGGTGGCGAGAAGGCATTTTCGGATTATTATAGTGTCACTAATAAGGGAGTAGTGTTTCATCCGTTTTTGACGAAAAATGTTGTTTTTGCCCAGCATAATCTTGCTACAGATCGCTCATTCAATGAATTTCATGTCATTTTATGCAGAAATGTTTTAATCTATTTTAATAAATTCTTACAAAAAAAGGTGCATGAACTTTTCTATGAAAGCCTGGGGAGATTTGGTATTCTTGGCCTTGGTGATAAAGAAACCATTCATTATACAGATATAGCCGATTGCTATGAAGAAATAAGTAGGAAACAGAAGTTATACAAGAAAATTAAATGAATTTGAGGATTTGGCAGGGAGCAAATTAATTGCTAACTGTCATTTTTTCTTTTGATATCGAAGGCTTTTCTTATCGGCGATGTTATGCTGGATTTTTTGCGCATTTAGCTTTGTGTCCTGTTGCTTCGATTGAAAGTGTGTCTCTATTTCTTCATCGTCGAGTTTTTGGATATAGTGCTCAAACGAACGGACCCCCATATATGTACCTCGCAATAATGTATTTAATTCTTCAATAACGATCTCATTTGTCATAAAATCACATCCTTTCTCTCTAGGCCATTTTTTGACAATATTTAGCACAGTCTATTGACAACTAATTATAGCAATATGTTATTCTATTATAGACAGGCAGTCGGTCTATGAAAAGGAGATGTAAAAATGAGAGTTGTAAAAGATGCGGAGGAACGCAGGAATGAAATACTTGACGCGGCCGATGAGCTTTTTACTCAGAAGGGATATGACGGCACAAGTACAAAAGATATTCTTGAAAAGGTCGGAATTGCGCGGGGAACGCTGTATTATCACTTTAAGTCGAAGGAGGATATTATGGACGCGCTTATTGAGCGGTATAGTGTCCGTCTTTTAGGCGCGGCGCAGGAAATTGCCGCAGATAAGAGTATACCTGTAGTCGAACGTATTATCCGTGTTGTTATATCAATGAATTTAAGTGGCGGAAGTAGCCAGGAAATTATGGAGCACATTCACAAGCCACAGAACGCGCTTATGCATCAGAAAATACAAAAAGTCATCATCAACGGCGTTACGCCAATACTGACAGGAATAATCCAAGAGGGCATTGAACACAGACTGTTTAGCACGCCGTACCCGTATGAATGTATGGAAATGGTTGTTACATATGCGAATACCGTTTTTGATGATGATATGGTTGAAATGACAGATGAGGAGCGCGCTTCACGGATACAGGCGTTTGTTTTCAACGCAGAAAGGCTGCTTGGTGCTGAAAGCGGAAGTCTTATGGACGTTATGCAGATGTTTGGTAGCGGGAATAAAGGCAGCCATGAATAATTCGGGAAAATCCTTTAGAAAATTTCTTCTTCTGTGGTCAGGGGAGCTTATTTCAGCGATTGGAAGTGGGCTGACGTCGTTCGGGCTAGCAGTTTATGTTTTTCAACAGACGGGGCATGCTTCGGCAATGGCACTTGTAGCCTTGCTTGCGTTTATGCCATCGCTTCTTTTAAGTCCCGTGGCAGGAGTGCTTGCGGATCGCTATGACCGCAGGCTTCTAATGGTCCTGGGAGACAGCCTTTCCGCGCTGGGACTCGTATTTATATTAAGTTGTATGCTTAACGGAGAAGCTGAAGTTTGGCAGATTTGCGTGGGAGTTACTATAAGCTCGGTGTTTTCATCACTGCTTGAACCCGCATACAAAGCTACGGTTACGGATTTGCTTGACAAGGAGCAATACACAAAGGCAAGCGGTCTTGTACAGGTGGCAGGCTCGGCAAAATATTTGATTTCGCCCGTAATTGCGGGATTTTTGCTTACCGTTTCGGATATAAAGCTGCTGCTTGTAATCGACATCTGCACATTTTTTGTAACCGCTGCATCAACACTTGCAGTACGCAGGGGTCTTGCTTCAAAGAAATACGAACAGGCAAAATCGTTGATTAGCGAATTCAAAGACTGGTTGGGGTGCTGTTTCTGAAAACAGGGGCATGCTTGTTCTTGTGATTATGACATCGGTTGTAACATTTTTCCTCGGCTTCATACAAACACTTTCCACACCGATGATCCTTGCTTTTTCGGACAGCTCCGCATTAGGAACAGTTGAAACAATAGTCGCTTCGGGAATGCTTGTGACAAGTGTAATTATAGGGATTCTTCCGATAAAAAGAGGGCTATGTAAAAATGCTTTCCGTTTCGCTGTTTTGTGCTGGAATATTTATGGCGGTGTTCGGACTGCACGAAAATATTATACTTATCTGCGTTTCGGGATTTCTGTTTTTTGCCATGCTCCCATTTGCAAATACAAGCCTAGATTTTCTTATTCGCACCAACATCGAAAATTCCGTTCAGGGCAGAGCGTGGGGACTTATCGGTGTCATTTCTCAGCTTGGATATGTTATCGCTTATGCGCTTTCGGGCGTGCTAGCAGATTATATGTTCACACCTTTGCTGCTAGACGGTGGAGTGCTTGCTGACAGTATAGGAAAGATCTTCGGCACGGGCAGCGGCAGAGGATCAGGATTTCTTATTTTCATCATGGGAGTGTTAGTATGTGTGACTTCGGTAATTTTGTATAATGTAAAATCGGTTAAAAAGCTTGGAAAAGAGGCTATTAACAGTTAAAGAAAATCTATAAAACATTATAAAAACCTACAATTATTTTGTAGGTTTCCGTTTAGTAATCAAATCTTCAATGGCTTCGTCTAAAAGTTTGCTCATTGGAATTTTAGTTTCATCTGATAACTTTTTTAGTTGTTCATACAAATCCATACGAACAGCATTAGATAGTGCCTTTCTTGTTTTCAGTCCACGATTATTATTCAATTTCATCACCTATTAAAAGTATATGATTAAATTAAAATACTTTCAACTACATTTAATTGAATGTAGAATATAGGTAAGGTGGTGAAAAAAATGATATTAGCCAAGAAAGTTAGGTTAAAGCCAACAAAGAGGCAAGAACAGCAACTATGGAAGTCTGCTGGAACAGCTAGATGGACATATAATTGGGTATTAAATAGACAACAAGAAAACTATAAACAAGGTGGAAAGTTTAAATCAAATAATAATCTAAGAAAGGAAATCACAAAATTAAAGCAGACAGATGATTTTAAATGGTTATCAGACGTTTCGAATAATGTAGCGAAACAAGCTGTCAAGGATGCTTGTGAAGCCTATCAAAAGTTTTTCAAAGGTCAATCTCAATTTCCTACATTCAAAAGTAGAAGAAAATCTAAGGTATCATTTTATAATGATTCTTCTAAGTTAAAAGTCAAAAAGAACCTTGTCTTGATTGAAAAAGTAGGATGGGTTCAAACAAGCGAACAACTTCCGATGAATGTTAAATATACCAATCCAAGAATCAGGTTTGATAAGAAGTATTGGTATATATCTGTTGGAATTGAACAAGAGATGGAGCAACAAGAACTAACGGATGAAGTAATTGGCATTGATGTAGGCGTGAAAGAATTAGCAGTTTGTTCAGATGGTCAAGTATTCAAAAATATCAATAAAACACATAAAGTACGCAAGACTGAGAAACACTTGCGCAGGTTGCAACGCAAGGCTTCTCGAAAGTATGAAATGAATAAGAGAGGTGAAAACCAGTTTGTCAAAACAAGCAACCTTATAAAAATCGAAAAGAGAATACAACACCTACACAGACGATTAACCAATATTCGTGACAATCACATTCATCAAGTGACTCATGCAATCGTGAAAACCAAACCTTGCAAAGTGGTGATGGAAGACTTGAATGTGAGTGGAATGATGAAAAATCGTCATTTATCCAAAGCGTTAGCGCATCAAAAACTGTATGAGTTCATTCGCCAAATGAAATATAAATGCGAAAAGTACGGCATTGAATTCATGCAAGTAGATCGTTTTTATCCGTCATCGAAAACCTGTTCATGTTGCGGTCACATCAAGAAAGATTTAAAACTTTCTGACCGTGTGTACTCTTGTGAATGTGGACTAAAAATGGACAGGGATTTAAACGCTTCTATCAACTTAGCTAACTATGGAAAATTAGCAGTTTAATCAATTAAAAGATACTGTTAATGTGTAGGATTCGTTGTATCCGAATTTACGCTTGTGGAGTGTCATACCAAATGTGAGTAGTTTCGGCAAAAGCAGATACGTAGAAGCAAGAAGCAAACAAGGCTTATAGATTTTTATAAGTTTTTGGCAACGGTGACTTATGTATTACAGAATAATTCGCAATGACATTTCAAACAGCAAAGCAATTACACTGACAACAACGATATTTGTCGCTGCCGCGGCAATGCTTGTTTCGCTAGCAGCGATCCTCATCGTCAATCTTTCGGGCGCACTAGATACGCTTATGACACAAGCGAAAACTCCGCATTTTATGCAAATGCATTCCGGTGATATTGATACCGCAAGACTTAAATCCTTTGCAGAGCAAAATAACAACGTCGAAGAATATCAGGTAGTTGAGTTTCTAGGCATGGACGGCGCGCAGATTATTTTAGGCGATCATTCGCTTGAGGGTAGTGTTCAGGATAACGGCTTCAGCATACAGAATGAAAAATTCGATTATCTTCTTGACCTTAACGGCAACATCATCAACGTATCCGACGGTGAGATTTATGTTCCGATATCCTATATGAGGGACAACACAGCTAGTGTCGGTGACAAGGCTGTAATAAGCGGGAAGGAATTTACCGTTGCGGGATTTCTCCGTGATTCGACCATGAATTCCTCGCTCTCCGCTTCAAAGCGATTTCTTATTAGCAACAATGATTACGCAGATATAAAAAGACTTGGAAGTATCGAGTATCTGATTGAGTTTAGATTAAAGGATTTCTCAGGTGTAGGCGAATTTGAAACAGCGTATGCTTCCGCAGGACTTGAAGCAAATGGACCAACGGTTACCTATACGCTTTTCAAAATGATGAACGCCATTTCAGATGGGATGATGATTGCGGTAATCCTTCTTGTAAGCGCACTTGTTGTTGCTATCGCATTTATGAGCATACGATTTACACTCCTAGCGAAAATCGAGGACGACTACCGTGAAATTGGTGTTATGAAAGCAATTGGGCTTCGTCTCTCCGACATAAAGAAGATTTATCTTGCGAAATACATAATCGTGGCTGCGGTAGGTAGTATTCTTGGGTTTATTCTTTCGCTTATGTTCCAAGGCATGCTTCTTGAAAATATACGGCTTTATATGGGCGAAAGCAAAAATTCTTCTATTGCCTTATCTTTAGGAATTATTGGCATATCGCTTGTATTCATTGCCATTATTGCCTATGTAAGTTTCGTTTTGAGGCGCTTTCGAAAAATATCTGCTGCGGAAGCAATACGCTTTGGTACTCTACAGGAAAAAAACACGGGCGCAAAACGTTTTTGCCTGAATGGAAACAGCCTATTTAACACGAATATTTTTCTTGGGATTAAAGATGTACTAGCAAGAAAAAGACTTTACGCCACAATGCTTACGGTACTGGTAATTTCGGCATTTATCATGATTGTTCCGCAGAACCTCTACAACACGATTTCCTCAAAAAGTTTCATCCAATATATGGGGATTGGAAACTACGATCTACGCATTCAGGCCAATGTATCTGACAAAACCGATGAAATAGTGAAGACGATAGATAGCGATAGTGCCGTTTCAAAGTATGCTGTTATGACAACAAAGACCTTCAAAATGAAAACGAGTAACGGGTCAGAGGAAAATATAAAAGTTGAACTCGGTGACCATTCAGCATTTCCTATAGAGTATTCAGAGGGCAGAGCACCCGTCCGTGATGACGAAATTGCGCTTTCGGCTATAAACGCTGGTGAGATGAGCAAAAAGATCGGCGGTGTCATTACGCTGGTGATTGAAGGGAAGGAGAAAGATCTCACGGTAACCGGAATATACTCCGACGTTACCAATGGGGGCAAAACAGCAAAGGCTGTATTTACCGACCATTCGGCGAACGTCATGTGGACCATCGTCTGTGTTGGACTTTCGGATAAATCTCTCGTCGACAGCAAGGTTTTAGGATATTCGGACAAATTTGATTTTGCAAAAACTTCAGACATTGATGAATTTGTTTCCCAGACCCTAGGCTCAACAATAAGTTCCGTCAAAATGGCTACTTACTCCGCAGTTGCCGTTGCACTGGTTATAACGGTACTGGTTACACTGTTGTTTATGAAAATGCTTGTTGCAAAGGACAGATATTCCATTGCTGTAATGAAGGCGCTCGGTTTTACAAACTCGGATATTAAGGCGCAGTATGTTTCTCGCTCGGTTTTTGTTCTGATTGTTGGAATTATTCTCGGTACGCTTCTCGCGAATACTCTCGGAGAGGTCCTTGCGGGTGCGCTTATCTCTTCGTTTGGAGCGTCAACGTTTAATTTTACGGTCAATCCGCTTTCGGCGTATCTGCTTAGTCCGCTGATGATGATATTTACGGTACTGATCGCAACTATGATCGGCACATCGAGGGCGGGACAAATAAAAATTTCCGAAAATATAAAGGAGTAGGCCTATGAAGAAGATTATGATCGGTGAAAATATAGTAAAATCTTTCGGTGAGGGCGATGAACGACACAATGTTCTAAACGAAGTGTCCGTTGAAATAAACGAGGGTGAGTTCGTTGCGGTTATGGGACCTTCAGGCTCGGGAAAATCGACGCTGATGTTTGCGCTGAGCAGTATGGACGGCGTAGACGATGGAAAGGTTGTTTTTGAAGGCAGGGATTTATCAGCGGTCTCCGAGAATGAGCTTTCAGATATACGTAGAACAAAAATGGGATTTGTTTTTCAGCAGCCGACTATGCTAAAAAATCTGAATATTCTTGATAACATCATTCTTCCGTCAATGCGCGGCAACAGAAAAAACGTCGCAAAAATTTCAGAGATGGCAAGAGCGCTTATGAAAAGGGTAGGCATTGCGGAGCTTGAAAAACGCGACATTACTCAAGTGTCAGGAGGTCAGCTTCAGCGTGCGGGAATATGCCGTGCACTTATGAATAGCCCAAAAATCATCTTCGGCGACGAGCCGACGGGTGCGCTCAACTCAAAATCTGCTCAGGAGATTATGAACATATTTTCCGAAATCAATGCTGACGGTACTACGGTTATGCTTGTAACTCACGACGCAATGGTTGCTGCGCGGACGGAGCGCATTATGTTTATGCGCGACGGAAAAATCGTAAGCGAGCTGAAGCTTCCGAAGTTTAACGGGATGGATATGGATGATAGAGTTGAGAAAGTTACGGTGAAAATGCGGGAAATAGGAATCTAAAGAAACTATTTTGATAAGGTATCTAATGGTGTTATTAATACTAAATACAATTAGATAGAGCTAAGGGTAAATCCGTCAAAAGACAGGGACGTCAAGTCGTAGGATTTAAAGTGCTATAAGCGCTATGATAGCCTGGTAGCAGAACAATGGAAACAAGACCTGCCATAAAAAAATGGCAGGTCTGAGTTTTATAGTCTTTCAATTTTTTTGTCGGATGAACAATAGTAGTATGTTAGTTAAATAGAAAATTGAAAAATAGGTTAATTCTGATGGACCTTACAGATTTGTTGATGTGACTAATAATAAACATGCATGTAAAATAGTTATCATTTTTATGAACTTAAATGTTGACATTTATTTTTGATAATATTATATTAATAACATAAACATCTCAAATTAAAGATAAATGAATTTGAGAATGTTATATTTAATGTTTATTGAGGGTGCGATATAAGAAGTAAGATGAATTCAGAATTATTTCAAAACTAAGAATTTCAATTTACTTCTAATCGCGAAATAGTATTGAGTTTTTCAAAGTAATGATTTTACAATTATTCAATTTGAAGGGATGGATTGACATGAGTAAATTACAAAACAAAGTAGCAGTTATTACAGGTGGCGCATCAGGGATTGGTGCTGCCACAGCCAAATTATTTGTTGAAGAGGGAGCAAAAGTAGTACTTGTCGACTTAAACGAAGAAAAAGGGAAAGCTTTTGAGTCAGAGTTACAAGCACAAAATGCAGAAGCACTTTTTGTAAAAGCAAACATTACAAATGAAGAAGAGGTACAAAATATTTTCAAAGAAGCAGTGAATGCTTTTGGAAAAGTTGATATTGTATTTAATAATGCAGGGATTGGACGTGTAACGCCAACAGAGGAGCTATCCTATGCTGAATGGCGCAACACAGTTAATGTAGATTTAGATGGTGTATTTTTAGTAGCGCGTGAAGCGATTCGTGAAATGCTTAAATCAGGTGGTGGCACAATTGTCAATACAGCTTCAATGTATGGTTGGGTTGGTTCACCTGGTTCAGCAGCATATAATGCAGCAAAAGGTGGAGTTCTCAACTTAACACGATCACTTGCGTTAGAATACGCATCAAAAAATATTCGTGTGAACTCTTTAGCCCCAGGTTTTATTGACACACCAATTATTCCTGAAGAAAGTAAACAAGCACTTGCTGCTATTACACCAATGCAACGTCTTGGTAAAGCAGAGGAAATGGCAAAAGCAGTATTATTCATGGCTTCAGACGATTCATCATTTATGACAGGAAATACATTAACAGTTGACGGTGGATATACAGCTCAATAATACTAAATAAAATGTTTCCTAACACGAGAGAAAATTGGGTTAAACCCCTAGTTTTCCTCGTGTTTTTTAATAATATGAAATAATATTTTTCTAACGTTAGCAGGATAGTACAGCAAAAGATCATCGACTTCTTGTTGATGATCTTATCTTTATTCCTTTGCTAATATTAGTTGTCTTAATTGTTCGACATATCTTCGAGTAGTGTACCTCTTAATAAAGTATTTAATTCTTCAATAACAATCTTATTCCTCATAAAATCATATCCTTTATATCTATTATGTTGCTTGTGGAGTGAACTATTCCTCGCTTGCTTGAATTATAAGAAAACGTACATTTAGGTATATAGGATAGACTATTTTTCCTTGATAAGGACAATGGATTTTTATGGTAATATATAATGATAAAGGGGGATTTAACATTAGACAATTAACGTCTATTTTAATGATAACTATTTTACTATTAGCTGCGTGTAGTGAAAATTCTTCTAAATATACGGATGAAATAAAACATTTCTCTTCTATAGATATAGCTTTGGAGAATTTTATTGAAGTTCAAAAAATTAACGGAGAAATTGAATTAATAACTACTACAAATAATGATAAATTATTAGTTACCCAGCGTATAAAGAATACTTATTTTGTTGGTGAATTAAAGAGAGACGATAAAGGATTTCATGTAGAAAAAATATCTTCAAGTGTTGAAATGATGAAAGGAGCAAGTTGGGAGTTTAACACAATTGATGGTAATCAATACACCGTATTTTTTGAAAAGTATTCCACAGATCCTAATTTTATACCTTTGTCTAATGGCGAATATTATGTATCTATAGTAGAAGGGAAAAAGGCGGGTGAAAACCTGTTCGATTTTACAAACGTAGTCAAAGAAATCAAAACCGTAAAAAAGTAATTTAATTCAAAATGCGATTCTTCAATATAGAAGGTCGCTTTTTTAATGAAGTAGCAAGAATGTGTTTTTGGAATAAACTGCCTATTATTTATGTTTCATGGGGATTACTGATAAGATAAAATTACATTAAAATTATTAGGGTGGCATTTTTCAGGATTAAGAAATAGGAGTGAAGTACATGTTAAAATACGTAATTTTTGATTTTGATGGGACTTTGGCCGATTCCAAAATGGCTCTTTTATCAAGCTGGAACAGCTTCGCACTGAAAAATAACTTTAAAGAATTGAAGTTAGAGGAATTAGAAACTATGAAAAAACTTTCGATAAAAGAACGATGTAAGTTGTTAAACTTCCCTATGTATAAGTTGTCATTCGTTATCCCTCAAATCTATAAACTATATCGAAAAGCAATCAATGATATAACATTGTTTGATGGTATTAAGGATCTGTTACAGGGATTAGAGAAAAAAAGTTATAAGACGGCAATCATTTCCTCAAATTCTAAGGAGAATATTTTAATGCTTTTAAATGGAAATAAAATTGAGAGTATAACAAATATCCTATGTTCTAAAAGTATATTTGGAAAAGATAAGTTAATAAATAAGTTTTTGAAGGATAATAAATTGGATGCATCTGAGGTTATATATGTCGGAGATGAAAAAAGAGATTTAGTCGCTTGTAAAAAAACAGGAATCAAGATGATATGGGTTAGTTGGGGGTATGATTCAATTGAAGTATTTGAAGGGGAGTATCCGGACTATAAGGTGAATAAGCCAGCTGAAATATTGGAAGTAATCTAGTTCTAATCATTTCTTAATCTTTCTCTCAATCTATATTAGTTTTATGCTGATATTCTACATAGGACCAATAGATTTTTAGGATGGAGGAGCAGGAATGGCAAGGAGCAATCTCATGCAGAAAAAGGCTGATGAATCAGGATGAAGAGAATGGATAAATATACAAAAAAACTCATCCCCTCTATTCGTTCATTGATCAATTCTCTATAAAAACTTTACTCATTATTAGTATATACGTCCTTTTTTCAATACTAATCGTATGAATAGATGGTTTAGATTATCAGATGAAGGTATCTTTATTTGTCATACTTACTTTGATGATGCTGTGGTTTACTACGAAAATGATCGCTTGGTTTGTTGCCCTTGTTCTTCTCGCCATCATCATCTTCCTATGGTTTTCCTACTTTAAAAACCCCCAATGATGGAAGTTTCACTTTATATGACAAATACCCACAGAAAACAAATATTTTCTGTGGGTATTTTTATATTTAGTTTTTTCTTTTTATTTAGGTCTAGTCGGTCGAATTTTTACACCCAAACCTAATTCACGAGAAAACTCTTCATCGACACGATTCGGTTCTATTTTTAAGTTCTTGGGAGTTTGGGGTAATGAATTTTTATTGCCAGATGGTTTTTGACTGTTGTATCTTCCCATAGTAGTTCCTCCTAACAAATTTTTATCCTTATTAGTATGGCTAAGAATCACATTTATATTTCCATGAGTTCGAATATGCACTAGGATTTTTTTGGAAATATAACAGTTGATTACAGCCAATGAAATGTACCCTCCTTGACATATCTTTTACCGTTGAATGACAAAAAGTGTACCAATGAATAACAGACTGTTTACTACTTTATACCTTCTGGTGATCAAAGATAAAAAAACATAGTTTTTGGAATTAAAAATGTTCTAGTTGTTATACAAAGATGATTGATTTTCAATAAGATTAATCTTCCGCAATCGGGTCAGATAATTAAATAACACTTGGTGGCTAAATTAGATATTTTATGCATAGGTCGATTTCTTTTGGATGCTCATTTAGGTATCTAGTAGAAATTTGACTATTCTTTAACAAATATTTCGTAGAAGCTGATGATCATGATTGGGTCTTCAAAGGTGTTAAAGCAAAAAAACCTCTCCAATGGTGAGGTTTTTTATATGACTATTTTTAAGTAAAGACAAGTAAATGAATTTTCAATTTGGATGTCCTATTGACTTTCACACCTAAGATTTAACAAATCATATAATCTGCAATGATACCACTCTCTAGTTGTGTTACATTTGGTACCACTGTTGCCAAGTATCGTGTGAGGATACTGTTGGTGCTACTGTTGCCAAGTATCATGAGGGTGTTGTTGATGCCACTGCTGCCAAGTACCATGAGATGATGTGATATATAAAAGTGCCATGAGGATTGTGCTGATGCCACTGTTCCCAAGGTACAAATGGGGGATGTGATTGACCATACGGCATTAAATTCACCTTCTTTTTCATTTATTCTGTATAGATTATGTACCTTAGTTTTTAAAGAGCTTATCCCTACTGAAAATAGGCAGTTTCATTAATCAATTTTGCAACAAATGTTCTTATTTTTTCAATTTCACTGGCTTTATTATTAGGCTATGTTAAATTACATTGTCGTTTTTAACGTAAAAAAATAGAGTTGTACCTGAATTATAGGTCAACTCTGATTTTTTAATTGATTCGAGAGCCAAATCTTCACGTAAAGCTCCCTAATTCATTATTTTATACACAATTGATACTTCACCATTTTCAACATAAGATTCCAACACAATTTTCTTTTGTTTATTTAAATAATATGCATATGTTTTTGGGTCATCCTCAATTTTCACAGAGACCATCCAATTTTTATCACCAGATAAATTTGCAATAAACGGTTCTGATGTGATGGATTCTTCTGAAATATCTTCTTTAACAGTTAAATATTCAATCACTGCATTTTCAACAGTAATAAATTTATATTGCACATAGCCAAAAATAATAACTACAACAATCAATAAACCTAAAAGAAACTTATAAATTTTTTTCAATCTGCCACCCCGTTTTGCTCACTTTTACAAAGTCTGCCCTTTAGTTTGATAAAAAGCCGTTATGGTATTTTCTTATTCGACAGATATTCCTAAAAACCTTTATATTAAGGTGATTTAAGCACTGAATTTGCGAGTACGTATTGAATTATTAGTTTCTCGAACAGGGAATAAACAACTTTGGCTCAAAGGACTTCATCAGTTAGAAGTCCTTTGCAAATATTAAAAATCAACAATATTGTTTAATAGGGACTATTATTAAAAAAGAAAATCAAAGGACGCGTCTGCACTTAATGCAATTAAAAAAAGTTAAAAAAATAAGTGCCTGTCCCCCAAGTAGCGGGGGACAGGCACCATAATTCATTATTTTGCAAAAACATGATTATCAATTGTTTTCACTACATCACGAGAACGAATCCAATCATCCGTTGCAATTTCTGGGTTGTAAAAATAAATGGCATTATTTAATCGATCTTTTCTAGTTAATGCTTCATCGACTGCTTGTTGTGCCTCATCTGATGCTGCCTTATTAATTTCACCATTTTGAACAGGTGAAAAGGCATAGCTATTTCCTACTTCTTGTGTAATAACATCTGTAATATTATTTGGAAATTCAGGAGACTGAACTCGATTTAATACGACAGTCGCAACTGCCACTTTTCCTTCATATGATTCACCTTTTGCTTCAGCTTCTACTAATCGCGCAAATAAGTCTTTCTCTTTAGTTGAAATGGAAACAGCTGGTTTCTCTTTTACTTTTTTAGACGATTCTTCTTTAGGAACTGATGATTGTGATGCTAATACTTTAGGTTTTTCAGGGATTTGTAATAACTCTCCTATATAAATCATATCGTCATTACGATTATTGTTTTGTTTTATACCATCGATGGTTACACCATATTGTTGTCCAAGTTCCCAAAGACTATCTCCTTTTATAACATGATGCTCAGTAATCGCCTCAACCGTACTATTTTGTACACCTATAAATGTAAATGTAGCTAATATAGCTACAACAATTGTTTTCATGTAAGTGTTTTTCATAACTGTTACCTCCTGTAGCTCCTGACCTCGTATGTATAACACTAACATGGTCTGGTACTCTGTTACAGAACGCTAACGTTACATTTCTTTATTGTTTGATGACAACATTACAGGAACGGTGCAATTGTGACAATAATACTATGTTAATGTCATATTCTATCCATTATTAACGATTTCGAGGTATATATTACCTTGATTTTTTATTTTTGATTTCTATTGAATAAAAAGAAGTTGAAGGTGGGATCCATTATGAAGAAATACTTGCAACAGATATACCTAACGGTCTTAAAGCAGGGGAGAAACTAAAACTTAAAGGGATAGAATACAGGAAAATAAATTGTCAGTAATCGAAGACTATAGTTACGGAACATAAATAAAGAATGTAATGATAGAGTGTCCATACATTACATTCTTTATTTTCTGTTTATTTATACATCTCAAAGTAACTCAACAAATTGTTTTTTTATGTATAATAGAAGTAATAGACCAATCGAAGTCAATCGATGGTAACTTCTGAGGTGAAAATTGTATATGATTTCCCATTGCATCAACCGCAATGATTATTAATCACTGTATATTAACTATAGAATGAATTTACTAAAGTTTTTAGAATACGGCTCATGAAATGGCTGTAAGCCAGGTTCTGTTCCTGCGTGCTAAACGGTGCCAACCTCGCACAACAGGTGTAGTCATTTAACTATCGGTCTATTTGACCAATCCATCCTTTGGTTCCGTGTTTCCGCTGGATGATGCCCCTACCTAAGTTTGGGTTGCTCGCTCGTGGGGTTTACCCTCGTTCCACTTCTTCCGTTTCCAGAAGAACTCCGTCACTGTGGCACTTTCAGGTTACTCTCAGCATATCCTCGAAGACTTAGCATGATTTCACCGCCGTCAGCAGATAGTAAGTCTGCTGCCCACCTTTACAGATGGCACGAACACTCCGGGCATCTCAGCACCGGGCGAGCCTGGACTTTCCTCAACTCATGTAAGACATGAGCCGCAACTACTCACCATTTCATGTTTTGTTCATTAATTACAGGAATAAATTTATCATAAAAAACGAAGGAAGTCTTTAGTATCTAATTCCAATGGTGGAATGTTTAGGATTTGATTACATCTATTAATTTCCAGTCAATGATCCAGACTTTACTATTGAAGGCCTATCGCTTTGATAGCTAAAAATCTGTAAATTTATTAGTTTATCTAGTGTTTGGCTCAAATCCAGTGTTTCCGGCGCAGTTAACCCATTGATCATGCCCGACTTAATTAAATTTTTCCTTAATAATTCTATCTCTATATGTAAATTTTCTTTTGAATATTTCATTCAATTACCTCAATCTATTTATCTTTAACTTAATGTATTATTACATATATATGGAATTATGACAACTATTTCAAGAATTTTGATATTATTTTATCATAATTACTAAAGAATATAGGGAAATTGCGTTCTTTATTGTACTTTTTAAGCAAAAGGTCTGTGTTCAAATACCTAGGGCTTTGAACAAAATTATATATATAGGAAGTTTTATTATTAGTGGGTACAGAGATATCAGACTGGAATTCTTACTCAATTATGTTTTTTCTTGAATACATTGTGAACTTTCCTGAATAAACCTTAAGTCCAATAGAATTATTTCATTTTTTCCTGAAATATAAGTATTTGAACCAGTGTTTTGTACAGATCTAAGACTTTTATCATCATTCAATCACATTCGAATAAAAATTTGAATATTCGTTGTCAATTATTCAAACATGGCATAAACTAACAGTATAAACTAATAATCAAATAAACGTTAGAATGAGGTGAACGGCTTGAGTAAAGATGCTTTAAACGCCGCTAATGATACATGTGAAGTGTTTTGCTATGATGAGGAAAAAGTAAATCGAATTAAGAATCGAGTCGAAGAAGTAAATGGGGTTGAATTACTATTTAAAGCGTTAGCCGATTCAACCAGAATAAAAATTGCTTACGCCCTCACAATAGAAAAAGAATTATGCGTTTGCGACGTAGCTAATATTATCGGATCAACAACAGCCACAGCCTCGCATCATTTACGATTATTAAGAAATATGGGGTTGGCTAAATATCGAAAAGAAGGAAAGTTAGTATTTTATTCATTGGCAGATGATCATATCAATCAATTAGTTTCAGTTGCTATGATTCATACACAAGAGGACGCAACTGTTGGAGAATAATCCTACAGCCCAAAATTAGACTTAACATTCAACAAATAAAGAGAGAATTTTGGCCGAGAAGAGAGGCGAGAAATCATGGAAGTGCAAAAACAAAAAGTAAAAAAAGAACTAATACTTGAAGGATTGGATTGCGCCAACTGTGCTCAGAAAATTGAAAATGGGGTAAAAGATATAGATGGAATTTCTTCTTGTTCTGTTAACTTTGTGACAAAAACGCTTACGATGGAGACGGACCAGGCTCAAGAGGAAGCGGTCGTGTCAGAAGCAAAGAAAAAGGTCAAAATGTTAGAGCCACATATTCATGTACAAGACAAAGAAAAGCTAAAAAGAGTGGGCTCCGTACGAACTCTTTATTTAAATGGATTGGATTGCGCTAATTGTGCGGCCAAGATTGAGCAAGGAGTAGGGAAATTGGAGGGGATTACATCTGCAAACCTCGATTTTGTCTCAAAAAAGCTAATAATGGAAGCTGCTAATCCTGACGATTTGGATCGATTAGAAAACGAAGCAACTATGATTGTGAAGAAATTAGAGCCTGAAGTAGATGTGATTTCAGAGATTCAAGATTCAGATCATAATGACCAAGTGGAGCAAGGTAAAGGACTGGATCATGGAAGAGAAAAAACGAAAAAATTGGTGGTTCGTTTAAGCATTGGTGCGGTTCTCGCAGGTTTTGCATTGTTTTCCCCTGTTTCTGGAGTGCTAGAGCTTAGCTTATTCATACTGGCTTATCTCATAATAGGTGGGGACATTGTTCTTCGAGCGGTCAAAAATATTTTTAGAGGGCAAGTGTTTGATGAACACTTTCTCATGGCGATAGCGACGATCGGAGCGTTTGCTGTTAATCAGTATCCTGAAGGCGTAGCCGTTATGCTATTTTACCAAATAGGAGAATTATTTCAAAGCATGGCCGTCAATCATTCCCGTAAGTCTATTAGTGCGCTGATGGATATCCGACCTGATTCAGCTAACGTTAAGCGTGGTAGCGAAGTTAAAAAAGTTTCACCGGAGGACGTGAGGGTTGGAGAACTTATTCTGATTAGACCTGGAGAAAGGGTACCGTTAGACGGAAAAATTATCGAAGGTCGTTCGATGGTCGATACATCTGCATTAACAGGAGAATCTGTCCCACGAGAGGTAGAAGCGGGAAGTGACATACTAAGTGGATTTATTAACAAGAATGGAGTTTTAACAGTAGAAGTGACAAAAGGATTTGGAGAATCAACCGTATCTAAAATTCTAGAATTAGTACAGAATGCAAGCAGCCGGAAGGCACCTACTGAAAACTTCATCACCAAATTTGCTCGTTATTATACACCAGTCGTGGTGATTGTTGCTGTAGTGCTGGCTATTTTGCCTCCATTATTCATAAATGGCGCTACTTTTTCAGACTGGATTTATCGTGCTTTAATATTCTTAGTTATTTCTTGTCCATGTGCACTTGTTGTTTCCATACCACTTGGTTTCTTTGGTGGAATTGGCGCTGCTTCGAAAACAGGTATTCTTATTAAAGGGAGTAACTACCTAGAGGCATTAAATGATGTAAAATATGTCGTATTTGATAAAACAGGTACACTAACAAAAGGTGTATTTGAGGTGACTAGCATCCATCCAAAGGGTGCTTGGTCACAAGAAGATTTGTTAAAATATGCAGCTTTTTCCGAAGTTCACTCTAACCATCCAATCGCTGAGTCCATTCGAAAGGCATATGGTAAGGAAATTAAGGAAGAGGTATTACAAGGATATAATGAAATCTCTGGTCACGGTATTCAAGTCACAGTAGATGGTAAAGAAGTTTTAGCTGGGAACGCCAAGCTTATGAATCAAGAGCAAATTGCCTTCCAACAACCCACGGACATTGGAACAATTGTTCATGTGGCGGTCAATCAACAATACGCAGGATATATTGTGATTTCTGATGAAGTAAAAGAAGATGCAGCCAAAGCCATTCGTTCGTTAAAAGAACTTGGTATTAAGAAAACCGTCATGTTGACTGGGGATGCGAAAGCAGTCGGAGAATCGATAGGTAAACAGATCGGAATTGATGAAGTTCATGCCGAGTTATTGCCACAACATAAGGTGGAAGAATTCGAGAAGTTAGATGCACAAAAAGCACCGAAAGAAAAAATTATCTTTGTCGGTGATGGGATCAATGATACACCAGTTCTAGCGCGAGCAGACGTGGGAATGGCCATGGGTGGCTTAGGTTCCGACGCTGCTATTGAAGCAGCAGACATTGTGATTATGACAGATGAACCTTCTAAAATTCCAGAGGCATTACGAATTGCAAAGCGTACTCGTCGAATCGTATGGCAAAATATTATCTTTGCCTTAGGAGTAAAAGGGATTTTTCTACTATTGGGTGCGTTTGGAATTGCAACGATGTGGGAAGCTGTCTTCTCAGATGTTGGGGTAACGCTACTCGCTGTTTTGAATGCCATGCGAGTGTTACGAGTTAATTAAAAAAATCAACCAGAACTGGTTGATTTTTTTTTGCGCTTGCTCATCGCAAAGAGTGAAGTGCAGGTTGCAAATTTCCTTTAATTAATTGTTGTCTTTTCCTCAATTAATTGTGAACTTTTGTTAATTATCATCATTCAGTAAAAAAATCCCGTTTTTTCAGTTAGGTTCCTTTCGCATACTTTATTGTTCTTTGTATAAATTTATGCACGCTTAGAAGTGACTCTAGACAGCTTTGATGAAAACAATGGAAAACGAGTCCGAACCAAAGGCAACTTCAGACAGGCCTGGTGAATCCGAAGGGATGAGTCCGAACCAAAGGCAACTTCAGACAGGCTTGGTGAATCCGAAGGGAATGAGTCCGAACCAAAGGCAACGTCGGACAGGTTTGGTGAAATCAATGGGAATCAAGTCCGAACCAAAGGCAACGTCGGACAGGTTTGGTGAACCCATAGGGAATCAAGTCCGAACCAGAGGCAACTTCAGACAGGCTTGGTTAAACAAAGGAGAATCAAGTCCGAACCAAAGGTAACTTCAGACAGGCTTGGTGAAAACAATGGGAAACGAGTCCGAACCAAAGGTAACTTCAGACAGGCTTGATGAAAACAATGGGAAACGAGTCCGAACCAGAGGCAACTTCAGACAGGCTTGATGAAAACAATGGGAAACGAGTCCGAACCAAAGGTAACTTCAGACAGGCTTGATGAAAACAATGGGAAACGAGTCCGAACCAAAGGTAACTTCAGACAGGCTTGATGAAAACAATGGGAAATGAGTCCGAACCAAAGGTAACTTCAGACAGGCTTGATGAAAACAATGGGAAATGAGTCCGAACCAAAGGTAACTTCAGACAGGCTTGATGAAAACAATGGGAAATGAGTCTGAACCAGAGGTAACTTCAGACTGGTTTGGTGAATCCAAGGAAAATCGAGTCCGAATCTTAATAAAACCTGTTCAAAAAACAACACTCTTTGCGAAAACAGCCTTCAGTTATTATCGAATGAAATGCAATAAAAATGCCCGCCATCCTCAACAACTTGGAGGCAGACACCATCCATTATCTTCCAAAAACTAAATTTCCACCCATATACGTTTGATTAATCCGAATGGTGTCAATCTGATCTAGACTGATTTCAAGAATGTCTTTGTCAAGAACAATAAAGTCAGCATGATAGCCAACCGCAAGCTGTCCAACAGCCGGAATTCGGGTAATTTCCTGCGCGAATTTAGTGTAAAGCATGATTGCGGTTGTTACATCAATCCTATGATCTTGTCCCGTATCTGATTGATCATACGCTAAGCGTGTGACAGCAGATTTGATACCGATAAATGGATTGGCAGGATCTGCCCAAGCGGTCGCAGGTGCATCAGAAGAAAAGGCCATTTTTATCCCTGCTGCAAGCATTGATGGGATAGGGTAGGTTTGCTTCGCGCGATTAGGTCCAAGATTATTATAGTAGCTTTCAATTTCAGCAAATAGAAAGATGGGCTGAGTCACAAATGCAATCCCTGTTTCTGCAGCACGTTGGATTGCGTGAAGTGTTGGCATAGAGGCATGCTCAATTCGAATGGAAGGGGCATCTGAAAGCCAGGGCTTCTTGTCATAAAACGTATCAATAATGTAGTCAATGGCTTGTTCACCCATCGCGTGGAGCACCAATTGAATCTGGTGCTGTTCAGCTGCTTTAGCCGCAGCTAATAGTTCTTCTTTAGTCGTCGTTTGAATACCATAGTTATCTGCTTCCCCTAAGAAGGGAGGATTCACCCATGCAGTTTTTCCAGACACGCTTCCATCTGAAAATAATTTAATTCCGCCTATATGAACTTGATTTTCACGCTCAAGGGTTTCTGATTTAAATTGTGGATTTTCCTTTACATCTTCCCACAGATAATATAGTACGGTTCGTTGTTTTAACCCTTTTTTGACAGCGGTATTGTACATTTCAAAGTAATCAGATGGTCCTGTTCTGCTCGAAAGATCAGTAATTGCTGTGATACCATGTGAAAGTAGGAAGGAACTTAATTTAGTAAGGGCTGCAGCATTTTCCTCAAGTGAGGGGGCGGGCATGAAACGCTGCGCGAGTTCTTTAGCATTTTCACGTAATATACCTGTAGGTTCTCCATCGGAGTCTCGATCAATCTTTCCACCTGGTGGGTCTGGTGTATCTTCCGTAATGCCAATAAGTTCCAAGGCTTTACTGTTCACGACAGCAATATGGGTACATGTTCGGGTAATGAAAATTGGAAGGTCAGTTGAGGCTTTATCTAGATCCCAGCGAGTTGGGGATCTTCCTTCCACTAATTTTCCTTCATCATAGCCCCAGCCCTCAATCCAATGGTCTTTTCTTTGTGTTGTCGATACATTCTTAATTTGTTCAATTAAATCAGCGATCGAATGGACAATAGGTGGAGTACAGGCAATTTGGGTAGAGTTATTGGCAAGCCATAAAGGGTGTAAATGAGCGTCGATTAAGCCTGGAAGCACTCTTTGACCTTGAAGATCTACATAATCACCATCAATAATGGCAACGTCGGACTGCTCACCAACCCAGATGATCTTGCCATCACGCACAATCATAGCACTTGCAAAGGGTTGCACCGGATTTGAGGTAAAAATTTTCCCATTGATAAAAATTTGATCAGATTGTTTACGAATCGTCATATGATTTCTCACCCCTCAATGAATTTGTATGAATCAAATAAGGATTACATGAGAACTGTTTCATTGAATGAAAGTGGTACGGGAAAGTTCCATTCTCTCACACCCTAGATAACTGTTAGAGATATCTAGGGTAGAAAGAACTAATCAAATAATTGAATGTATACAAATGTGTACACGGACATACTGTGTTGTGAGAGGGTTTAATCTTGCTTTGGATAGTGAAAGGCATATAAGAAGTACAGAAAATCATCAAAAAGAAGGGACGACTCTCCTTCGTATTCACCATTTCCGAAAACGCTAGTTCTGATGTTATTTCCCCATAATTGAAGACTATCGTTGTTTGGATTATAAAAATATACGCGAAGACTGCCTCCTGGGTCATAAGCGACTCTTTGAATTAGTACGGCATGGGCCCCGAGAATTTGCCCAGACTGGTTGTAAATGGTGATACCTGCAGGCTGAGGGAGACCTTCATTGACGGTTGGATTGTCAGTAGGATGATAATGCCAATAAAATCGTGCCCGAAAGTCTGGATCACTATAGACATCTGAAAATTCAGTCCATACTCCTTTGATATGAAAAGCGGGGTTAATCCATTTATGGGAGTCTTGTTCGCGTTCCTTAGCTGTTTGCAACATGTCAAAATAAAGTGCATCAAGGTGTGAAAGTAAGAGTACGGATACTGTATCAATATTTTCCTGATCAAAGAGAGGGACATGAGGAAGTGTATTAGAAAAAATGGTTTTTCCTTCAAACTCCATCGTGATTTCTTCTTGCTCCAAAAAATGAATATACATTTTGAGCAGCATCACAGGCTCTTTTTGTGACCAATAGCTAAGTGCTCTTGTTGATTGGCAGGTTGGGTTAAATCCTTGGCCGAGACCAAGTGGCTGCCCTAAAACATTGATAATACCTGAAACAATAAGAGCTCGAAGTCCATCTGTATCAGTGATCTTATAAACAGTTGTAAGCGTATTCTTAATATTTTCATGAATGGGAACGTTGACTAATTTCTTTATTTCATCTACGAATTCATCCGAAAAGATACCCCGTTGCAGAAGACGCATCAAACTATAGATGCTATTTTTCGTTTGAACAGTAATGGACGATGTAATGAGAGACGAAATGACTGATGGATTTATACTTAGGTTTTCGTTAGCTGTTTTGTCTAAAACCAATAAATGCTTGAGTAGGTCTGGTTTTTCTTCATTAATATAGTTAAGAAACAAGACATGGAACTCTGAAACAAGTCCTGTTTGATTCATGGACGCACGCAGCTGTTTAGCTTCACGAATGAGTAGTTCTTCATCACTAATTTTAAGTTTTTTTTCATAACGATCCAAACCAGTAGTAGCCAGCTTTGAAGGTGAATAAACTGCATTTTCATATTGCATCAAGCTTGAGTCTGATTCTTCTAATCCACCAGCTAATCTTTTAGCACTGTCAATTAACTTCAAGATTTTGTTTGTAACAATCGGCCTTTGGACAGCAAGATTTTCTACTTCTTGATAAAGACTGCGAAATACAAGTGGAGAAAACCGGTGCTCTGAAATAAATTCAAGAATTTCTGAAGCTTGTTTGTCTTTATAAAGCTGATTTACTCGATTCTCTTCAGTTTCCTTCATAAGCAGTAAATCCAAGTTTAAGGCCATAACCTTCGTCAAAAATTCATTAGCGTCATACGGTGACATATCGGGATGTTCATAATCACCTCTTGCAATAGCGAGAATTCTCAGATTGCTCAATATCTCAGCAGTAGCCATAATTCCTCCTGCATGTAATGTACCTCTAACAAGAGAAGGATTGAGATTGCGAAGGTTCTCCCAAGGCTTTCCTGCAAATACCCCGGCTTCATCAAAGAGGTGAGCATATTTAAAAAGTTTGACTAATCCATTCGGTTCATTGAGAAGGGCTGTAGCTTCCTCGAGAACGGATTCCTGAAATACACTTTTATTTGGTACAGAAGTACACCATAATTGATTCAAGACTTTTTGAAACGAGCCTTCTGTAGAATATAGTAAAAGCCCCATATAAACCAATCCCTTTCCAGTAGATTGCCTTTACAGTATCATATTGGTTACACATAAAAAGAATGACAAATTACAACGGTTGAATTAACAGAAAAAACATAAATATTTCGTCACAAAGTGAAAATTCTTATGTTTGATTCATATCTTTGTACTTCAGTTTGAACGATTCAACTCAATGACAAACAGACCCAACGTTGATTTATTGTTAAAATATTTACATTACTATTATCTTCAGTTAATGTAACGTAATGTAACACAAAATGATTGTTATTTCAATCTTATAGGCAGCTTTTTCTTGGATAGATTTAGGTATGATAATTTAGACAATCTCTTACTTTATAAATCTGTAAAAATAGCGCTAATGGAAGGTAATAGACAAGTATATTTCTATTATATCGATCTTTTATAATATTTTTGTGTAATAAAATCTAACATAAAAAGGACCGCGAAATTTCATTTCGTGGTCCCCTAAGTAATTCCTACATAATATTTCTATACCAGTACTTTCTTATTCCCAAATATAACTTTTTCCCCAGCTGTCTTTAGCCAATGTTTCCACTTGATCAACAAGAGTGCCTTCAACCATATAGGTGTCACCCTGTTCAAATGGGTTATAGTGATAAGCGTACATTCTTGATAAAAACTCATGAAACGGTAGGGAAGATTCTCCTTCCAATTCACCGAAACCTGAAACACTAGCTTTGATTCCTTGGCCCCAATTTTGACCACTGTCATTATTAGGATTGTAAAAGTAAATTCGATAATCTCCGTTTTGGTCCTGTTTGATTCGTTGGATCGATACGGCATGAAGACCAAGTAAATCACCATGGACGTTAGTGATGAAAATTCCAACAGGATTTGGATAAATCAATTCATATCCTTCATTATATTCTGGATGATGAGTTGCATAGAATAGCTTGACGAAAGATGAATAATTTATCACATTCAATGTTAATTGGTCAATGGCATTCATAAAACCTGTTGGAATACAATTCCCGTAAAACTCTGGATTTACCCACTTATGACCGTCCTCTCCGCGAAGGAGTGTACGTTTCATCATTTCGTTATAAATTTTATCAAGGTGAGGGACTAGTAAACCCGATACTGGATCCAAGTCCTGTTGGATTTCATTAGCCACTCCGCCAATAAGCAGACTTGAGTGAATGCTTTCCCCTTCAAATATCATGTCAATATCATTGTCACGTGCGGCACGGGCAATGTATTCTAGTAGTTTGCCAATATCATATTGAGACCACAGAGATATAGCTCTTGCTGACTGACAAGTTGGATTATGACCTTGTCCAACACCAAGAGGTTGCCCTAGAACATTAATGACACCTGCAACAAGTAATCCATTTAGACTGATTCCAGATTGTTCATATTCAGGTTTTGTTAGAGCTTGGCGTACCTGAGCATGGATCGGAAGGTCAAATAAACGGCATATAGCAGGAATCAGTGTTTCCTCTGATAAGAATCCGCGGTCAAGCATTTTTGCAAGCCCGTAAATAGCCTGTCTTGTTTCAGGATAAATAGAAAGCTGAATGATGTCATGAATCAGTTTTTTATTGGCATTATAGCAAGCAATCCCTGTTTCTGATAAATCTAGTGAAGTTGGAATAAGAAAACTATTTTTTCTATTTAAGAAACGAAGTAGAACAGCAAAATAAGGTGAAACGAGCCCTGTTTCTTTCATCGATTTTGCAAAAATCTGAGCCTCAGATTCTAGTTCATCCTCAAGAGCATTCTCTAATCTAAGTCTGTATTCTCTTTGATTTGCTACATCTTTGCTTAATGGGGTTGGAGCATCGACAGCAAGTAAGTACTTACCAAGTTCTTCAGACGTTTTTTCGTCAATGCCACTTTTATTTAATTGTTTAGACATATCAAGCATATTTAAAATTCGTCCAGTCTGAATCGGTCTTTGTACAGTCAGACGGTCAACCTCTTGAACTATTTTTTCGGCAATAGCATTGAAAGAAAGTTCTTGGCCAAGGAAGTGGAACAAACGTTGTGCTTGGATGATATGATCTTCTAGTTCGATAGGATCTTCCTCTGTTTCAATTGTTGTTTCTGTTGGAAACAATAGGTCAAGATTAAGAGCAAGTACTTCATTTAAAAAAGCTCCTGCTTCTTCTTTACTTAACACTTCATGTATGTAATCGCCCTTGGCAATTGCTAACATTCTCATTTCGCTTAATAATTCAAGAATCGAGTTGATTCCTCTGATCTTCAATGAACCGCCAACCAGTTGAGGCTCCATTTTTGTTGGATCTTCCCACAGACCTCCAAGGAAAACACCAGCCTGGTCAAAGCGATGTGCATATCCATAAAGGACGGAAAGCCCGTCAGTTGAACGAGCAAGCTCAATTGCTAATTGGAAAATATCTGTTTGATACAAGCTTTTTGCGAATGGCTTAGCTTCATCGAGCGTGTCTAATGCTGCTACAAATTTATTTTTTAAGGTGACAGTTTGTTTATTTAACCTTTTCTTCTTTGTTAGAGTACTCATCGTTCTCCTCGCTCCTTATAAATAGAAATTGTAATCATCATATTCTTTCAAAAGGTTCCTCATGTCATCGGCATCTTTTCCAAAGAAGAAAATTGTCCCGTAATGGTTTCCGAAGCCAATACGTTCTGACACTTTGGATGTTGCGGGAATGAACATATCATGTTTTTCAAAATAAGGATGATTCTTTAATTCATCAGGTATGTTTAGTTTTTCAACAATTCTTACATTTGGATAAACCATAAGACTACCAGCATATCCTTTTGCAGATACGACTTCCTCAGGGAAAAAGGCATCTAGTTCTTCTTCAGTTGTATCCGGGTCACTGCAGAGCACTTGCGCTTGAAATGGGCTGAAGCTGTATACTCTTTCTATCAATTGAAAAATATGTCCACCAGGAACTCGTCCAGCTACTTCACCAAAATACAATGTGCCATCTGGTGCAAGGAAAAATTCAGGATGAATAAGGCCATATTTGATTTCAAAGGAGTCGACTAATTGTTGAATAGCTTCTTTAATTTTCGGTCTCCATTCTTCTAATGAAGGAGAAGCTGGTACAAAGTTGCAGTGCCCAAGTCTAACATATTCCGTAATATTTAAAAATTTCAGCTTACCATTATGGATAAATGCCTCACAAGAGAACTCTTGACCTTCTAAGTGACTTTCCATTAGCAGCGGAAATTCAGAATCATCAATCTCTTCAATATCCTGCAGTTCACGGATCATTCGATGTCCAACAGTACCCGCTTTATCGAAAGGTTTTACATGTATCGGGTCTAATGAATCGCCATCTATTTTAATTAATGCTTGATTTACTCTCTTAAAGAAATAATTGATATCCTCTTTATTTTTCGCTTCCTCAAAGACTCCAACTCGTATGCCAGCTAATTGAGCTTTACGCTTCATTAAGCCTTTGTCTCTTAATAGCAGGGACTTGTTGAAAATGCGCGGATTATTTTGAAACTTTGCATTTAGGCTACCAGCCCATTCAACTGTTTCCTCATATATAGGTACAGCCATTTTGGTATTGTAATCTCTCAATTTTTCATAGAGTTCATCTGATTTTTCAATAGAATCGTCAAATTGCCAAGGAACAAACGAAATCCCATTTGTATCAGCAAATAGCTCAAATTCAGGTGGACCAACTACTACATACGGACGATTCATTTTGTCGATTGCTTCAATTGCTTGAAGGCTCCAGCCTAGTAATGCTGTGACTTTCACATTATTCTCTCTCATCTCCATGACTCTCCCTGCCTTTAGAAAAATTTGAAATAAATGTAACCCACATTATAATACTACAAAAATTACCTTTATTTTACTTTATTGTAGAAAAAATAAATTTTTTTTACATATTCTTCATTTTTTTGTCACGCGAAAATAATATTCTATTTAATGGAAAAAACTATAGCGTTTTTTTAAAAATATGGTAAATTAGTAAAGTACTTAAAATAAATTACATAAATTGTAAAAAATATTAGTGGGAGAATTCTAATTTTGGTGGAGGAGAGCGATGGGATGAGCGACTGGTACGGCAGGTTGAGAGATTATTTTCCAGAAAAAGAAATGAAATCGAAGAAACATTTTGACACACTTTTTCAAGACAAAGAAGGAATCTATCAATTGGATGAAGGCCCAGATCACGTACTTGTATATTTTGAAAAGCCCGACTACATCTTCGTAGATTACATTCTAGTAACGAGTAACGTCCGCGGAAAAGGGACAGGCAGTATCGTCCTTAATAAACTGAAAACTAAGGGAAAAGCTATCCTGCTAGAGGTTGAACCCGTGACTGTAATAGATCCCGATTCAGAAAAACGAATAAGATTTTATGAAAAAAATGATTTCTTAAATATGGATTCGATTGGCTATGAAAGAATTCATATGGTTACTAATGAATTAAATAAAATGGACATATTTGCGTGGTCATCAGTCTATCGAACAGAACAATGGGTTTTTGACCGAATGAAAGATATCTATCATGAGGTACATGCATATAAAGCAACCGAGCTATATGGTTGCCTACCTCAACCTGCATCAGAGGTTCTATGGATGAAACAACTAGAGAAGTCTCTAAAAACAGTATAATTTCCATTTCACAATATTTATTACTAATATAAAACAATACCGTGGTAGCAATTCCTTTGTTGGAATTGCTATTGCGGTTTTTTCTTTTTGTTTAAAGAGCATGAAATAACAGAAATCATACAAAATACTAATGGAAGAGAAAGACAAATCATAAAAAAGGAGTAGGTTCTATGAAAAAAAAGTTACATCATGTAAATCTAATGTTTATGGCCATTGCTCTAATCTTTTCACCAATTACGGTGGAGGCAAATGAAAACGTCCAAATACAGAATCAAAGTAGTAGTCAATCGAATGTGCAATTTAGAGATGACTTTCGCAAACTCTGGATTGACCATACGATTTGGACTAGGAATTATATCATTAGTGCATTAGCAGGGCTAGAAGACAAAGAAAAGATATTAGCAAGGCTATTGAAAAATCAAGATGATATTGGAAATGCGATAAAGCCTTATTATGGGGACGAAGCAGGTAACAAGCTGGCTGCACTATTAAAGGATCACATTCTAATTGCAGGAAAACTGGTTGAAGCGGTTAGTACTGCAAATCAAGCTGATGTGGCAAAATTCAATAAAGAATGGTATAAAAATGCAGACGATATTGCTCAATTTCTCAGTGCAGCCAATCCTAATTTGCCAAATGACGTATTAAAGGATCTGTTGTATATGCAACTAAAATTGGTGACAGATGAGGTAGTAGCAAGCAGTAAAATGGATTGGGATGCAGATATTTTGGCTTATGATAAAGGGGAAGATCATATTATTAAAATGGCTGATACCCTGACAGACGGCATAATAAAGCAATTCCCAAATAAGTTTTGAAGGAAAGAGGGGTGATCCTAAATTTTAGGGCCCCCTTTTTTACCAATATTACGGTAATCAAGCTCTATCAACAAAAAAGTGTGGGTTTCTAGTACTTTAAGAGAATGATGTAATAAGCACTGTGAATGCTAATGAAAATGAGGTAGGGAAGTGCCTGACAAAGTCCTCAATTGTGACTTTTCTCTAATTATTTTTCAGCTTTTTTTTCGAGGAATATAGTAATGATTTATGCAGAAAAATAACCTAATTCTTATTTGTCAATATTGTGAATAATATTGCAACCGTTTTCAGAAAGCGCTATCTTTATATAAGAATAGCAAAATAGATCATTCGAAAAGCCTTAGCATGGAAAGTACTTATACAATTTAGCCATAGGTATATAGAATGATTCAGTGAAATACATAGCAAAACTGATTTGAAAATGGTATGTCATAATAATGAAAATAAGAGGGGGATTTAGTATGATTACTGGTATTAATCACGCAGGATTGAAAGTAGCTGATATGGAACGTTCATTGGACTTTTATTGCAACAAGCTTGGTTTTAAGAAGGCGTTTGATTTAAATCTCGATGGTAAACCGTGGATTCAATACGTTAAAGTAGCTGATGGTTGTTTTATAGAATTATTCTATGATGGCGTTGAAGGCGAAAAAGAAAGGGAGAGACATATCTGTTTTGAGGTAGAGGATATCGAAGAAACGGCAGATCAATTGAAGAAAAATGGAGTCACCTTAGCTACGGAAATTAGTCAAGGACTCGCTTTAAACTATCAATTCTGGGTAGTAGATCCTGATGGATATTGGCTTGAGTTTATGCAAATGCATCCAGATTCACCTCATATGAGAAGTTAATATTACAGGTTTTGATATGATCTTGTTCTTTAACAATATCGATGAAGATTTTGGATTCATGATGAATGGCTATAAAAATGGTGGAATTACAACAATTGTCGTATTAAATGGAAAACTACGATGTACAAATTCAAGTAAATTAATGGACGCTTTTTCGTTAGTCGAAAAAGCGTCTTCTTTTTGTTACTACTTTTTGTATGGCAATATGGTTTTTTTTAATGAATAGTCATTTCGATAACTACATATGATTGGGGTTAGAATAAAAATGATTGACAGGAGTTGGATTTATTCATTATAATTAAGTCAACCAAATAGTGATACACATGTACCACATTGTGGTTGTTTGATCGATAAGGAGGAAGTAAAATGAAGTTAGTTAGAGTTGGCGTGATTGGAATAGGTAATATGGGTAGTCAACATGTACTTAAAATAGATCAAGGACAAATTGAAGGAGCAACGTTAGCAGCAATATTAAGTCCCGACGAAAATCGGATTGAATGGGTTAAAAATAATACAAAAAGCGATGTGAAAATATATAGAGACGAAGAGAGCTTTTTTAATGATGCAGATATTGATGCCGTTCTGATAGCGACCCCACATTATAGTCATCCAGATTTAGCAAAAAAAGCCTTTGCTAAAGGGAAACATGTACTAATTGAAAAACCAGCAGGTGTATTTACAAAAGATGTTTTGGAAATGAACGAAGCAGCGAAGAAGAGTGGGAAAGTATTTGGTATTATGTATAACCAAAGGGCTAATCCTCTTTATCAAAAGTTACGTCACCTTATTGAATCAGGGCAACTGGGAGAAATTAAACGGACAAATTGGATTATTACAGATTCTTATCGTCCACAAAGTTATTACGATTCTAGTGCATGGAGAGGCACATGGAAAGGTGAAGGTGGCGGTGTCTTATTAAATCAAGCACTTCACCAATTAGATATATGGCAATGGGCGACAGGATTAATGCCTAAGAGAATCCGTGCGTTTTGTAGTTATGGAAAATATCATGACATTGAAGTGGAAGATGATGTTAGAGCATACGTGGAATATGAAAACGGGGCTTCTGGTGTCTTTATTACTTCAACTGGAGAAGTACCAGGTACTAATCGATTTGAAATTGTCGGAGATTTAGGGAAAATAATCGTGGAAAATGAAGAACTTACTTTTTACCGCTTAACACAATCAGAACGTGAATTTAATGCAACCTATACAGGTGGGTTTGGTGAACCAGCATTCGAGAAAATAGAAATACCTGTTAAAAGTGAAAATGCGAATCATGGCATTATTATTCAGGATTGGATTAATTCAATTCGTAAAGGTACACCGTTACTTGCTCCAGGGGTAGAGGGTGTAAAAGCACTAGACATTACAAATGCAATGAACCTATCTTCATGGATTGATGATTCGGTAGAATTGCCAGTAAATGCTGATCTTTATTATGAAAAATTACAAGAAAAGATCAATCAATCTACATTCGAGAAAAAGAACGTAACGAATAGAACACTAGATGTAACGGGAACACATTAAGGACTACAACAGGAATAGACCTTATTACTGATATTTTTAATTGCAAACGATTGCTCAAAAATTGTATGAAAATAGTATAGGCGGAGGAATTCTGACATGAAATTTAATAAAGTTCGTTGGGGCATCATTGGGGTAGGTGATGTGACAGAAGTAAAAAGTGGACCAGCATTTCAAAAAGTTGCGAACTCAGAGTTGGTTGCTGTTATGCGAAGAACGGGTGAGCTTGCGGAAGACTACGCAAGACGACATAAAGTTCCCAAATGGTACGATGATGCCGATGCGCTTTTAAATGACCCAGATATCGATGCGGTCTATATTGCGACACCACCAGGAGCACATAAAGAATATACCATTAGAGCAGCAAAAGCGGGGAAAGCCGTTTATGTAGAGAAACCGATGGCGCGGAATGTTGAAGAATGTAAAGAAATGATTGCTGCTTGTGAGGAAGCTAGGGTTCCTTTATATGTTGCTTACTATCGTAGAGCACAACCTAGATTTTTGAAAATTAAAGAGCTGTTGGAAAATAACGCAATTGGGGATGTTCGTTTCGTATCAACGACCCAGTATCAAAAAGCTTCGGAGGACGTGATGAATCCAGAAAGTCTTCCATGGCGAGTTCAACCTCATTTAGCTGGTGGAGGACTATTTTTTGATTTAGCAAGTCATACGCTAGATTTATTAGATTTCTTATTAGGACCAATTCAGTCAGTTGAAGGGTTTGCTTCCAACCAGGCAGGCTATTATGATGCTGAAGATATTGTGACAGGTACTTACCTATTTGAATCTGGCATTCACGGTGTAGGCAATTGGTGTTTTTCTGCTTTTGAAGATGTCGATGTGAATGAAATTGTCGGCAGTAAAGGAAAAATATCTTTCTCCACCTTTGGAAACGACCCGATTGTGTTGACTACAGCAAGTGGCACGGAGGAATGGAGCTTTGAACCACCACAACATGTCCATCAACCGTTAGTGCAAACGGTTGTAGACGAATTAACCGGGAACGGTGGTCAATGTCCAAGTACAGGAGTGACAGGTGTAAGAACCAATTGGGTTATGGGTGAAATGGTGAAAAATTATTATTGAGATGGTAGGGGTAACCACTGATTTCTGGTTGCCTTATAATATGGTAAGAAATCGTCATATTACCTTCAGAAAAGTATCTAAATAGATACCTGTAACAGTGACACATTAAGGAACCTGGAGGATGTAAAAAATGACTCAATCAAAATTATGGACAAAAGATTTTATTATTATGTCCGCATCCACTTTTTTTGGGAGTTTAACCTTTTACTTATTAATAACGACGTTAAGTGTTTATGCGATGGAGGAATTTAACGCTTCACAAAGCATGGCGGGTCTTGCGTCAAGTATATTTGTAGTGGGTGCACTAGTCTTTCGTCTTTTTGCCGGAAAATACATGGAGGTCATCGGGCGTAAAAAGATGCTTTATGGCGGTTTATTTTTATTTTTGATTATGATGCTTTTCTATTTTATTGTAGACAACATGAACGTATTATTGATTATTCGTTTTATTCATGGAGCATCGTTTGGGGTGTTTACCACAGCTACAGCAGCAGTGATCAACGATATTATTCCGAATGAACGTCGAGGAGAAGGAATAAGCTATTTTTCATTAAGTATAACTCTTGCAATGGCAGTTGGCCCCTTCCTAGGCCTTTATCTCAGCCAACAAGGAAGTTTTACAATGATATTTGGAGTTTGTACCATTTTCTCTCTCATAAGTACGATTATCTTATTATTTGTACATATCCCTAAAGGAGACATCACAAAGGAACAGCTCGATGCCATGAAAGGTTTTCGGTTGAAAGATTTTTTCGAAATCAAGGCTGTTCCTATCTCCATCATTATTGCAATCATGGGTTTTGCTTACTCAGGGATTCTGTCATTTATGACTTCTTATGCAAAAGAAATTAATTTAATGGAGGCTGCAAGTTTCTTCTTTCTTGTATATGCTATATTCATCTTGGTCTCGAGACCATTCACTGGACGGCTATTAGATCAAAAAGGGGATAACATTGTAATCTATCCAGCCATTATATTATTTGCAATCGGATTAGTTACTCTGAATCAAGCCCACCATGGCTTTACTCTCCTTTTAGCAGGGGCGCTAATTGGCCTTGGTTTTGGAACGCTGTCGTCTTGCTGTCAAGCAATTGCTTTAAAGGAATCACCTCAGCATAGAGTTGCTCTTGCGACCTCAACTTATTTCGTATTCATGGATTCAGGGGTAGGAATTGGTCCTTTTCTTTTAGGATTTATCATCCCTATGGTTGGTTTTCGCGGATTATATCTAACTCTGGCAGTTGTCGTATTTGCAAGCATCTTTTTGTACTATGTCCTTCATGGCAGAAAGAAACAACTAGAAAACCAAATTTTTAAAGCAAGCTAGTATGTGACCATTCCCACGACTAAAGTCGATGGTGTTCTTTCTCACAAACATCCTACTTACCATCTTCCATAAGAAGGGGTAGAGGCGAGACTTAAGTGAGCAACTCTTTGAGAGAAAGACAGTCTTTCAAGAGGGCAAGGTCTGTGCCAACTATGCCGTTCAATCGGCGATACTTTTATAGGGTTACGATACCGCACTCTCTCTATGGAGAGTGTTGGTCGGCAGAACGTTGAACATTTTACGTGACAGACGTTTTTCCTGTCACAACCACTTATGTTCAGTTTTCAAAGAACATCCTAAATAGAAAATTATACCATTTCAAATACTTGATGTATAGAACGTATATTCGGTATTTTATCTGTACACCGCATTTAAGCGAAAACTCATCCCATCCTTAAAAGGGGTGCTAACGCTCCTTAATGGGCTTTCTTTTCGCAAAATCTGTAAGGTAATTTTATGTTTTTTAAACGAAGTGGAAGCTCAATGGACTTTCTTATTTGGCATTATCAAATTATTGAACTAATTTTAAAGGGCACTATTCTTTAATTAGAAGATGTTCTTTTGT
The DNA here is from genome assembly GCA_963751845.1 of uncultured Bacillaceae bacterium. Classification (GTDB taxonomy): domain Bacteria; phylum Bacillota; class Bacilli; order Bacillales; family DSM-1321; genus Peribacillus. Next base: position 177,727 of record CAVVWH010000023.1, read on the forward strand.
ATATAAACAGTCTAATAGTATATAATGTGGCTAGTATGACTAAAGTTTTCTTTTAGATTGTATGGGTTTCTGTGACGTAGAACAGAAAAATGTCTTGAAGTAAAATATATAATATGATAATATTTGAATAAAATAAAATTAAATAAAAATATTTTTAAATAGTTTATATCATGTACGAGTTATTTCATCGACAAAACTTTGAATTGTTATGTAAAAAAATCATAAGTTTTTCTTTTTCCAGAATCAGGACGCAATTCAAATGATTACGAGATAATTATTGAGAAAATAAGGAGAATTCATGATGACAAAATTGCCGTTTCACATTGATCTTACGGATAAAGTTGTAGTTGTAACAGGAGGAACAGGTGTACTTGCCGGGCAGTTCGTAGATGCTTTAGCAGCTTGTGGAGCAAAGGTTGCTATTTTGGCCCGTAGACTTGAAAATGCGGAGGAAAAAGCAGCAGAAGTAGAAAGAAATGGCGGTATTGCCATTGGTGTAAAAGGTGATGTAGTAAATAAAGAAAGCTTGAAAGCAGCGCATGATATCATTCGTGAAAAATTAGGTCCTGTTGATATCTTAATCAATGCTGCGGGTGGTAATCATCCAAAAGGTACAACAACAAAAGAGTATTTATTTGCAGAAGATGTAAATGAAAAGCTTGATGACACCATTACATTCTTTGATTTGGACCCAGAAGGTGTTCAATTTGTTTTTAACTTGAATTTCTTAGGTACATTACTGCCTTCTCAAGAATTTGCTCCAGATATGATCAACCGTCCTGGTGCAACCATTATCAATATTTCATCTATGAATGCTTTTACACCTTTAACGAAAGTTCCGGCATATAGTGGGGCAAAAGCGGCGGTGAGCAATTTCACTCAGTGGCTTGCTGTGCATATGTCAAAAGTAGGTATTCGTGTGAATGCGATTGCACCTGGTTTCTTCATTACAGGGCAAAATGAAAAATTATTAAAAAATGAAGATGGGTCTTACACTGAACGTTCTGAAAAAATTCTTCACCAAACACCAATGGATCGCTTCGGTGAGGCGCAAGAGCTAATCGGTACTTTATTGTATTTAGTAAGCCATGAAGCATCTGGCTTCGTAAATGGAGTTGTAATTCCAGTTGATGGGGCATTCAATGCCTATTCTGGTGTCTAATAGTAAGTGTTTTGATCAACTGAATAGTAGTAGTTGAATTTGGTAATCAATAGTTTCAAAATGAAAAGGGCGTGATGAAGTTTGACTAGTGAAAAAATAGTAAATCAACTTATCCTTATGATGTATTTAACGAGGAATTAGTAGATATAGAATGGATTAACAAGACATTTAGTCCAAGATTAATTTAGCACCTAACACGAATATACCTTTACATTATAAATGAAAAGATGTGTTGGATATTTTGCTACAATACATTAAAGATGGGCGTGCATTTAATGAAGATGAAGCTGTGAAATTGTTTGAACAAGAACATCCTAACTTTTTGAAGGAAAATAAACAAACAATTCTTTGAGATTGTTCTATATCATCTTAGGTAATAAAAGCACATAAAAAAAGTGTTCGATGTTTCTATTCGAGATATCGAACACTTTTTTAGTTTGTACTCAATTATGACTTTGTAAAGGAGAGGTAAATCCTTCTTCAGATAAACTGTACGCCCATTTAGCTTCGTTTTTGTATATTCCCATTCCTTCCTTCTGCAGAAAAGAAACTTTTTTGACAATTTTTCGTTTTTACTTCGCTTGTGTGGATAATTTTTAAAAATTAGGAAAATATTAAGTGGAAAATGGAGACTAAACCATCAACCAGCAGGATTGAAATGAGGGAAATGGATGAATTTGAAACGAAAACAGGCTCTCACTTATTTGCTTACCATCGTGTTATCTCTTCTCTTTGTCATACCATCAGTGGATGCCCAAAATGTTAACCCACAGGTCTTGGCACGGGTAAAAACAACACTTACTGTCAATGGAAAAATATATAAAGATTTAAATTCAAATGGAAAACTAGATGATTATGAAAACTGGGAGTTATCGGTTGAAAAGCGAGTCACTGATCTTATATCAAAAATGACCCTAAAGGAAAAAGCCGGACTTATGATTATACCTGAATTTCAGGAAATTGAAGGGCCAAAGATGGGACAGCCGAATAATCTGATTGATCAACATGCACGTTATTTTGTTTATCGTAAGACACCTAGTGTTGATGTGATTGCCAACACAAATAATCAACTGCAAGAAAGGACGGAGGGAACAAGATTAGGGATTCCGGCAGTTCTTATTTCAAATCCCCGGAATCATGCCACAACGATTGCTGATATTGCAAAATTAGAAGAAGCAAAGGATTACTATATACCTGCAAAAGACGAGCCCGGTCAATTTACCATATTTCCAGATTCACTCGGACTGGCTGCAACCCGTGATCTTGATTTGATTAGAGAATTTGCTCAAATTGCACGAAAAGAATGGACGTCTTCTGGTCTTCGTAAAATGTATGGCTACAATGCTGATGTTGCAACACAACCGTTATGGGCAAGGATTTTAGAAACATTTGGAGAAGATCCTAAACTTGTTTCAAATATCAATTATACATTAATCAAAGGTTTTCAAGGTGAATACCTTGACAAAAACAGTGTTTCTTTGACAACAAAGCATTTTCCTGGTGGGGGATCAAGATATTTGGGGAAAGATCCGCATTTTGCGGAAGGAAATTTTAATATTTATCCAACAAAAGGGAGCTTGCAAAAGTATCATTTGCCACCGTTTAAAGCAGCCATTGAGGCTGGAACAACTTCAATAATACCTTACTATGCTTATCCAAGTAATAAAAGTGCAGATCAAGGGCTTCCTCCCTATAACGAAAACCAGCAATTTGAAGAAGTCGGTTTTATTTTTAATAAAGCGTTTATAACCGACTTATTGCGCGAGAAACTCAAGTTTAAAGGATATGTCAACTCTGATACGGGCGCAATAATTGATATGGCATGGGGGGCTAAAGATTTGTCGAAGGAAGAAAGAATGGCTAAAGCATTGGAAGCTGGTGCAAATATTTTTTCCGGACAGAATAATCCACAGCTATTAATAAATGCAGTAAAACAAGATTTGGTAAGTGAGGAGAAAATCAATCAATCCGTAGCCTATTTGCTCACAGAAATGATGGATTTAGGTTTATTTGAAAATCCGTATGTGAATCCGAAAAGGGCACTTCAAGTCGTAAATAATCCGGAATCAAAAGAAAAGGCAGACTTAGCCCACCGGAAATCTATCGTCTTATTACGTAATAATCAAAATCTTTTGCCCCTAAATGATAAAAAAATGAAAGATATAAAACTTTATGTCGAGTCGTTCCCAGCTGGTGAACAGAATGCAAATACGATTGTATTTAAAGAAACCATTCAGAAATATGATCCGGACATCACTTTGACGGACCGTTTGGAAGAAGCAACACATGCACTTGTTTTGATAAAACCCAAACAAGACCTTCTTTTGAAGCAACCATCGATTTCCATAGGACCGGATACGCATATTCATAATAAAAGTCGAATTATCGAAATACAGAAAACTGTACCGACTATTACTGCCATCGAATTTAATAATCCTTGGCTGATTCAAGAAATTGAACCGAATGCAGCGGCTGTCATTGGTACATTCGGAGTGAAAACGGAAGCTTTAATTGATGTAATTCGTGGGAAATTTAATCCGACAGGAAAACTTCCTCTTACAATTCCAGCAAATCAGGAAGCCGTGGCAATCGACAAGATGGACGTACCCGGCTTTGATGAAGCCCCTTCCTATGTGTATCAAGCAAAATCAGGTGAAAAGTATGGTTACGGTTTTGGGCTATCCTATCATTCAGATAGTAAGAAAACAAAGTCCGTTGATATCGGTGAATTCTTAAGGAATATATTCAAAAATTAAAACGTGATGGAGAGACAGTGCGACAGAAAACAAGGAACGAGGCTATTCCAAAAGTGATGAAAAATGACTTTTGAGGGTAGCCTCTTTCGCTTTATAAAATGCTTTACATTTTGTAAATTCATATTTATTCTAGAAATAGGCCGGATTGCTGAAAAGAAAAATCCTGCATCAACACAGGATTTTCAGTTAAAGTTTTTGCAAAACGGCGTAACTTTTTACAAATTGTCGCGACTTTAATCAAAATATCTTAACTTTTTTATCACTCTCAAAACTCCGAAATGATATAACTTTTCAATAAGTTGGAAAGAGCTTAATTTGCAAGAATAGCTTGATACTCTTTGCTGCTTTCAAGAACATTTTTGGCGTAAGGACAAACAGGGATAATATATTTTTTTTCGTCCCTTGCATATTCTGCTATTTTTTTTACAAGTTGTTTTCCTAAACCTCGGCCATTATGTCCTGGGTAAACGATTGTATGATTCACAATGATTAAATCTCTTCCATTTACATCTGTTCCACTTGGGACAAATTGAATTCTTGCAATAATTTCACCAGATTCTTCAATGTAAAATTCATTTTTTCCCTGCTTAATTTCAGTCATATTGAACTGCTCCTATCTTTTTTATTTTGTTCATTTTTTTTGCTCGTACTTTAGAGCGCCACTTGGACAGCGATCTATCACCTTCATAATTTCTTCCGATGTTGCGTTTTCTGGAGATACCCAAGGTTTTTTCTTAACATCGAAAACAGAAGGTAGTCCTCGAACACATTCTGCTGCATGTTGACAAACATCTGGTCTCCAATATATTTTGATAGCTTCAGTTTCATAAGTTTTTTCAGATTGGCTCATGTCATACTGCTCCTTTTACTTTTTCTTTTAAGGAAATCATCAATCAATTTACGCTTTGATTCTATATCTATATAATTTTACAAAATACAAGGTTAAATGAATAGTTAGTTTTTATTAATAGATAGTACAATACTGTGAATTTAATTGTAAGTATTTTTACTTGTATTTTAATAATCAATAACACTAGAATGTGATGAATAGGTTTTTCAAAAAATATTGGAAGGTGGAAATATGTCAAAGAATCATAAAAATTCTAAAAAAACATCGAACCAGTCATCAAAATTTGTATTTTGGGTGATTGGCTTAGTTGCCATTTGTATTGGGGTTATCATATTCTTATCAAATTCAAACTCTACTCAAAAAGTTACGATCGATTATACTGGACAACCCTTTTTAGGAGAAGAATCAGCACCTGTAAAAATTGTTGAATTTGGTGACTATAAATGTCCATATTGTAAAAATTTCACTGAGTCATTTTTCCCACAAATAGATAAAGACTTCGTAAAGACGGGGAAAGCAAGCTTTTATTTTATTAACTATGCATTTATTAATGTCGATTCTAAGCGTTCTGCTAAATTTGCTGAAGCTGTTTATCAAGAATTAGGAAATGATATGTTTTGGAAATTCCATGAACTTCTTTATAAAAAGCAACCTGCAGATCCCTCATTTGAAAAGAAGGATGTGTTTACAGAATCATTCCTTACTGATGTCCTTAGAGAAATAGCATCTGAACAAGAAACAGAGAAGGTAATCAGTGCGTTTCAAAATAATCTTTCCAAAGAAGCGTTAGATAAAGATATGGCCATAGCTGCGGATTTAGGAGTGACAAGCACCCCATCTATTTTTATTAATGGAGTAAAGTTTGATGGACAAACGTATGATGATTTTAAAACATTAGTGAATGATGCTTCAAAGGGAGAGTAATAAGCGATGAAAAAAACCCTCCTTTTGTCATGGATCACATCAATTATAGCAACCCTTGGAAGCCTATTTTTTAGTGAGGTTATGCACTTCATTCCTTGTACTTTATGTTGGTTTCAAAGAATTCTCATGTATCCCCTTTGTATTTTGTTGGGAGTAGGGTTTTATTACCAAGATCGTAAGGTTTATCGATATGTTCTTCCATTATCCATTATTGGCATGTTTGTATCCATGTACCATTATAGCTTGCAGAAGTTACCCTTTATGGAACAATTTGAAACGTGTACGAGTGGAGTACCGTGTTCGGGTCAATACATAAATTGGCTAGGTTTTATAACGATCCCATTACTTGCATTTTTTGCGTTTACTATTATTACTATTTCTTTGATATTTCTCAAAAGAAGTAAGGATGAATAAAAAAGTTCGCTCTAAGCTATTTCTCTCCTCTTTGGGTGCAATTATATTTGATCTCAATTGATAAATTTCCCCTGTGAAAGCAGTATAAAAATATGTCTATTGCGGAGAATATGTATTGCAATAGAAAGGGAAAATAGGTGATGTTACAAATGGGTATCTTTTCAAAACTATTTGGCAAACCATCAGAAAAGGAGACTGAGACAATGGCAGATAATTTAAAAATTGGAATTATCTTAGGAAGCACTCGTCAAGGACGTGTTAGTCCACAAGTAGGGGAATGGGTAAAAGGAATTGCTGATAAACGTGGAGATGCACAATATGAAATCGTAGATATAGCAGATTTCAATTTACCGTTTGTCTATACAACTGATGGATCAGAACCAGGAATCGCAGCTTGGGGAGAAAAAATTGATTCTTTAGATGGATTTGTATTCATCGTTCAAGAATACAATCACAGCGTAACTGGTGCATTAAAAAATGCACTTGATACGGCACAAGTACAATGGAACAATAAAGCAGCAGGTATCGTAAGCTATGGTTCAACTGGTGGCGCTCGTGCTGCTGAACACCTACGTGGAATCTGTGGAGAACTATTAATTGCGGATGTTCGCGTACACCCGACATTATCATTATTCACTGATTTTGAAAACGGTACAGATTTTAAACCTGCTGAATTACATCTTACAAATGTCAATGCAATGCTAGATCAAGTATTAGCTTGGAGCGGAGCATTAAAAACTTTACGTTCATAAAACATCGTAATAAGGATTAAAAGGCGGGGGTGAATACCCCCTTTGATGTTGTTGTTCATATTGAATTAAATTCATTTTGATCATTCCAACTTGCCGAATTAGATGGTTTAACGGGTATTCACAATCGTAGCTATTTTAATCAAGAGGTAGAAAAAGAATGGCATCTGCAAAAACTTGGTTGATTAGACCAAGTTTTTTTAGTTCCTTTTATCATTCCAAGGATAAAAACAAATGGTTTATATAGTATCGCATTCCTAAAATGTTGATTTCACTAGACATAGCAAGACAAACTGAATGCTTCGAGTTACACTTAATTAAATGTATTTTAAAATATACCTCGATAGAATATTTAATTTCACTATTATGCTTACATTTAGATTATGAATTAATTATATTTTTTAAGTGTACGAGATAGCTTTCTAAGCATTTCAGAAGGAATTGAATCATGAATATAGGAGAAAGAATGATTGTTAAAAATTCCCATTTATAACATGGAGAGATTTCTTACTTCAAGGTCATAATAAGGATGATAACGTCGAAAGGTGGGAATTGGCATGGCCTTAGAGTGGTTTGACAGAGTCTGCGGTGAATTAGAGGATAGCCTTGATTCAATATGTAGTAAGTATGATGAAAATGGTGGGATGTCTGTAGAGCGCGGAGCAAGGCATCCAAGAGTTGACTTTTTCACTGAAAGTGAGGAAGTGGACAGGAAATATTTTTGTACCCTTTTTTTTGATCCGCATAATGAAGAATTCTATATAGAGTCTTTTGAGCCGGATCTGGGCCATACCAGTAAGGTAGTACTAGCAGATATAGAGGATATTATTGATGCTGTTCACGAAAGCTTCCATTTATATATGGATGATGAGCGTAACGAAGAAGAAATGATTGAGGATGAAACAGATTATTTTGATTCAGATAATATGAGAGACGGGGAATTAATAGAGGTAGTCGATGTACAATGGGAAACTCCTGAAGTGACTGCTTATTTTCAAGAAAATGAAGTAGAAGTTTCTTATCAGTTTGGGATTATTCAGGAGACAGGGGATGGAGTATTAAAACGAATCAACCGTATTTGGACAGATGATGACGATCTGATAAAAGATGAAACAAACTTTATTTTTAGTAGGGAAGAAGCAACCACAATCATAGCCATGATCGCGAGTCATATGGATTCTCTGAGTAATATGAATTATATTGAATAAGTAGAAAACACTGCCCAAATTATAGGCAGTGTTTTCTGGGTATGACAAACTAAAATAGACAATGATGTATTATTTTTTAAAATCTTTTTTTATTCCTTCACTACGAATATTTGTTTCTTTAGAAAACTCTGCATCATTTTTTAAGTTGTTAGGATATTTGTTTTGGCGTTCGCGGTTATCATTTTTATTTGTCATGAATAGTTCTCCTTTCGGTAAGATACAAATTATTATGTACAAGTAAGTGGAATTTATAATCAACCAGAATGGAGCTCTGATCGTGGCACTCATAATTTCTTTGCATTTGAGTTTGAATAACTAGGTAAAGGAGAGGAATATTATGGAATCAATAATAAAGTGGACAGGAAACATGACTTTTTCTGGGGTTACGCCTTCAGGTCATGAACTGATCATGGATGCAGCAGAGGAAGTCGGTGGACAAAATGTTGCTCCAAGGCCTACGGAGTTGCTTTTATATGCAGTTGCAGGTTGTACAGGAATGGACATAATTTCAATACTGAAAAAAATGCGATTGGATCCAAAGTCTTTTCGTATGGAAGTGAAAGGTGATCGTGAAGAAGAACATCCTAAGCGGTTTACCGATATTACAATTCATTATGCGTTAGAAGGAGATATACCAGAAGATAAGGTAGTCAGAGCGATTCAATTGTCAAAAGATAAATATTGTTCAGTATCGCATTCATTGAGTGCAACGATTATGGTAAGTTATTCAATCAATGGTGGGAAAGTACAGGAGATATTATAAAGGGATAGAAAAATAATATAAGGTGTTAAGAGGCGATTCTTCATTAATGAGGTTCGCTTTTTCTTTTTTAAAGTGAATTTTTTTCTACTCCTTAATCTTCATCATTTTATTAATATAACTCCAGGTGATGTTATTGGACGAGTAGGAAATAGTGGGTCAACTTAGGAGCCTCATTTGCATATTCAACATCAATAACAAGGTCCAATTTAACTTATTTTCCCTGTCTAGGAATAAGGGCTCCCAGTGTGTTACGAAGATATAAATGGAGATACCATGCCGAAGAAGGAGGATATTACTGCATCCGATACACATTAATTAGCGAGCAGTCATTCAAAACCATAGAGTAATCGGGTATCTCTACAAATCTTTTGTTATATTAATATAAATTTCACACTTCTACGAGTGTAAGTAATTGTACCTATTTGTAAGCTATGATACTATTGAGAATGTTAATCAATCATTATTAAATTTTTTCGGAGGAAAAAGATGAGACATATCAGCTTTCTTTGGCCATTGACTACTGTATCGGTGCCTTATATTATTTTTGAGGCTTTTAATATGGGATTTTTTAAGGATGTATATCTTAATTCTCCGAAGGGGCACTTCTATATTGTAAGTATCGTTTCAATTCTAGCAAGTATCATAAGTGCCGCGGTAGGGATTGCCGGTAGAAGAAATCGAAATATTAAAATCAGTTTTTTAGCATTATCTTTTGTGTCACTAGGTATAATGTTTTCAATTCATGGGCTGTCTACTCCTAATTTCATACTTGGTTACACCCCTTTGCCTGGAATCTCAGCACAATTAAGCATGCTACTTGCGACCTTCTGGCTTTGGTTATCATCGGTGCCATCAGATCACGCAATTGTAGAATTCTTTTCGAAGCGACAACGCTATACTTATCCCTATTTGGACAGTTGCTTTAAGCGTTATTGGATTAATCGGAATGATGAGACCGCAGATTGTGAATATTATTCCGATAGAATGTAGCACCTTTGAGTTTTGTGTTGACGATCATCATCTTATTGTTAAATTGCCATACGATTTATCGCTATTTTCAATCTTATAGATATACACAATTTCCTTTACAAATATCTATTGTATATAGCTCGGGCTGGATCGTGGTCGCACAAATCATTATGGTAAGAGGGGTTATGTGGAATTTTAGTTGGTGGATTTATCATTTTTTATTACTAGCATCCATGATTGTTATGATTGCTCGGATTGGTTAAACAGTATGCAGTAAAAGGGACACTTACAGAATCTATTCGGTCCTTGTTTACTAACGACCCTTTTGAACGAATAACGAACAGCATTGCACCAAGTGTTAAAAATATGGTGAATGCTGTTGAAAAGAAAGATACATATACAGCAGGGCATACTTTAAGGGTTACGATGTATGCTTTAAGTCTGGCAGAAGAGCTTCATTTGAAACCGGAAGAGCTTCGTGCGATTGTTCAAGGGGGTCTTGTTCACGATGTAGGTAAAATAAAAATTCCTGATGGAGTGCTTAATAAGCCTGGAAAACTTCTGCCTGATGAGAGAGCTCTAATTGAAAAGCATCCTGTGTATGGCTATGACATGTGCAGAAATCTTGGATTCATGAAGGAAGAATTGAGCATCATCCGGTCACATCATGAAAAGTGGGATGGAAGCGGATATCCGGATAAACTAAAGGGCAATGACATACCGTTCTTTGCCAGAATAGTAGCAGTTGCAGATGTATATGATGCACTGACTTCAGAACGTTCTTACCGTAAAGCATGGACACATGTTAAAGCCATGGCATACTTAAAAGAAAATAAAGAAACACATTTTGATCCTCAATGTGTGGATGCATGGGAGCAGCTTTGTTTACGTAATCCAGACGTATATATATGCCCTTCACAGGCTATCAAGGAAGAAAAAACAATAAAGGAACTTTCTTTGTTTTAAGGCTTTGGAACTGTTTAATATGAGTAAACAAATAAACGCTGAATCATTCAGCGTTTATTTTAATCCTAATACTTTTTTTGTTTGTGGACCGGCAATTCCATCTGCGGTTAATTTGTATAATAAATTTTACTTGCAATAAAAGTTGTAAAGAAACCATTTAGTCTACTAGAAAACGAAGAACATAGAAATAAATCCTCTGCGATGTTCCTTGGGAATGGGTTCTAATGCAAAATCTTGGTCTGGATGCGCCATCGTAACTCCTCCTTTGTTTATGTGATTGTAGATAAGGTTTGAACAACCGCTTTTTCAATAACAGAATCATCAACTTTATCGAGATATTCCGGTTTAAACAACTGATACTTTTTCAATTGGTAAGGAAGATACCCTGTCACTAGGCCTACTAGTTATGACTACCAATCACCACGTTAGCACAATTTGTAGAAAAAAAGTTAATAATTTCTAATATGTACATGCACTTTTTCTGAAAATGAATAATTTATATTACATTCTCAGAAAGGGTGATTAAAAACAAATATGAAACATCATCATAAGAAACACCATCATGAGAAACATCATGATAAGAAACATCATGATAAGAAACATCATCATAAAAAACGAGATGATTGTCGTTGTAATCGTAATGAAATAGAAAGACAAGTCAATGCTCCGGATAATGGTACTAATCAAAGTGAAACAAGCTTAGCCCATTTTAGCGATTTTATACTATATGGTTTTAATGATCTTGGTGCTGCAAGTACATCAGGATTTGCTTTTTCTAGTAATTTAGGTGAAACCTGGACTGATGGTGGGGGTATCCCGTTAAATGTAGGGGGATTTAATGACGGTGATCCTGTAATAGCTGTCGACAATAATGGGATATTCTATTATGGTCAAATTGGAAGAGAAATTGTAGGAGGTACTCTACAAGGTGTAGTCAGTGTATCAACCGGAGTTACTAATCCCAACGGGACAATAACAATGGGTCTCCCACAAGTCGTTGGACGGGGACAAAACCCTAATGCTAATGCAGGATCTCAAGATAAAGAATGGATTACAGTAGGTCCTGATGCTGATTCTCCAGGGAATGAAGCATTGTATATTACGTGGACAGATTTTACTGTTAATCCGACAAATATTCGCTTTTCTAAATATACAACAGGCGTCAACTTAACTCCTATCATTACAGATCAAGTCATTGCCTCAGGTGGCGCTAATTTTATTACAGGGTCTTTTGTGGTAGTAGATGATCAAGGAGTTATCTATGTCTTTTATGAAGAAATATCGGCATTTGCTGTATTGGGTCAGCCTAATAGAACCATCCGTATGGTTAGATCAACCGACGGTGGGAATACTTTCCCAATCAACGTACCAATTTCAACTACTTTTAGTGCAGCAGCAGATGCAATTTCAAATTGTGGTGGTACAAATCGCCCAGCAATCCGTATTGATAATGCTAGGCAGATTCGAATGAATGAATTCTCTCATGCTGCTATAGGACCTGATGGTACACTTTATGTAGTCTGGAATGCCGGTAGAGTTGTTGGTAGTACAACCTTTATTGATACCTTCCTAGCCTATAGTCAAGATGGGGGAATTAGTTGGAATCAAATAAATGTCTCTAATAATATAGCCTATTCTTTTTTCCCATCCGTAGCAGCCAATTGCAAAGGAGCCCATATACAATATAACCGTTTTAATGATCCAAACGGAGTGGGCAATATTGGTAATGGGCAATTTGGAATCTTTAAGAAAAACTTCTCCCTTAGGGATGGTTTAAGTGATGAGACGATGGTAAGTACAGAGTTTTCTCCTGTTCCTACTACTCCTAGCTGTTACATGGGAGACTACAATCAAATTATCGCAGGTCCCGGAAGTTGCTTACTTCACTCCTGGGGTGGCAGCTCTAATATTGTAAATGGACAACCTAATCCCGATGTCTTCTTTGGATTAACATCTTCATAGAAGGAATAAGACCATTAAATCAAAAGAAAAATATTTTTAAAATGTAAGAGCCTGTTTATACTTTTATCTCTTTTGTAAGTTCCTTTAAGTTCTTTTAGCAATTTATCCTCAAACATTCCTAAAAAATAAATTCCAACTCTCTTTCATCTCTTCGTCTAAATATCTATATATAACTTTAGGACATGCCCTACCACAATTGAAAGTTTTCCCTGATTGATCTAAAAGGATGGAATTCAAGTATTTATAAATTTCTGAAAAGAACACCCGTGCAGGGCGTAGCCCGTCTTTAGACATGGGATGAATTTTCAGTAGGCTTTAGCCTAAAGTTGTTGAACCATTCGAACGTCTGTGCTATTCTACAACTAATAAACTTGTTCTTTGAAAACTGAAGATAGGGAGTTGTGGTAAGAAACGAAAGATAACGTTTGCCACGTAAAATCTTCAACGTTCAATCTAAAATGGTCTTGAATCGGGCCAACAGGGCGCTAATGGATACACAGGTATCTTTGTCCATGAAAATCTAAGGGAAACTGAGCCAGTGATTGGTGTTAGCCTCTTGCTTGCAAGAAGTCATCCAATAAAAGCACAGTCAGTACCTTAGAACCTCGTGACTTCAGTCATGAGAGGTTCAGAAAGAAATTGTAAATCATATATACTCATTAGACTCTGAAAAAGATATGTTGTTATGGGTATAAGAAAAGCTCAATGTTGTAAAATCAACAAAGTTAAGTAAAAAAAGGTAGTAAAATCTATTACATTAGATTTTACTACCTTTTTTTAATCATTGCTTAGTTAATCACTTTTGTTGATATAACGATTTTTGACTCATTTTAGTAAAGATTACAATCGTTAGAGACAACGGTCTCTAACGAAATGAGCCAAAAATTAACAAAATCCTTTAACAAGGTCTAAACATTAAGCAGTTACGGCTGATAAATTTTTTGCAACTGCTGCCACTTTTTCTAAACCTTCTGAAATAATCGTTTGGGCTTGATCTGCTGCTGCAGCATGGCCTTCAATAATGACTTCGTCTACGAGCTGCATGCCGAATACGCCGCCGCAAATGTTTTTAATATAAGTAGCAGCCATTTCTAGTGGTGCCATCTCAGGTGTTGAGTAGACGCCGCCGCGTGCGCTTAACACGATGAATTTTTTATCCGTCATTAAGCCGACTAATTGACCATTTTCGTCATATTTGAATGTATAACCAGCTTGGTATACATAGTCGATGAATGATTGTAATTTAGCTGGAATGGTTAAGTTCCATAATGGGAATGCGAATACAACTACATCTGCAGCTGTTAAGGCATCCATTGCTTTTTGTTTTGCAGCTAAAATACGTTGTTCGATGTCTGTCATTTCTTCGCCTGATTCTACTTTCCCGAAAGCGTTGAATAAATCTTGACCGAAGTAGGGCATATCTTCTGAAAAGACATCATAAGTTGTTACGTTTACACCTTCAACGTTCTCCATGAAAGTTTCATACATTTTACTAGATACTGCTTCTGAAGCTGGACGGTTATTTGCTTTTACTACTAATACATTCATTATACTGTTAATCTCCTTTGATTTTATTAATTCCAATATCTCGAAATAATAATATATGACTGAAGTATAAATGTCAAACAATTAGCATCAGACTCTAATATTCATGGATGAATTCATAAGGATTCAACAGTCAGACTGTCTCTGTTCTAGAAGATTGTTAGATTAGCAATCAGCATTAAATTCTGCAACAATTTCATATCTATTGTAAAATGAAGATGTGGGAGGGATCTTTCGTGGTAGAGATTAAATCGGTAAAGATTGATGGCGAAAATATCTATGTGTTTAAAACTGCAATCTATTTATACATCACAAATGATAGGAATACCTTAGAATTAGATTTAATTGTCAGCGAGGTAATTGTAAAAAAATATAAAAATGAGGAAACTTTAATTATCGAGATTGAATTGCAAGATGGTAGAATCATTAATTCCATCATGCATCTAAAAGTTTGGTCTGGTGGTTTACCTCAGCTTAATTTATATTGTGAAGTGAATGATTTAGAAGAATATTATGATTTTGACAGAGTGACTGAAAACGATTCATTCTTCCCCAATATAGAAGAAGGTATTACAATTGAAGAAATTAGGAAAGTTGAAATGCCAAATGAAAAAGTCACTTTAAAACTTAATTTGCCAATCGACCAAATCGAATGGATATCTAAGCAAAAGAACACAGATTTGAATGAGCTTTTTAAAGAAATGATCTATAAATTTTGGAATAACCAGGCATCAAATTAACTCTGTAAATTGACGCTTGGTTTATTGACACATAATGTCTGATTACTTAGAACAAGAAAAAGAGGGTATCTTTGAATATATTATAAAGTGTTAACACTTTATAAAAAGGGCAAAAAAGAAGTGAACATTAAAAATGATCATCTCATCTTTTTTTATGAAAATGTAAGAAAATCAGTAATTGAAGAAAATGTGTATTTTTTGTTACCGCTTTCGAAAAAGGTAGAAGATTGTTTATTGATATGCTAGTATACTAGTGTAATCTATTATCTCTTGAAAGCTTTCATATACATATTTGTTATCTTTTCTTAAATATTTAAGAATTATTTGTGAAAACGATTGCACACAAAAAATTCAGGTTTCATTATCTCGAATATTTATTCAAAGATGTTGATCAAGAGATGCAAATAGTACATTCAAATACTAATAATAAAAGGAGCAATTATCTTATGACAAAAGTAGACTTAAAAGCAAAACCATATTTATTAAATAATGAAGATATCAATTGGGTTAAAGAAACAATTGATTCTATGTCAATTGAAGAAAAAATTGGTCAATTATTCGTAAATATGGGATCTAGTCGTGATAAAGAATACTTAACAAGTGTTTTAGATAATTATCATATTGGTGCTGTTCGTTATAATCCGGGGAAAGCGGAAGACGTATATGAACAAAATAAAATTCTTCAAGAAAACAGCAAAATCCCAATGCTAATCGCAGCGAATACAGAAGCTGGTGGTAATGGAGCTTGTACAGATGGAACAGAAGTTGGCTTAGAGGTTAAAATTGGGGCAACAAATGATGCGAAATATGCTTATGAAATGGGTAGAGTTTCTGGTGTAGAAGCGGCTGCTATTGGATGTAACTGGAGTTTTGCTCCAATCGTAGATATTAACTATAACTGGCGCAACCCAATTATTTCAAGTCGTTCATTTGGATCTGATCCTGATAAGGTATTAGAACTAAGCTTGGCTTACATGAAGGGTATTCAAGAAAGTGGTATTGCTCCAGCAGCGAAACATTTCCCTGGTGATGGAATCGATGAACGCGATCAACATTTATCATTCAGTGTGAATAGTTTAACAACTGAAGAATGGGACAAAACATATGGAAAAGTGTATAAAGGCTTAATCGAAGCAGGACTACCATCAATTATGGCTGGTCATATCCATATGCCTGCTTATGAAAAATTCTTTAATCCTGAATTGAAAGATGAAGAGCTTTTACCTGCTACTCTTTCTAAAGGAATCATGACAGACTTATTACGTGGAAAATTAGAGTTCAATGGTGTTGTTGTAACAGATGCTAGCCACATGCTAGGTTTGACTGGCGCAATGAAGAGAAGTCAACTACTTCCTACATCAATTGCTGCTGGTTGTGATCTATTCTTATTCTTTAATGATCCAGATGAAGACTTCGAATCTATGATGAACGGATATAAAGAAGGAATCATTACTGAAGACCGCCTACAAGAAGCTTTAGAACGTATTTTAGGCTTAAAGGCGATGTTAGGTCTTCATAAAAAAGCAAAAACGGAAATTCTTCCACCGAAAGAAGAAGCAATGGCAAAAATTGGCCTTCCAGAAAACAAAGCATTGTTCAAAGAAGTTGCTGATCAAGCCATTACCTTAGTAAAAGACAAACAAGAAATCTGGCCAGTAACTCCTGAAAAGTACAAACGCGTATTATTAGTAGACGTAAAAGGTGTACAAGGTGGATTCGGTGCAATGCTTGGCGGAAAAGAAAAAGTTGTCGATATCATGAAAGAATTGTTGGAAGCACAAGGTTTCGAAGTGACCGTTTGGGAATCAACGGAAGAGAAAATTATGAAACTTCCAGAAGAAGAAAGAGCAGCTGCTATTGCAAATGTATATGCACAAAAGAGACCGATAACTGAGTTGACAGATAATTATGATCTGATCATCAATCTTGCCAATGTTAATCCAGGAACAGTACAAAGAATCGTATGGCCAGCAAGTAAAGGTACACCAGATATTCCATTCTATATACATGAAGTTCCAACGATTTTCGTTTCTGTTCAATATCCATACCATTTAGCAGATGTACCACAAGTGAAAACATACATCAATGCGTATGATAGTAGAAAACAAACGCTAGAAGTATTAGTAGAAAAATTAATGGGAAGATCTGAATTTAAAGGTGTAAGTCCTGTTGATGCTTTCTGTGGTTTCGTGGATACACGTATTTAATTTCATAAGTGTGTGGAACGGGATTAATCAATTCTCTTTAAAGTATCATCTCTCAAGCATTTGAGAGATGATACTTTTTTTAGTTAAAATGATTTAAATGTGAATAGATACGGTTTTTCTTTAGAAAGGTTCTAAAGGACAAAATTCAAGAAGCGAGCAAGAGGTGAAGCCAATAGAAAGGTTCTAAAGGACAAAATTCAAGAAGCGAGCAAGAGGTGAAGCCAATAGAAAGGTTCTAAAGGACAAAATTCATGAAGCGAGTAAGGGGCGAGGCCAATAGAAAGGTTCTAAAGGACAAAATTCATGAAGCAAACAAGAGGTGAGATCAATAGAAAGGTTCTAAAGGACAAAATTCATGAAGCGAGCAAGAGGTGAGGCCAATAGAAAGGTTCTAAAGGACAAAATTCATGAAGCAAACAAGAGGTGAGATCAATAGAAAGGTTCTAAAGGACAAAATTCATGAAGCAAGCAAGAGGTGAGGCCAATAGAAAGGTTCTAAAGGACAAAATTCAAGAATAGTTAGGTAAAGTTGACCTAAGTAATGATGTAGTTTAAAAAGCAGATTATTATTAATCTGTTTTTTATTGGTAGGAGGACCAACGACGACCACCTACGATAGTAAAGTTTTCTCCTAGTATTCTCCTTATCTTCTTTTTGGAATTTACTACTTTACACCAATCATGTATTACAGATGTAGTAATTTTTCGATTAGGAAAAAGTAGTTTAAATTCTTTCACACTTCGCATCACGGATGCTGAAACTATTTCTTCGTGCCCACATTCCTTACAAACACAATTCTGTCCTTCGTCAGAGATTGAAAATGATTGGCATTCTTGACAAGTGATTCCTTTTCGCAATTGATCATAATCATAGGATGGTAGCAAACTAAAAGGAGAATTTTTAATATGAAGCGAAATTAATTTGTCAGCTAGCATCTTGTGCTTTCCATTTAACTTCGAGGGTGTAGTATTTAGTTTGTTTAGAAAGTGATTAACCTGAGTTGGGAAAATAAATGGTTTATCGAGAGGTGCTTGGTATAAAGTAAATTCAGAATTGATAAAAACAACCGAAGCTTCAATAGAGGGATTAAATCCAAGCTTGTGGAGTAACTGGCGTAACAAGGATTCGCTTCGACTCAATTGGTGTAGTGGATTATTAATTTCAGATTTGGGTTTCTTATAGATTCTATCAGATTCGTAATAGAAATCTCCTTCATAATTTTTCACTTCGAAAAGGTAAATGGTTTCAGAAATCATAATAAGTGAGTCAATTTGAAACATGGTGTTATTAGTTTTTAGTAGTAAGTCATTTAATATAAGGCATTCACACTGGAGCTTTTCTGTTAATGAATCAAATATTACCTCCCCTTCATAGCCCTTTTTAAGATTGAAATAATGCTGCCTGTCTTTGTCAGACAAATTCATCCGAATGTTTAAGGATCCTAAAATTAGTAATTCAGTAGATTCAGTTCGAGATTTATAAGGCATAATCCATGTCCTTTCTAATGTTTTAAAACTCCAAATTTATTTTATTAAATATAGGGGTGCATCTATCTTTAATTTGATGAACATTTTGTTAACAATGTCTTTATCACTCAAGTCAATTACGAAGAAAAGAAGATGGTTAAGATGCTCGCTTTTTAAAAGATAACATTGCTATTTGGAAACTCCAATTGACGCTAGTCTTACCAAACGATTATAAGGCTACCTTATATTACTTAGTTGATGTTTGGCTCAATCGTGTGAACGGCGGATTCACACGATTAAGCCAAACATCATTTTGCCGATATATAGAAAGGAGGTGAACACCTTTGTGACTCGTGATCCTATCTAGCATCGGCAAAGAATCGAAAACGATCAAAAAATTTTCAAAAGTAAGGATGATTGTATTTCATATTTGACTTTTTCATCATGGGCGAGCGGTTAGGATTAGTAATTCGGTAATTGCTAAATCAATCCGATCATGTTCCTTTGACTTAATCCATATATTTGGAATTGTTATAAAGTTGCTGTTATTGCTTTTTATATAGCTATAAATAATCTGAGCGTGATCTAGTTCATCTTTACTGATTTCTTTACGTGACTGATTTGTTTTTAGGTTAAAAAACGTGATGATATTTGACTTAATTTGAGCATGCAGTGATTCCAGGTTACTACTTTCTAGCTGATATTTTTCACGAAAAAGAACCTTGTCTCCTTTGATCAGAAAGAGTTTAATCGTGTGTCCATCTAAGGATTCAATCATGACTATATTTTTATTTTTTTTAGTGAATTTAATCACTTTTTCTTTTTTTAAGAGCGACGTGATTGCCTCTATATAGTTTCTATATTTTGCAGCTGCTTCAAAATCAAAGTTCTCCGAAGCATATAACATTTTTTTCTTCATATCTTTTAGTATACTTTTATCCGTTCCATTCAGTAGAGCGATGATGTTGGTTAGTATGGCATGATATTGATTAGTTACGTCCAATTTTCCAAGACACATACCAATGCATAAACCTAGGGTATAGTTTAAGCATGGTGTAACTCGTTTTGATGTGTACGTACAGTCAATCTGCAAAAATTCCTTTAACCCCCGTACTGCTTTTTCAACTGTATTCTTACTTGTAAAAGGACCGAAATAATAATTGCCATCATTTTCATTCTTGTGACTTGTCGTTTGTATATTAGAAAAATCTTCATTTAGATTGATTACTATATAGGTATAGGATTTTGGCGTTTTCATCATAGAATTATACATGGGCTTTAATTTGTGGATTAATTGACATTCAAGTAAGAGAGCTTCAAATTCTGTATCCGTTAAAATATATTCAAAATCCTTTATATTTTTTACAAGCTTTTCAACCTTATTAGAGTGATCCTTTGAGTTTTGAAAGTATGTTTGAACTCTATTTCTTAAACTTTTTGATTTTCCAACATAGATGATACTGCCGCGAGAATCTTTCATTAGATATACTCCAGGTACAGTGGGAAGGTTTTTTGCCTTTTCTTTCAGATTAATAATAATCCCTCCCTAATATTATATGAATATGATTATTATAAACGATGGAAGAAATGTTTGGTTATCTAAACAAAATTTACTGACTGATCATTTTTCTTGTCTTTTATCTATATATAAAGTGCCATCACTTTGTAACTCTGCGTAAAATACATCTTGCAGGTTTACTCCAGATTGTTGTAATTGCTTTTCCAACCAATTCTGGGTTAAATTCAGTTCACTTAAATTAGTAAGATTTATTTTTCCTTCTACAACAACTTTTGTAGGTATATATAATGGTTTTATAGTCGCAATATGTAAATCCTTTTTAGTAACAGTTTGCTGTTCAACTTTTTTTAAAACGGACAACTGTCCGTTTGGTTCTAAAATGGCATAGTCCACTTCATTCGTTGAGAATATGTTTTTTTCTCGCAGTAACATGCTGAGATCATCCATGTTCAGTCTCATACTGGCCATTGCTTTTTCTAAAATCAATCCGTTTTTAATTAAAATAGTAGGTTGATCGTCGAGGATGATACGAGCCTTTGGAGATTTTAAATTCAAATAACTAATTAGGTAAGTAAGTAAAGACCAACCGATTAAACTGACTAATCCATCCGCCATATCAATTCTTGGGTCAATTGTTATGGCAGCAGCGACAGCACCGATCGTAATTCCCGTTATATAGTTGAAGTATGTTAAATGACCTATTTGTTTCTTCCCCATAATACGGGTCATTAAAAGTAAAACAGCAAAAGAAATAACTACTTTTACTAGAACCTCAATAATACTCATAATTTTTCACATCCCATCTGGATATATCAATTTAGATCATAAGGAGTTATTTATATTTTTCCCCATATGACTTAGGATTATTAAGGCAATTATGAAGTTCAATTTAGATGATGGGTGGTAATGAAATGGATGAAATAAGTATAGACCCTTATGTGCATGTTCGTACGTTGACAAATCTTGAATATGAACCTAATGGAAAAAAGATAAGTTTTCTTTCTGATTATACGGGATTGCCACAGGTATGGGAGTACGATCGAGAAGATAGACGGCTAGCACAATCCTCTTTTACAAAGGAAAGAATCACTTTCATAAAATATGTTTCTGGTACATCGGATTTGATTATCGGGATGGATGCTTCTGGGAACGAAAGGGAGCAATTGTACTTATTAAAGAAGGATGGAGAGCTGATCGCCCTGACAAACTCTCCACAACATGTTCATTTGTATGGTGGAAGTTCTCCAGATGGAAAATGGATTGCTTGGTCTAGCAATCGACGAAATCAAGCATTTTTTGATATTTATATCCAAAATCTTGAGACTCTTGAAGTTTGCCTCATTTTTGCCCAAGATGGAACATTTTCCGTTCTGAAATGGTTTCCTGACGGGAATTCATTATTGGTTAGAAGAACAAACACTCCCCTTGATCATGATTTAGGTGTATTTTCCCTGTTAACTGGAGGCATGGACTGGATAACAGAACATTCAGGAGAAGCAAGCTTTAAGGATGTCCATTTTAATAAATATGGAGATCATATTTATCTATTATCAAATAAAGACTGTGAATTCTTTGGACTAGCATGCATACATTTATCCACTAAACATTTCACTTGGCTGGAGCAGGGAAATTGGGATTTTGAGGGGCTAGTCATGAATAAGGAAAAAAATCAATTAGCTTTTACCATCAATGAGGGGGGAATATCCAAAGGGTATTTACTAGACTTAGATATAAGTACCTTTTATACATGGGAAACGCCAATGGGAGTCATCACGAATCTCAAATTTTCACCAAATAATCAAAAGCTTCTCTATATATTGAACGGACCTGCACACCCATCTGATATATGGGAGCTTGAACTTGAAGCCCTTAAGGCAGAACAGCTCACATATGCTGCTTGCATCCCCATGCTTGAGCGGAAATTAATTGAGCCTAAACAAATATTCTTTTGTTCCTTTGACAATCTACAAATACCTGCTTTTTACTATAAACCGACATCTGCGGCTGAGAAACATCCTGTCGTCGTATATATTCATGGTGGCCCGGAAAGTCAAAGTCGCGCCACTTACAATCCGCTT
The DNA here is from genome assembly GCA_963751845.1 of uncultured Bacillaceae bacterium. Classification (GTDB taxonomy): domain Bacteria; phylum Bacillota; class Bacilli; order Bacillales; family DSM-1321; genus Peribacillus. The sequence continues at coordinate 200,005 of CAVVWH010000023.1, forward strand.
TTGCAATATTTTTTAACCCTCGGTTATGCAGTGGTAACGCCAAATGTTCGCGGCAGTACAGGTTACGGCAAAACGTATACTCATTTAGATGATGTTCGTAAACGTATGGATGCTGTGCAAGATCTTATTTCTTTAGTGGAATGGCTGAAAACAGATAAGAATGTTGATGTTAGTAAGATAGCGGTTATGGGAGGCAGTTACGGTGGATTTATGGTTCTTTTGGCTATTAGTCACTATCCTAATTTGTGGGCGGCTGCCGTTGATATCGTAGGAATATCAAGTCTACGAACGTTCCTACAAACAACAAGTCCTTGGCGGAAGAAGCTTAGAGAGGATGAATATGGAACGATTGAAAAAGATGGGGAATTTTTTGAACAAATTGATCCTCTGAATCATACGGATCAAATCACATCTCCGCTTATGGTGATTCATGGAGTAAATGACCCGCGTGTCCCAATTGAAGAATCAGAGCAGATGGTAAATAAACTTAAGAAGCGAGAATCATCCTGTTACGTATATTCGTATCAAAGAGGAGGGTCATAAGTTAGTAAAGCATGAAAGTCAGATATATGCTTACTCTCAGTTGGCTGACTTTCTTGAAAAATATATTGGAAGGAATTAGTTTCTAATAAGTGGTCCCATTCAATCATTATTATTGAGTTGAAGCAGTGGCAGAAGGCAAAGGTGTGTTAAGGTGATGGAATTGTCCATACATTTTTGGGACGAAGGGAGTTTCTTAAATCATAAGAATAGAAGTAAACAATGTTTCTTTTTAAAAAGACATTGTTTACTTCCTGGGGTTTGGCTTCATGCAGCGATGCTTAGTAATTGCTCCTCAAGTTGGTTTCGGGTATGGTTACTAAATTCTAATATTTCAACATATTTCATCAAAAATAAAGTAAGGATATCATTCAAAAATATTTTTAAAACCAAGATTAATGAAAGATGATATAGCAGGTTACTACATGATCTTCTTGAAATACTGACTCCTATCTTCTTTTACCATTTTATAGGAAGGCAAGCTTGTGCTATGTTTTAATAATTTATCAAAAGAATTAAGCAGTCTAGCAAGAGAAGTTTGTTCGTCTTGACCAATGATAAACTTAATGCCGTATTCTGTTAGATCTTCGTTTATTTCTTCTTTCCAAACAATACTTCCATTCAATTTAATGGTCTTATCAAGGATTTCGGTTTCAAACTCAAATAGAATATCCCCTCTAACAGGTAATTTAAGTGATGAAAGATAACGTAGACCGCCAATACTCATATCTTCAACTAATACACTTGATTTTCCTAATTGCATGCTACGGCCTGCAATTGATACAAGCGTCATATCAGCCGCAAGTGGATAGGGGAAATAAATACGGTCATGTTTTCGTTTGTTTTGCTTTGCCTTTAATTTAGGATCTAGTGGTGGCAATATCCTTTTTTGTAAAAGGGTTTCAAACTCATTAGTTGGAACAGGGCGGCTAAATAAATAGCCCTGAATTTCATTGCATTGCTCTTTTTGTAGTATTTTTAATTGCTGAATGGTTTCCACACCTTCTGCAACTACTTTTACTTGTAATCCTTTTGCCAAATAAATAATCGATTTTGCGACAAATAAGTCTCGATCGTTATGGTGCATGTTCTGTATGAATGATTTATCAATTTTAATAACATCAAATGGAAATTGGGTTAAATAGGCTAGGGAAGAATAGCCCTGTCCAAAATCATCTAATGCAATTTTAATTCCCAATTCTCTTAAGGAATCAATTGTCTGTTTTACCATGTTTTTATTATTCAACAACGAGGTTTCAGTAATTTCAAATTCTAAATCATATGGATCAATGTCTGCTTCACGAATGAACTTTGCGACTGTACTAGGCCATTCTTTTTTCATAAAATGAATAGCAGACATATTAATGGAAATAGGGACAGTCGGTAGTTGCTGCTTTTTCCATTTTTTTATTTGATTACATACTTCTTTTAAGACCCAATCATCTATCTCCGTAATTAAACCATTTTCTTCAGCTATCGTGAGGAATTCGTGGGGGGAAATAAGACCCCATTCGGGATGATTCCAACGGATAAGAGCTTCTGCACTCATTATTTGATTTGAATGAGTGGCGACTCGAGGTTGATAATATAAGATCATTTCGTTATTTTCCACTGCTTTTTTTAAATCTCGTCCAAGGCTAAAGGTTTTATAGGACTGAATACTACTTGAATGAGAGAGAATATGATAATTGTTTTTTCCACTTTTTTTAGATTTATACAATGCTAGATTGGCATTTCTTGATAATTCTAGGTTACTAACTCCATTTTCAGGATATGTACTAATCCCAATACTTGCTGTGACATATAATTGATACTCTTTTATAAAGAATGGTTTATTTATACACGCAACCATTTCGTTAGCTATTATTTCCAGGTTCGCAATTGATTTCATGTTTGCTATTAATACGATAAATCCATCTCCGTCGTGGCGAGCAAGCATATCATGAGCCGTTACATGTTTAGAAAGGCGATCAGCAATTTGTATTAACAATTCATCTCCAACTTGGTGCCCGAGCGTATCGTTTACATATTTAAAACGATCAATATCAAATTTCATGACAGCAAATTGATGATTAGTATTAGCGTACTCATCAATTAGGTGCTGTATCTTTTCATAAGCCTTTTGTCGATTTGGCAGTTTAGTTAAATGGTCATGATGAGACAAGTACTTAATTTTTTCCTTTAATACTTTTTGCTCCGTAATATCTGAAGTTAGCCCATTTAGTTGAATGAGCTTTCCATTAGCATCTAATGTAGGAATTGTATAATCTTGCACCCATCTAATGTCACCATTCTTATGAATTATGCGATATTGATGGCGAAGGATCTTTCCTGCTTCTAATGTATCCTGGTTTTCCCAATATTGCAGTACATCCTCCGGGTGAATAATAGATGGCCACTGAATTCCATTATTAAAATCTTCTACTGAATAACCACTTATATGTTCAATACCTCTAGAACAGGTTATCGGTTCACCTGTTTGAGTATGCTCAGACCAAATGCCAACATAAGGGTTGTCATAAAGCTGAGTTAACTGCTTTTCTTTTTTTAATACATTATCGGAAACTTTGCTATTTGTAATATCTTGAATATATCCAATTAGTCCCTCTGAAAATCCTCTTTTATCCAGAAGAATATCTGCTTTTTCATAAACATAGCGGACGGTCTGATCTCTTCTAAGTAATCGATACTCTATGTGATACCCAGTCTTATTACTTAATGCGTTTTGAATGGTATCTTTTACTCGATCCCGATCGTCAGAATGAACATACTGTAATAGTTGTTTAAGTGTTGGTGTAAAACTTTTTCCTTCTTTTATACCAAATATAATAGGGAATTGTTTCGAGTAATAATGGAAATCGTTAATTGCATCGTATTGAAAGTTGCAAATATTTTCAAGGTTATTAAATGTATCATCCATTTTTTTTAATATATGCAACTCTTTTTCCTGTTCTTTAAATTCTTCAATATTTTTTACTATTACATAAACATGTATGCCAGCTTTCGCTTTTATTGGAATAAGTGTGACATTGATATCAAAGGTCTTCCCATTCTTGTGGAGACCTAAGGCATTGAATCTTTGCGTCTTGCCTAAAATAGATTTTTCAAAATAATTTTTTTGTTCAAATGTCTCATATTTAATGAATACATCTAGAAAGGGTTTCTTGAAATCTTGCTCATTATATCCATATTGTTTAGCAAATGCTTGGTTATAAGAAACAAGGTACCCATTCATGTCTAATTTAACAACTGAATTTAGGTGATCATGGATTTGTGGATTAAAATCTTCCTCACTGGCTTTGGAGTGAATTTTATTCTTTTGAAAAAATTTTTTCATTATGATAACTAACCTCACTTAATGAATAGAATTAAACAACAGATCATGAAATGATTATTTTTACATATCAGAAAAAAGCATATTTTTTTAGGTCATTACTATATGTGTAGTAATGACCTAGAGTAATTTTGCATGTCATATGTTTTATGTTTTTATCTATATTGCTTATTAAAAAGTTATACTTATAATACTAGTATACTATAAAATTTCCAACTAATTGTTCTTATATTTAATGGTTACATAAAATGTCGAATTTTGTTATAATATAATAGTATAGTATTGAATTGCAGACTTTATTTTGTATCGTAGTAAATAATGAACAATAGGTGAGGAAAGGGGATATTGATGGATCTTCAAAAATATAAAAATCATTTATTTCAAAATATTAAAAATAAGTTATCTGAATGGTTATATTTGGAGCGGAATGAAAAAGTGCCAGCTCAGGAAGTGTATCGGTTTCTTCACTCTATTAAAGGGACTTCGGGAACACTACAACTTGACGGTTTAATGCAGCTTTCAGAAGAGCTATTAAATAAGTTGAATAAAGAAAGTGAAAAGGAATGGGATAAAATTGAATTAAAAAATTTCCTATTCGCTTTAATTGAACTTACATATAAATATGAAAATTTTGATGAATTAGTCATTCTAGATGAACCAGTCGATAATTCTAGTGCACCACTCTAATTCAAATAATAGATGATGATGTTTCGATGCTTATTCTCCTTAAAGATGTTTTAGAAGAAAAGGGCTGGATGGTTATGACTCAATACAAATCCTGAAAAAGCAGTGAAACAGTATTTCGAAATGAAGCCTGATTGCCTAATTCTTGATATTCAGTTACCACAGAAAAATGGTTTTCAAGTGCTCCAGGAGATTCAGCAGCATAATGAAAAATACTTTATTCCGACAATTATGATCAGTATCGAAAACAATAAGCAAGTACGTATAAAAGCTTATCAAGAGGGAGCAGATGACTTTTTCAAAAAGCCTATTGATATTGAAGAGTTTGTTGTAAAAGTCGGGCGGCATTTGCAGCGAAAGAAAATTTTTGATCAATCTGTTTTAATTGATGAACTGACCCAGGTTTATAATAGAAAATTCCTTGTAAACAGTTTGCCTCGTTTTTTCCAAGATTTTAAACGATCAGGGCAAACGTTTTCAGTTTGTATCCTTGATATTGACTTTTTTAAGAAAGTAAACGATACATATGGTCATCTTATGGGTGACAGAGTGCTTCGGGATTTTGCACAATATATTAAAGGAAATATCCGTAGTTTGGATATGATTTATCGGTATGGAGGAGAAGAGTTTGTAATCGTATTTCCAAAAACCACAAATGAGGAAGCGAAGGGACGGTTAAATGATCTAATTAAAGGTTTTTCGCAAATTGTATTTACTTGTAAAGAAATGAACTTCTCAGTCACATTTTCAGCGGGGGTATTTACGGTAAAGGACGAAGCCGTTACTGTGGAGGAAGCTTTAAAAGGAGCGGATCGTTCATTGTATGAAGCAAAACGCCTCGGACGAGCGAGGGTCGAATGTTCACAGATGACACTTAATGCTTATAAAAAGAGCATGCTAAATATTTCAATTATCGATGATGATATCATCATTCGGACTCTACTAGCCCAAATTATGGAATCTTTACCTATTGACGATTTAGAATTAAACATTAAAGTATTTGAAAATGGACCATCCTTTTTACAATCAGAACATGCAAATGAGGATGTTAACCATTTCTTAATCCTAGATGGTGTCATGCCGGTTATGGATGGAATAGAGGTTCTTCAGAAAGTCAAACAAGGAATAAATGCACACAGATATAAGGTATTAATGCTTACAGGGAGAAAAAGCAAAAATGAGATAGAACGTGCTTTAAAGCTTGGAGCCGATGATTATGTAACAAAACCATTTAGCGTCACAGAGCTCCAAGGAAGAATTGAAAGAATACTAGAACGGATGAAATGAGTGTTCGTTCAAAAATTACTTTTTAAGTGTTTCACAGTTTACATTATGATATTTCCTTTGAATCTTGCTTGTTGAATGGGTTGTCTGATAGAAACGATCAATAGGAATCGTTAAAAGGTTTCTAATAGAAAATGAAAAAATATTAAGAATAGAGTTTAGAGGTGGTTAACATTGAAACGAATTTTATTGGCTGAGGATGAAGAAGTGCTCCGCATGCTTATAGTAGATACATTAGAAGATGAAGATTACATTGTCGATGAAGCGGCTGATGGCAGTGAGGCTATGGATTTTTTGCAAAACAATCACTATGATTTGGTCATCCTAGACTATATGATGCCTGTTTATACAGGGCTTGAAATTATTGAGAAAATGCGGAATGCTGAAACAATGGAGCATACGAAAATCCTAATGCTTTCAGCGAAGAATCAGGCCTATGAACAGGAACGAATCTTACAAGCAGGTGCCGATTATTTTATGGCTAAGCCGTTCAGTCCTTTAAAACTTTTAGGATTAGTTGAGGATATTCTTAATGAAAATATATAATTATTTTAATAAATCCTTATCCCGCCAGGTTTTATCATTGTTAGGAATATGTTTACTCTTTTTTATTATAGGGATTGGGTTCTTATACTATTTTCAGCATAAAATGCATGAGGAATATATTCAACAGCGAGAGAATATTGAAGATAAACAGCAAATCGTCAATTACATTTATGGCCAGTTTAATGCGGACATTTTAGTCATGCCAGATTCTATAGCTGTTAGAGTGCCGAAGGATAGAGAGGAAGCACTTAATCTAGAAAGTGAACTTAGACAACAAATGACCGATCTTCATCAATTGATTGAATCCGAGGAGGAAAGGTCTAGTTATCAAGTTATTGATAACTTTATCAATTTATTATTTTAATGATGTACTTCCGCTAATTATAAATAATTATGAAAAAAATCACGATCCGAGTGTGGATCTTACTAATAAGTGACGCTCTATTATAAGGTAGAAGAATTTACTGAGCAGACGAAATCCTTGAGCACTCTACTTGAAGAGGAACTCACTAATAATTCTATAAAACTAACAAAGAAGCAATCTTTCCTCCAAAACAGTGTCATTACCTTTTTTATTCTATTTTTGATCCTCTTACTATTCACAATCCAAAGGATCATCAGGAATGTTGGAAAACCACTCGCTGATTTTACCTTTTCAGCCAATGAAATTGCTGCTGGTAGAGATGCAGCTATAAAAGTGGATGAGAATCGAAAAGATGAACTAGGTACCTTATCTGTTGCTTTCCAGAAGATGGTGAATAGTATTCAGGAGAAAGAACAAGATTTGTTGGCTCATAACGAAGAACTAATTGCGCAACAAGAGGAGCTTCAGGCTCAGCAAACTGAACTTCAGGTTACTCTTGAAATGTTAACGGAAAACGAACAAAATCTAATTCGAAGAAATGAATTAATAAACGGCATATCTACTTCACTTGATAAGGCGGAAGTACTTCAAAGTATCGTTGAGAGTATGTGTAAAGTCATTAGAGCAGATAAGGGGTTAATTACCTTCCTAAATGAAGACACGTTTGCTTCGTTTGGAGTTTCCAAATACGGTGTCGAACAATTCCGGCATAATTTGAATAGCGGCTTGAATCAGCGGTTAGTTGCTTACAAAAAGGCGTTCACAGTAAAGCGGGAGCAGAGTGCTCCGGAAAAGGGGTTTCATGAAACATTGAATTATAGCTATGACTTGTATCTTCCTATCCTGTCTGCTTTACAGGAAGTGAACGCGATTATGGTCTTTAGTCGGTACGATGAACCTTTTTCGGAAGAGGAGCAAGTAGAGTATGAAACACTGGCTCGACAAATATCAATTTCTCTTGAAAAAATCAAGCTTTATGAACAGTCTGAGGAGAACCGACGTTTAAACCAGGATATCTTGAATACAGTGCAGGAAGGGATCCAACTCATCGATCAGGAAGGTAAAATTGTTCAGGCTAATCAGCAGTTAATTAAAATTTTTAAAAGTAGTTATTCAATTGAAGAAATGATTGGACTTTCACGTGATAAGTGGATCAGGATCATGGCGGAAAAAATTCAAGAGGATGATTTTATTGAATTATTGGAGGGAGTAATTAAAGCAGCAACGAGCCTTCCTGATGAAGAGCACTCGTTTATTTACCAGATGAATGAAAGTAATCAAGTAATTCAAGTATATTGTTTGATGCTTCAAGACAACGATGGGAATAGTGGAACATTGCTTGTTCATCGTGATATTACGAAAGAATATGAAATGGCTCGAATGAAGTCCGAATTTGTCAGCACCGTCAGTCATGAACTAAGAACACCTTTAGCAAGTGTTCTCGGTTTTACAGAATTGTTATTAACTAGAGAATTAAAACCGGAACGCAAAACAAAGTATTTGCAAACAATATATAATGAGGCAACACGTCTAACGGCCTTAATTAATGATTTTCTTGATATTCAAAGAATGGAATCGGGAAAACAGACGTATGAAAAGAAATTTATAGACATTACATCCATCTTACAAAATGTAATAAAGCTTCAAGAAGTCAACACTTCTATGCACAGTATTGATCTATCAGTTGAATTAGAGGATACAATCATTTTAGGAGACCGGATTAAAATAGAACAGGTTTTTACAAATTTATTGAGTAATGCTATTAAATATTCTCCGAATGGAGGAAGCATATTAATCAGGATTTATGGCAACAATGACATAGTTTCTATTGATATAAAAGATGAGGGACTTGGCATACCAAAAGATGCAATTCCTAACTTATTCCAACAATTTTACAGGGTCGATAATTCTGACCGTCGAAGAATCGGGGGTACAGGTCTTGGACTTGCTATTGTTCAAGAGATTGTCAAAGCGCACGGTGGTGTAATTTCAGTAAGTTCTGAATATGGGAAGGGAAGCATATTCACTACTAATTTTCCGCGAGTAATGATGAAAGTCAATAAACAAAATGAGGATGAAGCTGCTCCCATGCTTAAGTATACGATTATGGTCGTTGAGGATGACCTGAGCCTTGCAGAACTTCTAAACCACGAGTTGCAAGATTGTGGGTTTCATGTAAGCTATCATAATAGCGGTAAAAAAGCATTGGAACAAATGAAAATATCGCCACCTGATGCAATTGTACTTGACATCATGCTTGAAGATGAAATAGATGGATGGACAATTATGAAAGAAATGAAAGCAAGCGAAGAATGGAAGGATATTCCGATTTTCGTTTCAACTGCACTTGACGAAAAAGAATACGGTTTTTCCCTTGGAGCACAGGATTACTTAGTAAAGCCTTATAAACCAAACCAATTGTCTAAACTAATTATGCATACACTTTTGAGCGATGAAAAGAACGGTCAGATTATGTTGCCGCAGCAATCGGACTGAGAAAATTAACGATCAATCCGTTCCCTTATTAGATACCAATCGACAGAGAACATGGATTATACCAACAATAAAAAGCAGTGTATTTCACATTTGAAATTACACTGCTTTTATTATTTTATAAACTTAATTTATTGGATATTATTATTTATATCAATGTACACTTTACTAGAATAAAAAGGAAAATGGAGAATACTGTAGAAATATAAAAAAAGTTCATAAAAAATGGAGGAAGCTTATGTTTAATATACTATTTCGTCAAAGAATAGGAATCCCAGAAAATAAAGAATTAACGTTTAAAGACCTTGATTACATTCTTGAAAAAACAGCTACAGTGATTCCATTTGAAAATTTGCGTATCATTGATGCTTCTGCAGAAAAAATTACTAAGGAAAATGTAATGGATAAAATATTAGTCCGAAACGAAGGGGGACTTTGTTATGAATTGAACACAACCCTGTATTTTTTCTTACTTGACAATGGATTTGATGTATCATTAGTTCGAGGAGTCGTTTACGATCATACTGCCCAAGAATGGGGTACGATTGGGAGAACGCATATTACTATTTTATTAGTGCATGATGAAAAAAAGTATATAGTTGATACTGGCTTCGGAGGGAATCTGCCTTTAAAACCGGTCCCATTAACAGGAGAGATTGTTTGTTCTTTTAATGGAGAGTTTCAAATCAAAAACGAAAGTAGCGTACATGGAAACCATATTTTACATGTAAAATTAAAACATAAAGATGCGGATTGGAAAATAGGTTATGCCTTCGATTCACAACAGCTTGTGGGGGATCTGGATGAACTGAATGAAGTACAAAAAATCATTATGGAACATCCAAAGTCGGCTTTTAACAAGAGTCCGCTAGTTACTAAACTCATTACTAATGGGAGCGTTACGTTAACGGATACCTCCTTTACACAGTGGATGAATGGGGAAGTAATAAAAGAAGAAATTGATTCTAACAGATTCAAAGATGTATTTATGCAATATTTTAAGTGATCCAATAAAAAACAGTTGGTATTTTAATAGGAGGACCTCATGTGAATAACATTATTTGGGATTTTAGCAGGTGCTTTGACAAGCTATTCATTCATACCGCAGGCCTATCTACTGACCACTCCCACGACTAAAGTCGATGGGGTTCTTTCTCACAAACATCCCACTTTCCATCTTCCATAAGAAGGGGCAGAGGCGAGACTTGGGTGAGCAACTCTTGAGAGAAAGACAGTCTTTCAAGAGGGCAAGGTCTGTGCCAACTACGCCGTTCAATCGGCGATACTTTTATAGGGTTACGATACCGCACTCTCTCTATGGAGAGTGTTGGTCGGCAGAACGTTGAACATTTTACGTGACAGACGTTTTTCCTGTCACAACCACTTATGTTCAGTTTTCAAAGAACATCCTATATAGGAAATTATACCATTCCAAATGCTCGATGTATAGAACGTATATTCGGTATTTTATCTATACACCGCATTTGAGCGAAAATTCATCCCATCCTTAAAAGGGGTGCAAACGCACCGTAATGGGTTTTCTTTTCGCAAAATCTGTAATAAAAACAAAAAGTACGGAAGGGATATCTATTCCTATGTATTCTATATTTACTATAGGGGTATTTATTTGGATTATATATGGATTCCTGATGAATGATTTGGCCATTATACTAACAAACATTGTTACTTTTGTACCTGCTGTTATTATCCTGACTTTAACAGTAAAATTTCAGCTTCAAAAAAAACGTATGTTATCCGGTGCTGAAACAGAAAAGAAACAAGTAATCAAACAGCACATTTAATAACCGTGCAGTGGACTTCCAAATGGATTTCCACTGTTTTTTGTTTTTTTAGTCTATTTGAGACGGTGAAAATGGTCCTTGAAATTCATTGAAATATTATAAATTTAACCAAAATTTACAAATTTGTTTAAAAATATACAAATGAAGTATTGCGCAACGGTAGAATATGCAATAGAGTTTTTGATGAGAGAAGAAATATAAAAGGTAGACAATTTTAATTATTTTTTGTAATGGATGAGTACATTGGGGGAGAAGTAAATGTTAAGTTTTGAACAGAAAAAGTCAATTTTTCGATCGTTTGAGGAATTACAAGAGAAACCCATGAGTAATAATCGAATCAATTATTTTTATCCTGACAGTTTACAAAGGGGTAAAATGATTGCCAAGCAATTGCATCCAAGTGGAAATGGATATATTATCGGTAAATATATGGATGAGGAAACTTTACGCATAAAAGGATATGATGTCGATCCTCGAGGGTGGATTAATATTAAGGATTTTCCATCGGAAGAATTACAAGAAATTATTGCAATGGCCATGAGGTCTATGTCGGGTAAAGATCAAAAAAATCACTTGAATGCTTTGGACAGTATGCAAGAAAGAAAGCAAAATATAAATGAAAATCAAGAAGCGTACAATCAATCTAAATTTGAAGGAGAAATTGGCTTCTCTTTATTCAGATCTCTTTTTGTAGGAATAATAAAAAATAGTGAGGAAACGATAAGAGTTCAAACAAAAATGCTTGAACATAGTGTCGAATTCGCTCAATCTATAACGAATATTTGGATGTCTGCTATGTTTGGAAAGTTTGATATCGAAAAATAGTAGAGTCATATTACACTGACCACTCCCAAGTCTAAAGTCGATGGGGTTCTTTCTCACAAACATCCCACTTACCATCTTCCATAAGAAGGGGCAGAGGAGAGACTTGGGTGAGCAACTCTTGAGAGAAAGATAGTCTTTCAAGAGGGCAAGGTCTGTGCCAACTACGCCGTTCAATCGGCGATACTTTTATAGGGTTACGATACCGCACTCTCTCTATGGAGAGTGTTGGTCGGCAAAACGTTGAACATTTTATGTGACAGACGTTTTTCCTGTCACAACCACTTATGTTCAGTTTTCAAAGAACATCCTATATAGGAAATTATACCATTTCAAATGCTTGATGTATAGAACGTATCTTCGGTATTTTATCTATACACCGCATTTGAGCGAAAATTCATCCCATCCTTAAAAGGGTTGCTAACGCACCGTAATGGGCTTTCTTTTCGCAAAATCTGTAATAATTTTAGAACAGAACAAAATAATAAGACATCGCTGCTTCGGAAGTCTTTTTATTAATTAACTAAAGGGGGAGGGGGGTAGTGTAATAAAAGACAATCATGAATAGCTGATAAATATACAACAACTCAGTAAATAAATTGGGTTGTTTTTTGTTGACATAAATATATCCTAGTGTTAGGATATATTTATCTCGAAAACAAGATAAATGATATTAGGGTAAATGTGGAGAACTTTAATAGAATCTTTATTTGGATAAATAGCCAAATTAATCAATAGGAGGGATACAAATGGAAGTTCAAATTATTAAACCACAGGATCAAGCGATTGGGCAATTCGATGGCGGTAAGATAAAAGAGCAAAAGCCAATAGGTTTTCCCGGTGAAGGTTCACTCATCAATCGGCTGGGACCATTGTTTTACTGGGCTTGGGGACATTCTCAAGAACCTGCAGAACTTGGTCTGCATCCACATAAAGGTTTTGAAATCATCACCTATGTGATCAAGGGTAATGCGTATCATCGTGATACACTTGGTACAGAAAGTGTTGTAGCTGAAGGTGGCGCCCAGCTCATGCAGACAGGCTCCGGTGTATCTCATGCAGAAGTATTTAAAGAACCATCGGAAATTTTTCAAATCTGGTTTGAACCACATTTAAGTCAGGCTAATAAACGTACACCAACTTATTTCCAATACAATTCTGAGGATTTTTCCGTAATAGATCAAGATGGTGTGACGATTAAGACAATACTAGGTAACGATTCACCAATGAAAATTGTGGCAGATGCGGGGATGTGGGATATCCGCATTCCAAAAGGAATGGTATATACCCATAGTCTTTCGCAAAACCGAGCATTAGCTAGTTTAGCCATCAGAGGCGAGGGGGCTTTTTCATTAGATGCGAATGACCCAACTCGTTTTGCGCATAAGGATTTTGTTATCGTTCAATCAGGACAGGGTAGAGAAGTAGCGATTCAAGCCTTAGATACAGACCTTAGAATCTTCCTAATTGAAGTTCCAACTGAAGTTGATTATCCTTTATTCAAAAAACGCAGATAATCATTGAAATGTTTATAGTTGTCGTATTAGGAGGTTTGGGGGAATGTATCAAGGCGATGAACAAAGTCAAATTGATTTACGGCTTTTCCGTATTTGGCTAAAGGCAAGCAAAACGATTTTTAATCATGCTGTAAAAGATGTAGAAAAACACGGAATTAGTTTAGAAAACTTTATGGTACTGGAACTTCTTTATAATAAGGGAGCCCACACGGTCCAAAAAATTAGCGGAAAATTATCTATTCCTAGTGGGAGCATCACTTACGTTGTAGATAAGCTAGAAAAGAAAGAATTCGTAAAAAGAGAGCCAAGTCTAACAGATCGTCGGGCTTCAAATGTAGTTTTAACTGAAAAAGGTCAGCGTTTATTTAAAGAAATCTTTCCTCAACACGTTAAAGTCATATCTAAAAATTTGTCCTTTATATGCAATGAGGAAAAAATACAGTTAACGGAGCTTCTCAAAAGGCTTGGACTTGGTGCTAGTCAGATTAAATAACTGCAAATTAAAGAAGTATTATTCTTTTAAATATTGAAATACATCTAAAACTGGCTTACAAAGGAGAGAGATAGAAGTGAATAGCAAAATCATGAAAATACAAAAATTAGGATTTCCATGGGAGACAGAAGATCCATTCCTTATGACAGTACATCATAAAGATGCGTATCCTTCAGGAAATGACCAGCAGGGTCCTAACGTTTCATTGGAAGGAAGAAATCTTGGTGAGGATTTTACGTTACGTGATGGTTTTAGAATGTATCATGGCACAACGGTTCCGGGATTTCCTGTACATCCCCACAGGGGTTTTGAAACGGTAACCGTCACTCTTGAAGGTTTGGTTGATCATTTTGATTCATATGGGTCCGCAGGCCGATTTGGGAATGGGGATGTTCAATGGATGACAGCAGGAAAAGGATGCCAGCATACGGAAATGTTTCCTCTTATCAATCAGGACAAAGGTAATCCGCTTGAATTCTTTCAGATATGGCTGAATCTACCTGCAAAAGATAAATTCGCCGACCCGGAATATAAAATGTTATGGGCTGAGGATATATCAGAAGTACAATTGGCTGCTGCTAATGGACAGAAAACGACCGTAAGACTGATTGCCGGAGATATGCTTGGTAAGTCTAGTTTAGAACCAAACTCTGTTTCTTGGGCAAGTGATAAAAATCATCATGTGGGGATCTACGTCCTTCATATGGAGCCGGAAGCAGTCTTTACCCTACCGTCAGTTTCAGCAACAATGACGAGAAATTTATACTTTTATCAGGGAGATAAACTAAATATAGAGGAAACAACGATTGAAACATACCACCGTGTAAAGCTTGCTGGTAATCAGGAAATCACGATTACAAATGGGTCATCTGAGAGTTATATGTTGCTCCTAGAGGGCGAGCCGATCCAAGAGCCAGTCGTACAATATGGTCCATTTGTAATGAATACTGAACAGGAAATTCGCGACGCATTCAGGGATTATCAAAATACACAATTTGGAGGTTGGCCGTGGGACCGTCCAGATCCTGTAAATAAGCGTGAGTCAGGAAGATTCGCACGCCATGCGGATGGAAGAGTTGAAAAAAGATAACCACTATTTCATTAATTAAATGCAAGGTTTCTAGGGAAATAGGCTATTTTGCCTTTTAAATGGAAAAAATCATTATGAATACATTTCATAATATAAAAAAGTAGCCCGTTTTGAGGCTACTTTTTTATATATTGAAGTTTGAAAATAATAATAAACTATGAAAAGAGCCTTGCATATATTGAATACAGTATAAAAAGTGTAAGGTGTGGAACAAATGATCAAGGCCAACATTGGAAGTAAAACGTTTCGATTCCCGGAAACCCTTGAAGAATATTTTCAACCATTCCGTTCACATGTGATTGGATTGAACCAAGAATTTGATTCCCCCTATGGAAGAAAGAAAATCATTTATGCCGACTGGACAGCAAGCGGGCGATTATATCAGCCTATAGAAAAAAAAATATCCGTGGATTTTGGGCCTTTTATGGCAAATACCCATACAGAGTCGAATATAACGAGTTTAATGATGACTGGGCTATACAAGGAGTCAAAAAAAATTATTAAGGAACATGTTAATGCAGATAAACATGATGTCGTAATCCTGGATGGTTTTGGGATGACCTCGGTGGTCAATAAACTACAACGAATCTTAGGGCTAAGAGTACCAGAGATTTGGAAAAACCATCTGCAACTTCCAGAAAGGGAAAGACCAGTCATTTTCATAACCTATATGGAACACCATTCGAATCAAACATCTTGGCTCGAAACACTTGGGGAAGTTATAGTGGTAAACCCGGATAGGGAAGGAAGGGTGGACTTAAATCATTTAGAACAACTGCTTAATGTTTATAAGGACCGCGATCTGAAAATAGGTTCCTTTACAGCGTGTTCAAATGTAACAGGAATTCAAACCCCTTATCACAAGCTTGCCAAGCTTATGCATCAACATGGAGGACTTTGTTTTGTCGATTTTGCAGCATCAGCACCATATGTCGAAATCAATATGCATCCGGAAGATCCGCTTGAGAAACTTGATGCGATATTTTTCTCACCACATAAGTTCTTGGGAGGTCCCGGGACAAGTGGGGTATTGGTCTTTGATTCGAGAATTTACACAAATAAAGTCCCAGACCATCCTGGCGGAGGAACGGTGTTATGGACCAATCCTTGGGGGGAACACAAATACTTCGATGACATAGAGATGCGGGAAGATGGCGGTACTCCGGGGATTCTACAGTCCATTCGGACAGCACTTTGTTTGAATTTGAAAAGTAAAATGGGAATAAATAATATTTTAAAAAGAGAAAAAGAACAGCTTAGTCTTTTATTTTCCCATTTGGAAAAGTTTCCAGAGGTCCACATATTAGCTGGAAACATTAAGAATAGAATCGGTATAGTCTCGTTTTATATTGAAACCATTCATTATAATTTAATTGTTCGTCTTCTAAACGACAGATATGGTATTCAGGTAAGAGGGGGATGTTCATGTGCTGGAACGTATGGTCATTATCTCTTAAATATCGATAAAACTACTTCCAAACAAATTACTGAAAAAATTACTCATGGAGATATGTCTGCTAAACCTGGATGGGTCCGATTTTCAATACATCCAATTATGACAGATGAAGAAATACTAACTTTTATTCAGGCGATAAGGGAAATAATAGGGAACATTGATGAGTGGAAAAAGGGCTATGTTTATGATCCAGCAAGTAATGATTATTTTTATATCCACCATCTTCGTGAAGATATGTTGCCATTTTTTCGATTTACATGATTTATTCAAGAAACAGGTGCTTTACTTCAATAAGGAGTAGAGCCTTTTTTTCTGTTGTTCCACTAACGGTCCGTTAGTGAAAGAAGGAATTCTAATAATAATTATAGAAAGTATATTGCTGAATAGGACTGAATAATGAAGAGGTCGGAGCCTAGCAGAAAAGTAAATATGGAGTGATTTTATGAATTATGTTGAAAATATTCGCAACAATCAGCATGTCCTTTTTACATATGAATCACGTACGATGGATGAAAATATGAAACAATACTGCGAGTATTATCATCTCCCAACAGAGGACATACAGTATCATTTCGGATTTGAACAAGTTGCTCATGAACGGCTGTTTGTCCAATCCTTTTGCCCTTCACAGGTAAAAGCTAAAATTCTTCTTGTTCACGGCTATTATGATCATACAGGAGTATTAAGTACTTTCATTCGCTTTTTGGTTCAAAAAGGGTATCATGTGTTGACATTTGATTTACCTGGACATGGATTGTCAACAGGCGAACAGGCAACTATTTCAGATTTTTCGTTATATTCAGATAGCATTCGAGAGATTGTGCAAAGACATCTGTCATCAAGTTCGTTTCCTGTATATATTGCAGCACATAGTACAGGAGGGGCTGCAGCAGTCGATTACTTATTGAGTGATTATGTGGATTCCCCCATACAAAAGGTAGTGCTCATTTGTCCACTCATACACTCATATCGCTGGAATGCCCTAACAATCGGGTTCAAGCCATTAATGCGGTTTACCCAGCAATTAAGAAGAGTTTTTCGAAATAATTCATCAGATATAAATTTTTGTAAATTTGTAAAGAATGATCCATTACAATATGATAAACTTCCTCTCAGTTGGCTCGAAGCATTAATCCGCTGGAATGAATCCATAAAGACCGAATCCACTAGTTCGGTACCTATTTTTATCCTTCAAGGGAAAAAAGACACAACGGTTGATTGGCGCTATAATATCGATTTCTTATTAAAGAAGTTTCAAAATACTGATGTTGAACTGATAGAGAGCGGAAAACATCATTTATTAAATGAAAAAGAGCAGATAAGAAATCATGTGTTTTCTGCCATTCATCGTTTTTTGACAAGTGATAGATAGATGGAGAATCCATTGTTGAAAGATGTTCGATTTCTACTAGCCTGTGTGCATAATATGGTGATTCAAAGCAAAAATATAGAAGGTTCGATAACTTGGTTCATTTAGTAAGGAGACTTTAGAAATGACGAATTCTATTAAATTTGATTTGCACACGCACCATGAGCGCTGTGGACATGCGATTGGCACAATTGAGGATTATGTAAAGCAATCCATTGAATATGGACTGCACTATATTGGGATTTCTGATCATTCTCCGTATTTTTACAGTGAAAAAGACCATCTCTATCCTACAATTACAATGGCAAAAAGTGAATTTATCGCTTATATTGAGGAAGTACTTCACTTAAAAGAAAAATATGAAGATAAAATCCACGTATTGTTAGGAATTGAAAGCGACTTTTTCCCTGAACATATTGAAGTTTATCGTAATCAATACCTTTTGCACCCTTTTGATTACATCATTGGGTCTGTTCATTATGTCCAAGATATTAGCATTTTTAAGAAGGACCGTTTTGATCATTTAACTTTACAAGAGCAAGTGAAACTTAAGGAAGAGTACTATGAACTAATCCAGCAATCAGCTAAAAGCGGTGTGTTTCAAATCCTGGGTCATATTGATGCCATGAAAGGATTCTACCCGGCCTTTTCAGATATTAAAACAGATGTTATTGAAAAAACTTTACAAATTATTGCTGAAGAGGATATCGCCATTGAAATCAATACATCTGGTAAGACGAAGGATTGTGGTGGATGGTATCCAGCAGATGACATTCTTGAGCGGGCACTTTACCATAATGTCAAGGTAACATTTGGGTCAGATGCGCATACACCTGAACGTGTTGGCGATGAGTTTGAGCAAGTACAAAAAAGATTAAAAGAAATTGGTTTTAAAGAGTGGGCTTACTTTGTGAATAAGCGAAGGATTTTGACAGCACTTTAAGTCTTGGAGTGAGTTGCGTGGATTTTTCAACTATTGAGAGTTGGGACGAAGAGGTTTGGAAAAAGTGGAAGGTGATTTATTATGAAGCATTTGGTGAAAAAGGTGCAAAACCTGAGAAAGTCATCCGAAACATGTTTCATAAACAAATGTGTTATTTCCATATTGCTCAAAATGAATCAGAGTGCTATGCTATCGCCTTGTCTGGAAAGTTAAAGGGGACTAAGTTCCTCCTTATCGATTATCTAGCAGTACGTGAGAAAGATCAAAACAGCGGAATTGGTCGAATGATGGTCGATTATATAAAAAAGTGGGCCATAACGAATCGTAAATTTGACGGTATTGTTATAGAAGTAGAAGCCGAGAATACAGTTGAAAATCTTGCCCGCATTCAGTTTTGGGAAGGCTGTGGTTTTACTTTAAACGATTATATTCATCATTATAGAGTCGTTCCAGAGCCATACCAAGCGATGTTTTTTCATGCGAATCCAGAAGCAGTATTACCAGAGAAGGGGGAAAATCTTTTTAAGCTGATGGAGCAGTTTCATAAAAAGTCATTTCGAGGTGTATAAGTCTTATATATTCATTAAGTATTACATGATTTATTCTATTAAAATTCATCAGGATTTTTTAAGAGGTTTTTAAGCACTTGATTAGATGTTTAGTAAAGGCTTCGATTTTATCTCATTCTAATGTTTAATGGAAATGTTAGAAGTTAGCGAGAATGATGAAAAATGTAAGCGTTCACAAACTGTTCATATGTACATTCGTTTCAAAGCGAAAATAGGGATATAATAAGAGTGTAAAGAAAAGTAATACAAAAATTTAACATCTTTGAAGGCTCAACCATATAGTGTTCGTTCCAAAGTATCAGAACGAAAATCTATATCCCTTCGAAATCAAACGAACCTAAATGTATTCGTAAGGATGTTAATGAAATGAGCAAGAAGACAACTTCATACAAGGAAGAATTCAATCGGAATAGAGTAAGTAATTAAGCTTATCGTATTTGTTGGTTCGTAAAACTGGTTCCATTGTTATGGGTAAAAACTAGTTAGGTTGTAACTAACTTGGTACGCTGATGAAAAGCTCTTGACCAATAGATGATGACAATTGATGGTGAAATAGCTATTTCACTTTAGGTCATAATTGGAATTCAAAAAACCTTGACCCTATTATCGATCGGGAAATCGATAAGTAAAAGAACAGCATACGAAATATGGAACTAACACACATCGGCTGTATAGCCGCATATGAGATGGTTATTCTCTCATGGTGAGAAGATTTCGCATAAGCTGATTATCATGGTTGGGTCTTCAAAGGTGTTAACGGCAAAACCTCTCCACGTTGGAGAGGTTTTTTACGTAGGACAGCAAGAAGATGTGAGACTCTTGTCATGATAAAAAACATCTTATTATATGAATTCCATATGATGGTGATAGGCGAATTTGAAGGTTAACAGCTTCATTCTTTTAGCCATTTCTGATGACAAATAAAGTGGGGATATTCTATAAACATAGGGTAAAACTATTGGTGAAACTTAGGATGTGGAGTTGTAAAACCAATATGCCTATAATTATAACAGATAGCAATAAATCTTTGTTTTATGAGGAAAAAGGTAACGGTATTCCTATTATTTTTATACATCCCCCTGGAATGGGACGTAAAGTATTTGTTTATCAACAAGACTTGTCGAAATATATGAGGGTGATTATGCCTGATTTAAGTGGACATGGGGAGAGTGATCTAGTAGAACAAAGAGTATCAATTCCTTTTTATGCGAATGAAATCATACATTTTATGGATGGATTGCATATTGATCAAGCGATAATTTGCGGTTATTCTGCTGGCTGTCTTATTGCGCAGCAGCTTGCCCTTTTAAATCCTGAACGTGTTCAACTCATGATTCTAATAGGTGCTTATCCCAAAGTAGATACTCTTATTGGTACATCCCTGCATAAAATGGGGATGTACATGGTAAAACAGCATAAAAATATGTTGATTCAAACAATAGCAAGAAGTCATTCTAAGGAACAAGTTATAAAAGACATGTTGACCCAACATATGGAAAAGGCAAATACTCAAGTTTGGTATCACTTTTATTTGGATTCTTTTCGGTATCACTGTGATGCAAATTTAGGTTCACTAACGATGCCTTTACTGTTTATGTATGGTGAAAAAGGAGATTGGACAAGCCACTATTTACAGAATTATAAAAGCCAATGTAAGCATGCTGAATTTTATTTATTCAAACATGAAGGCCATCAGCTTCCTACCAAGCAATGGCAAACTTTAAACGAACAAATAATCAGTTTCGTATCTAAGAAAAGATAAATGATCAACAACCAGTGCATCAGCTTGAAATAATAAAAGACTAATTCTTCTATTTGAAGAATTGGTCTTTTATTCTAATTCTATAGAAATCGATATCCCTATTAACCGATCTTTCTTATTTCTATCCCTTTAGCGTACAATATAAATCCATATTTAAATGCTTCTACAAACTTCTTCAAGTCATTCATCCCCTTTGTATTTATACTATTATTATAGTGAAAAGGTTTCATATTTACAAAGTCAATGAAATCGGTAACATTTCTCATATATTAGCAAAAAGACGTGTTTGAATGAAATTTTATCCCTTTTTCTCATATTTTCTCTTATATACTAGTATTTTTGTGAAAAATCATAGCCTTCTGGGTTAAATATATGAATTGGTATTTTGAGACGATTAAGAGTTGATTGCGAAAATCTGAAATGGATAAAAGCACAAAATAGAAAAATTTTATCTCATATGAATTGACAATAATTTCATTTTTTCATATATTATATATGAGCATATGTTCATATAGTTTTATGGATGATGAGAATCAATGCTGGTCAGGTTTTTAATTTAGAAAGATCTGATTTTAATAGAAATGAATTATCTTTTGTTATCACATGAATGAGGAGGATAGACTATGAAACAACATGATCATTCTTTTTTAGCACCGGATACAGTTGATGAGGCTTCACGAATTTTCAAAGCATTAGCTGATCCCACCAGAATAAAAATATTATATTTGCTTTCTCAAGAAGAATGTTCTGTAAATCATATGACTGAAGTTTTAGACATGACACAATCAGCTATATCTCACCAATTAAGTTTACTTAGAAATTTGCGACTTGTTAAATATAGACGAGAAGGAAACACCTTTTATTACACGTATGACGATGAACATGTGATTACCATATTACATCAGGTGTTATCACATATTGAATGTCAATAAAGGAGGAGTCATAATGGGTCACCACCATCATCACGGACACGATCATCATGATCACGCACATAGCCATCATCATTTTGAAGAAGCCAGAGAAGGAAATAAAAAAGGGTTATTGATTGCTCTCCTCATTACAACAGGAATTATGTTTATAGAGTTTTTTGGGGGACTATTTACTAATAGTCTAGCGCTATTGTCCGATTCTGGTCATATGTTAAGTGATGCTAGCTCTTTATTGTTGAGTTTAGTAGCAATTTGGTTTGCTTCAAAACCAGTATCACCTCAAAAAAGTTATGGCTTTTATCGCTTTGAAATTTTAGCTGCCTTATTTAATGGTGTAACGTTATTTGTGATAGCAGGCTTTATCGTCTGGGAGGCTGTCGGCAGATTTCTTGAACCGCCTACAGTGAAAAGTGGTGCCATGATGCTTATTGCTGTAATAGGGTTGCTTGCAAATTTGATAAGTGCATGGTCGTTAATGAAAAAGGGCGACGTAGAGAATAATGTGAATTTACGAAGTGCTTATTTACACATCATGAGCGATGCCTTAGGTTCTGTAGGTGCGATTGTAGCTGGAATTTTTATGTTACTGTTTGATTGGTATATTGCGGATCCAATTATTTCAATTATAGTAGCAGTTTTGATTTTAAGAAGTGCTTGGGGAGTTATCAAACACACGGTTCATATTTTGATGGAGGGTACACCACATACAATTGATGGGCTTGAGGTAAAAAATGTTTTAGAAAAAATCGATGGAGTCATCGATGTACATGATCTTCATATATGGACGATTACCTCTGGGTTAGATTCATTAAGCTGTCATATCTTAATAGAAGATGAGAAAAATGGACAAGACATATTGCAAGAAGCAATCAATACGATTAAGGATCAATTTAGAATTGAACATACAACGATTCAAATTGAAAATTCAAAAATTGCGCATAATGATTTGAAAGTATAACGTACTATGTAATAATGGTACGTTTTTTTGTATGATAAAAAATGATTAAGTCCTCTAAAAGCAGAGCAAAACTTCCGATTGCCAAAATTAGAACCTCCCTCAGCTTCCCCCCCTCAGCTTTTCTTCATAACAGATGAGTATGCGAAATATATTTTTTACTATACTTTGAGGGGAAAGGAAGATGGATATGCGTGAGAGTCAGGACATAGGTGTGAAACAGAAGAAAAATGTAACAAATGTTATTTATATCGTTCTGGATGATGTGGGGTATTCCGCTTTAGGATGTTATGGTTCTGAGATTGAGACTCCTCATATAGATAAACTTTCGGCTCATGGATTGAGATACAATAATTTTCATGTAACGCCTTTGTGTTCACCGACTCGGGCTTGTTTACTTACTGGGCGAAACTGTCATTCTGTTGGGGTGGGGATGGTGACAGAATTGGATTGGGGTCCTCAACATCCTAACAAACGAGGAAGAGTGACTCAACAAGCTGCATCGATAGCTGAAATCTTGAAAATACATGGAATGGCTACTTATATGGTAGGAAAGTGGCATCTTGTACCTGGCCATGAGGCGGCATCTAGTGGTCCATTTGATAATTGGCCACTTTCCAAAGGATTTGATCGGTTTTATGGTTTTTTATTAGGCATGACGGACCAGTATGAGCCAGATTTAATCTATGATAATCACCGTGTACAGAAGATGAGTCAACCAAATTATCATCTATCAGAAGATTTAGTAGATCAATCGTTAGAGTTCTTGTCAGATCATCTATCTGTTACGCCAGAACGCCCATTTTTTCTCTACTTAGCATTTGGAGCACAGCATGAACCGCATCAGGTCCCCATTCCATTTATCGAAAAATATGAAGGAATTTATAATGAAGGCTGGGATCACATTCGTCAACAAAGATTTAAGAAACAAAAAGAACTGGGTATCATTCCACAAAATACGGAATTGGTTGAACGTAATCCAGGCATTAAGCCGTGGTCAGTACTAACACCTAAAGAAAAGACCCTATTTATTCAATTTCAAAAGACATTTGCTGGCTTTTTAACTCATACTGATCTGCAAATTGGGAGGCTGCTTTCCTTTTTACGATCAAAAAATAAACTAGAAGATACGGTGATTGTTGTATTATCGGACAATGGAGGCAGTCAGGAAGGTGGCTGGAATGGTTCCATTTATGATACTGCCTACTTCAATGGAATAGAAGAAAGTGTAGACGAGATGTTTAAAAAGATGGATGAAATCGGAGGACCAACTACCAGTCCTAACTACCCTAAAGGCTGGTCACAAGTTAGTAACACACCGTTTAAATATTATAAGCAGGATACATTTTTGGGGGGAATTCGTGTTCCGCTTATTATTCATTGGCCTTATGGAATACAAGATCCCAGACCCATTCGTTCACAATTTTATCATGCAATTGATATCACTCCCACAATCCTTGACATTCTACAGATAAAACCTCCAGAAGAATATCACGGTGTCCCACAGATGCCTTTGCATGGTGTGAGTATGCTTGATACATTTACGATATCTAATGCGCCGACCAAACGAAATATACAATATTTTGAAATGCTTGGGAATCGGGCGATTTGGCATAACGGGTGGATGGCTGTAACCAATCATGAACAAGGCACACCTTTTAGCGAAGACAGATGGGAGTTATATCATGTAAACCATGATTTTTCACAAAAATATAATCTTGCAGATCAATATCCCAATAAGGTAAACGAACTTGAAGAGATATGGAGGCAGGAGGCGATAAAGTACGGTGTCTTGCCTTTAGATGACAGGCAATTTCGTAAAGGCTATCAAGGCTTGCAGGAAGGAAGAACCCACTTTACTTATTATCCCGGCATGGCCCATTTGCCAAGCACGGCAGCACCTCCATTAACGATGTCCTCTTATTCAATTACCATTCCTATTTTTAGGCTAAGCCATGAAGAAGAAGGAGTGTTAATAGCTCATGGAAATCATTCAAGTGGATATACCCTTTATATAAAAGACCATTATTTGATGTATGAATATAATTTTGTGGGTATAGTATATAAGCTGCGATCCTCAATTGAAGTTCCTATTGGTTTTTCAACGATTCGCTTTGAATTTACAAGGAAATTGTTCAGCGGAGGCATGGGTTGCTTATATATGGACCATCAACTAGTTGGAACCGTCGAGATGGCAAAGACCTTACCCTTTGTTATTTCCGTGGAAGGACTTGACATAGGACGGGATCGATTAACACCAGTCAGTCCTAACTATCCAGTACCTGAATTTCCATTTACCGGGCAAATTAAATATGCAGAAATAAAGCTTTTGAAAGAGGAAAGAACCACCAAGTCCTATGCACCTATTTATATAAATGTGAATGGAAGAATCAAATATCTTTAGGGAAGCAAGTGGACGGTTCTAATTTGGCAATCCAGTCTTTATGGTAAAAATATGAATATTCAGTATAATGAAATTATAGGAAAATGATTATTTAGGAAAGGACGGATTTCATTTGAAATATAACTTTGATGAAATTGTTAATCGAAGAGGGACCTACTCATTTAAATGGGATGGCGGTGAACAGATCATAAAATCGGGGCTAACTGAGAGATATGATGATGAAACCTTACCTCTATTTACAGCAGATATGGATTTACCTGTCCCACAACCCCTATTAGATGCTTTACATAAAGTTGTTGATCATAAAATCTTTGGGTATACCGTTTTTCCTGATGAATACTTTCAAGCTATACAAAACTGGTTTATCAAGAGACATGATTGGGAGATTAAGAAAGAAGAGATTATTTTCAGTCCAGGAACAGTTCATGCTTTAAATGTGGCTGTTAGAGCTTTTACCGAACCAGGAGATGGAGTGATTATCCAACGTCCCGTGTATCCACCTTTTACAGCAGCCGTCAAAAATAATGGTAGAAAAGTATTAAATAATGTGCTGACATGTGATGAGCAAGGACATTATTCGATAGATTTCGAGGATTTTGAAGCTAAAGCACAGGAAGTAAGTACGAAAATGTTTATTTTATGCAATCCGCAAAATCCAACAGGTAGAATTTTTACTCGTGAAGAACTCAAGAAACTATCCGAAATTTGTGCCGCAAATGGGGTAGTTATCGTTGCTGATGAAATTCACGGGGATCTAATTAGACGGAATCAAACCTTTATACCAATAGCAAAAGCAGCAGATAATGATAATCATATCATCACTTGTACAGCTATTAACAAAACGTTTAATGTCGCAGGGCTTCATTGCACGAATGTGGTTATTCCTAATCCTGGAATTAGGGAAAAATTTAAGGAAACACTAGGCTATCAGGGACCATCACCTTTTATGATTGCAGCTCTTATTGCTGTATATAATGAAGGTGAGGAGTGGTTAACACAGTTAAACGAGTATATCGATGGGACGATGGAATGGGTTCAGCAATTTATAGCAGAAAGAATGCCAAAGGTAAAAGTGAGAATACCAGAAGGAACGTATTTAATGTGGATGGACTTTAGTGGGTATGGAATCTCACCAAAGGAAGTTCATGAACGTATTTATCAGAAAGCAAATGTTATATTGGAGGATGGCAGGTTGTTCGGTGAAGAAGGCCTTCCATTTCAAAGAATTTGCCTTCCGTCGCCTAGACCGATTATTAAGGAAGCATTTGAAAGAATAGCTCGAGAGTTCGAGGATCTTAATTAGGGGAATAATAAGCAATTCTTCTAGTATCGTATAATTCTTCATATCATACATTTTAGAGGATAAAAAAGATAGATAAGTTAGAAAAAATCTGTTTTATCTATCCTTTTTTGTATCCAAAAAAATCCCGTTTCTAGAATGGATAGGTGTTTCTTTGCTATTGATTTGAGGATATGCTTTTCATGAGCTAGAACTATATACAACACGATTTGAATGAATATAATAATTGAACATTCACCCGATAATATTGGAGGACCAAAATGAATATGGTTGAAAAGGCGATCATTTTTGCAGCGAAAGCTCACGCAGGACAGATGAGAAAGGCAACTGATATTCCATATATTACACATCCATATACAGTGGGCATGCTTTTGCAAAAGGCAAATTGTACAGATGAAGTCATTGCTGCAGGAATTCTACACGATACAATCGAGGATACTTCTGCAACATATGAAGAATTGACAGAACAATTTGGATTACATGTTTCAAATCTTGTTCGCTCAGCATCGGAACCAGATAAAAGTTTGTCTTGGGAGGAACGGAAACAACATACAATCGAGATGTTGAAGAATGCTTCTTTGGAGGAAATTCAAATTATTTCAGCAGATAAATTACATAACTTACGCACCATTAGAGAGAATCAAAGTGTAATTGGTGATAAAATATGGGACCGTTTTAAACGAGGAAAACGAGACCAGCAATGGTATTATTCAAGTATTGTAAAAGAGTTAGAACCGTGGAAAAATAAATTTATATTTATTCAAGAATTAGAAAAAGAAGTAAAGAATGTGTTTGAATGACTGATAAATTAAATAGGGAAAATTAGCATATACTATAGATAAAATCTTAGGAGGTGCTTGTATATATGGAAGAAAAAATATTTCATTATGACGGAAGCATTCAGAATGAAAATGTTGCAAACAGTGATGAATTAGTAAATGAAACGTTTCAAATAACGGATGAAATGAGAAAGACCATTAGTGGTAATCCTTATATGATTGACCATAGTGAATAATTATTAAATAAGGATTTGTCTGTGACCCGTACAGATAAATCTTTTTTATTTTTCTAAGAATACATATCTTTTCATTTTTAGCACAACCTAGAATGTCTAAAATATATCATGGAAGGAAAGGAAAAAATGACTAAAGTTTTGTACATCACGGCTCATCCTCATGATGAGACTCAATCTTATAGTATGGCAGTGGGGAAAGCATTTATAGATACTTATCGAGAAGTTAATCAAGATCATGAAATTATTAATGTTGACCTTTATAAGGAGAATATACCAGAAATTGACGCGGATGTGTTTAGCGGTTGGGGAAAACTTCAATCCGGGAAAGGACTTGATGATCTTTCTTCAGAAGAAAAAGCAAAGGTTTCTCGCCTGTCTGAGTTATCGGAACAATTCATTGGAGCCGATAAATATGTTTTTGTGTCGCCATTGTGGAATTTTTCATTTCCTCCCGTTATGAAAGCATATTTTGATTCGATTGCAGTTGCCGGTAAAACGTTTAAATATACCGAACAAGGTGCAATAGGATTATTAACGGATAAGAAAGCGATTCATATTCAGGCTCGTGGAGGTATTTATTCGGAAGGCCCAGCAGCAGAAATGGAAATGGGCCACCGCTATATCAATATCATGATGCAATTCTTTGGAGTTCCTTCTTTTGAAGGGATCTTTGTGGAAGGTCATAATGCTATGCCTGACAAAGCACAGGAAATTAAAGAAAAGGCCATTGCAAGAGCAAAAGATGTAGCACATACTTTTTAATAAGGATCTTTATTAGGTATACTTATTTTGTTAAATTGTGAATATTACGATAAAAAAATGACTTTTTCTTCAAAAGTCATTTTTTTATCTTTAGTATAATGATTTATTGAGGTAGTTATCTGGTTTCCTGTATACTTTTGATGATAAAATAAGAGGAGGATATGACTATAAACACCGTAGATATCTTAAGAATAGGTGTTTCATAGAGTCTTTGAAGGAGTATGATTATGGAATCTATAGCTCGTAGAAGCAATGATGATTTGATTTCACCAAATCTTATTCATTTACTAGAAGAAATCGGTACAAAAATGAGAATTTATAAAAATACATATTTGTTTCAGGAAGGGATGGATGCGAACGAAGTATACTTGGTTCAATCTGGTCTGATTCATATTCATCAACTGACTTCTGAAGGAAGAGAGCTAAAACTACGAATTTGTAAGAAAAATGATATCGTAGGAGAACTGATCTTATTTACAGATCATGCTAAGTATATGTTAAGCGGAAAAGTAGTGGAAGATGGAGAAGTACTGGTGATTAATAAAGATCTACTCGAAAGTACATTAAGCATGAACGGTACACTGACTTTTGAATTCATGAAATGGTACAGTAATCATATAAGGAGAATTCAATCGAAACAAAAGGATCTTTTATTGAATGGTAAAAAAGGAGCTCTTTATTCCACATTAATCCGCTTAACAAACAGCTATGGAGTGGAGCACGAGGAAGGAATTCTAATTGATATCATGTTAACGAATCAAAACTTAGCTGATTTTTGTGCTTGCACACGTGAAAGTATTAATCGAATGTTAAGTGACTTAAAGAAGCAGGACATTCTTTCCTATGATGATTCCGGAAAATTAATCATCCATGATATCGATTTGTTACGGCAAAGTAATGGATGTACGAACTGTCCGATTGAAATATGTAATATTAATTAAAATGGTCAGTAGAGATTGGATAACTCTTTGTTATTAAGGGCTTAATTATTTTATATGATCGTCATGAAATTTTTAACACCGACTTTCTACATTAGTGGAAATAAGTTGGTGTTTTTTTATTGAATTATAATACCTTATTTCGATAAAAAACGGATATAACTCGAAAGGATGATTTCAATTTCTAGAATAATTTGTTAAAAAAGTCACTAGTCAAACATAAATAAAGTAGTAAAATAAATACATCTTTATAAATAATAAATAAAGATGTTGATTTTAATCTATAGGGTGATGAGGGGGAAATAGAATGAGTGAAAAACAACAATTAATTGATCTTTTGAATGCATTACTTGAAGCAGAACGTGCAGGTGTTGCGACGGCAAATTATCTAATGGAACATTATCCATCAGAGGAGTTGGATGCTCAGTATAAACAGGTGAAACGAGATGAAGCATGGAGTTGTGCGGGTCTTCATCAGTCGGTATTGCATGAAGGAGGTGTGCCCAGCAAGGAAGTGGGGGAATTTGTTAATAAAGTGATGGCACTCGATACATTAGAGGAAAAACTAACCCTTCTCAATAAAGGTCAGTCTTGGGTTGCCCGTAAAATTGACGAAGCGATAGCTTTTGGTACAAAACCTGAGACGGAATCTTTTTTAATAGAAATGAAAAAAAGACATGATACAAATATTGATGAATTAGATAAATATTTACGTCAATAATGAATGAGATGAAGTTTAATGCGTATTATCAGATGTGAGGTGGTCATATGGTAAACATTATGATTAAAAGAATATATGATCCATATGATGATTCAGATGGTTATCGAGCTTTGGTTGATCGATTGTGGCCAAGAGGAGTCGGCAAAGAAGAGGCGAAGTTAACGGACTGGGCAAAGGAAATTGCACCAAGCAGCGAATTAAGAAAATGGTTTGGACATCAAGCAGACCGATTTGATGAGTTTCAAGCGAAATATATAGATGAATTAAGAAATGATGAATTGAAAGTTTATAAATTAGAAGAATTATGCCAGATAGCCAAGAAAGGAAAAATGACCTTGCTATACGCAGCCAAGGATCCTCTCCATAATCATGCACGAGTCTTAAAGGAAGAAATGCTTCGAAGGATTGAAACTTGAAAATCAAACGCTAGAAAGTAGGGAGGTAATTTTAATGAATGTATTCGAAAGTATTCAGAAGAGACGTGAGATAACTAACTTTTTAAATCAACCGATTCCTTCTAAACAGTTAGAGCAAATAGTAGAATCGGCATTTCTTTCCCCAGCAGGAAATAATTTGCCATCAAGAGAGTTTATTATAGTCACCAATAGGCAAATGCTAAATCATTTAGCACAAGCTACACCTTTTGTACCTTGGTTAGCAGGGGCTGCAGCAGCTATTGTCATCACAGGATGTCCAAAGGTGAGTAAATATTGGTTGCAGGATGCCTCCATTTCTAGTGGATTTATTTGGTTGTCAGCAACTGAATTAGGTGTAGGAGCAGCATTTGGAGCCATATACCATGCAGAGGATCAAAATGAATCCAAAAAACGAGAAGATTATGTGCGAGAAGCACTATCCATTCCAAGTGATAGACGGGTAGTAGCTATTATCGGTTTAGGCTATCCAAAAGAGGAACCACCAGCAAAACAACTGGTACTAAGGGAATCTGTTATTCATTATGAACAGTTTGGTTAAAAATATTTCAGCGAACAGTGGAAGGTACAGAGACTGTTCGCTTTTTGATAAAAATTTAGTTACTTTTATCTAAAAGTGCCATCATTTTTAATATCTGCATAAAAGACATCTTGCAGATTTACTCCAGATCATTGTAAATTCTTTCTCATCCACAATTATTTATATACGTAAATACTAATTAATTACTCCAATATATTTTTATAAATTATGCATTACTTGCTCCTTTTGCATACCAAAATATTTAATAATGATGCAAAAAAATTCGATTTACAACCTTATAAAAATCGGAGGAATATAATGAGAGAACTAATTGGAAATTGTGCATCATGCAATAAAGAAGTTTATTGTAATGGTGGGTTTCTTGATGGTGTGATTCAAGAAAATAAATCACTTCTATGTTTTACATGCTATAAAAAGATCAAGAAAAAAGTTTGATGTATAAAGTCATATCAATGAGTGCGTTTCATATTATTTTTGCATGGTAGCGTGAACTTGAAGTAGATGTGTCTGATCAGGAATGCGACTTACGACTTCTTTGCCAATTTCAATCGAAGCCGTCGCAGCTGGTGAAGGTGCATTGCAGACGTGAATGGTATGTTTCCCCATTATTATATGAAAATCGTCAACCATATTTCCGTCATCTCTCAGCGCTTGAGCACGAACGCCTGCTGGTGCAGGTATTAGGTCATCCTCCTGTATTTCAGGAATTAATTCCTGTAGACTTTTTGTGAACTGTGCTTTGCTGAAAGAACGAACATATTCATCTAAACCTTCTTTCATAAACTTTCTAGCCAGCTTCCAGAATCCACTGTAGCTAAGTACTTCAGCTAAATCTTTTGCGTTAAAATCAGTCTTTTTATAGCCTTCACGTTTGAAACTGAGCACAGCATTAGGTCCAGCATCTACTTCACCGTTAATCATCCGAGTGAAATGAACACCAAGGAAGGGGAATTTTGGATTTGGTACCGGATAAATTAAATGGTTGATGAGATATCTTTTTTCTGGCTTTAGTTTAAAATATTCTCCACGGAAAGGCACAATTTTCATATCCGTTTTGTAACCTGCTGCTCTTGCGACACGGTCGCTGTGAAGTCCGGCGCAGTTTATAACCATCCTTGCTTTTACTATATCTCGACTTGTTTCAATGGTAACCATATCTGCTTCTTCATGTATTTTTTCTACTTTTGTACGGAGACAGATTTCTCCTCCATAACTACGTATAATCTCCGCGAATTTTTCACTTACTTCACGATAATTCACAATGCCAGCCTGGGGCACACGGATGGCGCCTAGCCCGTTAACATGTGGCTCGATTTCTTTCAGTTCCTCTACACCGATTTTTTGAATAGCAAGTTTATTTTGAAGTCCCCGTTCGTATAAATTATCGAGAAGTGGCAATTCTTCCTGTTTTGTCGCAACAATAACCTTTCCACAAATATCATGTTTGATGCCATGTGTCTGGCAAAACTTTGTCATGGAACGGCTTCCTTGACTTGCGAATTTCGCCTTGAAACTGCCTGGCTTATAATAAATACCTGAGTGAATGACGCCACTATTATGCCCGGTTTGATGTTCTGCAACTGCTGCTTCTTTTTCAATTACAATTACCTTTGCATTAGGAAATCTCTCATAAAGGGCCATTCCAGTTGATAAACCAACAATTCCCCCACCAACTATTGCAAAATCATATATGGTCATACGTAACGCCTCCTATTTAACAATATTTAACTAGCCAACAATACTTGATGAGAAAAGCCCCCACTGAAGGAAGTTTCACTTTATTGCGCCTATGTGTTACTCAGCCTATCCATATACTCAATTAGATTATTTTTTGTCCTCAAAATATGAAACTCCATAGCTGCTCGAAGTTCTGCTGGATCCCCACGAAGTGCTGCTTCATAAATCGCTCGGTGTTCACGCTGTGTTTCTTGGTAATAATCTATTAATAGATTAGGAGCAATGGGTGATATTCCAAGAGAATCTACCATTTTATGTAGTCGCGGCCAGGGGCATTCTTTTCTAAGTGTTCCGTGAAATGCAGAGTTTAGAAGAATATATTGATCATTTGTCTCGTCATTTATTGTTAGCGTTTCCATTTGAAGCAAAATATCTTTTAATTGATTGCAATCTTGCTTTGTTAAAAAGGGAAGGGACTTTTCTACAGCTAACCCTTCAAGAAGAGAACGGATATAATAAATTTCTTCTACGTTATCCCTTGTAATGGGTGTGACAACAGCTCCTTTATGTGGAACCATTTCAATTAGACCTTCTACTTGTAACTGAGTTAGCGCTTCACGTATCGGCATCCTGCTCACATTCAGTTTTTCTGCCCATTCTTCCTGAATAAGCCGATCTCCTTTTTTTAACGTACCCTCTAGTATAGCTTGTCTGAGTTTTTTAGAAACAAAGTTTACAATAGTGGAATTATCTGTCTTATTTTTATTCTTCAAAAAATTCACTCCTAAATGAATTGGATACAATATATAAGATAACATGCTAAAAAATGTATTTCAACCCTTATATTTACAGAAGATTGTATCCAATATTTAATTTCTTAGTTCATAGTAAGGAATTATGATTCAGTGACCTGGTTCATCTTAATAAAAACAAGATTATTAATCTTTGATGTTAGTATTATTATTCCAGCTAGTTTATAATAAAAGGTAAAATATGTAATTTTATATAAAAATTGAATTATGAATAATCTCTTACATAGATTTGGTGATTAGAATGATCGTGTTGTTATTTAATTTGGATGATTTACCAGGAGGGAGTGGTTACGATCAAAAAAAAGTTTAGCGAATGGTTTAGACTTTTTCTTCTTATCCTTACCATCCAAGGGTCTTTCTTGGTGTGTGAATACTCTGTACATGCAGAAGAGGATAAAGTCTATAAAATTGCGGGTGATTGGGCATTACCTCCTTTCTCATTTACGAGTGAAGATGGAACACTTACTGGTATCAACATAGATTTAATGGAAAAGGTTGCCGTTGAGAATGGACTAAAATTTGAATATGTTCCAATGAGCAGTAGAGATGCTGAAGAAGCTCTGAGGAAGGGAACAATAGATGCGATTGCTGGTATTACTTACAACACAGAAAAAGATAAATGGTTTGACTTTTCTGCTCCCTATTTTACAATGTCTGATTCGATTATCATTCCGAAGGAGCAAGAGAGAAGGATTAAAGAAATTACAGATATTCGAAATCTACATGTCGTGCTGGAGAACCACACTCCTGCCCTTGGAATCATGCTGAATATGCGTAATACAAATTTAACTCTATCTACAAACCAGTATACAGGACTCATTACACTGATAAATGATAGAGCTGATGTTTTTATTGGTAATAAATGGACATCGACATACTATTTACAGAATTTTAATCAGAAAAGTAATTTTGTCATCCTCGATGAAGTGATAGAACCAGCAGATTATGCAATCGCAGTTAAAGCAGGTAATGAATCATTGCTCCAAATGATTAATCACACACTTACTACTCTAAAGGCAAAAGGGGAAGTAAATACCATCATAAATCAGTGGATAACACCACAAACTCAGGTTGAAATTGCTAAATTAGAGCATTTTATTTTTCTACTAATGCTGGTATTATCGGCTGTAGCTTTAATTCTTCTATTAATTTATATTTGGAATCAGCGCCTAAAAAAAGCAGTTAATAGTCAGACCCTTACATTAAGATTATTAAATGATAGTCTTCAAGATCAACGGCAAAAGCTTGCTGACAATATTGCATTCAAAGACCAAATTTTAACCAATATCCATACAGGAATTGTGACATTTGATCTTCATTTTATGGTTACAAGTTTTAATGATAGGGCATTAGACATACTTGATTTATGCGTTAATAAGGAGTTGAATAGTCACGATTTTTCATTATTTATTCAAATTCTACAACAGTTTAATATCAAACGAGCTAAGCAGAACGATGTGACAGGAACCTTGATTTTGAAATTGAATGGTAAAAGTAAGGAGAAAATTATCTATTACCACGTATTACAAATGTATGATTCGCAAGAGAAGCAGACTGGATATTTACTGTCTATGAATGATGAAACCGAAAAGAAAAAGCTCGAGCAAAAGCTTATTACTCAAGAGAAACTTCATGCGTTAGGCCAGCTAGTTGCTGGTGTAGCTCATGAAATTCGGAATCCTTTAACTGCAATAAAAACCTATATTGACTTACTGCCAAGTAAATATGCACAACCTAAATTTAGAGAGATGATGATCGAACATTTGCCATCTGAAGTAAACAGGCTCAATACGATTGTATCTGATTTAGTAGATTATGCACGACCGCGACCCCCAAACAAACAACGTATTTCTGCCCTTGAACTTACCTCTCTATTGGATTTCCTTCAAGTTACCATAGAGAAAAAACAAATTATACTTGAACAATCTATTGAAGAAAATTTATTTTTTATAATTGATCCACAGCAAATCCGTCAAGTGCTTTTAAATTTAATCTTAAATTCTATTCATGCAGTAGAAGGGACAGACGAGAAAAGAATTGCGTTTCGTATGGAAAAAGAGGATAAAGGCAAGGGACGTATTACGATTTCTGATACAGGAAAAGGAATGGAACAGGAAGAACAAATTCGAATCTTTGAACCATTCTATACAAATAAAGAAAAAGGAGTAGGTCTGGGCCTTACCTTATCTTATCAACTGATTAAAGAAAACAACGGAGATATTCATGTGAGCAGTCAACCCCATCAAGGAACAATGTTTACCATAACATTACCTTTGTATCAAGAGGAGGAAGAAAAAAGTGAAACCACATGTATTAGTCTTGGATGATGAGCCAGCTATTTGCGCGTCTCTCAGTTTCGCATTAGAAGATGATTTCCGAATTACTACAACAACGGACCCACATGAAGGACTTCAAATGATTGAGCAAAAACCTATTGATATTGTTCTGCTAGATCTTCGTTTAGGAAGTCAAAATGGATTAGACATTCTTCAGGAAATGAAACGAAAATCACCCTCGCTCACTATTATTATGATGACAGCCTATGCCTCGATTGAAACGTCTATCGAGGCCATAAAGCGAGGAGCCTATTATTATATTACCAAGCCAATCAATATGGAGGAACTGCTTTTACTAATTATGAGAGCATTAGAATTTAAGCAGTTATCTTACCGGCTTGAAACGTTACATGAAGAGCTAGAGCAAAGACGAGGCAATGAAACTTTTCTTGGAAAAAGTAAGGCCATGCAGCGTGTTTTTTCGATGATTGATCGCATTAAAGACATTGACTCTAGTGTCCTCATTACAGGCGAAAGCGGAACAGGTAAGGAACTAGTAGCCCGCAGTATTCATAATACAGGAAAACGGAAAAATGGACCTCTTGAGATTGTCAATTGTGCGGCAATTCCAGAAACATTACTTGAATCAGAGTTGTTTGGTTATGAAAAAGGGGCCTTTACAGGTGCGGTACAACGGAAAGAGGGAAAGTGGGTTGCCGCAAATGGAGGAACACTATTTCTTGATGAAATAAGTGAAATGCCTGTTGCCCTTCAAGCTAAATTACTGCGTGTGATCCAAGAAAAAGAACTAACTCCTCTTGGATCAAACAAGAAAATATCACTTGACGTACGAATTATCTGTGCAGCTAATAAAAACTTGGAGCAAATGGTCAGAGAAGGAACATTCCGAGAGGATTTATATTTTAGGCTAAATGTCATTCCAATTTGGATTCCACCTCTAAGGGAAAGAAAGGAAGATTTACCGGTACTGATTCATCATTTCTTAGAAAAGTACTGTCTTGAAATGAACAGGGAAAGGAAATCAATCTCTGCAGATGCACGTCGACTCCTTTTAGAGTATAGCTACCCAGGAAATGTTCGTGAACTCGGAAATATAATTGAATATACAGTCGCTTTATCTACTGATGATGACATTTCGGAGGGAGATTTACCGCTTAATGTCCAGGAAATGAAGCCCGCATTTTCCATAACAGAAGCTAAAACGGATGGAAATATTCAAATTCCAATAGGAGTTAGCTTGAAGGAAGTTGAAAAAGAAGTGATATTAGCAACACTTAACCACTGCGGTTGGCATAGACAAAAAACAGCGGAGGTCCTCCAAATTTCCGAGCGTAGTCTTCGGGATAAGATCAAGCTTTATGATATCAAACAGATGAACAATTTTAACAAATCGGCATTTTTTGCCGACTATACCGGCTGATTTTTCCGGTTTATACAAAGAAAAACCGGATTACGGTTAAAAACGTATACATTATATAGGATTTTACTTTTGGCATAGAAATTGCATTAGTAATATAGCAAGAAAGGTTGTGAATGAATGAAGCTAGGGTCACTCTTCGCAATTAGTTTAATCCTTACCGTATTATTGGTGGGATGTGTATCTGCGAATAGTAAACAGGAAATCTATTATCCTGCTAAAGCACAAACAGAACAGATCGGTGAAGACGCTGAAAATCTGACAGACTACAACAATTTATTAATCATTGCGACAGGAGATATGTCAGGCGTTTATTTTTCACTTGGACAGGCTATGGCAGATATTTTTGAAAAACATAATGGTACCGTTACGGGTACTCAAGTGACCAGTGCTTCTCTTGCTAATATTAAGCTTGTCAGCCAAAAGAAGGCAGAGATTGGCTTTGCAGCTGTTGACACACTTGCTTTAGGAAAATCGCAAATTTCGGAGGAAGAACATAGCGTTGATCAGCTTCGTGCACTAACCGGACTTTATTCTAATTACGTTCATATTGTCACTACTAAGAAAAGTGGGATTACGTCTTTAAAAGACCTGGCTGGTAAAAGAGTCAGTCTTGGAATGGATGGCAGTGAGACAAAATTAATTGCAGAACGAACACTTTTAGCAGCTGGATTTAAAAGGGACGAAATCCAGAAGTACTATCTATCCTTTTCACAATCAGCAGATGCTCTAAGAAACGGAACAATTGATGTTGCCTTTTTCTCATCAGGTTTGCCAAATCCAGAGATTGAATTATTAGCATCAGATATTCCGATAGAGCTCGTGCCGATTCCTACTAAAATAGCGAATCAGCTCCATAAGCAGTTTGGCTTTTATAGTGATCAATCTATTCCATTGGAAACATACCGAGGAATAAAGGAAAACATCCATACTGTATCCGTTAAAAACGTGTTGCTTACATATAAAGACCTACCAACAGAAGAGGCCTATGAACTTGTAAGTACTTTTTACCAACACTTAACTGAATTGCAGCAAATACACCCGGCTGCACAGGGCATTAATCCTAAAGAAGCAACAAAGGGGATCCCTCTCGATTTTCATCCCGGAGCGACAGAGTATTTTATAGAACATGACATGATTCATTAATTTATTTAGTAATGAAAGGAGTGCTTTCTAATGCAGACAGTAACACATGATGTAGAGATAAAAGGTGCTTTCAAACAATATGGATCAAATGTGGTGCTAAATGGTATCGATCTAGATGTAAAACAGGGGGAATTGCTTACTTTGCTTGGACCTTCTGGATGTGGAAAAACAACCACGTTAAACTTGATTGCGGGTTTCCTTGAAGCAGATAGAGGTGATGTATATATTAAGGGAAAAAAAGTAACAAAGGTTCCGCCATATAAGCGTGATTTAGGTATGGTGTTTCAAACATATTCTCTTTTTCCTCATATGACGGTCTACGAAAATCTTAGTTTTGGCCTAAAGCTACGCAAGATTGCCAATTCTGAAAAAGATAAAAGGATTTCAGAATCACTTGATCTTGTAAAAATGTCGGGACTAGGGAACCGCTATCCAAGGGAATTATCTGGTGGACAAAGGCAGCGTGTAGCGATTGCACGTGCACTTGTAGTAAAACCAGAATTACTTTTGCTTGATGAACCTTTGTCTAACTTGGATGCAAAATTACGTCATGAATTGCGTACAGAAATTAAGCGTTTACAAAAAGAAATTGGGGTTACTACCATTTTTGTCACTCATGATCAGGAAGAAGCACTTTCCATGTCAGATCGAGTGGTTGTGATGAATGCAGGAAAAATTGAGCAAATCAGCACACCGACATCCATTTATAATCATCCTGATTCAGAATTTGTTTTTCAATTTATCGGCAAATCAAACAGCTTTGAGGGGAAAATTGTCGCAGTGGACAATCAAAAAATATCTGTGAAAATGGATAACGAGATTACGTTTGTAGATGTCCATAATATAATGGGATCCGATCGAAGTTGCCATACTGGGGACGAGGTAAAGCTTTATATCAGACCAGAAAAGGTTAACATTACTTCTAACCCAGATGCTACAGAGACATCTCAACATTTTCACAAAGTAAATATTACTCAATTGAACTATTTAGGTACTTCATGGGAAGTGGATGTATCATTGCATGGTAAACCATTGCATATCTTGACGTCTGCCTTCGATTCCACGTGGCAGCCAGGAAGTGAGGTGTATGTCGGATGGAGCCCATCAGAGATTATGTTGATCAAGAAGTAAACAATAAAACTATTGTAGCGCCAGAGCCGCAAAAAAAGTCTAAATACAAAAAAAGAAGAAGTTGGGGACCAGGACTTCTTCTACTACTACCAATTCTTTTGTTTATCTGTGGATTCTTTGTTGTTCCGATGCTGTATATTCTTTATTTGAGCTTTATCTCAACAGACGATATTAATGGTGCAGCTGCCGTTTACAGTCTCCAAAATTATACACAGTTTTTTACGGATAGCTACTATTTAACATCACTTTGGCTGACGGTAAAAATAAGCCTTTACACGGTGATTGTTTGCCTAATTCTTGCTTATCCAGTAGCACTAACGATGGCGAAAAGCTCACCACGTATTAGGGGCTATATTGCCTTATTAATCGCTTCACCATTATTAGTCAGTATTGTTGTTCGTAATTTTGGATGGTATCTCCTATTGCTACCAAACGGAACCATTAATCAATTGCTGACTTCGCTAGGGATTATTGATACACCTCTTAAGCTTTTATTCTCAGAAGTTGGGGTTGTCATTGGTCTATCTAATGCGTATTTACCCTTCATGATTCTAGCCATTGCGACTAGCTTATATAATATTGATCCTTCCTTGGATAAAGCTGGTGCCATTCTTGGAGCAAGCCCAATCCGCAGTTTCTTATCCATAACACTACCGCTTAGTTTGCCAGGAATTGTATCCGGTTGCGTACTTGTTTTTAGTTTATCAATGAGTGCGTATGTTACACCAGCTCTAATGGGCGGTGCTAATGTTCCTGTAATGCCAGTGGTTGCTTATGATCAAATTAATAATCTATTACGTTGGACATTCGGTTCCGCTATTTCATATGTCCTTTTGGCCACTACCCTACTTACGGTCTTTGTCTTTACACGTGCTTTTGAAATAAGCAAATTTAAGGAGGTATTCCGATGATGAAAAGTCTGGGCATTATGCGTGTAACTCTTGCCGTTATAGGCATCATCTATATCCTAATACCACTTATTGTAGTCATCCCAGCATCATTTACTAGTGCAAATTATCCAAGCTTCCCTGCAGAGGGCTTTTCCCTTCAATGGTATACAAAGCTTCTGGATCGTCCAGAATTTTTGGAGGCAATCGGAAATAGTACAAAATTTGCTCTAATGGCTGCCTTCTTTTCCATTTTTTTCGGTACGCTTGGTGCGTTGGCAATCGCCAAATACGACATACCAGGTAAAGCTTTTATTACATCTCTTTTAACATCTCCGTTAAGTGTGCCACAACTTGTACTAGGTATTGCGTTATTGATTTACTTTACCCCGATGATGTTGGCAGGTACATCATCAGGATTTTTGATAGCTCATGTTATCATCTGTATTCCTTATGTTATTCGGCTAGTACTTACTGGTTTAAGCGGGTTTGATTACAATCTCGAAAGGGCTGCAGCTATTCTAGGAGCTAATCCGATAGTTGTGTTTTGGAAAGTAACATTACCGCTCATTCGTCCAGCTATTATCTCAGGAGGATTGTTCGCTTTCTTGACCTCATTTGACAATGTAACCGTATCACTATTTATGGTTTCTCCAGATATGCGTACTTTGCCTATTGAGATTTTTTCACAAATGCAAGATGCATATAATCCAATCGTTGCATCTGTATCAAGTGTCGTTATCTTTATCTCTGTCATTTTGATTATTATTCTTGAAAAAATGCACGGAGTAGGGAAGGTATTCGGTGGATCACATTCTTAATACGATTATGTAGATTTTTGATTAAGGTGAGAAAGTGTCATAGATTCGAACGAAAATGCTGTGATGGTGGAGAATCATTTTGAATGTAGGTCCTTATGAAATATTCACCTCCATTACAGTTATGCAAAGGAAGTGATTAATATAGAGCAAGAAATCCTAACTAAAATTAAACAAATCATTCCACATGAACGGATTTTTCTTGATTTATCGGATAGATACTCTTATAGCTATGATGCATCCTTTGGCCAGTACTTGCCTGATATTGTTGTTCAACCGCTAAATTCGACAGAGATTAGTCAGCTTGTCAAGCTCGCCAATCATTATTTATTTCCCGTTTATCCAAGAGGTGCGTCCACATCTCTTAGTGGGGGGCCACTCCCTGTTGAAGGGGGTATGGTCTTAGATATGTCACGTCTAAATAAGAAACTAATGATTGATCGTGAAAATCTATTGGCTATTGTTTCACCAGGAGTGATAACAGCAAATATTCATAAAGAGGCAGAGAAAGTAGGCTTGTTTTATCCTCCAGATCCAAGCAGTTCGCATGTAGCAACAATAGGCGGGAATCTTTTGGAAAATTCAAGTGGACCTAAAGGGCTAAAATATGGGACAACAAAAGAATATGTCATCGGATTGGAAGTTGTAACCCCTCTGGGAGATGTTATTCGAACAGGCGGCAAGACTGTCAAAAATGTTACTGGTTACGACCTTACTCGACTTATTGTTGGCTCTGAGGGAACATTGGGAATTGTAACGGAAGCCATTTTGCGTTTGATTCCGAAGCCTCAAGCACGGAAAACATTACTAGCTGATTTTGACCGTTTAGTTGATTCTGGCCAGGCCATCACAAAAATCTTATCCTCGGGGATTTTACCATCTGCTATGGAAATGATGGATAATGCTTGTATTCGAGCGGTAGAAAAATTCAGTCCATCCGGATTACCAATAAACGCTGAAGCACTCATTATTATAGAAGTAGATGGTCATCCTGCCGCGATTGATGAAGAAATTAAAAAATGTGAAGATTTGTGTAAAAAGGCTGGAGCATCTAATGTCAGAGTTGCAAAAAATGAAGAGGAACGACTGAGTATTTGGAATGCAAGAAAAATGGTTTCACCTGCCATTACACAAATGGGACCAACAAAAATATCCGAAGATGCTACTGTCCCACGGAGTCAAATTCCAGCCATGATGGAAAGACTGAAGCAAATCAGGGACAAATATCAGTTAAACCTCGTTGTATTTGGTCATGCCGGAGATGGAAATCTGCATCCGAATATCATTACGGATAAGCGCAATATAGAAGAAATGAAGAAAGTTGAAAATGCAGTTAGTGAAATTTTTGAAGCAGCTATTCAATTAGGTGGAACGCTTTCGGGTGAACATGGAATTGGTCTATTAAAATCTCCCTACATGGAGATGGAGCTTGGTGGGACTGGACTATTGATGATGAAAAAGATAAAAGAAGCATGGGATCCCAATAACATACTAAATCCGGGAAAAATCTTTCCTAGTCATGGACAGACGAAGGTGGCGCTGACCTAAATGAATGAACCAATCCGGAAAAACGTAGCAGAATTGAATCCAATCACGCAAAAATTATTGGATAAAACGTATGATTGGACAAATCAATGTGTACAGTGTGGGTATTGTTTACCAGCTTGCCCAACGTATGAATCCATGGAAAAGGAATCAGCTTCTCCACGTGGAAGAATTAATCTTGTCAAAATGGCAGCTGAAGGAAAGATCGATATCCATGAGCATTTAGCTAAACCTATTGATTTATGTTTGGGTTGTCGAGCCTGCGATATTGCATGTCCAGTTGGCGTTCCCTATGGACATATTTTAGAAGTCACCAAAGAAGTAATAGCTGAATCTAGGCCTATAAATCAGAAATCTTCATCTGATGTTCTTAAGAAAACGGCATTAAACCATCTATTTCCTTATCCCAAGCGAATGAATATGTTAGGAAATGCTGTTTGGTTTTATCAAAGAACAGGACTATACAAGCTCGTTCGCAAGACTAACTTAATCAATAAAATCTCCAAGCCGTTGGCACAGTTTGAAAAAGTTCTTCCTCCTGTTGAATCACCTTACAAAAGAACTCGTCGGGGAACCACTGTTCAAGCAAAAAGAGAAACAAAGGTACGTGTTGCTATATTTGTGGGGTGCATCATGGATTCTATGATGTCTCGCATTAACCGCCAAATGATTGAACTACTTACATCAGTGGGTTGTGAGGTAGTGATTCCTGAACAACAAAATTGCTGTGGAGCTTTACATGCACACCAAGGAGCTACAGAAAGAGCAAAGAAATTAGCAAAAGAAAATATTCGGACTTTTATGAAGTCTGGTGCTGAGTTTTATGTGAATAATGCTGGTGGTTGTGGAGCGGCATTATCCGAATATGACCATCTTTTAGCAGATGACGAAGAATGGGTGGATGAAGCAAAAAAGTTTGTAAAGAAATCGAAGGATATTAGTCAAATACTTATTCAATATGGTCCGCTTCCTTTTAATAAAGAATGGAAGGGCATTGTAGTGTATCAGGATTCCTGTCATTTAAGAAATGTGCAAAAAGTCCAAGAAGAACCGCGGATTTTACTTAAATCAATCCCCGGAGTGACTTTTAGAGAAATGGAAGGATCAGACCGTTGCTGTGCATCGGGAGGAATTTATAATTTGCTCAATTACAATGAGTCAATGGCCATTCTCGATGAGAAAATGAATAACGTGAATGAAACCAAAGCAACAACAGTGATCACTTCCAATCCAGGTTGCCATTTACAAATGAGTCTCGGAATTGAAAGACAAGGTCGTAGTGACCAAATGCGAAGCATGCATCTTGTAGAAATATTAGCAGAGTGTTGTGGGTTCCATTAATATTTCTAAAATGTAACTAGGAGTGATTATATTGCAGCTTCCAATGGAAGACCTGAAAATCCTAGATTTATCTAGGGTATATGCTGCACCTGCAGGATCAATGATTTTAGCAGATTTAGGTGCCGATGTCATTAGAATTGAATCCCCAAAAGGAACAGATAGTATGCGTGAGTGGGAGCCTTTTTTAAACAATGAAAGCACTTATTACTTTTCTGCAAACAGGAATAAGCGATCTGTAACAATCGATTTAAAAAATGAGACAGGGAAATCTTTGTTTTTAAAACTCGTAAAAAATGCAGATGTTGTTCTAGAAAACTTTAAGACAGGGACAGTCGATCGATTAGGCATTGGGTATGAACAACTGAAAGAAGTAAATCCCAATATCATCATGTGCTCCGTTACAGGCTATGGACAAACGGGACCATATAGCAAGGAGCCTGGTTTTGATCCTGTCATCCAAGCGATAAGTGGCTTAATGGATGTTACTGGTGAAACGGAAGGTGAGCCAACTAGAGTAGGGATACCCATTGTTGATATTATTAGTTCTCTCTATACAGCTATTAGCATTATATCTGCTATAAGACTGAGAGATAAAGGAGGAGAGGGACAGCATATTGACATATCCTTGCTAGATGTACAAATGAGTTCATTAGCAAATGTAGCAAGTAGCTATTTAATGACAGATTATATCTCTAAAAGACTAGGAAACCAGCACAATAATGTTGTTCCCTATCAAG
This sequence comes from uncultured Bacillaceae bacterium, assembly GCA_963751845.1. Classification (GTDB taxonomy): domain Bacteria; phylum Bacillota; class Bacilli; order Bacillales; family DSM-1321; genus Peribacillus. The sequence continues at coordinate 244,880 of CAVVWH010000023.1, forward strand.
TGTTTCAATGTAAAGATCGAGCAATGATGATTGCGGTCGGAAATGATAAGCAATTCAAAAGCCTATGTGAAATCATTCATCATCCAGAATGGTTAGAAGATGATAGGTATCGGACAAATAGTGCTAGAGTAGGGCATCGAGATGAAATGACCGATTTGCTCCAACCAATATTTAAAAAGAAGACTGCTGATGAATGGTTCAAGATTTTTTCTGAATATGGTATTCCATCAGGACCAGTGAATAATGTAGAGCAAGCGTTTAATCACCCACAAGTACAAGCAAGGGAAATGGTAGAAGAAATATCTCATCCAACATTAGGAAAGGTCAAATTGGTTAGAAATCCTATACGATTCTCGAAAACACCAATTATGATTAAAAAACATCCACCTCTCCTAGGTGAACATACTGTTTCATTTCTTCAAGAAGAACTAAATTTAGATAGGCAAGCTATAGAAAAACTAAAATCCGAAGGGGTTATCTAAAAATAGTAGGTGGCTCGTTTTAATTGTAATCGTTTACTTGATAAATACTCATTTCAATTTAATAGAAATAACGGTGAATTATTTGAGAGTAATTGTCTTGAAAACTAATAATCTATTAAGAAAAAGGTGAAAAAATGACAGATATACTTTTCAAAGTACAAGAGGGAATTGCGACCATAACACTTAATCGTCCAGAAACAAGAAATGCATTTAGTTTGGAGATGATAGATTTATGGATTAAGGCACTTGAATATGTAAGAGATAACGATGAGATTCGTGTTCTAGTGATCACTGGTGAAGGAAATGCTTTCTGTGCTGGGGGTGATATAAAAGCGATGCAAAAAGGATTAGGCTTCTTAGATCTCAATGGTCAAGAGGACGTAGATTTAAGTTCAACAGCTCTTGCCCGTAAAAATAGTCTTTGGAAGCGGGTTCAACGTATTCCATTATTAATGGATGAAATCGATAAACCAACCATTGCTGCAATAAATGGTGATGCCATTGGAGCTGGTTTAGACATGACATTACAATGTGATATTAGGATTGCTTCATCAAAGGCGAGATTCGGTGAGGGTTATGTAAAAGTAGGTATTGTACCTGGTGATGGAGGTGGTTATTTATTACCGCGACTAATAGGCCTTGATAAAGCACTTGAACTATTATGGACGGGAAGAATCATTGATGTTGAGGAAGCAAGTGATTTAGGTTTAATCACAAAATATGTTCCGCATGATGAGTTGATGGACGTGACGTATCAGTTAGCTAATCAACTAGCTCAAGGCCCACAACAGGCCATCCGCTTAACAAAACGAACAGTGTATCAAGGTCTAAAGACTGATTTAAGAACATCTTTAGATATGGTCTCCTCCTTTATGGGAATCGTCACTGAACATCCAGATTACCAAGAAGGATTACATGCAATCATTGAAAAACGTAAGCCTAAATTTAAATAAGAATTGTCATCGTTGAGTTAAATTGAATGCATATGGAGGTGGATTTATTGGGGAAAGGGCTGGAATTAGAGCCTGTACAGTTGTCCGAAAGAACAGAACAATTGAGAAACGAAGTTCGCCAATTTTTAAAGAACGAAATTGAAGTGGGAAGTTTTATTCCTCACTGTGATGCGTGGTTAAGTAAACCTGATCCGAATTTTAGTAGAAAGCTAGGAGAACGTGGTTGGCTTGGAATGACTTGGCCTAAGAAATATGGCGGCCATGAGAGAACAGCATTTGAACGTTACGTGATCACTGAAGAGTTGTTAGCGTTCGGAGCACCCGTTGCTGCACATTGGTTTTCTGATCGTCAGTCAGGCCCACTATTACTTCGCTTTGGAACCGAAAAACAAAGAAATGAAATGTTGCCACGTATTGCTCGTGGGGAGTTATATTTTTGCATTGGATTAAGTGAACCAAATACTGGCTCTGATTTAGCATCGATTTCGACAACAGCCAAGAAAGTAAATGGTGGTTGGCTAGTTAATGGCAGTAAAGTATGGACAAGTGGAGCACATATTTCTCACTATATGATGACGTTATGCCGAACTTCTGAAAAAAAGGAAAATCGACATGATGGTTTGAGTCAATTAATAGTTGATCTATCATCCACTGGAGTAACTATTCGTCCTATTCGCTTAATGACAGGGGAACATCATTTTAACGAAGTCATTTTAGAAGATGTGTTTGTTCCTGATGAAATGATTGTGGGGACAATCGGAGATGGATGGAATCAGAGTATGGCAGAATTAGCCTACGAACGTAGTGGTCCAGAGCGTTTCTTAAGTACATTCCCATTATTAGTAGAGTTAATTCGGGTTCTGCAACAGGATACATCGAATGAAAATGCAAATGTTTCAATTGGTAGGTTAATAGCTCGTCTAGTGACATTGCGTGAAATGTCTTTAGGTGTAGCAGGTCTACTCGAAAAAGGTATTTCACCAGACATCACAGCAGCTTTAGTGAAAGATTTAGGAACGCAATTGGAGTCTCAAATTGCTGAAGTCGCTCGATTACTTGTTTCTTCATCTCAAGTAGAATCTACAAATTTCAAATCTCATGTAGCAACTTCCTTATTACATTCGCCTGGTTTTACCCTTCGTGGAGGAACAACGGAAATATTGAGAGGGATTATTGCCAAGGGGGTCGGGATCCGATGAATGAGACAAGCGAGATTATTAAACAAACCATAGAGAAAATTATGGTAGATTTATGCACTAAAGAAGTAATTGAAGCGGCTAGTCAAGAGCAATTTCCTACCCAATTATGGGAGACGTTGGTTGAATCAGGGATGACGACGATTGGAATTTCTGAGGAATGTGGGGGTACTGGAGGTTCCGTAGAAGATGCCTTCAACATGATTAAGATTGCCGGTGAATTTTCTGCTCCAATACCTCTTGCTGAAACGATAATGGCTAACTGGTTATTATCAGCTGTAGGCTTACCATTAATCGAAAAATCAATGACAATCGCTGCAAATGATAAAGGCAAGGAACTACAATTTACGGAAACAGCAGATGGATGGTTTATATCAGGTGTCGTATGTAATGTACCATGGGCTCGCTTTGCTAACATTATTGTAGTAGAGGGAATTTCACATCAGGGAAATATGGTAGCCATTGTTGATTCAAGTATATGTAAAATAGAACATTCACAAAACCTTGCAGGTGAGCCGAGAGATACCTTGTATTTTAATAATGTATTTGTGAAGAAGGACAATGTTTCTATTTTTGAAAATTATAATGAGCAGACATATTTATATCAAGGGGCATTAATGCGTGCAGTTCAAATGGCAGGTGCCCTTGAAAAAATTCTAGACCTGACTGTTACTTATTCAAAAGAACGAATACAATTTGGACGTTCTATTGCAAAATTTCAAGCGGTACAACAACAAATCGCTATTTTAGCTGGAGAAGTAACAGCTTCGAAATCGATTACCGATTTAGCGATAACATCTTTCGCATCAGGTGAAGGAGAAAAACAGATCATGGCCGCTAAAATCAGAGTGGGTGAAGCTACTAGTATCGGGGTACCAATTGCACACCAAATACATGGTGCGATAGGCTTTACTGACGAACATACTTTACATCATAGCAGTAAACGACTTTGGTCATGGCGTGATGAATTTGGTAATGAAAGTTTTTGGGCAAATAAACTTGGTTTGGAAGTTTTAAACGTAGGTGCAGATCATGTGTGGTCGTATGTCACTTCAATGAAAAGTAATCTTATTTAAATTGAATATTAGGGGGAAAATTTGATGAAAAAAATGATGAGTATGATAGTTATTTTACTACTTCTTGCACTAACCGCTTGTGGGAGTCCTTCTCCTCAAAAGCCAGGTCAATCTACACAGGCCAATGGAGACGGTGTCAAGCAAATAACAATTGCAGGTAATGGCGGTAAAATTGAAAAAGCTATCCGTGAAGTTATTGCACCAAAATATAAAGAAAAAACTGGGATTCAAGTAAACTATATTTCTGGATTGTCAGGTGAAATTTTATCAAAAGTAGAATTACAAAAAAATGCTCCACAAATTGACATCGCTTTCTTTGTTCCACTTGATGTTCAGCGTGCAAATGAAAAAGGACTAATCGAAGATATTTCAGGACAAGAGGTTCCAAATTTGGATCCTATTGATGACCGTTTTTTCGCAGTTGATAAGGTAGCTGCACCAGCATTTGGACTTGTTGTTGCTCCAGCATACAATACGGAAACTTTTAAAAAGAATGGCATCAAACCGATTGAATCTTGGAATGACTTAGCTCGTCCTGAGTACAAAGGGAAAACTGCATTTGCTGATATCTCAAACGATTGGGGATTCATTACACTATATGCATTGGGAATGTCTAATGGAGGAGACGCCAATAATATAGAGCCTGGATTAAAGAAGGCAAAAGAGCTTGCAGGCTATTCTTCCACTTTTTATAAAAACTCAACACAAATGATGCCAGCTGTGCAGCAAGGTGCTGCAGATGTTACTGTTATGGGAAGTTATGCCATTGCCGATTTAGCAGTAAATTCTGGGATTCCAATGAAAATGGTTGTACCAAAAGAGGGAGTATATTTACAAGCATTCAGTGCCGCATTGATAAAAAATTCACCAAATAATAAGGAAGCCGTTGATTTTATTAACTACTTAATTAGCGAAGAATCTCAAAAAGCTATTTCTGAGCAAGGGTTCTATCCTGTCGTTGAAGGAATGAGCATTCCAGAAAAATATGAAGAAATAATTGGTTTAAAAGATACGGATAAAACATACCAACCAGACATTGCAAAATTAGCAGAAATCAGAGGCGAATGGACAGACAGATGGTCGAAGGAAGTAACACCTGAGTTAGGAAAGCTTCTAAAATAACATCCACCCTCAATTTCCTCTTATATTGTTTAAGAGGAAATTGATTTTTTTCAGTTCTATAGAGTGTTTTATAAGATTTCCTAAAATAAATTAGGGCTTTTACCAATAATATATCAACCATCAAACGATAAGGGGAGGTTCAGAATGAAAATAGCGTTAATTTCTGCCACAATAGCTTCTTTGCATCCTATTGAGAAAGCATTTTATGAAGAAGCACCCAATATTGAACTTGTTCATCTAATGGATACCGAATTACTTTCCAGAATAGAAGAACAGGGATCACTTACACCAGATATTATTCTTCGTTTTTCTTTACTACTAAACTTAGCTCTATCTTCGAAGGTAGATGCTATTCAATTAACTTGTTCAGCATTTAATAATGTTACAAGCATTTTACAACCACTATATCCTGTTAAACTTTTTCGTTCAGATGAAGCCATGCTGGATGAAGCATTATCTTATGAGCGAATTGGCTTAGTTTCAACTGTAAGAGAAACTCCAATTGCTCTAATTAGTTATTTGAAAGAGAAAAAACCAAATGTCAAGGTTCAATCTGTCGTAGACCCAGGTGTTATTCATTTACTTAATCAAGGAAATAAGAAAGTACATGATGAACGTGTAGTGGAAATGATTAAACAGATGGAGGGGAAGGTAGATGTGATTGTTCTCTCTCAGTACAGCATGGCCCATGTTAAAGATCAAGTTACCTGTTCCGTCCCAATATTAACTGCTCCTTATGCAGCTGCTAAACGCTGTTTTACGTATTTACAAAGCCAAAATGTGTAATAAAAGTTGTGCATTTTTCCTGTAACTACAATTATTTGTAAAAAGTCATGTTGATAAAGTTTTGCATGATTAATAACTTTTTAGTCCCCTCTCAAGCGAGAAGGGACTTCTTGATTGTTTACGCAATTATTCCTCTTTCATTATATGACGAACCGAACGCTTCTGAATATTTGGAAAAGCAATTCCACACAAAATCATGATCACACCAAACCACTGCGAATAAGTAACGGCTTCGTGTAATATAAGCGTCGACATCATAACCGCTGTTGGTAACTCAGAGGCACTAAGAATTGTACCTAAGCCACTACCTACCTTTGGCATCCCGATATTAAATAAAACCGGTGGAACGAGTGAGCCAAAGAATCCGAAAAACACTCCATATAGGAGTAATCCATCAAAAAGTGCGCCATTTATGAGAAATGCTGGTGGTAGCACGATACATACCAGCAGTGCAGCACCGCTGGTCATAATAGCAGCTTTCCTAATCGGATGAACGGGAATTCCTGATCGTCCACTAATCATGATAAAAGTAGCAAAGGATAACGCGGCCAATAATCCGAACCCTATTCCTGCAGGCGAAAAGGATAGCTCGCTTTTCAAAAAACCAGAAGCAAGGATTGATCCTAGTAAAATGATAACCGTTGCACTAATACTTTTGCGGCTTGGAGCTTGTCTATCAATGATGAATTGTAATACCATACTTATCCAGGTAAATTGAAGAAGCAGGATGATCGCAAAAGAAGCATCGACAAATTCAAGTGCTTTATTATAAAAAATACCTGTTAACCCCATTGGAAAGCCACAAATCGTTAGGATAAGCCACTGTCTCCCATTTAATTTATTTTTGGGTACAAAAATGGTGAAAATCCAGAGCATAATGGCTCCAAGTACATATTGACTACCCGTTACGTCACCCACACCAAATCCATCACCATACGCTAGTTTTACAAATGTTGAGACAACTCCGTAAGAGCAGCCACCAAGAAAAACAAGTAAAGCATATTTCCAATTTCCCATGAGTACTCCTTTCAAAACGCAATAAAGCCACCTATCTCAAATTAGAGAAAGGTGGCGAAAAGTAAAAGTTGATATTTACGAAAAATCCACTTGCTACAATAAGAGTTTGCAGCTTTTAGTTATTTGATTCAATGTTATATTATCAATGGATTCCTCCATTTGTAAAGAGGAAATTAAAGCACGCCAATTGACAGTACGAGTCAAATTGCTATAACCTTAAAATTGATTTTTAAATAGATGGTTAGTGAAAAAACTAGTATTCGAGATTCATTCGAATTGATTACAACTGGTGTCGTTATATGAGCAGCTAGAAAAATACAGCATGTAATAGGAGGTTAGTTATAATATGGGAAATATATCTAAATCAAAAGCATTAATTGGCATTGCTTTTGTTGTCCTAGTATGGGGTGGGACTTGGCCCATCTATAAAGTGGCACTTGAGTATACTCCTCCATTGCTATTCGCAGGAATGCGTACATTATTAGGTGGCGTTTTATTTGGACTAGTTCTATTACCACAATGGAAAAAGCTTCAATGGAAGAAAACGTGGCCAATCTATGTGATATCAGCACTTTTAAATATCATCATTTTTAACGGAGTGCAAACGGTGGGCTTGCAGTATTTGCCATCTGGCTTATTTTCAGTCATCGTTTATTTGCAACCAGTCTTAGTGGTATTACTTGCCTGGCTATGGCTTAAAGAACCTTTATCCACTTTAAAAGTAGTAGGGATGTTGATCGGTTTTATTGGTGTTGTTGTCGTAAGTCTTGATGGGATATCAGGTAAAATATCATATATTGGTATTGTATTAGCCTTGATTACAGGAATCGGTTGGGCAATCGGCGTCGTATATGTGAAAAAAACTAGTGCCAAAGTACATGGCTTATGGTTGGTCGCTATGCAAAATATCATCGGCGGACTCTTTTTAAGTGGAGTAGGAATGAGTGTGGAAGGTGTATCAGCCATTGAATGGAATCTTCCTTACACGGCAAGTTTATTATACGGAAGTATTTTAGGGGTGACTGGAGCGACTGCAGTTTATTTTAAACTGATGAGCGCTGGTGAATCAAGTAAAGTAAGTTCGTTTACTTTCCTCGTTCCGTTAATCGCTGTTGCTATTGGTACGTTATTTTTGCAAGAACCATTTACAATTTCATTATTTATCGGGATGATGCTCATTTTATTTAGCATTTATTTAATTAATAGTGGAGGATTTCATACGAAAAGGAAACCGAAAGAATATAAGCTGAATAAGGTGGAGAATTATTAAATGGAAGGACTGAATCTCTCATGATTAAAGTCATGAGGATCTAAGGTACTGACTGGCTTCTTTTGGATGACCTCTTGCAAGCAAGAAGCTAACACCAACCACTGGCTCAGTTTCCCTTAGACTTTCATGGACAAGGATACCTGTGTATCCATTAGCGTCCTATAGGCTCGATTCAAAACCATTTTAAATTGAACGTTGAAGATTTTACGTGGCAAACGTTATCTATCGTTCCTTGCCACAACTCCCTATCTTCAGTTTTCAAGGAACAAGTTTATTGGTTGTATAATAGCACAAATGTTCGTATTATTCAACAGCTTTAGACTAACGCCTACTGAAAATTCATCCCATGTCTAAAGACGGGCTACACCCTGCATGGGTGTTCTTTTCAGAAATACAATAAAAAGGAGGACAAAATCTATCTATGGTGGTAGAAGTTGAATTTCGAAATGTGAGTAAGTCCTTCATCAATGAGCAGGAGACTGTGGACGTATTAAAAAACGTCAGTTCGAAGGTAGAAAAAGGTTCCATAGTCACTCTTATTGGTCCATCAGGATCAGGAAAAAGCACCATATTATCACTTTGTAATTTGCTACAGACTCCTGATGAAGGTGAGATCCTGGTCCAGGGGAAGGAAGTCCGTGAGTGGGATATTCAAGAGTTAAGACGAAAGGTTGGAATCGCTTTTCAGAGTGCGCCAATGATTGCTGGATCTGCACTTGAAAATTTGTCTTTACCAGTACAGTTGCAGGGAAGAAATCTAGATGATCCAATGAAATATTTGGACTATGTGGGGTTGACTGCGGATCTTTTGTCACGCGAAGCTAAAGAACTTTCTGGAGGTCAACGGCAAAGGCTTTCACTTGCAAGAACTCTTGTGAATAAACCAACTGTTTTATTATTGGATGAAGTAACATCGGCACTCGATCCGATATCTGCACGTGAGATTGAAGAATTGATTTTGCGAATCAATCGGGAACATCATACGACGATCCTTTGGGTGACTCATGATTTATCCCAAGCCGAACGAGTGAGTGATCAAACTTGGCTTATTGTAGACGGAAGATTAGTGGAAGAGTCACCTACTAAGTTATTTTTTTCTGAACCTAAAGAAGAGCAGACAAGACAATTTTTAGAAATGAAGAGGGCATACATATGAGTTTATTTGCACTTCTCTTGAGCTTTGCTTTTGTTATTTTTGCCTTTTTTCTTTCACAGGCATTTAAATTAGGTCTGGGGCGCGATTTGCTTATTACCAGTATTCGAGCGACCATCCAATTATTAATTGTTGGGTATATCCTTAATATCGTCTTTGGATTTGAGAATCCATTTGCGATGATTCTCATGCTTCTTGTTATGATCTTTGTCGCGGCTAAAAATGCAGCCAAGCGAGGAAAAGGGCTGCCACGCATTTTTTGGAAAATTTTTTTAACAATTAGTTTGGTTGAAATTGTTACCCAAGGATTTTTACTTGGTTTACATATCGTACCAGCAACACCGCAGTATGTCATCTCCATAAGTGGGATGATCATCGGAAATTCAATGATCATTGCTAATCTCTTCTTGAATCGCTTAAAAGGTGAATTGGAGATGCGTAAGGAAGAAGTAATGCTTGTTTTGTCACTTGGTGGCAGCGTGAAGCAATCTATTTTTCCCATTTTAAAGCAGTCGATTCGATCTAGCCTAATACCAACAATTGAAGGTCAAAGAACGATCGGACTTGTTCAGCTTCCTGGCATGATGACCGGTCAAATTATTGCTGGTGCTGACCCAGTACAAGCTGTTCGTTTCCAATTATTAATCGTCTTTATGATTTTATCAGCCGCTTCGTTGACTGCTATTATCCTAGGTTTTTTTATCTATCCGGATTTATTTAATAAAAATCAGCAGTTGGATATTAGTGCTTGGTTGAATCCAAAGGCTGTTTCATAAGATTGTCAGTAACATACGATGTTGGTGATCCCATCTAGTAGCGGGTTCCGATACGGGGTGTAAAAAGGTAAATCACATGATGCTTCAAGCATGAGTTCACATAGGAATTCATGCTTTTATTTTTGCAAACTCACTTCAAGGAATTAGTCATAAATAAGGTTTCTAAGTCCATACATTGATATAAAGTGAAACTTCCATCAGTGGGGGCTTTCTTCATCCCCACTGATGGTTAGTTGAGGCCCACACGATGTGAATCACACAGACGTTGCAACAGGATGTTACGTTCATAGTCTGTGATCATTGATTCGGACCTCTACGGGCAGTTGATCCCCTACCTATCTTCTATGGATACTCAAAATCTTTAGGTAGGGGTCTTACTGCCCGTTAAGGCGGGATAAAGAGGGGATGGGAGGGAATAGGGATGGCCATTCATATCGTTCAAACCGATGATACACTTTGGAATATTTCGTCTATGTATGGGATATCATTACAGCGGTTGGTTGAAGTAAACGGCTTGGCATCGAGTAAGCTCATTCCTGGTCTTGCTCTTTACATCCCAAATGAAATCAATCATTATCGTTATTATGCGATCAAAACAGGTGATACATTATCGCAAATCGCTAAGGTCTATGGAACGAATGTGGAAGACATCTTGGAAGCAAATCCTAATATAAATCCTAATCGTCTATTGGTTGGACAAAAAATATCCATTCCATCCCCCTATAAGAATCGATTACTTACCCTTGCTTTTGCATTTCCACAAGCAAGTGGTTCTGGTTTTACTATGTTAGAACAACATGCAAATCAGCTTTCCTATGTAGCAATTGTTGCTTATTCTTTTACAGCTGAAGGCTATGCTTATATGGAATCTGACGATCGCGCAATAGTAGAAAAAAGTAAACAAGTAGGTGTTACACCTTTATTGATGTTGCGTAATTTTCGAGAAGGTGACTTTGATGCTGAACTTGCTGGCTCGGTATTTATGAACCCTTTATTCCGTCGTCATTTAGTAGTTAGTACGATGAATTTTGTGAGAAATAAAGGGTACGGTGGAGTAAGTATGGACATCGAGTTCATACCACCAGCAAGACGCAATGATTACGTTACTTTTTTAACAGAATTAAAATCTGAGCTTAAAGAACTCGTACTGCATGTGAATGTTCATGCGAAAACAGAGGACAATTTTATGAACCGCATTGTTGGTGGCCATGATTATCGTAGAATTGGAGAAGTGGCTGATCTTGTTGCAGTCATGACCATTGATTACGGCTATCCGACTGGTCCGCCTGAACCTATTTCCCCACTCTGGTGGATGTACCAAGTGCTCCGTTATAGCCTTCAAAATATCCCCGCCCAAAAACTTCAAGCTGCTATTCCGTTATATGGATATGATAAAGTGATTCCCAATTTTTCTACAAAAGCACTTTCCGCTCTAGCTAGTCAAAATCAGGCCATTCAAATTGGGAGTACGATTCACTACGATGTAGCGGCAGCTTCTCCTTGGTATGAGTATTGGGAAAATCAGAATCATCATATTACATGGTTTGAGGATATTCGATCGATTTCTGCTAAATATGAGTTATTCGATTTGTATCAATTAGCTGGAGTAACATTTTGGCAGCTAGGTTTAAGCTTTCCTCAAAATTGGTCTTTTATCGAGCAGAATATTTTTGTAGTAAAGTTGTAATGGACCATAGTAGTAAAAATTGTTAAGTTTTACAGGGAAAAATTATAAAATTTAGAAAATTGTTCGAATTTAATGATAAGATGTTGTTGAATACATAGGAATAAGAAAAAATGGGGGAGGATTTTGATGGAAAAAAATACAAAAAGTGAGGTTTACTCTTGGGGTAAGTCCATCGTATTTGCTATAATCGTAGCCTTCATTTGTCGACAATTTATATTCACACCAAGTACTGTACAAGGGGAGTCTATGCAACCTACTTTGGAAGATGAAAATAGAGTGATTCTTACTAAAACAAGTGAAATTCAACATTTTGATATGATTGTGTTCAATGCACCAGATTCAGATGAACGCTATATTAAACGGGTCATCGGTTTACCTGGAGATTTTATTGAAGTAAAAGATGATGTACTATACATTAATGGGAAAGCTTATGAGGAACCCTATTTAGATGAAAACAAGGACGTAAATCTGTTGGACAAACTAACCTATGACTTTACGTTAGAGGAAGTGACGGGTGAATCAACCGTTCCTGAAAATTCTTTATTTGTAATGGGAGATAATCGGTTAAATAGCAAGGATAGTAGAATATTTGGTTGTATTTCTAGGGATTCAATCATTGGTGAAGTGAAATTTCGCTTTTATCCCTTACAAGAAATAGGAATTCTAAAGTAAACGAATTCACCTGAATAAGTAGGTATGTCAATTGATTTTGATAAAATTAATCATCACATGAATTCAATATTGTAATAAAATATAAAGCTTGAGGTCAGAATCCTCAAGCCTATTTTTCAATTTCATCCATGCCTTTGTTGTGCGTAAATGTCATAAAAAGACAAAGCGCCTCATAAAATAAGAAGTGTGAATTTTTCATTTTAAAAGACAAAAAAATATATCTTTTTAAAAGCGCTAGCAGTCTAGCCTAAGATGGCTTACGCTTTTTCTTATCAGACATTCACAATAACAACATATGATTAAACCTCGGGGGTGAAGTCATGGCAGTGGTAAGGCACAATGCCGCGGATCTTGATTTGATGGCAAGATTATTAAGGGCAGAGGCAGAAGGAGAAGGTCAGCAAGGTATGCTACTCGTAGGGAATGTTGGCATCAATCGAATCCGTGCGAATTGTTCAGATTTTAAAGGTCTTCGTACGATTCCACAAATGGTGTATCAACCTCATGCATTTGAGGCTACGACGAAAGGATATTTTTACCAAAGAGCGAGGGAAAGTGAAAGACGATTAGCGAGGCGTACAATTAATGGGGAAAGATTTTGGCCGGGTAAGTTTAGTTTGTGGTATTTTAGACCTCAAGGTGATTGTCCGCAAACTTGGTATGATCAGCCTTTTGTAGCCCGTTTTAGGCTCCATTGCTTTTATGAACCAAAAGCGGAAACATGTGATAGTATTTATAAAACATTTTAATTGTGACATGGTAAAAGAATTACTTGCTTCTATTAATATTTCAAGATAGTATAATAGATGGAATAAATTAATCCATAAACAGGATAAAAGAGGTTCTAGCTACCCTCTCTAAAAAACTAAGAAGAAACAGTACTCTTTCTTAGGGTGCTGTTTTTTCGTGATGAAGGAGATTAGGAACTAAATGAAAAAGGAAAAAGCAGTAGTCGTATTTAGTGGTGGTCAGGATAGTACAACTTGTTTGTTCTGGGCACTTAACCAATTTGAAGAAGTTGAAGCGGTGACGTTTGATTATGATCAACGCCATCGACTTGAAATAGAATGTGCGCAAAATATTGCAGCAGAGCTTGGAGTAAAACACCATATTTTAGATATGACACTATTAAATCAACTTGCACCCAATGCCTTGACTCGGGGTGACATTGAAGTAAAGGCTGGTGAAAATGGAGAATTACCTTCTACATTTGTACCAGGCCGGAATTTATTATTTCTCTCATTTGCCGGCGTACTCGCTAGACAAATAGGGGCAAAGCATATTGTCACAGGTGTATGCGAAACAGATTTTAGTGGCTACCCGGATTGCCGCGATATTTTTATTAAATCGCTAAATGTAACATTGAATTTATCGATGGATGATACATTTGTTATTGATACGCCGTTAATGTGGTTGAATAAAGCCGAAACATGGGAACTTGCCGACAAGCTAGGAGCCTTTGATTTTGTACGTGAAAAAACCCTGACTTGCTATAATGGGATTATCGCAGATGGCTGTGGAGAATGTCCCGCCTGTCTACTAAGAAAAAAAGGCCTTGATGACTACTTAACGACACGGAAGGAGTCTTGAGGGGATGTACGGATTTCAAATTGTTGATAAGCTTCAAAAAATCGATCAAGATATTCAGCGAAATCAATTAAACTATCACTCTAAACGTGTACTTGTAAGTAAGGAATTTACCTTCGATGCAGCTCATCATTTACATTGTTATGAAGGTAAGTGTAAAAATCTACACGGTCATACGTATCGAGTGGTATTTGGGATAAGCGGCTTTACCGATGAACGTGGCTTGATGATTGACTTTGGTGAAATAAAGGAAATATGGAAAAGTAAGATTGAAGTTCATTTAGATCATCGTTATTTAAATGAAACATTGCCATTAATGAATACAACGGCGGAAAATATCGTCGTGTGGATTTATGAAAGAATGGCTGAAGCATTATTAGAGGCTCCACAGTATAAAGGGGCAAGAGTAGAATTTGTTCGTTTGTACGAAACACCGACAAGCTATGCAGAAGCAAGACGGGAGTGGATGGAAGTTGAGTAAAATTCCCGTGATGGAGATTTTTGGGCCGACCATTCAAGGAGAAGGGGCTGTGATTGGCCAAAAAACGATGTTTGTCCGCACAGCTGGCTGCGACTATTCCTGTTCCTGGTGTGATTCGGCTTTTACTTGGGATGGTAGTGGCAAAGAGCAAATCACGATGATGACTGCTGAGGAAATATGGACTGAATTGAAACGGTTAGGTGGAGATGGCTTTTCTTTTGTTACGATTTCTGGTGGTAATCCAGCATTACTGAAAAACTTAGATGAACTTATCGCTCTTTTTAAAGAAAACGAGGTAACAATCGGCATTGAAACGCAGGGAAGCAGATGGCAGGATTGGTTTTACGACATTGATGAATTAACCATTTCTCCAAAGCCACCGAGCTCTAAAATGGTAACAGATTTTGAAATTCTTGATAAGATCCTCGTACATCTTAAAAATAATCAAAATGAGCAGCATGTTTCGCTTAAAGTAGTTATTTTTAACGATGAAGATTATGAGTTTGCGAAAAAGATCCACCAACGCTACCCTGATGTACCATTCTTTTTTCAAGTAGGAAATGATGACATCACAACAATGGACAATGCCCAGCTCATAAGTAAACTTTTGCAAAAATATGAGTGGCTCATTAATAAAGTGATCTCTGATGGTGAAGTAAAAAATGCGAAGGTACTTCCACAATTGCATACGTATATTTGGGGGAATAAACGAGGGGTGTAACTGCTAATCGTTTAACCAAATAAAGTGTGAGAGTAAGATAATTCCAGCTCGTTACATACGACTTTATTAAGTCACCTTCTTTCTTTAGATGGCGTTGTATCTAACGGAATCATACCAATTTCCATAATACATCTATGCACAATTACCACAATAATCGTCCAATTCATGTAAAATTCATGCCATTTTTAATTTGAGACAACCAGCTTGAACATGAAAAGCGGCTTTCATTTACTGAAAAGTCGCCTTATTGGATAGCCTCTTCTTACCTGTCTCACAAATAATAATAGACTAAGTCACTGGTTAATACTGTTCATACCTCGGATTAAAATAATATGGGGATCTAGGTTCAATTTGGTAGGAATTCCAAAGGTAAATGAAGAATATCTTATTTGTAGCACTATTTTGTTAGTGGATGTTATAAAACGTGAGGAGGTTGTATATGCCATTGGATGAAACACTTAAGCAAGTACTGGAGAATTACCCCCATTTACCTGAACAATTAACACCTGAATTAATAGTAGATATTCGCAAAGCTAGACTGGAAGCGATGCTTAATGTGGATAAACGTCCACATGTACATATTGTGGAAGATCGAGTGATATCTGGCCTAAACGGTTCGATTCCGATTCGAATGTATATCCCAAAGAGCAGTATTCATCCACTTCCAGCTATCGTTTTCTTTCACGGAGGTGGGTGGACACTTGGACAGATTGAAACGTACGATATACTTTGCAGGCTATTTGCGAAAGCTTCTGATAGCATAATCATTTCGGTTGATTATCGTTTAGCTCCTGAACATCCGTTTCCGCAGGGGTTAGAGGACTGTTATACGGCTACACAATGGGTGTTTGATCATGCGATAGGATTACATATCGATGAAAAACGCATAGCAGTGGGAGGGGACAGTGCAGGGGGAAATTTAGCAGCTGCAGTTACCTTATTAGCTAAGGATCGTGGTGTGCCTTCCATTTGGCGTCAGATATTACTATATCCAGCGGTTGATGTTTTACAATCGATTGAAAAATCTCCTTATGCTTCCATACGAGAAAATGCACAAGCGCCAGGTCTAACCAGTCAGGTAACGATCAGTTTTTGGAAACACTATTTAAGCGGCGATAAGGATATTGAAAATAAATATGCTGCTCCTATTAAAGCAAAGGATGTAAGTGGCTTACCTCAAGCGTACATTATGACAGCAGAGTATGATCCGCTTCGTGATGAAGCGGAAGCTTATGCAGCGAGGCTACAAGAGAGTGGAGTAGATGTGAAACTTACTCGATACAAAGGTCTTTGTCATGCATTCTTAACAATGCCACTTCCTTATAATAAACAAGTACTACAATCGATTGGTGAATGGCTAAATAACTGATTAAGCATTTTTCGAACAGTACCAGAGTAAAAGAAGCATTCCCTTTTGAAAAAATTAGTTACATAATCGTAAAATAGTTCATAATAGGGGATGGAGTTTATCCTCACCGTCAAGGTTCATAACTCCTGCTGATATTTTGATAGCAGGGGTTTTTTATGTAACGATCGTACGATGGACAAGGATTGATTGTCTTAGTCAGATGAAGGACATTGGAGATGGCCATATGATCATAATAAAGTTGGGGGTCTTACTGCCCGTTATGGCGGGATAAACGTAAGACTTTGTTTTCGTTTCACGCTCGCCAATTAGTGAGTTATAATGATTTGCATCCGTTGAGGAGGTATCAAATTGGTTTATTTATTAGTAGGCATCGCCGGTACCCTTGGAGCTATTTTAAGGTATGTAATCGGTCTTTTTTTCTTTACAAATAGTTCATTTCCTTTTGTAACCTTAGCTATTAATCTTATCGGAAGTTTTTTATTGGCTTGGTTAACTGCGAGTGTGTTTAAGAAGTCTTCTTTACCACCTGCTTTGATTACAGCAATCGGAACGGGATTTGTTGGTTCTTTTACTACATTCTCCACCTTAAGTGTAGAAACCGTTACTATGTTTCAAAAGGGAGAAATATTGCTCGGAATGGTTTATATTTTTGTAAGTATGATTGGGGGATTATTCTTGAGTCGGTTAGGGTTTTCCTTGGATAATAAGGGGGAACAACATTCGTGACACTAGTAAATTTAACATTAGTCGGAATTGGCGGATTTCTAGGAGCAATCTTCCGTTATGCAATAAGTAAATATTTAAATAATAAACCCAAATCAAAGTCCTTATTCCCATTGGGAACACTAACTGTTAATTTACTAGGAGCTTTTCTGTTAGGCTTGATCATTGGAGCAAAAGCGGATTCGATGATTATTCTTTTATTGGGAACGGGATTTATGGGTGCATTTACAACCTTTTCAACTCTGAAGTTAGAAATGACACAATTGTTAGTAAATAACCATAAAAATCAATTTTTCCTTTATACAATCATAACCTATGGCTTTGGGATTATTTTGTCCTTTACCGGATATTGGATGGGGGATACTTTGTTCTGATTTGTTCATAAAAACTAAAAAAGCAACTCAAAGAGCTGCTTTTTTGTGTAAAACAATTTCGAAGTCGTAAGAGATTTACTTTTCTTTAGCTTGTAAATCTTCAATCGAATCAATATCCATATATTCAGGTACTACTAAACCATTCTTTGTACCTTGAAGATTTGGTCCTAAATCAATAAGATTGTCTTTATAGGTGTTATAATACTCCAAATGTGTACTTGGAAGCCATGCAGCGACCATGGCATCAGCACTGCTATTGGCAACACCGGCAAACATAGGACCTACTTCAACTTGACTTAAGGTGACATCGTAGCCATTTTGTTCGAGTACCTTACCAATCACATTTGTACTCGCAATTTCTGTGTCCCAGGCAACATAGACGAGATTAATACTTTCACCATTTCCTCGTTGAGCTCCTTTTGTCCACTTAGCAACTTTCTTTGGATTATCTTCAATCCATTTTTCAGCTGCTTCAGCTGGATCCATCCCATTTGTAATATCAACCATTACATTTTCCATATCGGCTGTTTCCCAGAAAAATTGGTCAAGAATTTGATAGGCTCCAGGAGCATCTTTTTTTAGATCCTTTCGAACGAGAGTATTAATATCTTCAGCTCCACCAAAGGATCCATTCGGGTCCTCAAGATATTTCAAATCGAAAGAGGAGAACATCCAATGAGGAGACCAACCTGTAATAATGATCGGTTCTTTATTCTTATAGGCTTTTTTCAATTCTGCAACCATGGCAGCTGATGACCCTTCAATAAGTTGCCAATCATCCAATCCATAATCTTCGATAGCAGTCTTTGTTAGCTTCATTAAACCTGCACCAGGTTCAATCCCGATGATTTTATAATCGGTTTGCGCACCAATTTCATTGGAATTCTGATTCACAGATGTATCCTTTGGAATGGCCAAAATAATTCCACCAATTACGACAAGTACAGCTAAAATGGAAAGAACGATTTTACGGCTAATGATATGCTCGTAAGCCGGTTTGCGTATATGTTGTGTAATTCGGTCGAGAATAATGGCTATGAAAACGATGGATAATCCTGCTTCAAAGCCTTGTCCTACGTTAATTTGACTGACCGCACGGTACACATCAGCTCCAAGTCCAGGTGCTCCAACTAATGATGCTGTAACTACCATGGAAAGAGCGAGCATAATACTTTGGTTTACACCGGCTAAAATGGTAGGTGTGGCTAATGGCAATTGGACTTTGAATAGTTTTTGACGGTTGGTTGAACCGAAAGCATCCGACGCTTCAATCAATTCTTTAGGTACCTCTTGTATACCAAGATTAGTCATACGGATGGTCGGTGCAATCGCGAAAATAAAGGAAGCCACGATCCCAGGTACGACACCAATTCCAAAAAATAAAATGGATGGAATTAAGTAAACAAATGCAGGCATGGTTTGCATAAAATCTAAAATCGGTGTAACAATTTTTTGTACGGTTTTACTTTGGGCACACCATATTCCAACTGGAATCCCAATTAGAATGGTGAAAAATCCAGCTACTAACACGATGGCAAGCGTTTGTATTGTTGATTCCCAATAACCAAGATTATCAACTAACAAAAGGCTAATTAAAGTAAATAGTCCTAATCGCCATCTGCTCGTATAGGTAACCAAAAGAGCTAGGACAATTATTAATACGATAGGAGGACCTACACTCAATATTTCAACGATGACATTTAATAACCCATCGACGACATTTGTAAATAATGAAAATAATCCGGCAAACGTAACGGTAATCCAATCGACTAGAGAATCTACCCATATGCCAAGTGGAATCTTTGGTAAATTCATAGATTATTCACTCTCCATTTCGTTTAGAGAATCTTTATTTCCTGCAAGTGCTCCGATCACAGCACCACGAATAATGATTCCTTTTAGTCGGTTCTGCTCATCTATGACGGAGATTGGAATGGGCGAAGTAGACATCATATCTAGGAGATCTGCTAGGATTGCGCCTTCTTTGACAACTGGAACCTCTACAGTCATGGATTCGCTAATTGTCTGATGATGTTCAATTGCTTCTTTCGCTTGATCAGCACTAAGTGCACCAAGCAATTTTTGCTTGCGATCGACAACAAATATATTGGAATACCCTTGTTTACGCATAATTTCAAGAGCGACCCTTGGTCCACGATCGACGGAAATTTTCTCTGGTCGTTTCATTATATGTGATGCTGTTAATACTTTAGATAAATCGACATCTTCAACAAACCTCTCAACAAATTCATCTGCAGGATTCATCATAATTTGTTCTGGCGTACCAAGTTGAATGATGCTCCCGTCCTTCATTAAAGCTATTCTGTCACCAATTCGTAAAGCTTCGTCTAAATCATGAGTGATGAAGATAATCGTCTTTTTAAAATTTTCCTGAATTTCAAGTAACTCGTCTTGCATATCCTTACGAATCAAGGGATCAAGTGCACTAAACGCTTCATCCATTAATAGAATATCAGTATCGCTAGCAAGCGCACGGGCAAGTCCAACCCTTTGCTGCATACCACCGCTCAATTGGGATGGAAATTGAGTTTCATACCCTTTTAGTCCAACAACTTCTAAGGCATTCATCGCTTTCTCGTGGCGCTCCTCAACAGAGATTTTTTGAATTTCAAGCCCAAACTCGGTATTTTCCAAAATCGTTTTATGAGGGAAAAGAGCAAAGTTTTGAAACACCATGCTAATCTTCTTTTGTCTCACTTCTCGCAAGCGAGCAGGACTCATTTTTACGATATCTTCATTTTTAATGAAAATCTCACCGATTGTCGGACTGATTAGACGGTTAAACATTCGTATTAATGTAGATTTTCCACTACCAGACAACCCCATAATGACAAAGATTTCTCCAGGATAAATATCAAAGGAAACCTTATTGACACCAACTGTTTGTCCAGTTTCTTTAAGAATATCTTTCTTTGAACGACCTTTTTTTAATAGCTCCAGTGCTGCTTTGGGAGACTTACCAAAAATCTTTGATACGTTTCTTACTTCTACAATTGGATCCATTTAAACACCTCGTTCATAATTTTTCTTGAAAAAGTAGATTAGTAATGTACCTTTTTCGTGAAGTTGCATGATTGAAAACGATTTTTTAAAGTGAAAGTGTATTAAGAGAAATGGATGAAGGATAACACCATTTTTATTTTTATCCTGAATCTACATAGGAAGGCTCAGAACACCATTAAATGGATAATTGGAAATGAAGTTTAATGGTTATTTCTCGTTTCAATCTAGAAATACCGAATAATTGGTAATTTCATAGGGCGAGAATGTTGTAATAAAGAGGAAAAACAACATCAATAATCGCAGATTTTTAAGGGCAAAATAGTTTGTTTACTATTTAACTATAACGTTAATTGAAAGTCATTTCAAATCACGTCATTAAAAGTCAACTTGAAATATAGTGAATTTTTCAATCGCTTTCTCTTGTCATTAAAACTGTTACAACCATTGGTAATACTGAGTTTGTATGACTTTAGAAAGTGACGTTACATGATGATGTAGTACAAAATAAAAAAAATAAAAAATGAGTCTTTATACCTATTGTTAAAATGAAATTTTATTCAACTTATTTAATGAGAATTTACATGAAGAAATAGATGGATATTTCATATGTTAAAAGGCAGTCTAATTTGTGAAATGGAAATTCTTATAACATCTGCCATTCTATAATCAAGATTATGATAATGAAAACAATGTTCGGGTAGAATATGCTACTTTCCGTGACAGAATAAAGGAAATTGATGCTATTTTATTTGTAACACCTGAATATAACCGTTCTGTACCTGCTGTATTAAGTAACGCACTGGATATAGGTTCACGTCCTCATGGAGAAAGTGTATGGAATGGAAAGCCTGCGGCCATTATCAGCCAATCTCCTGGTAGTTTGGGTGGATTTGGTGCAAACCATCATTTACGCCAAATACTTGTATGCTTAAATATGCCAGTGGTTCAACAACCAGAAGCTTATCTTGGAAATACTGCAGCTTTATTGGATGAAAACGGCAATGTTAAGAATGAAGGAACTGTTCAATTCTTACAATCATTCGTTGATACATTTGTTAATTTGATTAAGAAATATCAAGGTTAGTTTTATTCAGCAATCGGACGCTTTTAGGGAGTAATGAAAAAGAACCCAATTTCTCTATTTTAATTTAATACAGAGAAATTGGGCTTTTTAGTATTGAAATTTCCTTAGCTATCCAATTAATGGGTAGTGGTCTTGGGAGCGTACCAATGCCTAAGTTGTTTGATACAATCAGAAATGTTTTTGAGGCAGTTAAGCCGGCAAATCTACAAATTAATACAAATATTGTATCACTTTCATCTATCGAGAGCTTTTGGGATAACGCTTCTGGTAAACCGCGTGTTGTTTTTACCATTAGTTAAGAGATACCTCGAAAAGTAACGGTTTGTTGAAGATGTTCATCTAAGTTTAAACAATAAATTTAATTTTAAAAAGCTGCCAATTAAGGCAGCTTTTTATTTACTCGCTCTTTCGTTCATTTTTTGTCTTTTATGCAATGTATGCTTTGTTCCCCATTCATGCATTGCGTGTAAGATTGGTTCCAAGCTCCTGCCGTATTCAGTAATCGAATATTCCACTTTAGGTGGGACCTGTGGATAGACAACACGCTGAATAATATCCTCGTTTTCTAACTCACGTAATTGATTAGTCAGCATTTTTTGCGTGATTCCAGGCATTCTTCGTTTTAATTCACTGAACCTTTGAGTACCGTTTTTCAATAAATGCAATAAGATAATTGGTTTCCATTTCCCGACTAATATGCTTAAAGCATCTTCTACACGACATAATTCTGGTTCTATATTCATCCTAATTACTCCTTTAGTATCTTTTTGTATACTATACCACTTTTAAGTGCGTACTTTTTAAAATGATCATTATGAGTAATAATAACATCATTCAAAGGAAATCTAAAAGCATTTTATAAAGGAGAGAACAAAAAGATGTTAGGATTAGGTTTATTATTAATACGTCTAGTAATTGGATTGTCATTTGTAGCTCATGGAGCCCAAAAATTATTCGGCTTTGGTGGCGGTGGTTTAAAAGTAACTGGGGAGCATTTTGAAAAATTGGGAATAAGACCAGGGGTAACAATGGCGTTATTTGCTGGTCTATCAGAATTTATAGGTGGAGCTATGTTTGCTTTAGGGTTGTTGACCCCACTTGCAGGCATTGTGATTGCTGGAACTATGGTTGTAGCAATTTTAAAAGTTCATGGAAAAAATGGTTATTGGCTTACAAAAGGTGGATATGAATACTGTCTTGCTACATTAGTTGTAGCAATTGCTGTAGCTCTTACGGGTGCAGGGCAATATTCTCTTGATGTGCTGTTTTTTTAAGGGAAGATCATTATTATGAATGAAAGGGGATTGCCGTATGAGCATTGCAAATCAAGAGAAGTTTGAGTTTGGTATCTATACTTTTGGAGAAATGATTCCGGACCCTATTACTGGAAAAATCATTTCTGCGGAAGAGCGTATTCAAAATATCATTAAGACAGCGAAGCTAGCTGATGAAGCTGGAGTGGATATTTTTGGTTTAGGGGAACATCATCGTTTGGATTTTGCAGTTTCAGCGACACCTGTTGTGTTAGCAGCGATTGCACAAGCAACAAATAATATTCGATTAGCCAGTGCTACTACTGTATTAGGCACAGCAGATCCTGTAAGAGTATTTGAAGACTTTTCGACAGTAGATTTAATTTCAGGTGGGCGTGCGGAAATTATAGCAGGTAGAGGAGCATTTATCGAATCGTTCCCACTTTTTGGCTATAACTTGGATGATTATCATGAACTTTTTGAAGAGAAATTACAATTGTTACAAGAATTAAATAATAATGAACGTGTTACATGGCAAGGGAAGTTTCGTTCGCCATTAAATAATAGCGAGATTGCACCTAGACCAAAACAAAATAAGATTCCTATTTGGAGAGGAGTAGGAGGAACCCCTGCAAGTGCAGTTCGGGCTGGGCAGGCTGGGTTTGGAATGGCACTCTCTATTTTAGGAGGTAATCCTCTTTATGTAAAACCTTTAGTAGAAGCCTATCGTCAAGCTGGGATTTCGACAGGACACGCAGAAGAGGATCTAAAAATTGCGATTACAAGCCATGGTTATATTGGCAAAACTGCAGAACAAGCTGTAGATGAATTTCATCCCTATTATTCTAATTATATTAGAACGATGTTAAGAAGAAATGTTCCTAAAGAGCAAGTGGCAGCAGCTGTTTCTAAAAACAATGCACTTGCTGTTGGAGGTCCTGAAGAAATCATTGAAAAGATTCTTTATCAATATGAATTATTTGGACATGATCGCTTTATTATGCAACTTGATATTTGTCAGCCGGTTTCCCAGGTTGAAAGTGCGATTGAATTATTAGCTACTAAAGTAATGCCAGTAGTAAGACGTGAAATTGAAAAACAAAAAAATTAAGAAATTAAATAACGAGCTTAAATCATTTCTCATGTTTATTTGAATATTTGTTTTAATCAGCCTAATTTCTCCTTTATTGTTAAGATGAAATTAGGCCTTTTTTATAGTGGATTTTTTAAGCACTAGTTATAAAAAAATATAAACGCTTATACCTATTTAACATGTTTATTTGAATTTATAATGTAATCTAAATTATTTTCAATATGACATTTCATTTCATGCTCTGCTTTTGTTATATCGTTATTAACCAAGGCTTCGAAAATACTTTCATGCTCGTCTGTAAAATCTAATCTCGTATGATAGTTACGAAAAATATTATTTCACATATATGTGATTTTTAATTGGATTTTTGTCATTAATTCAATTAAATGCTTATTTTGAGATGCATAGATAATCAAATCATGAAACTCTTGATCATAAGCACTAATATCATCTTTTGAATTTTTCTCGACAGCTTCTCTCAAACATTGAATATTAATAGAAAGTTTTTGTTGCAAGGTACTCGTCATATTATTAGAAGCATGACGGACAGCTAATAGCTCAAGGTATTCACGGCATTGAAATACGTCAATGATATCCTCTAATGAGGGTTTATATAGATGGACTGCTCGTTCATCCTGAATAAGCAGTCCATCATGAATCAACATTCTAATCGCCTCTCTAAGGGGGCCTCTACTAATACCTAATTTTTCTGCAAATTGTAACTCAATAAAGGCTAATATTAGAGATTAACATTTTTAGAGAAACGTTAATTTCCAATTTTAGTTGCTCACATTTCTTTGAAGACTATTTTTCACTGAACCGACAATATTGATGTAAGATTTGTGTACAAACATTGGGAATTGTATACTTAAACTAGAGCAATACGGATATACATATGTAAGTAAATAAGATATAGAAAGGATGAGTTCGACGTGAAAAAAAGATTTTTAGGTCCAGTTATTGTGATAGTTGCAGTTATTGTTATTTTTATAATCATGCTCATGTCCAGCTATAACGGTTTCGTCAATTCAGAGGAAAATGTGAATCAGTCGTATGCGCAAATCGAAAATCAGCTTCAACGAAGATTAGATTTAATTCCGAATCTTGTGAGTACTGTCCAAGGATATGCTTCACATGAAAAAGAAGTGATTACAGCAGTATCAGATGCCCGTGCAAAATTAGCTGGAGCTACGACACCGGCAGATCAAGCGACGGCCAATGACGAATTATCGGGTGCACTTAGCCGCTTGTTGGTCGTTGTTGAAAATTATCCTAATTTAAAAGCTGATCAGCAATTTACTCAGTTGATGGATGAATTGTCAGGAACAGAAAATCGTATTGCCGTGGCCCGTAAAGATTATAATGATCAAGTAGCAGAATATAACAAAAAGGTTAAAAGATTTCCGGGTGCTATCGTAGCAAACGTGACGGGATTTGATGAGAAAGAATATTTTAAAGCTGATCCTAATGCTACAGAAGCACCAAAGGTAGATTTTGGAGGAAATAATCAATGAATAGGAATCGGGTTTTCCACCTTCTTTTGGTGTTTTTCACCTTTTTTCTTTTAGAAGGGCATGTACTTGCAGCGGATACCCAAATTCCAACGCCTGTTGGTGATGTTTATGTCCAAGATTTTGCCGATGTATTATCCGCTGATGAAGAAAACCAACTCAAAAGTATAGGTCGTAATCTAGAGGATCAAACAACTGCACAAGTAGCAGTCTTAACTGTAAACACGATAGGTGATAAGACGATTGCAGACTATGCAAACGAAGCTTTTAGACAGTATGGCATTGGCAGTAAAGAGGAAAACAATGGCGTTTTACTAGTGCTTGCCATGAATGAACGTCAAGTAAGAATTGAAGTGGGGTATGGATTAGAAGGTAGGATTCCAGATGGTAAAGCCGGTCGAATCCTTGATGATCAGGCGATTCCTTATTTGAAGCAAAATCAACCCAATCAAGCAGTAATCAACACGTATGAAACATTAGTGAATGAAGTTGCTGCTGAGTATGGGGTTAAGATTGAGGGACAGCAGGGGAATGACAATCAAGCTACTACAGATAAAGGGCTTGATTTTCCGGCATGGTTTCTGATTATTATTATCGTCATTGGTGTATTTTTAGATTTTAAGTTTTTCGGTGGGACTATCACCTATTTTCTTTTTTCCATCATATCTCGTGGCGGAAGGGGAGGAGGAGGAGGTTCTTCTGGTGGTCCCAATGGTGGAGGAGGTGGCTCTTCAGGCGGTGGCGGTGCAGGAAGAGGTTGGTGAATACTCTTTTTCTAAATAAGGTTATCTAAAAAAGCGGAGTCAATGAATTTCATTGACTCCGCTTTTTCACTTTATTGTAAAAATGATTATGTGAAATTAGGCACAATGGAAACAATTTATCGTGTATTTCATAGGATATAGTACTACTTATACCGAGGCGAATATACAGGCCTATCTCAAAAAAATGAAACCTGCATTCTTAACCTATATGGATAATAATTTGTTTGTTTTGAAGGGGCATTAATATGAGGAAAAATAATCAGAACAACAATGATAAGTCTGGCAATCAAAACGAGGATATGATTAAAAATACTACAAATGATTTATACAAACTAATCCAATATAGTACATTATTTCGTTTAAAAAATAGACGGATCAATGTCTACTGTCAACATTCCCAAGAAGAATGTTGTGATCACTGCTGTGAAGATGAATGTGTAAAATGTAGTGATCCACCAAATAGAAGAATTCAATCACCTTATGATGGTATTCCAGGACCTCAAGGTACCGCCGGCCCTGCCGGCCGAGTTGGACCCCAAGGCCCCGCTGGCCCAGAAGGACCGTCTGGACCCCCAGGTACCGCCGGCCCTGCTGGGCCTGTTGGTCCTGCTGGTCCCCCCGGCCGAGTGGGGCCACCAGGTCAAGTAGGACCCGCCGGCCCCGCTGGTCTTGCAGGTCAAGTAGGCCCCCCCGGCCCCCCCGGTCTCACTGGTCCTCAAGGCCCAGGAGGCCCTGCCGGTCCCGCTGGTCCAGCCGGCTCCGATGGTCTTGCAGGTCAAGTAGGCCCCCAAGGGCCTCCCGGCCCCACCGGCCCCACTGGTCCTCAAGGCCCAGGAGGCCCTGCCGGCCCTGCCGGCCCCGAGGGTCCCCAAGGTCTCCCCGGCCCCGCCGGTCCCGCTGGCCCCCAAGGTCAAGCTGGTCCCGCTGGTCCCCAGGGTGCACAAGGTCAAGCCGGCCCCGCTGGACCTCAGGGCCCTGCTGGAACAGGAATTACCGGGTTTGTCTATCTTTTTGATACAAGTGAGCAAGTCCAAATTCCACAGAATGGTGAAGTTACGTTTAATACAAATGGACATATTAATCCCATCGGTTTTGTTTTACACACTGAGAGAACGGGACCAATCATGATTACTCAGTCTGGTACGTATCTTATACAATGGGAAGTAAATGTAGATCAGGGATCTTCTGCATTTGCGTTATTTAGAGGTATTGTTCAAATACCAGGCTCAAATTATGGATCAATCTTGGGTCACCATTCGTATAAAGGGCAAGTGATTAGTGCACTAACAACAGGTGATATATTGACATTACGGAATATTTCTAGCCCAATAACCCTACGAAATACAATTGCAGCTACAGGGCCAGCTGTAATAAGCGCGTCCATTTTACTTGAAAAATTGGCCTAATGTATTAATAGACGAACAGTGAAATTACTGTTTGTTTTTTTGTATTTGTCATAAATCTATGGAGTATTTCCTCGAAATTTGTAAAATATTCTGTCAATAGGGGGTGACACATTACTTTATTTGCTATAAAATTCTAATTAAATAATTTTACATAAACGCTTTAACGCGTTATAGTAGATAAATAGATAATGTTTAGAACTGAAAATACTAGTTTTGTTTTAATGATCTAGTTGAGTATGCAATTGCAATAAATCGGTTTAATGTCTAACATCATCATAGAAATGTAGGGGGAGCAAAACATGTCAAAAATAAAATTTTATTCTGGAGAACAAATTCCATTAGAAATGCATAAAGTACGTATTGTCCAAAAATTAAACTTACCGCCAATTGAGCGTCGTGTTGAAGCGATGCAAGAGGCTGGATATAATACATTTTTATTGAAAAACAAAGATGTTTTTATGGATATGCTAACAGATAGCGGAGTTAACGCGATGAGCGATAAGCAACAGGCAGCAATGATGGAAGCTGATGATAGTTACGCCGGATCAGCAACATTTACAAAATTAGAAAATAAAATCGAAGAAATTTTTGGTAAGAAATACTTTTTGCCAGCGCACCAAGGTCGAGCTTGTGAAAATATTATCTCTCATGCTTTTGTTACAGAAGGCTCGATTATACCAATGAACTATCATTTCACTACAACGAAATCACATATTGTTATAAACGGTGGGAGAGTAGAAGAAATTTTTACCGATGAAGCATTGAAGATTACAAGTAATGTTCCTTTTAAAGGTAATGTGGATACAAATAAGCTAAGAGATTTAATAGAAACAAACGGAGTTGAAAATATTCCTTTTGTCCGTATGGAAGCGGGTACTAATCTTATTGGTGGACAGCCTTTCTCACTTGAAAATATGCACGAAGTTCGTAAAGTATGTGATGAGTATGGAATTATGCTAGTTTTAGATGCTAGTCTTTTATCAGACAATCTTTATTTTATAAAAGAGCGTGAAGATCAATATAAAGATGTGAGCATCCGTGAAATTACACGTGAAATTGCTGATTTAGCTGATTTAATTTACTTCTCAGCACGAAAATTAGGAAGTGCACGTGGAGGAGCTATTTGTACGAGTCGTGAGGATCTTTACCTTAAAATGCGTGAGTACATTACACTTTATGAAGGTTTCTTAACTTATGGTGGGATGTCTGTTCGTGAAATGGAAGCCATCGCAGTTGGTCTTGATGAAACAATGGATGAAAATATGATTAATCAAGGCCCACAATTTATCCAATATATGACTGAAGAATTGCTTAAAAAGGGTGTACCTGTTGTGACACCAGCCGGTGGGTTAGGTTGTCATATTAATGCTATGGAATTTGTTGATCATATACCACAACAAGAATATCCTGCTGGAGCTCTTGCTGCTGCTATTTACATCGTAAGTGGTGCTCGCGGAATGGAACGTGGAACAATGTCCGAGGACCGCGATCCAAATGGAAATGAAACTTTATCCAATATGGAACTTGTACGTATGGCATTGCCACGTCGTGTATTCACTTTATCCCAAGTGAAGTATGCCGTAGACCGTATTGCTTGGTTATATGAAAACCGTAAACTAATTGGAGGCTTGAAGTTTGTAGAAGAACCAAGTGTATTACGATTCTTCTTCGGTAAATTATCGACAACTTCCGATTGGCAAACAGAATTAGTTGCGAAATTTAGAAAAGACTTTGGAGATAGCTTGTAAGAGGGAGTCGAATTTGGTTGTTTAATCACTTTTTCTTATTTAACTCAATTTGTTTTTCTGATCATTAGTCAGATGATACTTTTAATAATTTTGTAAATAAATAAGGAAAGTAATAGAGCACTCAGTTTAGTTAAGAAATCATAAGAAAACAGAATGAACGCACATTTGGCTGTGGCTAAATGTGCGTTTTTTTGACTTGTATTTGAAAAAATACTCCTTAATACAAATCTAAATATTTATTCCATCTTGATTCAAGGTACTTATTTTATTGTTGATTTCTATATGAAGGACAATTCTGTCCTTCATTAAGCTTGATTAGTTCATCAGAGTGGACGAACTATCCTATAGATGATATGAATGTAAATGTTCATCTTCCTTTTCAAGTTTGTTTTTCTTTAATATAGGTCTTCACAGTTGGTGGTATATATGATGTGAATGTTTCAATCAAATGACCAGGATGATCATCGATTAGCACCATTGAACGAAACTTGTCTTGAAGAAATTGTTGTTCATTGATATGGTCAAGAAAAGAAATGAGTAAATCATAATAATGATTTATATTTAAAATTCCACAAGGTTTTTGATGTAAACCTAGTTGAGCCCAAGTTAGTACTTCAAAAAATTCTTCTAAAGTGCCCATTCCTCCAGGTAAGGCGATAAACCCATCTGATAATTCAACCATTTTAGCTTTACGTTCATGCATCGAGTGAACCACAATTAATTCTGTTAGATTAGGGTGTGAAATTTCTTTTTCTTCTAACATTTTAGGAATCACACCAATGACTTTTCCTCCAAATTCCAACACAGTATCAGCTACGATTCCCATTATGCCAATACTAGATCCACCATATACTAGCGTGATGCCACGTCTTGCTAATTCTTTACCTAATTGTATGGCTCCTTCTTTATATGTTTCAGATGCTCCATTGCTCGAACCGCAAAAGACAGCTAATCTTTTCATAAAATTCTCCTCATTACACAATTTTAAATTAGTCTATTTAATAATTATAATAGATATCTTCATGAAATATTCATTTTGCATGTGGAAGGATTGTAAAATTGATGTTAAGTTGGCCAAAAAATCTTCGCACAACTTTATTAAATTTGGTTGGTGAAACATCGTTGGCCTCCTTTCATTAAAGAAAGTAGTCGCTGTCCACTTTACTATGGAACAGTACATGCAATTTATACCAGATATTTCTTACGAGACAATGTGAATTTTCCTTTATAAGACATATTATTAAATTAACATAATTAAGTTATGGTCAATTACTTATATTTTGTCATCCTAACTATAATTTTTAATTAGGATTTTGGGAATCCTCTTTAAAAGGAGGTGATTTTATTGACAACTGCAGATTGTATTATTATTGGCGGTGGTATCGCAGGTTTACAAGCTGCTATTCAATTAGGTAGATATCAACATCAAGTTGTGGTGATCGATTCTAATCAAGGTCGGTCGACTCTATGTAAATGCTATCATAATATTTTAGGATGGCCAGATGGAGTTAGCGGGGAAGAAATAAGGCGGCTGGGGAGACAGCATGCTGAAAAATACGGTGTCATCTTCAATAATGATAAAGTGATATCATTACAAAAAGAGCATTCTAGCTTCTATTTAAAGACTGAGAATAAGAGAGAATTTGAAGCCAAAACGATATTTTTAGCGACTGGCCTTGTGGATCATCTTCCAAGACTAGAAAACCTAATCGATTGCCTCGGTCTATCAATTTATGTTTGTCCTGATTGCGACGGTTATGAGGTATCTGGTAAAAAAACAATCGTTATGGGTACCGGCAATAACGGCGCCGAGATGGCCATCACACTAGCATACTGGTCATCTGATATCATTTATGTGAATCATGATTGTTCCTCAATAGAAGATACTAAGCTCGAAAGTTTACATAAAAATAAGATACAAGTGATCAATGAACCGATTGAAAAAGTACTTTTAGACGAACATTCCACTTTTAACGGGGTCTTGTTAAAAAATATGCGAATAATTGAAGCTGAACGTGGTTTTACAGCATTTAGTGGCAACAAAATAAATAGTGAATTAGCTGAGCAAATTGGAGTAAGGCTTGAAGAAAATAAACATGTGTACGTTAATCCTCGAACAAAAGAAACAAATGTACCAGGCGTATGGGCAGGTGGGGACTTAGCTACTCACTCTGAGCAAGTGACGATAGCGATGGGGGATGGATCCCAGGCAGCTATCTGGATTCATAAATTTTTAAAAACTTGGTAAGTATATTTTATCACTTTCTGAAAAAAGTTTGGTATAGTGATGTGGAAAGGGGATTTATAACTAATGGAAACAAAATTTTGTAAAGATTCACGTGTAATTAGATCAAGTCGAATTTTTCCCAATGACGTTAATAATCACGACACATTATTTGGTGGAAAGTTAATGAGTGATGTGGACCAAGTTGCCTCTATTACTGCAGCACGACATAGTAGGAGAGAATGTGTAACAGCTTCAACTGACTCAGTTGACTTTTTAAGACCTATCCGAACTACTGACTATGTTTTTTTTGAGTCATATGTGACATGGACAGGTACAACTTCTATGGAGATTTTTGTTAAAATTATTGCAGAAGATTTAAAAAGTGGTGAAAGTAAAATTGCCGCAACAGCCATGTTAACATTTGTGGCACTTGATGAAAATAATAGACCAACAACTGTTCCTAAGGTTGTTCCGGAAACAGAAGAAGAAATTAAAATGCACGAAACAGCACCATTTCGAGCAAAACACCGAAAAGAAAGAAAAAAACATAGTAAAGAAATGGCATCATTTTTAACGAAGAATTTAACGATTAATTTTAAATAAAGGTTAATGCTATAATACTATATTGATTTTTAGCTCATTCCGTTACGAATGAGCTAAAAACGTTTAATCAAAATTCACTTTTTATTAAGTTTATATAAAAAGAAAAGTGTTCATCCTATTCTTATTAATTGCCTATGTTCCATTTATGCAAATCTTATTTGAAACCACAGGACCGAAAATAAGTCATCCTGCATTTTTGTTGTTATGTCCTGTTGTTCTGATACTTATTGAGGAAATGCGCAAATGGATGGTAAGAAGATTTAGTAAAAATGTAAGAGTAGTATAATTTTTAATAGAGAAGTCAATTCTTTGAGTATGAAATTGTCTACAGTTTCGTACTCAATTTTTTTATTTGCTGGTAACTCGGATAATACATGAATATATGGAGATAATAGGGTAACAACATTAAATAAAGGATGACAAGATGATCTATATTTATCATGATTTTGCTGGTACTCATAGTACTGCTCTTGCAGCAGCTTACCACTTGAATCAATTGCCTACAAATCGAAAACTTACCAAAAATGAAATCTTACAAGTCGACTATTTTAACAAGTTAACACCAAAAGATTTTGGGAAAATTATTTTTCATGGAAAAGATGAGGGTGGAAATTCCGTATATACACTAGGTCGGAAAAGATCAGAATTCACAATTACTGCGTTGAGCGAATTAATATACATCCTCCAAGATAAAAATCAAAATCATGAAAAATTCATTTTCTCGAATACCTCACCAACCGTCCCATTAGCAATGACATTTGGGGGACTATTTTCTAGACGGATGAAAATAGATTTTATTGGTGTCCCATTATTGATTCTTGGTGCAAAACAAAGCTGCCATACTATTTTAAATTTGGTGAAAAACACTAAGCAAGTAGGGAAGTCTGCTACTTCTACTGTGACGATATTGGACAATAAGAATTTTAAATGAAGATAGAGTAGGAATCTTTCAGTATTTGCAGAAATGATTTTGAGATGTTACTCAAATAGTAACAAAATGCCAAGTGCTTTCTCATGAAAGCCTTGGCATTTTGCGTTGAGTTTGATTTTTTTTGATATTCCTTTCGAGCCTAAACTCAATTCAGAATATTAAATAAATCATTAGTCGGCCAAACCTAATTCTGAAGAAATTTGTTTTGTATAGTGACAGAGATGTTGAACAATTTCTGAAATTGGGTATTCATGCATCTTATTTTTGGGTCCAACTACAATTGCCGCTGCAATAACTTGATTCCATTTGTTTCTAATAGGTGCTGCAACGGCAGTAACATCTAATATTACCTCTTCGTTATCAATGTAGAATCCCTGTTCTTTTATTTGTTTTAATCGTTCTACAAAAGCAGTAGGATCTGTAATGCTGTAATCCGTATATTTTATTAAAGGTGATGTATTAAGCATTTTATGTATTTCTGACTCTTCAAGGTATGCCATTAAAACCTTACCTAGAGCACCATAATGTGGGTCTCGAAATCTTCCAATTGTTGAGGTATATCCAATACCCTCTTTTGTTACACGTTTATCAATATAAACTAATTTTTTTCCTTCAAGAATAGCTAATAAAACAGAAAAACCTGTTTTGTGATGTAGTGCAGTTAGGAACGGAATGGAGGCATTAATAACATTTAAGCGCTTAATAACAACTCCACCATATTCAAGCATTTTCATCCCTAAACAATAAGTGGAATCTTCAGGGTTATAATGGACTATCCCCAAAGTCTCCATTGTATAAAGAAGACGATAAGCTGTTGGCTTAGGAATATTCACTAATTTACATATATGTTCTATAGTTAGATACTGCGTATCAACAGAAAAACAGTCTAAAATAGCAATTGTCTTTTCAATTGATTGATTTATTTTAACTTTAACATCTCTCATAGACGTCTACCTCCAACTAGATTTATTATGGGTTCAATAATATATACATTTAAGGTATAAAACAATATATTTTCGTTTAGTTTATCTAAATTTTCTGGCTATACCGAATTAACTCTAATCAGCAAGAAAATAACAATAACAGAATAGAGAGTAATTTAACTAGATTCGTTACTTTAGATAGTTAAAGTAACGAATCTAGTCTTTTCTTTATCAAATGTAATTTATGAACAGACATTAGTTGTGTCTTATTCTATTGTAATTCATTTTTCAAATAAATTATTATAATTCATAAAATTTTTGGAAAATTGTAAATAAATTGTTGCAATTTACAAAATATGTTATTATAATCAATTTATAAAGTGAATCAAAAAGTTCACTTAGTGAATCACCAAAAAAATAAAAAAGATTAGGGGATGTTGTTTATGCAATTTGGTCTTTCATTTTTTCCGGATAGTCACCCACAGGATAAGTCAGGAGAACAATATTTTCGCGAGGCGCTTGATCTTACTGAAGTAGCAGATCAACTAGGTTATCATCACGTTCGTATCGTTGAGCATTACGAGCATGCGTATGGTGGCTATTCTTCAAACCCAAGTATATTCTTAGCAGCAGCTTCACAAAGAGCAAAAAATCTACGTCTTATGACTGGTTGTGTACTTCCAGCTTTTACTCATCCTGTTAAATTAGCACATGAGTTATCTATGTTAGATGCAATTAGTGGAGGAAGATTAGAAGTAGGATTTGCTCGTGCATTTTTACCTCATGAGTTTAATACATTTGGTGTACCAATGGCAGAAAGTAACCAACGTTATCGTGAAAGTTTAGGTGTAATTAAACGTTTATGGTCAGAGGATAAAGTGACACATAAAGGTGAAATCTATAAATTTGAAAATGTATCGGTTGTTCCTCGTCCGACTCAAAAGAAAATTCCTACTTGGGTAGCAGCGATTCAAACGGCTGAATCTTTTGAATGGGCTGGTGAAAACGGTCATAATTTGATGGTTGTACCATATTTAGCGGATTATGATAAATTACGTGAAAATATTCAATTATATAAGAAAGCGTATGAAAAAGCAGGTCATGGAACAGTTCAGAAAGACCAAATTCAGATGGCGCTACATACGTATATCCATGAAGATGAGCAACAGGCAATTAAAGAAGCCCAAGCATATATGGAACACTATGTAAACGTTTTCCTTGAGTCAGCAACGGCATGGGATTCTACTTCTTCTGATCAGTACAAAGGATACGATAAAATAGCTGAAGGTTTACGAGCTATGACATATGAAAAAGTGTTGACTGAAGGTCGTGCAGCTATTGGTAATCCTGAAACAGTAACGAAGCAATTCAAAGAATTATCTGAATTTTTCGATGTACATCAGTTCTCGCTTCAATTGAATTTTGGGAATATGAAGTACGAAGATGCCCTTCGATCAGTTCGTTTATTAGGGGAAAAGGTAATTCCGGCATTCGAAAGTTTAAATGTTTAATAGAATCATATAGTTCTACTTAGGTTTATAGCCCTCTTCGAAGTTTGAGAGGGGGGCTATTATCTTATGAGGATTGTTTCTTTACTCAATAACACATAGCCTTTTTGAAATTAGCTTAATAGGGGAAGCTAATTTATATCTTGATATCAGTGAATGATACGTCACTCCTCGATTACATTTTTGCAAGAGTAGATTGCTCCTATAAAAATATCTACAGATTATTGTACCTCTTTTGTTTAACCACTGATTTCAAATAGAGCGTGTTTCTTCTATTATATTGCTAGTTTATATGAAGAGCTTTTACCTAATATGAGAGGGGAAAAAAGTATGGGACAAGCCATGATGAAAGTGTTAGACAACTATCAACAAACAGTTTTTAAAGGGGAAGTTGTCCACGGCCGTCAAGTTGGAAGAACAATTGGATTTCCTACAGCGAATCTGCGTGTGAGTTCTGAGGAAGAACCTTATTTACCTAAAGGTGTATATGGGGTCAAAGTCCATCATGGGGAGGCTTCATATAATGGTGTCATGAATATTGGAATGAGACCAACGTTTAAGGAAGAAGAGCAAACGCTTTCTTTTGAAGTGCATATCCTTCATTTCAATCAGAACATTTATGGTCAACAATTAATGATCGATATTTTATTTTTTATTCGTAAAGAACAGGCATTTAACTCGGTTGAGCAGCTAGTTCAACAGCTGGAAAACGATGTTGAGGAAGCAAACAAACGGTTTCCTTCTATAGAAAGATTACATTTTTAGAACACAAGTTTGGAGGAGGAGTGTAATAATGCAATGCCAATCGGAAGAAATCCTGCATATGCCTGATTTGCTTTTTTCAAAGCATTGTGAGGAAAAATATGAAGTAAACAAAGGGGTTTACAATACGATTGACCATTGGTTTTATAACCAAGGATTATATCAAATCACTGAAAGACGCAAAACGATGCTCTCTTTCTTTCAATATATGAGTTTATCTCAAAATCAAGGTAAGAAAGTCAAATTTGGTCCTGGGGGATTAACAACAAGACTAGTTTGTTTTTGGGACCAGCATACTCAATCATTGAATCATAAAGCGATGTAAATGGGGTGATCTCAGAAAGACAGGGAAACAGGATAGTGAATCATATAGATGAAAAAGATTAGATAGGAAAGGAAGTTATCATGATGAAAACTAGTCTCACTTTCTTCCAAGATCATTTGATAGACTATGCGGGATTATTTCCTCCAGCCAATCTATCATTAGAGGATGCGATTACGAATTATGCAAATCATAAGAATAGCGAGAATGCTTGGATGTTAGGGCCATTTGTTTTACCAGTAACACAATTAAAGCAGTTAGATATACATATGCATTTATTTTCTGCTGAAAAGCCATTAACGCTTTCAGTTGTTGGAAGAAAGAGCAGCTCTGAGACGGAGTGTAACATTCATTTTCAAGATGATATCAATGAAATTTCTGCTGCTATTAAACACTATAAGCACAGTGCAAAAGTTGAAATGCTTGAAATTCCTTTGCCGCGGAATGTACCGAGTTTGGATTTGATAGCGGAAATAGCTAATGGGGCGAAAAAGTTTAACGTTCATGCATTTTGTGAAGTGCTATTAATTGGGGAGTGGGAAAAACATGTATCCGATACCCTTGATGCAATAGCTGCGCACAATTCATCCAATGAATCTTGGATAGGCGTAAAGCTTCGTACTGGTGGGATCAAAGCTGAAATGTTTCCTAGCCCTGAACAAGTAGCTTTTGTGATTGCTGCATGTCGAGATCGAAATTTGCCTCTTAAATTTACTGCTGGTCTACATCATCCCGTTCGTATGTATCGTGATGAAGTAGGGACAAAAATGTATGGATTTCTTAACATCTTTGTGGCGGGAATGTTGGCTCATACTCAATATTTAGATGCAAGAGAAATAGAAGCAATTTTGGCTGATGAAAACTCAAATAGTTTCTCTTTTAGTAAAGATCATCTAGCGTGGCGTGATTTGCGTATCGCTTCTAAGGAGATTCAAAAGCTAAGAAAAGAAGCATTATTGTCATTTGGAAGTTGCAGCTTTGATGAACCAAGGGATGAATTAATGGAATTAATCGATCAACAGGGGGTAATCTTGTGAACAAATCATTTATTGAAGTAAACCAGGAGTCTCATTTTCCCATTCAAAATCTGCCTTATGGTGTATTCAGCACAAAGGATAACAACACACCTCGAATTGGAGTGGCAATTGGAGACTATGTATTAGATTTATCTGTATTAGAAAAAGAAGGATTTTTTAAAGACATAATTGGACTAAACGGAAATGTTTTTAATCGTCCTACTTTAAATGACTTTATGAGTTCAGGAAAGGAAATCTGGAGTGCCGTCCGGAAAAGGCTTCAACTCTTATTATCAGAGGATGAACCGCAATTACGAGATAATTACGATCTTCGTGGTCAAGCCCTTTTTCTTCAAAATGAAGTGGATCTTCATCTACCTGTGAAAATTGGGGACTATACAGATTTTTACGCTTCTAAAGATCATGCAACAAACGTCGGCATTATGTTTCGCGGTAAAGAAAATGCTTTAATGCCTAACTGGACTCATTTACCGGTAGGTTATCATGGCAGAGCTAGTTCTGTAGTTCTTAGTGGAACGAGCATTCGTCGTCCTGTGGGGCAAACAAAGCCACAAAATGCAGATACTCCAGTCTTTGGACCTTGTAGACAGCTAGATTTTGAATTGGAAATGGGATGTTTTATCGGCATTGGAAATGACCGTGGCGAACCAATTCCAATTGAAGAGGCAGAAAATCATGTTTTTGGAATGGTTTTAGTCAATGATTGGAGTGCACGTGATATTCAAGCATGGGAATACGTTCCATTAGGTCCTTTTTTAGCTAAGAATTTTGCCACTTCCATTTCACCGTGGGTGGTTCCATTAGAAGCATTAGAGCCTTTCCGTGTAAAAGGGCCAATTCAGGATCCAAAACCGTTAGAATATCTTCAACAGTCAAAACCAGGTTCATTTGATATTCAACTTGAAGTGCACTTACGAAGCAAAAGGATGAGTACACCAAAACGAATTTGTTCTAGTAATTACGAACACTTATATTGGAGTATCGCTCAAGAAGTCGCCCATCATACCATTGGGGGATGTGACTTAAATCCAGGAGATTTATTGGGTTCAGGTACGATTAGTGGCCCTGAAAAGGATTCCAGAGGTAGTTTGCTAGAATTAACATGGAGAGGTTCAGAACCAATTCAATTAAACGAAGAAGAACAAAGAGAGTGGCTAGAAGATGGGGATGAGCTGACAATGACTGGTTGGTGTCAAGGAGAGGGCTATCGAGTTGGCTTTGGGGAGGTTATTGGAGTCATCGAACCGGCTCTTGACCTAGAAGTAGCATTGCGAAAGAAATCTAATGTATCTCAATAAATAGATTAATAAAAGATAGAAGGGGATGAAATAGAATGTCTTATTATCAAAAACTGGGAGAAATCCCTCATAAAAGACACGTAACGTTCCGCAAAGAAGACGACTCACTTTTTAAAGAGCAAGTAATGGGAACAAAAGGATTCTCAGGTATTCAGTCTATTTTATACCATCACAATGCACCTACCGAATTTTTCAAAACTGAGTTGCTTGGAGAAAGTAGCTTGGAATATGAGGAGCAAGGGGCACTTCGTCCTCGCCATTTTTACACGGATAACGTGAATCAAGAACCCAGTGATGCTGTCATGGGAAGGGAGTATGTGCTTGGAAATGAGGACTTATTAATAGGTGTAGTGAATCCTACTAAACATATGGATTATTTCTATCGTAATGGTGATGGAGACGAGTTATTATTCGTCCATCATGGTACAGGGAAAATCGAAACGACGTTTGGAACGCTTTCGTATAAGCCAGGCGATTATATTGTGATTCCTATCGGTACGATTTACCGAGTAACACCAGACCAAGGAGAATCTAAGTTCCTAGTTGTGGAAACATCTAGCTGGATCTCAACGCCTAAGCGTTATCGAAACGAATTTGGTCAACTTCTTGAACACAGTCCTTTTTGTGAAAGGGATATAAAAGGCCCAGAAACTCTAGCTACTTACACGGAAAAAGGGGAATTTGAAGTTCGAACGAAGTCCAGAGGCTACTTACATGCTCATTATTTCGAGCATCATCCTCTTGATGTAGTTGGTTGGGATGGATATTTATACCCTTGGATTTTTAACGTAAGCGACTTCGAGCCAATAACAGGGCGTATTCATCAGCCACCACCCGTTCATCAAACATTTGAAGGAGAAAATTTTGTCATTTGCTCGTTTGTTCCACGTCTTTATGATTATCATCCAGAATCTATTCCGGCCCCTTACTTCCATAGTAATGTGGATAGTGACGAAGTTTTGTATTATGTGGAAGGAAATTTCATGAGCCGTAAAGGAGTAAAGGAGGAATCAATTACCCTTCATCCAGGAGGAATCCCACATGGGCCACATCCTGGGAAAATTGAAGAAAGTGTTGGTAAAAAAGAGACACTAGAATTAGCAGTGATGATTGATACATTCCGTCCTTTAAAGGTTGTGAAAAAGGCACAGAGAATGGAAGATGTGAACTATCAATATAGCTGGGTTCAGAAAAAGAATTAAGAGGTTTCTAGATGAGAATATAGAAAAAGGTCAGGCTGTTATCCTGTACATTCGACATGTATAAGAATGTATGGAAACAGTCTACCTATCCCTGGATCAAAAGCGGTTTAATAGAAAGATCAAACTATATGGACTTGAGGTGTTGTTAAGTATGACTCAATTAGAAGGAAATGTTGTCGTTCACAATCAGGAACAATCTATTGATT
The DNA here is from genome assembly GCA_963751845.1 of uncultured Bacillaceae bacterium. Lineage (GTDB taxonomy): Bacteria > Bacillota > Bacilli > Bacillales > DSM-1321 > Peribacillus. The sequence goes on from CAVVWH010000023.1 coordinate 285,227, forward strand.
ATGAAAGAATCGCTTCGTCTCAAGACTTTAAACAACTGCTTTCAGAAAAGAAAAAGTTTATTGTTTCCTATACCATTTTTTTCATGGCTTATTCACTTCTTCTACCATTTTTAGCCTTTTACACAGATTTATTAAATCATCCCGTAATAGGAGATATTACGTGGGCCTGGGTGTATGGTGTTTCGATGACTGCGATGTCGTTATGGACATGTAGGGCCTATATAAAGAAAGCTTCTCAATTTGACGAAATGGCTAAGAAAATTTTGGAGAAGGAAGGACTATAAACGATGAACTTAAATGTCATTATTCTTTTTGCGTTTATGTCAATAGGAGTCATTTTCATTACGTATTACGCTTCTAAAAAAACAAAAACAGCGGATTCTTTTTATACAGCTGGGGGAGGCTTAACGGCTAGACAAAATGGCCTTGCTTTAGCTGGGGACTTTATGTCAGCTTCAACTTTTCTAGGATTAATTGGAGCTTTTGCGTTAACCGGTTATGATGCATTTTTCTTGATGTACGGTGCGCTTGTTTCTTTCCTAGTTATTTTATTTTTAGTTGCAGAACCATTGCGCAACTTAGGAAAATATACGTTAGGGGATATGATTACTGCTCGCTTTAAAAATAAACAGATACGTGGTGTAACCGCCTTCAATACGATGATCATCTCTATTTTTTATATGCTTGGACAACTTGTGGCGGCAGGTGCTTTGTTTAAATTATTATTAGGTATTCCTTATAATACTTCGATTATTATTGTAGGAATTATGATGTTAGCCTTTGTTTTGTTCGGAGGTATGACGGCGACAAGTTGGGTACAAATCATTAAAGCTGTTCTTTTAATGACTGGAACCATTATTTTATTTATGCTGGTTATGTGGAGGTTAAACTTTGATTTCTTAGGAATCTTTACTGACATGAAAACAGCTACGTCAGCTGGACCAGCGTTCTTAAATCCAGGTATCAAATATACGAGTGGTTTGGAGGCTGCTTCCTTAACACTTGGTCTTGTTTTAGGAACAGCAGGCCTACCTCACGTTTTAGTTCGTTTTCTTACCGTACCGAATGCCCAAGTAGCTAGAAAATCGGTTGTTTGGGTGATGTGGATTTTAGGGTTTTTCCATCTTCTCGTGATTTTCCTTGGATTTGGAGCAGCCAAATTAGTTGGATCTGCGAATATTATAGAAGCTAGTCCAGGAGGTAATATGGCTGGTCCTTTGCTAGCTCAACTAGTTGGAGGAGACTTCTTATTTGCTTTCATCTCAGCTGTTTCTTTCGCTACCATTATCGCAGTGGTTTCTGGAATTGTTGTAACAGGAGCAACCGCCTTTTCACATGATTTTTATAATGAAATTTTAAAAGATGGAAAAGCGACGCAAAAACAACAAATGTTTATGGTTCGGGCTTCATCCATTGTCATCACAATTATTTCGATTGGTTTATCCTTATATTTACAATCGTTTAATGTAACATTTTTAGCCGTACTAGCTCTTACACTTGCTGCAAGCTCGAATTTACCAGTTATCTTGATGACGATTTTTTGGAAAAAGTTTAATAAAACAGGAGCCGTTACGGGAATGCTTGTAGGGTTAATCAGTACAATTGGTTTGATTGCTCTGAGTCCAAATGTTTGGAACCCAGTACCAGGTGCTGCTTTATTTACGGGGGAACCTATTTTCCCACTTGCGTCACCAGGTATTGTTTCCGTCCCATTAGGTTTCTTAGCTTGTTATATTGGTACCTTAATCGGTGCACGTAAACAATCGGCTATAGAGGATAATTTTGCAGAAATTCTTGTTAAGGCGAATACAGGAAATGACGTGCAAGGGATCGCCAATCATTAATGGTAGGCGTTAATCACATAATCATTCTAAAATAAACTATCTAAATATTATGAAAAAGGGAGAGAAATATCATGTCAATAGAAAAAAACCAAGCGTTATTTAAAGAAGCAATGGGAAATTATCCAACTGGAGTAACTGTTCTGACTACAACAGATAAGGATGGAAATCCCGTTGGTTTAACGGTCAATTCATTTGCTTCTGTTTCGCTAGATCCACTATTAGTGCTTTGGTCAATAGATCACAGAGTTAGTACTCTTGATTCTTTTGTAAATGGAGGGAAATTTGCCGTACACATTTTAGCTGGTGATCAGCAAGATGTATGTAAGAACTTTTCTAGTAAAGATGTTGATCGTTTCAGTACATGTGAATGGACGTTTTCAGAACTTCAACTTCCAATTATAGATGGAGCTTTTGCGGTTCTTCAATGCGAAACCTTCCAGACAATTGAAGCAGGGGATCATACTATTTTAATTGGTAAAGTTGTTGATATTGAGATTGAAAATAAGGAACCTATGCTTTACCACAGAAGACATTTTGCTTCCATTCCATCAGATTTTTATGTAACTAATTAATTATTCTCTGGCTCCTGAACTTGTAGCTACGTACTAAAAATCATTGAAGGCGAGCACAAGTTGCAGCAAGGATTGTAAAAAAAGCATAATAAATAGAAATCTGAATGTAAAGAGGGTGGATGAACCTATCGTTAAAAATCGATAGGTTCATCCACCCTCTAGTATATTTCAAGAGACTATTTCCTCTTGTTCTGATTCTTGTAAGATAGGAAGTCTAAGAGAAAAACAGGTTCCTTTTCCTTGCTCACTCGTTACAAGAATGGATCCTCCCATAGCTTTAATAATGCTATATGAAACCATTAATCCTAGCCCCGTCCCTTTTTCTTTCGTTGTAAAGTAAGGCTCGCCAAGACGATTGATTTGTTCTTGTGTCATGCCTGTACCCTCATCGCGAATATTAATTTGCATCGTATCTTTATAATAAGTTTGACTAATTCGTAGATTTCGATTGTTAGGCATAGATTCTATTCCGTTTTTCAATATATTAATCATACATTGTTGGAATTTTTTTCCTTCCCCTTTAACGAAGTATTGATGAGTAGGCAATAATTGTACATGTATCTGAATTGCATTCATATTGGCTAAAGGCATAATGACATTTACGGCTTGCTGTATTTCTTTTGAAATATCGATCGTTTCATTAGTAGTAAGTGTTGGTTTAGCAAAAGTTAAATAATCATTTATCACTTCCGTTGCACGATCTAATTCTTGTAAAGCTATTGCTACATATTGTTTTCTAGTCTTTGCTGAAATGTCATCCGATAACATTTGAATAAATCCTCTACTAGCCGTGAGCGGATTTCGAACTTCATGGGAGATGCTTGCTGCAAGATGACTAACCGTTTGTAATTTTTCAGCCTTCACTAAGTTTTGCAATACTTGAAAATTGGTAAGAATCACTTCTAAAACAAGAGTGGATATTAACATACCTATGATATGAATGAAGGTATATTGCATCCAAAAAACAGAATCTATTTGGCCGAAAAAAAAGTGTGCAATCAAAATAGAAATGAGCAAACCAATAATGGTTAGTGAAGTACTAACGATTACTTTCTGTTTAATAGCCAACCTTACATAATATTTGGAGATATACATAGCTAAAAAACCGACTAAGGGAAAGGTGATACAGTTAATATAAAAGCCCATTATTCCACCAGTAAACATTCGAATAAATAAAATCATACCTAATAAAGGTATCCCTAATCGATAGCCTCCATATAAAGCACCTAAAATGAAAGGAATCCAGCGAAGATCCCAAACGAATTCATTATTGAAGGCAACGGGTTCCAACATGCATAATGCAATGGATATCACAGAGAAAATGCCTAATGGCCATGATTTTGATTCCTCTAATCGATATACATATTTAAATAAGTAGAACATTTGTAACAAAAATAAAGAAAGTAGAATGAATAAGAAGTTTATTAGTAAATCTTTAGTTAGTAAATCCATATGTAACACCGTACCTTTTATTTTGGTTAGCAATGCATGCTACTAGTAATCAAATCATATCAAGTTTATCCTTTTTTTACTAGAAAAAAGTAATATATAGTACTAAATTAGTATGCAAACTACAATTTGTTGCGAGTTTATTCTAAATGACTAATTATGTAAAACGAATCATTGGTGCCAACTACAGCATATGATACTTGTTCTACATTCAATTTGTAGGCTTGACACTGCTTTTCTAGCCACTCTTGGGTGTAAATCGCAGATAAGTTCGCTGCTATTATTTTGCCATCGATAATTAATTCAATTGCACCTTGTCTATATATCTGGTCTAGGTCTTGTTTAACAACTGGTTTATATTCTTTTTTTGGTTGAATGGAGAGTTTACCACTTACTTCAAGTATAGCTGTTTCAATTTCTTCTATAGTAAATATACCTTGCTCTCGTAATTGTTGTTGTAAATCATCGATTGTGTATTTAACTTTTGCTGTATTTGCTAAATTTATTTCTCCTTTTTCAATGATTACAATTGGTTTTCCAGCCAAATATTTGCGAAACTTTACCTTCTTGAATGAAATACGAGAAGTAAGAGAAAAAACAAATGCCAATGTTAAGAAGGAGCCGAGCATCGGTAAAAATCTAAGATTCGTTTCAAATCCCATATTTGCAATAATAGAGCCAATAGTAATTGAAACAGCAAAACTATGATAATTCACATGAGTCGTCATTCTTTTTCCAAAGAAGTATGTTGCAGTAAGCAATAATATATAAGAAATCACCGTTCGAATGATGGCCTGAAATAATTCTTCCATGAAATCATTTCCTCCGTTTTACTCCGCCTTAACGGGCAGTAAGACCCCTACCTCAATATTCTGAGCATTCAAAGAGGATAGGTGGGGAATCAACTGCCCGTAAAGGTCCAATTAATGATCACAGACTAAAAACGCAACATCCTGTTGCAACGTCTGTGTGACCCACATCGTGTGGGCCTCAACTAACCATCAGTGAGGGATGAAGTAAACCCCCGCTGATGGAAGTTTCACTTTATTATTAAAATAGTTTTGGTTGAAAATTGCTCTTTCATTCCTGAAATCATGCTTTTAGTTCTTTTTGATTTTTTGTATAAAATGTAATTATATTACCAATAATGTGTTGATGTTTACTAACACTTTGTTAAAGTATCAGCTTCTATATCATGTAAGACTGTAATAGATCCAATGATAGAAGTTTTACTTTATGATAAGATAGGTAAAAAAAGATAAGGCAGTGAACGAGTTTGGGACAACAAAAAGGAAAGTTACTTGTTATCATTGGGCCAACAGCAGTAGGAAAAACAAAATTAAGTATTGAAATGGCTAAGCGTTTTAATGGAGAAATCATTAGTGGCGACTCTATGCAAATATATAAAGGAATGGATATCGGCACAGCAAAAATAAAGGAGGATGAAAAAGAAGGGATTCCACATTATTTATTAGATATCAAAGATCCAATTGATCCTTTTAGTGCTGCTGAGTTTCAAGAACTTGCTAATACAAAGATACAAGACATTCAAAGTCGCGGGAAACTACCGATTATTGTCGGGGGAACAGGCTTATACATACAATCAGTGATTTTTGATTATCAGTTTTCAGAGGCTCCATCCGATCCACAGTATCGGGCTAAACTTGAAAAAATAGTGACTGAGGAAGGAATTGAAAATGTTTTTGCAGAACTGAAGGAGATCGATCTCGAAAGTGCTGAACGAATTCATCCAAATAATATAAGACGTGTCATCCGTGCCTTGGAAATATATCATTGTACAGGCCATACAATGAGTGAGCAATTGAAGGAACAGCCAACTGAAATGAAATATGATACGTGCATACTTGGCCTAACAATGAATCGTGAACAATTGTATGAACGTATTAATCATCGTGTTGATTTAATGGTGGAAGAAGGTCTTGTAGAAGAAGTGCAGGGTTTTTACCAACAGGGGTTAAAGGGTTGTCAATCGATTCAAGCGATTGGTTACAAAGAATTGTATGATTTCTTTAATGGAAAAGTAAGTGAAAGTGAAGCGATTGAGAATTTAAAACAAAATTCCCGACGATATGCAAAGCGTCAGCTAACTTGGTTTCGAAATAAAATGGATGTTTCTTGGTTTGATGTAACAAATGTAGCCGGATTTTATAAAAAAATTGATGAAATATCGGAATTTATTGCAGGAAAGCTATCGCTTGAGGCGAATAAGTAAAAGTAGAGAGAAAAGAGGAGGACAAGTGATGAAACAATCAGTAAATATTCAAGACCAGTTTTTAAACTCACTGAGAAAAGACAATATTTACGTTACAGTATTTTTATTAAATGGTTTTCAAATTAGGGGACAAGTTAAAGGCTTTGATAATTTTACCGTCCTATTCGAGTCAGAAGGCAAGCAACAATTAGTTTTCAAACACGCCATCTCAACATTCGCGCCACAAAAAAATATCCAAATTGACTTTGATGTTAAAGAATAATCATATAGATTTAAAAAAAACAGGTTGTGATTTAAACAGCCTGTTTTTTTATTGATAGGTAAGAATGATTTCCTATTTCCTTGAATATATATCATAAATAAATAGATTATTTCTCGGGAAAGCGCAAGAACTGACATTTTCTCGAAAGAATTGCTGAAAAAATAGTAAAGTTGTCACAATGTAAACTTTTCAGGGAAATATTTGTCAAATACAGTCATATCTTAAGTGAAAAGATAGCTACTTAAGGCTGATTTTCCGAAAATTCATACTAATTTCCATTCGTGGAAATAAGTGTCGGAAATGGCGAGGTGAAGATTTGGAACAACCTATGCGTATGAAAAATAATGGACAAATCAATATTGTCTTTAATGGTGAGAAGAGAAAAGCTATACAGAAGGATGTACCGATTAAAGAACTATATGAACGAGAACTATCAGAACAACATATTGCTTTAAAAGAAATAGAGGATGAATTAGAAAAACTCGTCGGCATGGATGAAATGAAACGATGCATTAAAGAAATATATGCGTGGATTTATGTGAATAAAAAACGCGAGGAAAGGGGTATGAAAGCTAGCCGTCAAGCGTTGCATATGATGTTTAAGGGGAACCCAGGAACGGGGAAAACAACCATTGCGCGTCTAATAGGAAAGCTATTTCATCAGATGAATGTATTAACAAAAGGACATTTGATTGAGGTTGAACGGGCAGATTTAGTTGGTGAATACATCGGTCATACAGCCCAGAAAACAAGAGATTTAGTGAAAAAAGCACTAGGCGGTATTTTATTTATTGATGAAGCGTATTCACTAGGACGTGGAGGAGAAAAAGATTTTGGTAAAGAAGCAATTGATACGCTCGTAAAGCAAATGGAAGATCGTCAGCATGAGTTTATCTTGATTCTTGCTGGATATTCACGAGAGATGGAATATTTTTTAAGCTTAAATCCAGGGTTATTGTCTCGTTTTCCGCTTGTTATCGACTTTCCTGATTACACAAATGATCAGCTAATGGAAATTGCGTTACTTATGCTTGATGAGCGGGAATACGTCATGAGTTACGATGCAGAACGAAAACTACGCCAACATTTAATCGTGCTTCGTTCCGTGCAAAGTTCTGTTTCTTTTTCAAATGGTCGCTATATTCGAAATGTCATTGAAAAAGCCATTCGTGCTCAGGCTATGCGTATTTTACATGAAGATTCATTTGAAAAAATAGATTTAATGACATTAAGAAGCCAAGATTTTCATTTTAGTGAGGATGAAGAGTAGCCTGGTTAGACAAAACGGTGATGAGCCGTTTTGTTTTATTTAAATATATTTTTCAATAGAAGTTTTAACCACTTCCGTTTTTTGATATGATAATTAAAGTGAATGTCAGTATCTATTTAAGGATGGTGCACTTATTGCAAAATGCTGAAAAAGAAAAGGCGATATTAATTGGTTGTCAAACAACAGAAGTAGATGACCGGTTTCAATATTCTTTAGCAGAACTAGCTTCATTAACACATACAGCTAACGGTGAAGTATTAGTAACCGTTACGCAAAAACGAGATAGAATACATCCAGCTACATATATCGGAAAAGGGAAAATAGAGGAATTGCAGAATTTAGAGGAAGAATTAGAACCAGATTTATTAATTTTTAATGATGAATTATCTCCTAGTCAAATTCGCAATCTTTCTAAAATGCTGACGGCAAGAGTGATTGATCGTACCCAATTAATTCTGGATATTTTTGCAACTAGAGCACGCTCAAAAGAAGGCCAGCTGCAGGTTGAACTTGCTCAGTTACAATATATGTTGCCACGACTAGTTGGACAAGGTACGTCTTTATCACGTCTTGGCGGTGGAATTGGAACGAGAGGGCCTGGTGAAACAAAGCTTGAAAGCGATCGTCGTCATATCCGTGGGAAAATTGATGAAATTAAGACTCATCTTCGCGTTATTGTTAGTCATCGTGACCGTTACCGTGAACGTCGGAAAAGAAATAAAACATTTCAAGTGGCACTTGTTGGATATACGAACGCTGGTAAGTCGACACTATTTAACCGTCTAACAGAGGCGAGTGCCTTTGAAGAAAATCTCTTATTTGCAACGCTTGATCCGCTGACAAGGAAAGCCGTGTTACCAAGCGGTTATACGGTGCTAATGACAGATACCGTTGGTTTTATTCAGGACTTACCAACCTCTCTTATTGCAGCTTTTCGTTCAACATTAGAAGAAGTAAAAGAGGCAGATTTATTGCTTCATGTGGTCGACTCTGCCAATCCAGATTATTTTAATCATCAAACGACGGTGGAAAATCTATTACAAGAATTAGAAGTCACATCCATTCCAACGCTTACCTTATATAATAAAAAGGATTGTAAGCATCCAGATTTTTTACCAACATCAAAAGATCCCTCACTATTAATTAGCGCGTACGATCAAAGAGATGTAGAGACTATTCTTGAAGAAATTGAAAAAAAAGTAATGAGTGAAATGGAAAGCTACAATGTGCTACTACCTTCAACAGAAGGAAGGTTACTTGCTCAGCTAAAAAATGAATCCATTTTACGTACACTTCATTTTAACGAAGAAAGTGAGAGCTATGAATGTAGTGGTTTTTATTTAACGGATCATCCAATTGCCGGTCAGCTAGCGAAATTCACAAAATAGAGGAGAAAAAGACTAGATGTATCAATATTTAACACATGGGGAAATATTAAGACCAATCACTACTAAAGTTGAAGCGATGATTGCCCCCTTACATAAACAAGTAGAAGAACGGATTGAAGAAAATCAATTTAGAGTTTTGAAAAGTTTTCAAGCACATAAGGTAAGTGACTCTCATTTTATACCGACTACAGGATATGGGTATGATGATATCGGAAGAGATACGCTTGAATCGATTTATGCAGAGGTGTTTGGAGGAGAGGCTGGACTGGTTCGTCCACAAATTATCTCGGGTACGCATGCCATTTCGACTGCTTTATTTGGAATTCTACGTCCAGGTGACAAATTACTTTACATTACTGGGAAACCATATGATACACTTGAAGAAATTGTTGGAATTCGAGGAAAAGGCGTAGGGTCATTGCGAGAGTTTCAAATTGACTATGATTCTGTTTCATTAACAGAACAAGGAACGATAGACTTTGAAGCGGTGCAAGACCAGATGACACCTAATATCAAAATGATTGGTATTCAGCGTTCGAAAGGGTATGCAACGCGGCCCTCTTTCACTGTTGCTGAAATTGAAACAGCAATTGCTTTTGTCAAAGAAATAAATCCGAATATTGTGGTCTTCGTTGATAATTGCTATGGAGAATTTGTTGAAACAAAAGAACCATGTCATGTAGGTGCTGATTTGATAGCCGGTTCACTTATTAAAAATCCAGGTGGCGGTTTGGCGAAAACAGGTGGTTATATCGTGGGAAAAAAAGAGCTAGTGGAAGCTTGCTCTTATCGATTAACATCACCAGGCATTGGTGCAGAAGCAGGTGCTTCTTTATATAGTTTACAGGAAATGTATCAAGGGTTTTTCCTAGCCCCACATGTTGTTGGACAAGCGGTAAAAGGAGCGATGTTTACCGCAGCGTTTCTAGAAAGAATAGGAATGAATACCACACCAAAATGGGATGCCGAACGAACAGATCTTATACAGTCAGTTCAATTTGATGATCGGGAAAAGATGATTGCTTTCTGCCAAGCCATCCAATATGCTTCTCCGATTAATTCGCATGTAACACCATATCCTGCGTATATGCCAGGTTATGAAGATGATGTAATCATGGCAGCAGGAACCTTTATTCAAGGAGCTAGTATTGAATTAACTGCAGATGGTCCAACACGGCCCCCATATGTTGCTTATGTTCAAGGCGGTTTAACCTACGCTCATGTAAAAATGGCTGTATTATCAGCTGTAGATCATTTGCTTACGAAGAAACTTATTGAATTATAATGTATGAATGTTTGACGAAAAAAAGAACAATAAAAAAATACAAAAATATAATGTTATAAAATGTAACATTATATTGACAAGTAAACTAACATATAATAATATAAAGCTATGTTAGTTAAAAGGGGGATGCATGATGAGCGGCAATAACATACGACGTTCGATGCCTCTTTTTTCTATAGGAGTTGTGATGCAGTTAACTGAGTTGACTGCACGTCAAATTCGTTATTATGAAGAACATCAACTCATTACTCCAATGCGAACAGAGGGGAATCGCCGGCTATTTTCTTTAAATGATATTGACCGACTACTTGAAATTAAAGAATTAATTGAACAAGGTGTCAATCTAGCCGGCATAAAGAAAATTTTCACCGTGAAAAAAGATGCTGTTTTACAGTCTAAAGACATCGAACAAGCGGAAAAAATGAGAAAAGACCTTAGTGAAGAAGAATTGCGTAAAATCCTTCGTACTGAATTGCTACAAGGAAATAAATATCATACTTCTTTACGACAAGGTGACATGTCTCGCTTTTTTCGATAAAAAATATTTAAACAATATTAGGGAGGATCCCACTATGGCAAAATTTACTCGTGAAGACATTACACGATTAGCGAAAGAAGAGAATGTAAAATACATTCGCTTACAATTCACAGATATTTTAGGGACAATTAAAAACGTTGAAATTCCTGTTAGCCAATTAGAAAAGGCATTAGACAACAAAATGATGTTCGATGGTTCTTCAATTGAAGGATTTGTTCGTATCGAGGAATCTGATATGTTATTAACGCCAGATTTAGACACATGGGTAGTCTTCCCTTGGACTGCAGAAAAAGGAAAAGTAGCTCGTCTAATTTGTGATATTTACAAAACAGACGGAACACCATTTGAAGGTGACCCACGTAATAACCTGAAACGTGTTTTAGCTGAAGCAAGAGAACTTGGTTTCACTAACTTCAATCTTGGACCAGAACCAGAGTTTTTCTTGTTCAAATTGGATGAAAAAGGCGAGCCATCACTAGAATTAAATGACAATGGTGGCTATTTTGACCTTGCACCAACTGACTTAGGTGAAAATTGCCGTCGTGATATCGTTTTGGAACTTGAAGAAATGGGCTTTGAAGTTGAAGCATCTCACCATGAAGTAGCTCCAGGACAACATGAAATTGACTTTAAATATGCAGATGCTGTGACTGCTTGCGACAATATTCAAACATTTAAATTAGTTGTTAAAACAATTGCCCGTAAACATGGTCTCCATGCTACATTCATGCCAAAACCATTATTCGGTATTAGCGGATCTGGTATGCACTGCAACGTTTCTCTTTTCAAAGGAAAAGAAAATGCATTTTATGATACAAAAGGTGAATTAGAGCTTAGCGAAACAGCTTACCAATTTATCGCTGGAATTATCAAACATGCTCCTAACTTTACTGCTGTTACGAATCCAACAGTAAACTCATACAAACGTTTAGTACCTGGTTACGAAGCTCCATGTTACGTAGCATGGTCTGCACAAAACCGTAGCCCATTAGTTCGTATTCCAGCTTCACGTGGTCTAAGTACTCGTGTTGAAGTACGTAGTGTTGACCCAGCAGCTAACCCATATCTTGCATTAGCTGTTTTATTAAAAGCTGGTCTTGATGGAATTAAAAATAAATTAACTCCTCCAGCTGCAGTTGACCGTAACATCTATGTAATGACAAAAGAAGAACGTGAAGAAGTAGGTATCGTGGATCTTCCACCAACATTACATGCAGCTATTGAAACTTTACAAGCTGACTCAGTAATTAAAGAAGCTCTAGGTGAACATTTATTAGAACATTTCATCGAAGCAAAAGAAATCGAATGGGATATGTTCCGTACACAAGTTCATCAATGGGAACGCGATCAATACTTGAAAATGTATTAAGAAACTCAACCCTTGGCGCTAATAGCGTCGAGGGTTTTTTGTATTTATGTATAAAGTAGGTAGTTTAAAAACTGCCCGAAAATCACCCAACTTTATTTTCAAAAAAATTAGGCTAAACCCTTATTCATATTCATAGAGCTTTATGGTTTAGTTTGTCACCTGCAGGATTAACTCTGATTGTTCTCTTAATTATTATAAATTTTTCAATTTATGAATTTCATTTCAAATTGTAGACAAAACCCAGACCATTCGGGATTGAAACTTGTCAATCCTTTTATTTTTTGATTACTACTCATCTTTTAAAGAGAAGGACAATATATATTAATAGAAAAATATTTTTGGTATATAAAGGAGAAGGCTTTGAATAACTTCTATCAAATATTGAAAAAACTTCATACATCCTCTGAAGATTCAGTCTTGGCCACCATTATTCATGTAGAAGGGACTGCTTATTTAAAAACGGGAACGACCATGCTGATTGGGAAAGATGGTACAAGTCTCGGAGTCTTAAGCCCTGGGTGTTTGGAAGAAGATATTATTCAACAATCAAATCAGGTCTTCAAGGATAAAAAATCTCAATTGTTGGTCTACGATTTAAACAATGAGGAAGAGCCGAGTATGGGCTTTGGAGTGGGCTGTAACGGGGTTCTTTTTATTTTATTAGAACGAATTGATGAGGTTTTTATGGAAAATGTAGCAAAGATGAAGAAAGAGATGAAAGCTGGTAAAGCGATGATCCTAACAAAAAGCTTGTCTTATGATTTTTCGCTTCTTACATATGAATGGACATGTTTGAGAAGTGAAGAGATTAAAAGTGGTCTAAACTGTGAGTTATGGCTTGACCGGGAAAATGGCCTGTATTCATTTACTCACATTATTCTCCCGCAGCCCCGTATCGTAGTGTTTGGTGCAGGAATTGACGCAAAACCTGTTGTAAAATTAGCCGTCGCCTGTGGTTTTTCCGTTACGGTTTGTGATTGGCGGGGGGCCTTTTGTAATAAAGAACATTTTCCTGATGCTGACCGCCTTATTATCGGTTTTCCAAATGAGATTTTTCAAGAACTAGAATTGCTTCCGGAAGATTTTGTGATCATCATGAGCCATAATTTCTATCGAGATAAAGAAATTATACAATTGATCAGTGAGCACTCGGTCCGTTATCTAGGGTTGTTAGGCTCCAAACAAAGGACAGAAGCCTTACTTAACAATGATTTTCCCCAACAAACATCAGCCCCAATTGGTCTTTCAATAGGCGCGCAAGGACCAGAAGAAATCGCTGTTAGCATCATGGCTGAAATAATCGCATGCTATAGGGAACAAAAAATGGCATGAAAAAACAGAAACTTATCGCCATTTATTTGGCAGCCGGTAATAGTTCTAGAATGGGGAGAAATAAGCTAGCTTTACCTTTAGGCAATTCATTCCTAGGATGCCGAGCTTTGCAAACGGCTATAGATGTTCGTCTTTTTGAAAAAATTGTTGTAATCATTAAATCCGAGGATTCTCTAAAATGGATCAATCCCTTAAAAAATTTAGAAAACCTTGTTTTTATTCCAATAAATGAATCTACTGAAGGTCTCTCTGTTTCTTTGAAGAAAGGTATTGAGCATGTGATGGACTATGGTGCAGATGGAGCCATGATATTACTCGCCGATCAACCCTTTGTTACAGAAGATATGTTAAGGAAGCTTGTGACAGTTTTTCAGGAAAATACAGATTGTTCTTTTGTAGCGGCCAGTCATCAGGAGATTATCCAACCACCACTCGTTGTTTCTAAAGAAATTTTTCACGAGTTTAAACGTTTGAGGGGTGATGAAGGTGCGAGAAAATTATTCCGTGATTCAAATGAGATCCAAGGAATATCTATAGATGTGCAAAAAGAATCTCTAACGGATATCGATACCTATGAAGAATACGTATTTTGGAAAGGGTGTTATACATAAAAGGGGGATTTGCCTTGGATTTTATCGGAAAAGGTATCATTAGAAAGGAAGCATTAGAAAAAGTAACTGGGAAAGCCAAATATACAGCTGATACTTTCATTACTGGTACATTGCACGTTGAAAAGGTGATTAGTCCGTATGCCCATGCATACATTAAACATATCGATATTACGGAAGCACAGAAACTTTCAGGAGTTCGCGCCGTTATAAAGGGTGGAAATCTTCCACTCACAGGAGAAGAAATTCGTGATCGATATCCCATAGCAGAAAATATCGTGCGTTATCATGGTGAGGTTGTTGCCCTCGTCGTTGCCGAAACAAAAAAGCAAGCGCGGATGGCTGCAAATTTAGTCAAGGTTATGTACGAGCCCCTCCCTGTCGTCCATTCCCCAAGTGAAGCCTTTCAGGAAAATGCACCTATTTTACATAAGGATCTTGGTCAATATCATAAAATTCCTGAAGCGTATCCGAAGCCGGGGACAAATATTGCAAACTTTACGAAAATAAGGAAAGGAAATCATGAAAAGGGATGGGCAGCGAGTGAAATAGAGGTCGAAGCCACCTTTTCGTTTGCTCCATCGGATCATGCTGCAATGGAGACACGCTGCTCCTATGCTCAAATCCATGCGAATGGTGATGTAGAAATTACATCATCCTCACAGGCACCTTTTATGATCAAAAGATTGATCAGTGAATATTTTGATATTCCAGTTGGCAAAGTAATCGTCCATACTCCGTTAGTTGGCGGTGCGTATGGGGGGAAGGCGTCCATTCAGCTTGAGCTATTAGCTTATATAGCGTCTAAGGCAGTGGGAGGACGCTTAGTGAAAGTTGAAAATTCACGTGAAGAGGATATGATCACGTCACCGGGACATATTGGGTTGGATGCAAGAATTAAGCTGGGGTGCACAAAGGATGGTAAACTCCAAGCAGCAGATATTCTTTATCTATGGGATGGCGGGGCCTATGCGGATAAAGCGGCGGATTTGAGTCGGGCTGGCGCAGTCGATTGTACTGGTCCTTATCATATTGAGACTATTTTTTGCGATTCATTGTGTATGTACACCAATCACCCCTATCCGGCTCCATTTCGGGGATTCGCCCATTCGGAGGTTTTGTTTGCGTTCGAACGTACAATGGACATCCTTGCGAGAAAAATCAATATCGATCCGTTAGAATTACGTTTAAAAAACGCCATCGTGCCAGGTGATACGACACCGACTCAAGTCATCCTCAATTCCAGCACAGTTGGAAATGTACCAGCGTGCATTAGAAGGCTAAAGGAATTAATGAACTGGGAACAAGGCCAGCTTATTCAGTTGGAAAATGGAAAAATAGTAGCAAAGGGCATAAGCTGTGTTTGGAAAAACTCAACAATCGATACAAATGCTAGTTCAGGAGTGATCATTACCTTTAACCCTGATGGAAGTGTAAATGTCATTTCTGGCATTGTTGAACTAGGAACAGGTACAAAAACGATTTTAGCTCAAATAGTTGCTGAAAAACTACAAATCGAAATCGAGCATGTACATGTTCAAATGAATGTCCAAACACAGAGTACACCAGAGCATTGGAAAACAGTTGGAAGTAGGGGTGTATTAATGGCAGGACGAGCAGCCCAATTAGCTGCAGATGATGCCATTCAACAATTAAAGCAAATCGCTTCTATTGTTTTACATTCTTCAATGGAAGATTTGGAAGTTGCTTCTGGTCGAGTCTATGTGCGTGGAGAGCCAACACAAGGAGTCAATCTAAAAGATATTGCTTATGGATACACCTATCCAAATGGTAATGCTATAGGTGGACAAATAATAGGGAAGGGAACCTATATTTCTAGAGGCATAACTAAGCTGGATGAAGAAACAGGAGCAGGTAATCCTGGACCTGAATGGGCGGTTGGTGCACAAGGTCTCGAGGTGGAATACGATCCTCGAACCTATACGTATCAAATTACAAAAGCCGTATCCGTTCTGGATATTGGGACAGTCTTAAATGAAAAGACAGCGCGAGGCCAAGTGACAGGAGCGATGAGCATGGGGATTGCATTCGCAGGCAGAGAAACCTTCTATTTTGATAAAGGTGGGAGAGTATTAAATCCTCAGCTGCGCACCTATCGTCCACTTCGTTTTGGAGAGCAACCAGAATACATTTGTGAGTTTATTGAAACACCCACTTTAGAAGGTCCTTATGGAGCTCGAGGTGGGGGAGAACATGGGCTGTTGGGCATGCCAGCCGCATTAGGAAATAGTCTATCTTTGGTAGCGGGAGTGGAATTAAACCGGTTGCCCCTGCTGCCTGAATTGATTTGGGCTGCACAAGGTGGGACTCGTTCATGATTCCATATAATTTTGAATATCATCGACCTACTACTCTTTCGGAAGCCCTTCAATTATATGAATCTCTTGATAAAGAAGAGAAGGATCCGATTTACTTTTCAGGTGGTACAGAAATTATTACAATGGCCAGACTTAACCTTGTCCAAACAAAGTCGGTCATAGATATTAAGGCGATAAAGGAGTGTCAAATGTCAGGATTCCATGATGAGTTTCTGATTACGGGCTCTGCATTGTCGCTTACTACAATTGAGGAGGAGAATCTTTTCCCGCTTTTACGTCAGGCCTCCAAGGAGATTGCTGACCGTACTGCACGCAATAAGATTACTATTGGGGGAAATCTATGCGGACAGATTTTTTATCGAGAAGCCGTGTTACCATTTCTTCTAACGGAGAGTAAAGTCTTGATTGGTGATCGAACAGGAGTCAAAATCAAACAGGCTATGGACCTCTTCAATGGAGTGTTGAAATTAAAAAAAGGCGAACTACTTGTACAGGCTTTAACTACAAAATCAGATGTTTCATTGCCCTACTACCATGTTAAGAGAAGACAGCAATGGGAAACCGGATACCCACTTATTACAGCAGCAGCTTTAAAAAAAGAGGGCCGAATAAGGACAGCTTTTAGCGGCGTTTGTCCATTTCCATTTCGATCTGTTGAAATGGAGCAGGTGTTAAATCATAAGGAATTATCTACTGAAGAAAGAGCTGAGCAGGCAGTGCATATGGTGCCACACCCAATATTGAATGATACAGAAGGTTCAGAACAATATCGACTATTTGTTTTAAAGACCATCTTAAAGGACATTTTATTGGAGTTAGGTGGAGGATGAATTGAACGAAAAGTGGCATATTCATTTAGATGTGAATGGAGAATCTTACGATGTAGAGGTCTATTCTTCGGAAATATTATTGGGAACTTTAAGGGCAAAGCTTGGGCTCACCGGTCCTAAGCCGGGTTGTTTAAATGGAGATTGTGGTGCATGTACCATTATAGTTGGAAATCAGCCGATGAAATCATGTCTCATGCTTTCACTAGAAGCAACTGGACATAGAATCACCACAATTGAAGGGCTGAAGGATACTCCCATCCAAAAATCATTCGTTAAACATTTCGCTTTTCAATGCGGGTATTGTACTCCAGGCTTTATCATGAACAGTCATGCACTTTTATCTAATCTTTCTGAACCAACTTATAAGCAAATAAAGGAATGGCTGCAATCGAATATATGCCGCTGTACAGGCTATGAAGAAATCGAACAAGCTATTTTCTCCGTGATTAATGAACGGAGAAATACGTAGTTATAACGAACAAATATAGGCTTCTAGAATAGACTGACGGTAAGGGTGTGATGTTAATGGACGGTACAAACAATCAAGCAAATGAGCTTGAACAAATCCATTCCATCCAACGTACAATCGACACGGTTGCCGCATTTCTATTATTAACAGGACAGGTTACGATTAGTGGAGTCTTCGTACGCCCAGGGAGGTTTTCAGTCTCTATAGGAGGGCCAATTTTCGGAGGGAGACGCCTCGAAGGAAAGAATCATAGCAGAGCAGGTAGTCTCGTCATAGATATAATAGATATTTTGCTCGCGATTTTTTTATTGAATGATGAGATTAATGTTGAGGGGACTTTTATTTCCTCTGGGACCTTTACTATGAATATAAGCGGCCCAATATTTGGCTTCCCGAAAGTTATACCTGCATTGCCTAACCTTAAAAATGATTTTCAATTCTTTAACAGCCAAGTTTCGGCCCATTATCAAGTTCCACCAGAACTATGGAGAAAATCGAAAAGGGATGATCAAAATGTCTTTAACGGATTTACCTACAGTAAAACCCTCTGAAACAAGTATATTCTTAATAGCTTTGCCGCTCATTATTTTTATTTTTTTCTTCACACAATTCAAAACAACAGATTGATTATTACATTTGATTTTTAAGGGTATATGGTTTTGTGATGGTTCGACTATGTTTAAATTATTCCTACTTATACTTCAATTCCAAGTCGTTACTAAATTTGCATATTAAAGACCAAATATATAAGCTGGTACCATGTAGGCAAGCCTATCGTCTTTATGAGAGGATAGGTTTTTTTATGTAAAAGAGGAGAAATAATGTAAACATAATGTATGCTCTAGTTCATTTGAATTATAGATTCGTTGTTCATTTTCATAGAAATATAATATTTGTTTTAAAGGAAGATAAACATTTAAGTTATCTTCTCAACTCCACTAATAAAAATAGGATGACACATAGGGATGAGTATAGATGTTTGTTTTGCACCCATAATGCCTGCAACTTGCGCAACCGCCAGTCAATTCGGCGTAATAATTAAGTACAATAATAATATTGATAAATAAGTTTTTCCATAGAGTTTAGGGTTGTTTATCTTCTATTATAAATGTATCTTCTACAAGTTCATCAATAGGAGCGCAATCATTAGATGAAGATATAGTAAGAAGCAGAGTCCTTGATGCTAATAGTGTTGAGGGTTTTATTTTGTAGTATTTTACTATTTGAAGCCTTGCAAAGGTAGTTAATATAGTAGGGATTTGTGGAATATTCATGGTATTAGTCACCTTTTATCGAGCAATGAATAAGATATTTTAAACTTGAGAATTTAAGTCCTTCTGGAATATGGACGAGATTGTGTGGTGGCATAATGATAAAAGATATTCTAACACTTGTGGGTGGATTTTTATCTGCACTATTATTTTTCTTTGGTACAATCGGAATCTCGTTTAGTTGGTTTACAGTAGAGAGTATCAATGCATTTATCGTAGTGCTATCTGCTTTTATTACATTGGTTATCAATATATATGCAATTTATAAAAATACCTATGTAATAACGAAAAAAGCGAGAATGCAAAAAGAAGAGTTAAAGAACAAGGGGTTAAAATAAAGGATTTATTATCCAACGGTGTAGATAAAAAGATTTTAGCTCATGTTGTGTGAGACTAAGATCAACAAAACTGTATAACAAAACCAAATTAAAAAAACGAAAGGCAAAAGTGTGCCTTTCGTTTTTGGTGCTCTATAAGATAAACGAGTATAATCCACTAATGAATATGACGATATAGACCAATGACCTTACCTAAAATCATCACATCATTTAAAATAATTGGATCCATATTTGAATTTTCAGGTTGAAGTCTAATAAAATTTTCTTCTTTAAAGAATCGTTTGACAGTAGCTTCATCATCTTCTGTCATAGCTACAACGATATCACCGTTATTGGCCGTTTTTTGCTGTCTAACAATAACGTAATCTCCATTAAGAATACCAGCTTCAATCATACTTTCACCCATAACCTCTAGCATAAACACTTGATCATCATGTGAGGCCATACTTTCAGGTAATGGAAAGTACTCTTCAATGTTTTCGATAGCAGTGATTGGTAAGCCAGCAGTTACTTTTCCCAATAAGGGAACATTAATCACGTTACTTTGTGGAATCTGACTTGCTTCATCAATATCTAAAATTTCAATTGCGCGTGGTTTAGTAGGATCACGTCTAATTAATCCTTTTGTCTCTAAACGTGATAAGTGACCATGTACGGTAGAGCTAGAAGCAAGACCAACCGCTTCACCAATTTCTCTTACTGAAGGTGGATAGCCTTTTTGTCGAACTTCATCTTTTATGAAATCAAGAATATCCTGCTGGCGTTTTGATAATTTCGTCATCTTGAACACCTCGTCTCCAAATCTTTTTTTTATAGTATAACATGATCATTCTAATAATACAAACATAAGTTCGAATATACCGTTGACAAGAATATACGTTCGTATTATAATTTAGAAAAACGCGAACAAATATTCGTGGCGGAGGGATTTAGATGATGAAGACGATATATGAAAAATACTTTAATACGATTTTATTAGCTGGTGCGGTTTTTATTCTATCAATCTTATTCTCATTATCATTAGAAAATGATTCTACTAACGAATTTCAATCTGTACTTATTCATGAAGGTGATACATTATGGAGTATCGCAAATCAATATGAAGAAGATTCATTGACAAAAGTAGAATTTATTGATTGGATGGAAGAGCATAATGAGATCAATGCAGAACGACTACAACCAGGTCAAACAATCGTTATTCCCGTTAAGCATGAACTCGTTCAAAATTTAGCGTTCTCAAAGTAAGGAAGGTAATCATGAAAGCTGTTATATATTGTAGAGTTAGTACAGAAAAAGAATCCCAAGCAACGTCCCTAATAAGACAAGAAGAAGAATTGATTGCATTTGCCGATAAAATGAATATAGAAATCGTATCTGTTATCAAAGAACAAGCTAGTGGTTACGAATTGGATCGGGATGGCGTATTTGAGATGCTCGATCTATTTAAAAATAAACAAGCAGACTCACTACTTATTCAAGATGAAACTAGACTTGGTAGGGGAAATGCCAAAATTGCTTTATTCCATATAATTTTTAAAGATGGAGTGAAGATTTATTCATTAGTACAAAATGGTGAAATAGAACTATCTGATTCTGATCATATGGTTATACAAATTGTCGGCATCGTTGAAGAATTTCAAAGGAAATTACATAATTTAAAAATTAAACGCGGAATGCTACGTGCTGTTGAAAAAGGCTATAAACCTCAAAAAAATCTTTCGAATAGAGGGAATGTGGGTGGTAGAGATAGAATTGAAGTACCTATACAAGAGATTGTTAAATTGCGAACTAATGGACTTACTTTTGCTGAGATTGCTGCCACATTAAGAGGATTTGGATATTCTATATCAAAAGCAACCGTTCATCGGCGTTATCTCGAATATACACAAACACAATTACAAGACTAAAAAATCAGAGTACTTGTAATTTTGCTTCGTTTCTACTACGATGTGTTTATCTGTATAGAAGAAGGAGCGAAATCATGTTATCAAAAGAAAAGTTAGCTCGTATTAATGAGCTCTCCAAAAAATCTAAGACTGTCGGATTAACAACAGAAGAAGCAAAGGAACAAAGCAAACTAAGAAGTGAGTATTTAGAAACCTTCCGAAAGTCCATGTCTTCTACATTAGAGAATGTGACCATTTATGATCCTGAGGGTAACGATGTGACTCCTCAAAAAATAAAAGATTTAAAAGCAAGAAGAAGGTTACATTAATTATAGAGAAGTAAGCAAAAGAGAATGCATTCTGTGTGTTTTCTTTTTTTTACTATTTTCTGAATAGGAAAGGTGGATCTCATACTGTTGGAAGAATAAATTTTTGTTCATGAGTTTTTTTTTACAAAAAATAATCATAATAGTATCCATTTTTCTAATGATTTTTGTTGTGATATTGAATATGTAACTATAATATAAAAGATGTACATAATATGAAAGGATGTTTAATATATGGAAAAAATCAATGCACTTGCTATTAATACGATTCGAACATTATCGATTGATACAATTGAAAAAGCAAATTCAGGTCATCCAGGTATGCCTATGGGAGCAGCACCGATGGCATATACTTTATGGACCCAATTTATGAATCATAATCCTAAAAATCCAAACTGGTTTAATAGAGACCGTTTTGTCCTTTCTGCAGGTCATGGTTCAGCATTACTTTATAGTTTGCTACACTTATCTGGTTATGATTTATCTATTGATGATTTGAAAAATTTCCGCCAATGGGGAAGTAAAACACCAGGTCATCCAGAATTTGGTCATACTGCCGGAGTCGATGCAACAACAGGTCCACTTGGACAAGGAATTGCTATGGCAGTAGGGATGGCAATGGCTGAACGTCATTTAGCTGAAACGTATAATCGTGATTCTTTTCAAGTAGTTGACCATTATACATATAGTATTTGTGGAGATGGTGACTTAATGGAGGGTGTTTCAGCAGAAGCAGCTTCATTAGCAGGCCACTTACAATTAGGTAGATTAGTCGTTTTGTATGATTCTAATGATATTTCTTTAGATGGAGACTTAAATAAATCATTTAGCGAAAGTGTAGCTAAGAGATTCGACGCCTATGGTTGGCAGTATCTCCGAGTAGAAGATGGAAATGATATCAATGCAATAGCAAAAGCAATTGCAGAAGCAAAGAATGATGAAAATCGTCCAACATTGATTGAAGTGAAAACAGTCATCGGTTATGGCTCACCAAACCGTTCTGGTAAATCTGCAGTTCATGGTGCTCCACTAGGTGCAGATGAATTGAAGTTAACTAAAGAAGCATATGAATGGACATTTGAAGAAGATTTCCATGTGCCTAGTGAAGTATACAACCACTTTACTGAAACAATTGTACAAGCCGGAAGTCAAAAAGAGAAGATCTGGACAGATTTGTTCACTAATTATAAAGAAGCATATCCAGAGCTGGCAGAACAGTTAGAAGCTGCCATTAAAGGTGAATTACCTGCTGGATGGGAGCAAGCCCTTCCAGTTTATGAAGAAGGAAAAACATTAGCTTCGCGAGCTTCTAGTGGAGAAGCATTAAATGCGATAGCGCAAAAGGTTCCTTACTTTATTGGTGGTTCTGCCGATTTAGCAGGTTCTAATAATACGACCATTAAGGGTGCTGCAGATCTTGTACCGGGTGAGTATAATGGTCGTAATATTTGGTTTGGTGTACGTGAATTTGCAATGGGAGCCGCTTTAAACGGAATGACCTTGCACGGTGGAATAAAGGTATTTGGAGGTACATTCTTTGTATTTTCAGATTATCTTCGCCCTGCAATTCGATTAGCTGCTCTTATGAAGCTTCCAGTAACGTATGTATTCACTCATGATAGTATTGCGGTTGGCGAAGATGGCCCAACTCATGAACCAATCGAGCAATTAGCATCATTACGAGCAATGCCAAACCTTGGGATTATCCGTCCAGCTGATGGAAATGAAACAGCAGCAGCT
The DNA here is from genome assembly GCA_963751845.1 of uncultured Bacillaceae bacterium. Classification (GTDB taxonomy): domain Bacteria; phylum Bacillota; class Bacilli; order Bacillales; family DSM-1321; genus Peribacillus. The sequence goes on from CAVVWH010000023.1 coordinate 308,576, forward strand.
TGGAGACTAGCGGTTGAATCAAAGGATAGACCAACTGCTCTTATTTTAACTCGTCAAGGTTTGCCAACGCTCAAAAATACGGCTGAATTAGCTTATGAAGGCGTTTCTAAAGGTGCTTATATTGTATCTCCTGCTTCAAAATCTCAAGCAGATGCGTTATTACTAGCAACAGGCTCTGAAGTAAGTTTAGCTGTAGAAGCTCAACAAGCATTAATTAATCAAGGGATTGATGTTGCTGTAATAAGCATGCCATCATGGGATCGCTTTGAAGAGCAATCAAAAGAATATAAACAAAGTGTTTTAAATCCCTCTATTAAAAAACGTTTAGCTATCGAAGTGGCTTCACCATTTGGTTGGGATCGTTACACGGGTGATGAGGGTGATATCTTAGCTATTAATCACTTCGGGGCATCAGCACCAGGTGGAACAATTATGAAAGAATTCGGTTTTACTGTTGATAATATCGTCTCACGAGTAAAAGCATTGCTTAATCAATAATAGAAAAAAAACTGACATCAAGCGATATGATGTCAGTTTTTTCTATATTTCAACAAAAGAAGCGGATTTTTTCTCCACTAAACAACATAAATTAAAGAAATTTTCTTATATAATAAAGGTATTCTGTCATCATGCACATAAATAAATCAATAGAATTCATGAAGGATGTAAGGAGGAGTTGACTGAATGAGAACTTATCAAATTTATTTAATAGAAGATGAATTTGCTCAGCATTTCTTCGGAAGAGAAAGGTTGTTTTTCAATTTGTTCTTGGAGTATATTCAGACAACTGGTCCCTTAAGAAATATCTTGCAAAAGCAAATTAGATTTGTCACGCAAACGATTCCTAAACAGCAATTACAATCAGTAATTAAGCAACAAATTCTAAAGAAAAAGAATTTTCGTTTTTTAAATGGGGAATATTATTTAGAAAACAATACTAATGGATATAGTCGTGCTATTTTGTTGATCCATGATGATGTGTTAATCGTGAAGTCTGAAGGAAATTACGTCGCGGAAACTGCTTTTTTTGAATGTATTCGTAAATGTGGAGCTAGTTTCCTTGCCATTGATTTCGATCATGAGCAATTTGGATGGCTAAAACCAATTAAAGAAAGAAAATTTGTGTAAATAGAGGACATTTTCGTGGCATTATTGTATAATTGCCTATGGTCTAGTACACTGATAGTAGACAACATGAAGGAGGAAATAGTATGTTATGGCTTTACATTCTAGTTGGCGTTGTGGCATTGCTTGCTGGTTTAGCTCTAGGATTTTTCATCGCTCGTAAATACATGATGGATTATCTAAAGAAAAATCCGCCAATTAATGAACAAATGTTAAAAATGATGATGATGCAAATGGGTCAAAAACCATCTCAGAAGAAAATCAATCAAATGATGCAACAAATGAATAAACAGCAAGGTAAGTAAATCCATGATACATAAGGGTTATAGCACTATTTGATTGATAATACAAGATAAGCAGTATGTGAATAAAAGGCAAAGACTGAATCTGTTATGATAAATTTTGCTTATTTTTGCTTGATCTTGCAATTTTTAATCCGAAGTCACTTTTTCTATTGGAAATTAAACCATAGGAGAGTGGCTTTTCGTGTTTTTAAAAGATATTAGGCGTGTAGAAAATCTACTATATGTCATATTCATGGATGAAGTAAATCGTTTAGCTTTAAAAAAGCCCATCCAAACTTTTAAATTCAAAGTCGGATTAGGCTTTATCTAGTAATTGATTATATTGATTAAGGAGTACATCTAATTTCTGGCTATATTCTAATGTAACCTTTGAACTCAACCCATATTTAGCTACAATTTGATTTAGTTCAATTCGTGTAAACTCAATTAATTCGAGAAATTCTTTCCTTTTCAAAATTTTATCCTTTCTAGCCATGCTGCTATTATATTAATATCTAGATGTTTATGAGTACCATTATAATAGTTGACTAATTCTAATTCAATATAAGTACTGTAAAATTTACATATTAATGTTAAAATGATGGAAATTAGTTCATTTAATTTTCATAATCTAAGTATGATTCAAAAAATTATATTTTAAACATAGGTAGCTTTAATTTTAAATGAGAGGTGGGAACTTTTGGATAATTTAACTATTTTCTTAGCCTTTGGAGCTGGGTTATTAAGTTTTATATCCCCATGTTGTTTACCATTGTATCCAGCTTTTCTTTCTTATATAACGGGAATGAGTGTAGGGGATATTAAATCTGAACAAGTTATGCTTCAAAAAAGGAGCTTATTACATACTATATTTTTCTTACTAGGTTTTTCGCTCGTTTTTATAGCAATTGGATTTAGTACTTCTCTTTTTGGCTATTTCTTTCAACAGTATCAAGATCTAATTCGTCAGATTGGTTCCATTCTCATCATCGTTTTTGGTTTAATCATCATCGGTGTTTTTGAACCAGAAATGTTGATGAAGAATAAACGGTTTGAGTTTAAGAATCGTCCATCTGGATATTTCGGTTCTTTTTTAATAGGACTTGCCTTTTCAGCAGGCTGGACGCCTTGTACAGGTCCGATTCTAGGAGCAGTAATTTCATTAGGAGTGTCAAATCCCACTTCAGCTTTATCTTATATGGTCGCGTATATATTAGGTTTTGCTGTCCCATTTTTAATCTTATCCTTTTTCATAGGCAAATTAGGATGGATCAAAAAATACAGTCCAATCATCATGAAAGTTGGTGGCTATTTAATGATTGCAATGGGGATTATTTTATTTTTTGATTGGATGACAAAAATTATTAGTGTTTTTTCTAGTATGTTTGGAGGCTTTACAGGCTTTTAATGGTATAAATTACGAAAATGTCATATAATATTCATTGATTATTAAACGTGGGTCGTATATATTAAGAATAATGCGACTTTTATACATAGTGTAGAAATGTGAAGTGTTTGTTTTTTGAGGAGGAACTACCATGGCCAAAATTATCGTTGTGGATGATGCGAAATTTATGAGAATGACCCTTGCTAATATACTTACAAAGGCCAATCATGAAGTAATTGGAGAAGGTGAAAATGGTGAAGAAGCAATTAAGCTTTATCGGAAGTTGAAACCTGATCTTATGACGATGGATATTACGATGCCAATTATGAGCGGACTTGATGCTGTGAAAGAAATAAAAAAAGAATTTCCGTCAGCTAAGGTAATTATGTGTTCTGCTATGGGACAGCAGAAAATGGTAGTCGAGGCAATCGAAGCTGGAGCAAAAGATTTTATTGTCAAACCCTTTGATGAAGGTCGAGTTCTTGATGCAATTAATCGTGTATTAAGTTAATACTACTTTATTGATTATCCGGACTATGTCTTATATACTTAAATTCATATTTGTATATAGTGGCTAATTTAGTTAAAAGGGATGATTGTTTTGATATATGTTTCTACAGGAATTGCCTTAATGATGGCGATCGTTGCATTCAAGTTTAGAATGAAAGAAACGCAAAGACCTGTGAATGTTAAAAGTCTTATTTTGCCACCCATTTTTATGAGTACAGGTGCATTCATGTTTGTTTTTCCGCCATTTCGAATAACGGGATATGAATTTTTGGAAGCTGTTACAGTAGGAATGTTATTTTCGATATTATTAATAAAAACTTCTAAATTTGAAGTGAAAAATAATCAAATTTATATGCAACGATCAAAAGCTTTTATTTTTATATTGGTAGGGCTATTAATTATTCGTTTGATTGCAAAAATTATTTTAGGTGCTACATTAAACATTGGCGTTTTGAGTGGAATGTTTTTTATACTAGCTTTCGCTATGATCGTTCCATGGAGATTGGTCATGTATTTGCAATATAAAAAAATTAAAGAAGAGTATATTAGTAACGGGAAACTTGCTTGAATTTAGAATAGTAGCAATAAGTATAAAAAAAACGTCGATGAGACGTTTTTTTTATACTTTACGTTTAACTTCTTTAAAGGATTAAAGTATAAGGACAAGGGCCTTCAGGTCATGCTGTTCGTGCATCGACTTTCACCATTAGGGCGATAAGTCGTGTTTTTCTAATGAAGAATAGCATTAAACCTAATTAATTTAGTAGATTATAACTATTTTCAAGTGTAAAACCGTTTTTATCCCGCCTTAACGGACAGTAAGACCCCCATCTCAAGATTCTGAGTATCCAAAGAAGATAGGTGGGGGATCAACTGCCCATAAAGCTCCGAATTAATGATCACAGACTAAGAACGCAACATCCTGTTGCAACGTCTGTGTGACCCACATCGTGTGGGCCTCAACTAACTATCAGTGGGGGATGAAGAAAACCCCCACTGATGGAAGTTTCACTTTATCTTAAGTAACCTCAAATAAATGTGAACAATTTTGCAACATTACCAAAAAAGGCTAGTAATAAAATGATTTCTTATATTATAATTTAATTATTAATTTTTTGTAAAAATTATGTGAATATATATTAATGTGAGGTTGATTATATGCCTGTTTATACTTGTAAACGCTGTCATAAAGTTTATAAAAATTATTCAGATCTTCAACATATAGATTCTATATTAGCAAATGGCATATGTTGTGATTGTAGAGAAGATGCTGCTTATTGTACAAAATGTAATCATTATTATTTTAATGAAGAAGCATATATCATTATAAAAAATGAAAGTGAACTTTGCTTGGAGCATTATCAAGAGTTTGTTGATAATATAGATCCGTCATATTTGCGTCAAAATAGTAAGAAAATGCGAGACTGTGTATAAAATACAGTCTCGCATTTTTTTGTAAATATAATATAAAAAGTTCTGTTTTTAGCTTATCTTGTAAATAAATGGCATTACATCTATAATAAATATAAGGAGACTTTGAATAAAGGGGTGAGTGTCTGTGCTAGAAGGTTGGTTTCTTATGTTCATCCTTTTCTGGATTTTTGCATTAGCCTTTTTAATGGGAATTGGTGGCTTCTTTATGTTTCGAAAGTTTTTAAAAAGGCTGCCAAAACAAGATGGCAAATCTGATCAAGACTGGGAAGAATATTTTATTAAACATACAAGGGATTTGTGGACAGGGCACCAAAAGGCATTACTTGACGATCTTGTCTCTCCAGTACCTGAGTTATTTCGAGATGTTGCTCGCCAAAAGATAGCTGGGAAAATTGGTGAATTGGCATTGAAAGAAGATGCAAAGGAAATAACTGAGGATTTAATTATTCGAGGATATATTATCGCAACACCGAAACGTGATCATAAGTTTTTGAAAAAAAAGCTATTAGAACGAAAAGTTAATATGGGACTCTATGAGCATTTATTCGATTCCTAATTAGGAAATAATTATATAGTAGAAGGATTGGTTATTCAATTACGATAATTGTGGACAAGAAGAAATTGATAATTTTTAATCATATAATAGGAGTCATTTTATACAAAATGATCGTCATGAATGAAATGACTTATTTAATAAAACAATGGAGCGGTAACCTTACTTGGTACCGCTCTATTAGAGTTAGCAATCCTTTTCAATTACATGTCATGGTGACTATTATGCTTTTGGCGGGTATGTTGTCTGTTTTTAACTTTATGAGAACCACTTAATGGTGCGGGTCCACCTGCATTTTGTGAAGGTTTTTTATTCGTGCTATTTTGTTCATCTTTTTTTGTCATAATCATCCCTCCTCCTTTTAAGATGAACCATCAGGAGAAAAGTTATTCGCTACATATTTTCTTTATGAAGGAACAAACTATGAAGGTAAGTTTCAGTAAGGAGATGATTGTGTTGTTAGATAAATATGATAAACGACGTACTTTTTGGGAAGCTCAGCAAGGTCACAAACAAGCAATGGATGCATCGCAATCTATTCATCATAATGATGCTGATTATGGAAGTGAATTGAAGCATTTAAAGCAAGAAGTAAATGAAGCCTACCAGCAGATACAAAATGCATTAGGTTCTGCCTCAGAACATCAGCGAGTTCAATTAGAGCAATTTGAACAGGACCTGCAAAGTATTATAAGCGAAATAAATATGGATGAATAAAAATCCTTCGGATCGAACCTTTCTTAAGCTTTTTATAAGAAAGGTTTTTTCATTATGGAAATGTTAGACATGATTTTTTCACATCAATAATCGCCTGTTAGTCGCATGTCTACTTGCTTAATTGCAAGCACCTAGCCCCTCGAGATGCTTTGGACCAGCTGCTGAAGTCACAAGACCAACTTCGCCTTCTGACCAACAAGCAGCTGTCGAGGCTTCTCAAGGCACTTCCGGTTTTCTATTTTTATTGATTTTTTTTTCGCTTTTTATTGTTTTGTCTTTGTGCTTCTGTCAGCTGTTCGTTGACGGGCATTTCATTATTAAAGGCAGCTTCTTTCCCTCCAGAGTTTGTAGCATTCATACCAGGATGACCAGCTTTTTGTTTCGACATAAAATCACCTCCAGGTTTAGATTTCCATATAGAATGAAATTTTATGTAAAAAGTAATAAAGTCTCATAATCATTTTGTTAAAATAACGAATTCGAATTAGTCTATGGATTTAACTGATAAAATTCTCATTAAATACGCTAGTCTTTTGAATTTTAGCTACAAAATAAAATTATTTAATAAGTAAAACTTATCATGAACAATAACTTTCTTGTTATTTACTTATATTATTTTTTATAATAAAATGGAACCGAAAGAAAAGCTTGGATAGGGAGAATTCAAACTTTTCGACAAATTATGTTTTTTACTATATATTTTAATTGTAAACATGGTTTTATTAACCACGTTTTACTTCTTTGTGCAGTCTTACTGCGAGTTGAATAGGGGGTAATATTCTAATGACAAAAAATGACGTTTTTCAATCACGTAAGTCCTTTGAAATTGAAGGCAAAAAGTACAATTATTATAGCCTTGATGCTTTGGAACAAGCAGGAGTAGGTAAGATTTCTAAATTACCTTACTCAATCAAAGTTCTTCTTGAAGCTGTACTTCGTCAAGTTGACGGACGAGTTATTACAAAAGAACATGTTGAAAATTTAGCAAAATGGGGAACAAGCGAACAAAAAGATATCGACGTTCCTTTCAAACCATCACGTGTTATCCTACAAGATTTCACTGGTGTACCAGCTGTAGTTGACCTTGCTTCACTTCGTGGCGCAATGAATACTCTTGGTGCTGATCCACAATTAATTAATCCTGAAATCCCAGTTGACCTTGTAATTGACCACTCCGTACAAGTTGATAAAGCTGGTACTACAGATTCACTTTCAATTAACATGGATTATGAATTTGAACGTAACGCTGAGCGTTATAAATTCTTAAGCTGGGCTCAAAAATCATTTAACAACTATCGTGCAGTTCCACCGGCAACTGGTATCGTACACCAAGTTAACCTTGAGTACCTTGCTCCTGTTGTTCATGTAAACGAAGGAGAAAATGGCGAATTCGAAGCATTCCCAGATTCAGTATTCGGAACAGATTCTCATACAACAATGATTAATGGTATTGGTGTTCTTGGATGGGGTGTAGGTGGTATTGAAGCAGAAGCAGGTATGCTTGGACAACCTTCATACTTCCCAGTTCCAGAAGTAATTGGTGTTAAATTAACTGGTCGTCTTCCACAAGGAACTACTGCTACTGACCTTGCATTAAAAGTAACACAAGTTCTTCGTGCAGAAGGTGTAGTTGGTAAATTCGTTGAGTATTTTGGACCAGGTGTTGGATTCTTACCACTAGCAGACCGTGCAACAATTGCAAACATGGCTCCTGAATATGGTGCAACATGTGGATTCTTCCCAATCGATGCTGAAGCAATCGACTACCTACGTTTAACTGGTCGTGACGAAGAGCACATTAAAGCGGTTGAAGAATATGCGAAAAACAATGGCTTATACTATACTTCTGATAAAGAAGATCCTACTTATACAAAAGTGGTTGAAATTAATCTTGCTGATATCGAACCAAACCTTTCTGGTCCTAAACGTCCACAAGATTTGATTCCGCTTTCTCAAATGAAACAATCTTTCCATGATGCAATTAATGCACCAATGGGTAACCAAGGTTTCGGATTAAACGAGAAAGAATTAGATAAAGAAATCACTGTTACATTTGCTGATGGCAAAGAAACAACAATGAAAACAGGTGCAATTGGAATCGCTGCTATCACTAGCTGTACAAATACTTCTAACCCATACGTAATGCTTGGAGCGGGTCTTATTGCTAAGAAAGCAGTAGAAAAAGGCTTAACTGTTCCTGATTATGTAAAAACATCTTTAGCACCAGGTTCAAAAGTAGTAACTGGTTACCTTCGTGATGCAGGTTTACAACCATACCTTGACCAATTAGGATTCAATATTGTTGGTTATGGTTGTACAACATGTATCGGTAACTCAGGTCCTTTAGCACCTGAAATCGAAGCTGCAGTTGCAGAATCAGATCTTCTACTTACATCTGTACTTTCTGGTAACCGTAACTTTGAAGGACGTATTCACCCATTAGTAAAAGGTAACTACCTAGCATCTCCAACTCTAGTTGTAGCTTACGCTCTTGCTGGTACAGTGGATATCGATCTACAAAAAGATTCTTTAGGTAAAGACAAAGATGGTAATGATGTATATCTTGCTGATATCTGGCCATCACAAGAAGAAGTAAATGCTACTGTTAAAGCAACTGTTACACCAACATTGTTCCGTAAAGAATATGAAACTGTATTCACTGATAACAAACGTTGGAATGAAATTCAAACAAGTAACGATGCGCTTTACACATTTGATACTAAATCGACTTATATCCAAAACCCACCGTTCTTTGAAGGAATGTCAAAAGAACCAGGAACAGTTAACCCACTTAACGATCTTCGTGTAGTTGGTAAATTCGGTGATTCAGTAACAACTGACCACATTTCTCCTGCGGGTTCAATTGGTAAAGATACACCAGCAGGTAAATATTTACGTGAAAACGGTGTTGAAATTCGTGACTTTAACTCTTATGGTTCTCGTCGTGGTAACCATGAAGTAATGATGCGCGGAACATTCGCTAACATCCGTATCCGTAACCAAATCGCTCCAGGTACAGAAGGTGGATATACAACTTACTGGCCAACTGGTGATGTAATGGCTATCTATGATGCTTGTATGAAATACAAGGCTGATGGAACTGGTCTTGCAATTTTAGCTGGTAAAGACTACGGTATGGGAAGCTCTCGTGACTGGGCTGCCAAAGGTACAAACCTTCTTGGTATTAAAACAGTTATTGCTGAAAGCTTTGAACGTATTCACCGTTCAAACCTTGTGTTAATGGGTGTTCTTCCACTTCAATTTAAAGCTGGAGAAAATGCTGAAACACTTGGCTTAACTGGTAAAGAAGCAATCTCAGTTGCTGTTGACGAATCAGTTAAACCACGTGATATCGTAAAAGTAACAGCTACTGATGAAGCTGGTAACGTAAAAGAATTTGAAGTACTTGTACGTTTCGACTCCGAAGTTGAAATTGACTACTACCGTCATGGTGGTATCCTTCAAATGGTATTACGCGGAAAATTACAAGCTTAATTCCATAAAAGCGTTAAAAAGCGGTAAACCTCAATTGAGGTTTACCGCTTTTTTATTTTTAGGTTAGCCTTTATTTTAAATAATTTATATATTTCTAACAAGACATCCTTTTCATTTGCTTATTAGATTGTTAAGATTATGATTAACAGGTATGTATAATAATGTAAATATTTCATAAAGCTTTAAATAATCTTAAATCATCATCAGAAAGGGGTTTATTATGCTAAAAAAAATTATTGCAATAGTGATTTTACTTTCTCTCCTTACGATTGCGGTTGTCCAAGCAATGGATCGGCAAAATAAACAGGCAGAACAAAAAGTGGAGCAACAAACTGAGGACAAGGATCAATTTGGTGGTTTAACAGTAGGATCAAAAGCGCCGAATTTTACATTGCATTCCTTAGATGGCGATGAGGTTTCATTATCGGATTATAAGGGGAAGAAGATACTAGTTAATTTTTGGGCTACATGGTGTCCTCCATGCAAAAAAGAAATGCCAGCGATTCAACAATTTTCAAAGGAAGCTAATGAAGATTTAGTGGTTATTGCTGTAAATATTGATCCAGAAAATGATGTAGTAGCATTTGCAAATGAATATAAGTTGACTTTTCCTATTTTGTTGGATTATCAAGATGTAGACAAACCTGTTAGTGACAACTATCAGGTCATGGCTATTCCAACTACATTTTTCATTGATAGTGAAGGGAATATACAAAATAAATTTATCGGTGAGATGAAGCTAAAAGATATTGAAGTGAATATGAATCGTCTGAAATAGGGGGTCAAATTGACTTCCTTTTTTATGTTAGAGATTTGAATGTTTTCTAATATCATAATATTTTGTATATTTGGAAATAATGAATCTAATTACATAAATAAGTAGGTGAATCTTATGAAAAGTAAGAAAAAAACATTCGCAGAATTAGTTAGTGAAAATAAAAAAGAAATCCTAATTGATTTTAAAATGCTAGAAGTCATTGAAGAACGTATTGAAGCTCGTCGATTACAAAATGAGTCTGGATCCATTCATTTAGAAGGATAGATGTAGATATATACTAATTCGTCATAATGAAGTATTAATTATTAACTCGATACTGATTAAAATTTGGCAATCATGTTTTACATGTAGTAAGACATCATAGTAACAGGAGGCGATTTTAATGGGTAATCCAAAAAAAGATTCGAAGCATTTTAACCCTAATCATATTGGTACTAAGTCAAGAGCCTTTGGTGGCAATAAGGGTAAGAAGATGCAAGATCAAACAAGTCCTACCCCTCAAGTGATACAAACAAAAGGGGAATAACCTACATTATAAAACAAATTAGAGTGTAGTTAAGTTAACATAATATTGTTATGTTAACTAATTATTGTGGTCAAATTAAATCATGATGGTGACAACATCATACTTAAAATAAGGGGGAAAACAAATGACAAAGCCAAATCCAGATGATCGTTCGAATAATGTAGAAAGACTTCAATCAGCTATTGAAAACACTCGTGAAAATATTCGTGAAGCAGAAGAGACCTTGCAATTTTCTTCATCACAGGCCGACAGCGCTGCCATTCAAGCAAAAAATGAGAGAAGATTGAATAGTATTTCTGGCATGGAAGCAGAAATTGAAGATGAAAAACAGGCACGTAAAAATGGCTATCAATCTAATCAATCATTTGAATAAAGTACAAGTGGAAGAAAGAAGAGATTCTTTCTTCCTTTTTATGCACCAAAATTTTATTTTCTTAATTGGTACATCAATTTCTATTATTTAGTTGATAAGACTTGTTTTTCTATCATTTTTAGAACGATGAAATTTTACAGGATAATAAGTTATGATAAAATAGATATATTGTTATGTGAGAGGAGAAATGTTAATTAAATGGATCATACTTTTATTTCAAATAGAGAAATTCAGCTTTTATATGCAGATACTGATATGATGCAAGTGGTTTATCATGCGAATTATCTTAAATATTTTGAGTTGGGGAGAATGGGTTTAATAGAAGATGTCGGATTTAGTTACATAGAAATGGAAAAGGCAGGTTATTTTGCACCTGTTTATGATGTTCAGGCAACTTATAGAAAACCTTTACGATATGGCGACAAAGCATTTGTGAATACTTGGGTTGAAAAAAATGATGGGGTAAAAACGGTTTATGGCTATACAGTAGTTAATGGCAATGGGGAATTGTGCGTTGAGGGAACAACTACTCATATTATTGTAAAAAAAGAAAATTTTAAGCCGACTTCTTTTAAAAAGTCATTTCCTGAGTGGTTTCAAAAATATGAAGAGATTAAAAAGAAATAGACCATTTCATCGCAATAAGTTGATTGTTAAATTTCTAAACGAACTGTTAATTTGAGGTGAACATGTTTGGCATTTGGGATAAAGCGAAAAGATCTCGAGGAATGGAAGCGTAAAATTGATGCTGGTGAAATTGCTTTTCTCACGCATTACTGGCTGGATGATCGTTTTCCGGATAGTAAAACAGTGACTAAAGTAGGCTGTAATGATCTTACTCTTTTAGTCGATTGGGGTAAACAATATGGTTTAAAAGAAGAATGGATTGATCATCGCAAAGATGGATATTCTCATTTTGATTTACTAGGGGAAAAACAAGTACAAATTTTAAAAGCTGAAGGAATTACTAATAAGCTTATTAAATATTGATAGAAAATAACAGCAGGGAATCATCCCTGTTGTTATTTTTCGTACCGTAATTCAGGCTCATTCAGTTTTTCATTAAAGGTAATGACTAAATCATAATCTTCAAAAAACCAGAGATCGTCGTGTTCAACATAGAAAGTCACACCATTGATTTCTGCTGATGCACCAACGTGAATTGGCTGATTGCGTGCAATTCCTAATGAAAATCCACTTTGAATACTTTTACCTCCGTAACGCACGAAAAAACGTAAGGATGTACCAGGTGTTAAATCGAGCTCATCGATATACCAAGCTGCTGCTTCATTAGAAATGTTAATTTTCATATGGTCAGTCTCCTTCATGAGGACATTCTATTATCATAGTGAATCTTATTTCAGATCTTTTTCAGATGAGATCTATGCATTAAATATAGTATATAGTATCGAGTGAGTCAAAATTGTTTCAGAAGTTAAAAAAATCATTTACCTTGGAGAAAAAGAATCAGCTTCTACTGAAAAATCTTTTAAAGAGATTATTCAAGCTGTTGAAGAAAATTTGAAGGGGGCATGTGAAATCAATGAGAAAATCCAATCGTTCGTTTCGTTGGTCGATGAAATTGGCAATGCTACACAAAATGTTGCCCTACATGCAGAAGCATTAAATGACACAGCTAGCGGATTATAATGAAGGATTTTGATATACATAGGGGACAAAACACGAATGAACTGACTCTACTTTTCGGATAATTTAGCCGCATCGTCTAGCCTCGCTGAAGGTGTAGGTAGTTAAACAAGGCACCCAGCATTGTAAGGTGCCCTGCATATATCTTATAACCATTTGATTTTTGGTTCGGATTTTTCCATGATCCGTTTAATATTTGCACGATGGCGATAAAAAATAAAAATATTTATAATTAATATGACTGTTGTGAACGGCCAATCGTTAAGTTCAAAAATTAGACAATAGAATAGCGCAGCGAGCGCAGCAATCATTGAAGATAAAGACACATATTTCGAAATGTATAATGTAATAAAAAAGAATAGAATAGCTAGAACAAATAAGAATGGTTCATATGCAAGTACGATACCTGCTGATGTTGCAACTGCTTTACCACCTTTAAAGCTCGCGAAAATGGGAAACATATGTCCAATTACTGCGATTAATCCAACGATTAATGGATGAATATCCGCCCCCAATAATTCTGGAAGAAGTGTCGCTAACGTACCTTTTAGAATATCCATAAGTGTAACGGTAATCCCGGGCTTGATACCTAGAATCCGAAAGGTATTGGTAGCTCCTAAATTTTTACTACCATGTTCCCGAATATCGACTTTATAAAAAGTTTTACCAATAATTAGCCCAGATGGAATAGAACCCAATAAATAGGCAAGAATCAAAGAAATAATAATCAATAGCATTATATAACCCTTTCTAAAAATATTTTCTTTATATGTAAGTTAAAGATTCATCTTATTGTATCATTTTCTATGAAAAAAGAACGGTCTAGTCAAAAATTTAATAAGAAAAATATAGCCTAAGAATGAGTAAATTAAATGTAGATCTAAGATTAGATAGGAATTTTGCTTTCTCCGTATAAATATATGCCTTATTTGAAATGGCTAATTAAAGGATCCTGACTTTACGGAAGGAACTTAAATGAGTATGATATAGAAAAATATTTTCTTAATTATGGAAATGGTGCATTTTTCTTTGTAAAATGATTGTTAAGATTTTAGAAAATTAGACAAAAAAGGAATGATGAAGATGACAATTACCAATCCAAGTAGAAATGAAATAGGCTCCATTTTAAAAAAAGCAAAACGTATCGCAGTAGTTGGATTATCAGATAATCCTGCACGAACTTCTTATATGGTTTCGAAAGCGATGCAAGATGCAGGATATGAAATAATCCCAGTTAATCCAACGGTAACGGATGTTTTAGGAGTTAAAGCAGTAGCCACATTAAAAGATATCGAAGGTCATGTAGATATCGTTAATGTATTTAGACGTTCAGAATTTTTACCAGATGTAGCAAGGGAATTCGCAGAAATCGATGCTGATATTTTTTGGGCTCAATTAGGAATTGAAAATCAAGAAGCCTATGATTATTTAACAGAAAAAGGCTACACTGTCATAATGGATCGCTGTATTAAAGTTGAACATGCAATGACAAAATAGTGAATCAATACGATCATCCTAAGCAAGAAAAAGTAAAAAGTTATTTGCTAAATATAAAATTACCGCTACAATTAGTATTTGAGATTGGAAATCTAAATTCATTTTTCTTTTTTAGAAAAGGAACAATATAAATACGACTTATTTTTCATACTAATAGTCGATTTCTATTCTTTTCCTATCATCAAATAGATATTATTTTTGATAGTACGGAAATGGAACACTTGTTCCTTTTTTGAATATATAATATACTTATACATGATAGAGTATAGAAAAGCTCAGAGAGTCAATTCATTGCAGTATGATTTGGCCCGGAAATTGGTTTAGGTTAGAAAGGGGAATTTCTGTGGCAAAGAACATAAAAACAATCGAGTACAACGATGATGCCATTCAAGTTCTAGAAGGACTGGAAGCGGTAAGAAAACGTCCAGGTATGTACATCGGAAGTACGGATGCTAGAGGACTTCATCATTTAGTGTATGAGATTGTAGATAACTCCGTAGATGAAGTATTAGCAGGTTTCGGAGATCAAATTATTGTTAAAATACATAAAGATAACAGTATCAGTGTGTCTGATAAAGGACGAGGTATGCCAACAGGTATGCATAAGCTTGGCAAGCCTACGCCAGAAGTCATTTTAACAATCCTGCACGCTGGTGGAAAATTCGGTCAAGGTGGTTATAAAACGAGCGGTGGTTTACATGGTGTAGGTGCATCCGTTGTAAATGCTTTGTCAGAATGGCTTGTTGTAACCATTAAACGTGACGGCTTTATATATGAACAACGTTTTGAAAATGGTGGAAAACCTGTCACGACATTGGAGAAAATCGGGAAAACAAATCAAATGGGAACGAAAATACATTTTAAACCAGACCCCACTATTTTCTCGGTAACCACATATAATTATGACACCTTAAGTGAACGTCTACGCGAATCTGCTTTTCTATTAAAAAACATGAAAATCGAACTAATCGATGAACGTCATGATCAACATGAACTTTTTCATTATGAAAATGGGATTGAAGCGTTTGTTGCTTATTTAAATGAAGAAAAAGACGTACTTCATTCGGTAGTTAGTTTTGAAGGGGAACAGAACGGAATAGAATTAGATTTTGCATTTCAGTTTAACGATGCTTACTCAGAAAATATTCTAAGTTTTGTTAATAATGTACGTACTAAAGACGGTGGTACTCATGAAGTGGGTGCGAAAACAGCTTTGACTCGCGCTTTTAATGATTATGCGAGGAAAACAGGGATGTTGAAGGAAAAGGAAAAAAACCTGGAGGGTACAGATATTCGTGAAGGTTTGTCTGCGATAATTTCCGTTCGTATTCCAGAAGAATTGCTTCAATTTGAGGGACAAACAAAGAGTAAGTTAGGGTCGAGTGAAGCCCGTTCGGCTGTTGATACGATTGTTTCAGAACATTTAGCTTATTTTTTTGAAGAAGATCCAACTTCAAGTACATTGTTAGTTAAAAAGGCAATTAAAGCGTCTCAAGCTAGGGAGGCAGCAAGAAAAGCACGTGAGGACGCAAGGAGCGGTAAAAAACGCAAAAAATCAGAAGCTGTTTTATCTGGAAAATTAACTCCTGCTCAATCGAAAAATCCCGAGAAAAACGAACTTTATTTAGTCGAAGGTGATTCAGCCGGCGGTTCAGCAAAACAAGGACGTGATCGACGTTTTCAAGCTGTTTTACCGTTAAGAGGAAAGGTTCTTAATACTGAAAAGGCAAAACTGGCTGATGCTCTTAAAAATGAAGAAATTAATACGATTATTTATGCAGTCGGTGCGGGGGTCGGTCCAGAATTTAAAATTAGTGATACAAATTATGATAAAGTCGTCATTATGACAGATGCCGATACAGATGGTGCACATATCCAAGTGTTACTACTTACTTTTTTCTATCGCTATATGAAGCCACTTATTGAAGGTGGAAAAGTATATATTGCTCTACCACCACTTTATAAGGTGAGCAAGGGTACAGGAAAAAAAGAAGTCATTGAGTATGCATGGAGTGATGAAGATCTACAAGAAGCGATTAACAAAATTGGTAAGGGTTATATTCTTCAGCGCTATAAAGGATTGGGAGAAATGAATGCCGATCAGCTTTGGGATACAACCATGAATCCAGAAACAAGAACACTCATTCGAGTGAAAATTGATGATGGCGCTCGTGCCGAAAGACGGATAACGACATTAATGGGTGACAAAGTAGAACCACGTCGTAAATGGATCGAGTCGAATGTTGCCTTTGGTCTCGATGAAGAATCGAATATTTTAGATAATGAAAATATATCGGTTGCAGAGGAGGCTGAATAAAGATGGTAGCAGAAGAAAAGTTTCTTGATTTAGCGTTAGAAGAAGTAATTGGCGACCGTTTTGGGCGCTATAGTAAATATATTATTCAAGATCGTGCACTACCCGATGCACGGGATGGATTAAAGCCTGTTCAACGTCGAATCCTCTACGCAATGTTTGTGGAAGGAAATGTTCATGATAAACCGTTTAGAAAAGCGGCAAAAACAGTCGGTAATGTAATCGGTAATTATCATCCACATGGCGATAGTTCGGTGTACGAAGCGATGGTCCGGATGAGCCAAGATTGGAAACTACGTAAGGTAATGGTACAAATGCATGGTAATAATGGGAGTATGGATGGTGATCCACCAGCTGCGATGCGTTATACAGAGGCAAGATTATCGGCAATCGCATCAGAATTACTTCGCGATATAGACAAACGTACCGTTGATTTTATTCCAAATTTTGATGATACATCAGAAGAACCTGTCGTTTTACCTGCCATGTTTCCAAACCTTCTTGTGAATGGTTCTACGGGAATCTCAGCAGGCTATGCAACCGAAATGCCTCCTCATCAACTAGGTGAGGTCATTGATGCGGCCATTATGCGTATTGATAATCCAGAGGTGACCGTTTCTGAATTAATGACGGTCATAAAAGGACCTGATTTTCCAACAGGTGGCATTATTCAAGGGATTGAGGGCATTAAGAAGGCATATGAAACGGGTAAAGGAAAAATTATTATTCGTAGTAAAGCGGAGATTGAAGATATTCGTGGTGGTAAGCAACAGATCGTCATTACTGAAACCCCCTATGAAGTAAATAAAGCAAATCTCGTGAAAAAAATGGATGAATTTCGTTTAGATCGTAAAGTGGAAGGAATAGCAGAAGTGCGTGATGAATCAGACCGCACAGGACTTCGTATTGTTGTTGAGTTGAAAAAAGAAGCGGATGCACATGGTGTACTCAACTATTTATATAAAAATTCAGATTTACAGGTAGCCTACAACTTTAACATGGTAGCCATCTATAAAAAAAGACCAACATTGATGAGTCTACCGATGCTACTAGATGCGTACATTAACCATCGCCGGGAAGTCATTGCAAATCGATCTCGTTATGAATTGCAAAAAGCTATGGACCGTTCGCATATAGTTGAAGGACTAATGAAGGCTTTATCTATCTTAGATCAAGTGATTGAAACGATTCGTGCATCTAATGATAAACGTGATGCGAAAAATAACTTAATCGCTAAATTTGAGTTTACCGAAGCACAGGCTGAAGCGATTGTATCATTACAACTTTACCGTTTAACAAATACAGATATTACAGCACTTGAAAAGGAATCTGCTGAGCTTCAAGAAAAAATTGCTGAGCTTACTAAGATTCTAGAGAGTGATAAAGCATTGTTTCAAGTAATGAAAAAAGAATTAAAATTAATTAAAAAAGAGTTTAACGATACACGTCGTTCTAAAATTGAGGATGAAATCGAAGAGATTAAAATTAATTTAGATGTGTTAGTTGCTAGTGAAGATGTTGTAGTAACAGTTACGAAGGAAGGATATGTTAAACGAACTTCCTTACGATCCTATTCTGCTTCAGGTGGACAAGATTTGGGAATGAAGGACTCCGATCGACTTCTTCAAAAACTTGAAATGAATACTCAAGATGTCGTTTTATTGTTTACGAATAAAGGGAATTATTTGTATTGTCCAGTTCATCAACTGCCAGATATTCGCTGGAAGGAAACGGGGCAGCATATAGCCAATATTATTCCAATTGATCGTGATGAACAAATCATTAAAGCGATTCCTGTCAAAGATTTTGAACAACCACAGTTTTTACTTTTTGCGACGAAAAATGGTATGGTTAAGAAAACCGAGCTTGCTTCGTACAAAGCACAGCGTCATTCTAAACCACTCGTTGCCATCAATTTAAAGGGTGATGACGTACTGGTGGATGTTCATCTTACAGATGGAACGAATGATGTTTTTCTTATTACCCACTTTGGTTATGCACTACGGTATGACGAAGAAGAAGTAGGTGCAATAGGAGTTCGAGCAGCTGGTGTAAAAGGTATTAATTTAAAAGAGGAAGATTATGTTATTGGTGCAAAAGTCATAACTAAAGATAGTAATGAGGGGGTTGCCATTGTTACACAGCGTGGTGCTGTTAAGAAAATGAAGCTTTCTGAATTTGAGAAAGCATCACGGGCCCAACGAGGTGTTGTCGTTTTACGAGAATTGAAAGCTAACCCTCATCGGATTATCGGTTTTGAAATGGTAAAAAGTACAGATCAACTTTCTATTCAAACTGAAAAAGGTCCTATCGAAACCATAGAAGTAGCGACACTTAAAAATACCGATCGTTATACAAATGGTTCGTTTATCATTGATGAGAGTGAAAGCGGCAAAGCAAAAGAAATGTGGAAAATATCAATTGAAGAATCAAATGATGATATTGAATAATAGAAAAAAATCCGTTTCCAATAGAAACGGATTTTTTTAGGTTGTGATTAATAGATGTTTATGCTACCATTATTACATAATTTAACATTAATGGTTATTATAAACTATGATTACAAGGGATGGTGGAGAGGAATGTATTGGAGTAGTATTGGGAAACGCTCTGATTATGTAAAAAATTTTGTTGAATATGGTGCTGTGAAAAAATTTGCTGAAGCGATTGGTAACATGCATCCGATTTTCATAGACGAAGAATACGGGAAAAAGTCACGTTTTGGTACAAATATAGCACCACCAACGTTTCCTCGTACTTTCAATTTTGGTGAGGTTGAGGGCTTATATCTCCCTGATAATTTAAAAGGGGTAATTCACGGATCACATGCATATGACTATAAACAGCCCTTATTAGTTGGCCAAGAGGTGCTTTGTTATACGGTAGTGAAAAATTATTTTGAAAAACAAGGTAAACTTGGTAAAATGGGCTTTTTAATCTTGGAAGAAGCGGCAATGGATTTAAATGGTTCACCGATTTTTACATCGGAATGTAATTATATTATTTCTGAAACTGTTAGAGAGCAGGTGACGCAAGGATGACTTTAACTACCATACAAATTGGAGAAACTATTAACTCTATTAAGCTACCACCCGTTAGTCGTATTGATTTAATTAAATATGCAGGTGCTTCTGGGGATTTTAATCCTATTCATACAATAGATGAAGAAGCTAAGAATTCAGGATTGCCAGGAGTTATCGCACACGGTATGTGGACGATGGGGAATCTAGGAAAATTATTTACAGATTATTATGATATTGGTTTTGTAGAACACTATTCAATTCGTTTTAGTCATATGGTATTTTTACATGATGAACTTACCTTGTATGCGAAATTACTAGATAAAGAGGAAAGTAAACTACGGTTTTATGTGGCAACTATGAACCAACATGAAAAAGAAGTGATTCGTGGTGAGGTATTATTTTCATTATTTGAATAATTGATAATCGAGAAGCAACAAATGAAATATTTTTTTCATTTGTTGCTTTTTTCATCTTTTCAGAAATAGCGTCTTCATCATTTTAAAATAAAAGATGAACTTGGATCTCTAACACATATGAAATGTGTTTTTTTGTTATCCAAATAATGAAGTAACATATAAGAATATTTTAAAAATAACCTCGACAGAATATAATTATAAAAAATAAAAGGTTAGTAAGACAAATGGACAACAAATATAAATTTGTTTCTAATGAATCCAATAATTTACTTATCAATGGAGATACTACTAAATGGATTTATCCCACTCTTAACGAGCCAAAAGATCTAATCTTAGAGGATACAAAGAATATAGGTAGGGATAGGAAGAATAGCCATGTAGGAGGCTTCTCTTTATCTGCCTTAATCAATGGAAAGTTCTAAAGAAACCATAAATAATCAGGAGGGAGTCATCATGCTACCCAAATTATCAATAGCTAAGTATCTGATTTTATTTCTATCAATTTTTTTAATTTATCAAGTAGTGGAGACGAATGCACAAGAAGTTCATACTAAAAGCTTTTACAAGTCGATCAAACATGATGTAACAGGAGATAGAAAAATTGATAAGATTGAGCTAAAGGGAAAGAAAAGTAAGAAGAATAAGAAATGGGCGAAGGCACTGAAACTTACTGTAAAAAGCAACCATAAGGTTATTACCATTCCAATTAAATCAGGGTTACATCCTAAACTAGTAATTGCAGATTTTAATCAAGATGGTATTAAAGATATTCTGGTTACTGTTCATAAACATAATGAACAACTATTTAGTAAAATTTATTCGTTTAAGGGAGAGCAAGTAACCCAATTGGATTTGCCGCAACAAGTACTGATGACGGCACAATTTCAAGATCGTTATATAGCAGAAATTAATGTAAAGGGACAAATACCTGTTAAAGTGGATATAAGTCGTCATCGGGGATTCTATGAAAAGGTAGGTATTTATCATCATGGAAAATTAAATGAAGCCACTGAGCTGATTGTTAATCCATTTTCAGAGTTTACCGTTTATTCTTCCAATGGTCATGCGTCCGGGGTATTAGGGAAACAGACGGTTAAAGGGGTAGATGAAAATGATCCCATCGCCATCGTTTTCACTTCATGGAGCTATACTGAAGGACAATGGAAACTACAAAAGGTAAAAGTGAAACCAGTATAATGAGAATACCGTCTTCGAAGAACTGATCCAATATTTATCCATTAAGTATTGGATCAGTTTGTTATAAAACGGTGGAAATTTTTCACTTGTATATTTTATCTTCCTTGTAATTTTACAAGTACATATAGTAAGATTATGAGTAATTATAGTATTGATAAATACTTCATCAAGCGCATAAATTACCTTTTTTTATGTGGAGAGGACGCAATTATTTTTTTGAAATGCGTTACGTTTGGAGGAAAAAGTAAAATGGCAATGAAATATACAGATGACAGTTTAGCATTACATACTGACCTTTATCAAATCAATATGGTTCAATCCTATTGGGAAGATCATATTCAAGATAAAAAAGCAGTTTTTGAAATAACATTTCGCAAGTTACCTTTTCATAGTGGCTATGCGATTTTTGCTGGTCTTGAAAAAATAGTAAATTATTTAGAAGGATTTTGTTTTACTGATAGTGACCTTGACTACTTAAACACAGAACTTGGATATGATCCAGAATTTCTTGCCTATTTAAGAAATATTCGTTTTACCGGTCATTTACGTTGTATGAAGGAAGGCCAGCTTGTTTTCGCAAATGAACCAATTTTACGAGTAGAAGCTTCACTTGGGGAAGCGCAGCTCATTGAAACAGCCCTGCTAAATATTGTGAATTTCCATACTCTGATTGCTACAAAAGCCTCTAGAATCAAACAAGTACTTGGTAATGAATCTGCGCTTGAATTTGGTTCACGCCGTGCTCAGGAAATGGATGCGGCAATTTGGGGAGCACGTGCCGCTTATATTGCCGGATTTGATTCTACTAGTAATGTTCGCGCAGGCAAATTATTCGGCATTCCTGTTTCAGGGACTCATGCTCATTCAATGATACAAACCTACAAGGATGAATATGTAGCGTTCCATAAATATGCAAAAACCCATAAAGATTGTGTATTTTTAGTGGATACCTATGATACACTCCGTTCTGGAATTCCAAATGCGATACGTGTTGCCAAGGAATTAGGTGATAAGATTAATTTTATAGGCATTCGTTTAGATAGTGGGGATCTTGCCTATTTATCAAAAGAAGCTCGTAAAATGTTAGATGCAGCAGGTTTCCCAGAGGCAAAAATTGTTGCCTCCAATGATTTAGATGAATATACTATTATCAACTTAAAGCAACAAGGTGCATGTATTGATGTTTGGGGGGTTGGGACAAAGCTTATCACTGCTTTTGATCAACCAGCATTAGGGGCTGTGTATAAATTAGCAGCAATTGAAGGTGAAGATGGAAAAATGATTGACACGATTAAAATATCATCCAATCCTGAAAAAGTAACAACACCAGGTTTAAAAAGGGTGTATCGAATTATTAATAAGATAAATCACCATGCTGAGGGAGATTATATCGCACTGGAAGAGGAAAATCCTCAAAATGAGGAAAAATTAAAGCTCTTCCATCCGGTTCATACATTTTTAAGTAAGTTCGTAACAGACTTTGAGGCAATTGACTTGCATGAAGATATTTATGTTGATGGAAAATTAGTCTATAACTTACCAACAGTAGAAGAAATTAAAGAGTTCAGTATTGATAATCTAAACGTATTGTGGCCAGAATATTTACGTGCTCTAAATCCAGAAGAATATCCTGTTGATTTAAGTCAAAAATGTTGGGACAATAAAATGAAAAATATTAATGAAGCTCGAATAAACGTTGAAAAAATGATTTCTAACAAATGAAAAAATAGAAAGTAGGAAAATTATGCATTCTATGCAATCAGAGATTATTAATAAACTGCTTGTTCAGCCTGAAATTAATCCAGAAGTAGAATTTAGAAGAAGTGTGAACATGCTAAAAGAATATGCGAAAAAATATTCTTTTATAAAAAGCTTCGTTCTTGGCATTTCGGGTGGTCAGGATTCTTCTTTATGCGGCTATATCGCGCAAACGGCTGTGAATGAACTGAATGAAGAGTCAACAAATAAAGACTATTTATTTGTTGCTGTGAGTCTACCATATGGCATTCAAGCGGATGAAGAAGATCGCCAGCAAGCATTACAATTTATTCAGCCAAGTATAAAAGTAACGGTGAATATTAAATCTGCTGTGGATGCGTCTATAGATGCTGTTGAAAAAGCAACTGGAAAACAGCTGTCTAACTTTTTAAAAGGAAATGCAAAAGCTCGAGAAAGAATGAAGGTGCAATATGATCTAGCAGGTGTCTATCAAGGTGTTGTACTAGGAACGGATCATGCGGCAGAAGCGGTTACCGGATTTTTCACCAAACATGGAGATGGTGCGGCGGATTTAGTACCGCTATATCGTTTAAATAAAAGACAAGGTAGAAAAATTCTAGAATACTTAGGTGCACCAGAAGCACTATACTTAAAAGTCCCTACAGCAGACTTAGAAGATGACAAGCCGTTAATTCCTGACGAAGTAGCATTAGGCGTGACATACGAAGAAATTGATGACTATCTAGAGGGCAAAGAAATTCGGTTAGAAGCGGCGGATAAAATTGAAAATTGGTATCGAAAAACGGAACATAAACGACACGATGCTATTAATGTATACGATACATGGTGGAATAAGTTAAAAGGTTTTAAATTTTTTGAATTTTTTATTTCATAGTATAGAACGTAGGATGAGAATAAAATAAAAGAACAGCATCATTTAAAAAAAACAGAAAAAGTCTTTAAAGCCGATTATGTCCTTCGAGACTTGTTATCTTAAAAGGAAAGGCTGCCTAATAGTAGACAGCCTTTCCTTTTAACAACATATAGTTAGAAAATCTAATAAAATAGAATGAATTAGTTAGAAAGAAGGGAGTTCATCTATCAGATTGGCAGAGGCAAAAATACAATAAAAAACATTAATTTATAGTTTGAATATTTATTCGTATTTTTGTATAAATATTTCATTGATATATTGACTTTTGTAAAATTTCAAGTAATATTTATTCATAGACTTTAGAAAAAGGTGAGAGTTTATGATAAATATTCGGAGAGCTAAACTAAGTGATGTAGATGAAATCTTTGGGATGATCCAAATGTATGTGAAAGATGGTATTCTTCTCCCTCGATCACGTGAATCACTTTATGAAAATATCCAAGTTATTACCGTTGCAACATTAAATGGTCAAGTGGTGGGCACAGCTAGTCTTCATATATTAGGGAAGGATTTAGCGGAAATTCGCTCGCTAGTTGTTGCTAATGAAGCAAATGGAAAAGGAATCGGAAAATTACTGGTTAAGAAAATCATTGAAGAAGCAGAACAAATAGGTATTCCAAAGCTTATTTCGCTTACGTATCAAGTAGAATTTTTTGAAAAATGCGGTTTTTCTGTCATTCAAAAGACAGAAATGCCTCAAAAGGTTTGGAAGGATTGTATTAACTGCCATAAATTTCCTGATTGTGATGAAATAGCAATGGCTATCAATTTATAATTGAATAGTTTTTGAGGGAGAAGGAGACTAACGCTGAATAAATTAGGTTGGTATGTATCTGGTATCGGTTTATTACTTATGATTAGTAGTCTACTATATCCGTTAGATATAATTAATAAAAACACATTTTTAAAACTGATTCTAAGTGGAGCGGGAATTATGTTTTTAGGATCAATGATTCGTAGTTTTCTTGGCAGTAAAAAGTTTTAATGAACGAGAAACGGGTGCAAAATCATATTTGCACCCGAATAATTATTTATCCCGCCTTAACGGGCAGTAAGACCCCTACCTCAAGATTCTGAGTATTCAAAGAAGGTAGGTGGGGGATCAACAGCACGTAATGGTCCGAATCAATGAACACAGACTAAGAACGCAACATCCTGTTGCAACGTCTGTGTGACCCACATCGTGTGGGCCTCAACTAACCATCAGTGGGGGATGAAGAAAACCCCCACTGATGGAAGTTTCACTTATAAACTTTACTTGGAACTTTGATGATTGGATGTCCAGCAGCGTATGGTCCGACTTCATATTCTTGAAAAATAAGATAGAAGCCATCTGTAGTAAAGTAAAACTGATTGGAATTTGTTACTTTAAAGTCATTTGAGATCATATCTTTTGGGTAAAAAAGATCAGGATGATTCACCATATATTTTTTTGCATACTTCGTTACTTTTTCAAATTTTGTTTTAGTTGTAAGAATGTCGCTTAGTTTATATTGCCTTCCAGTTTTTAGATTGAAATTATACGTCGTAACCAAACTTAGACCATGCGCTCCTCCAGAATACATCGAGTCCAATATGATGATGCTGAATTTTCCATTACTATTATATTTCACTTTATAACTTGTGCTGTAACTATACTTACATGATTGAGGATATTCCTTGCAATTTGCTTCTTTTTTGTATTCTTCCATATCTTTCTTTAGCTTAAGTAATTCTTTATATGACCCTTGAACATGTTTATAAAGTATTTGATTTATTTTCTTTTGAGCTGAGTTACTTTTTAGCCCTGAAACTTGAGGGTATTTCAAAATTTTTTTGTAGGTTTTAGTCACAACCTTAGCCTTTGTAGATGTAGCAGCATTCCCATTATAAGAAGGGATAGCAAAAGTAAACAAAGAGCAAACCAACACAAAACTCATCATCATTTTTAACCATTTAGATGTTTTCATAAGTTCCTCCATTTTCTTTTTTCACTCTTACATTATATAGGTAATTCCAGATAAATTAATACAAAGTTGTAATTATATACAAATTGGTTCTTTCATAATGTAAAAAAAGCCACTAATCAAAAAATTAGTGACTTTGTATTTATTAATATTAACTAATACACAATTCCTTGTGTATTAATTGCACTATACTCTGTAGTAAGATTCTCGATAATTTTTTGAACAGGGAGAATGTCATGAATTTCATGCACTCTCGCACCAGCAAAGACGAGTCCATTTTCGATATCTCCATCGACAACTTTTAGTAAAGAATCCATTAGACAAAAGCGATAGGAACAATGTTTAAGACAATCACGGCAAATAACATATTTACACCAATGTATCCTGAATCTTTTATTAGCTGTTTTGCTCGCCTTATTTGGAGTCGCAGTTCTTCAATAGAAATTCCTGTTCCAGAAATCGTACCAATTCCACCAGCATTTGCGACTGCAGAAGCTAGCCCGCTTAATGAAATTCCAACTCCCATTCCGCCTTGCAGGATGGGAACTTTAGGTGTCATATGCCCTATTTTTAATTGTGGAAAATTCAAAGGATTACCCCGTTTCAAAAGACTATTTTAGTATAACTTATATAGAGTGTAGCACGGTGCTTTTGAATATTTAAGTGACATGTATCATGAGGTATTCATTAACTATTTTCCGTGAATAAAAAGACCTCCTTATGATGTTAGTAAACAGATTTGTAACTGTTTATTAACATCATAAGGAGGTTATCTAAATTGGAGTATGATCATATAGTACTGCAGTATCAATGTTAGTCTAGTTTATTAAATACGAGAATTATATAGATTTCTTCATCCCACAATTTCTACATTCTCTAATAAAGATGAAGTCCTTTACCGTACTCTTAAAATGAGCATTTCCACAATTATCACATCGACCGCTGACAATATCAGGATACTCCGTGTAATCATAGATTATAGTTGTATCAAATCCTTTAAATTCGTTTGGAGTTTTTTCAGACATAACAAAAATCCCCTTCATAATTTTATTTCCATATATCATGATATCAAAATTTAAGTAGATTTAATAGGGTCATCCAGTGAAATGATCTGATGTAGTATCTACAGAGACTTTATAATAAATTTTGGAACAATCCTCTTTAGACACAATAATTAAAGTATAATAGGTAATATGTAGACCTTAGAACTAAAATTTCAGGAGGCAAATATGTGGTTCCTAGATGGTTTAATGGGGAATGTTTCAGAAGTAGATATTCATTCAGTTGAGAAGGACTTACAGGATATAATTACTGATTCTGTACAGGTAGAGAAGGCATATAAACTAATTAGGGATTAATCGTGTTTACTGTTGATATAGTTATGCTATAGCCGACTTAACAGATTAGTGAATAATAAGGACTTAATATGGAAATATTAGTCTAGAGTGTGAAAATTAATCCGTTGGACAAAATTTTCAAAAGTGAATGAAAGGATTGGTGGCACTTTTTGTCTAAAAATAGATACCTAAAAGGAGTGTTTCTAAATGACTGTAATGACAACAATCACTTTCGCAAATAATCAAAAGGAACTGGATCGAAAAATTGAGCAAATAACACAAGATCATGAACGTATGAATCCTCAGAGCAATATTGAGATTCAATACCTAGATCCAAAAATAGACGATATTCATTTCAAACAGCATGAAACCATTCAATTGCTAATTGGAATACGTGTCTTAGAACGGTGACTTCAAGTAGTATCCATTAAATTATGGGTACTTTTTTTGTGCATTTAAATACATGAAAACCTTAATTAAATATTTTAAGATAATTTATACCTAAAAAAGGAACTCAACTTTCGTCAATCATGAATATTTTTTCACAAATAGGACTTTACACTTATAAAATAAGAATAATTATGAATATTAATCATATTTTTATATATTCTTTACGAAAAAAATACTATATAATTATTTTATTAGGAAATGAAATTAGGAGGGATGCTTCTATGAAAAACATATGGCGAAAAAATAAATCAATTAATGATCATCAAAATCATATAGAAAAATACATAAATGAAGTCAAAATTAGCTTACATAAACATTCAGCAGTCCTATCACAAATAGAAATGATTCATTTATCAAAAGAAGATTTATGTTTGATTCGTTCTATGAAAGAAGTCATTACAGAACAATTACCAGATTTGGTTGCTGCCTTTTATAAAAATCTTGGTAAGGAACCATCTTTAGTGAAAATTATTTCAGATAATAGTACGGTGGAACGACTACAAAAGACTCTTCATCGTCATTTATCTGAAATGTTTGTAGGAATTATAGACGATGCATTCGTTGATAAGCGATATATGATTGCTCATGCACATGTTCGAATTGGACTAGTACCTAAATGGTATATGTGCGCTTTTGAAGATTTATTGCAATCTTTAATAACCACCATTATGCCGACATGTGTCACCATTGCAGAATTCCATGAAAAAGTATTGGCTCTGACCAAAATTATTAACTTAGAGGAACAAATTGTATTAGAAGCATATGAACTTGAAAATAAACGTATTCGTGATATTAGCGTAGAAGAAAGAGAAAAGCTTGTACAACGAGTGGGCAATAATGCCGAGGAATTAGCGGCAATAAGTGAAGAAACAAGTGCAACCAGTATGGAAATTGTTAGTAAAGTTTCAGAAATTCACAAAATTACTGAAACAGGTTCAGAAATTGCCATTAATACCGAAGGAAAGTCCAAAGAGGGTCTTCAGCGATTAAAAGTGTTAGAAGAATCTATGAATAAAGCACATAATAATATGGAACAAATATCAAAAGATATGGAGCAACTTTCTACGACATCTAAAGAAATTGAACGAATTGTCACAATGGTCACATCCATTGCAGAACAAACCAACCTACTGGCATTAAATGCAGCTATTGAAGCAGCTAGAGCTGGAGAAAATGGAAAAGGTTTTGCAGTTGTTGCTGAAGAAGTTCGAAAATTAGCTGAGAATACAAAAAATTCTGTATCAGAAGTAGCCAAACTTGTAGAAGGAATTCGCCATTATTCAAACGTAATGAATAGTTCTATTACGGGAGTCAATCAAGATATTCTTCAAAGTGCAAAAGATGGGAAAGAAACGAGTATGTTTTTTGTAGAAATTGTGGACTCGATGAATAATGTGAAAGAACAAAATATTAAAATTGCAACTGAAGTTACGGAATTAAGTGAAATCTTCGAAGGTATTAGACAGGCATTTGATCAAATTGCTAAGTCATCAGACGAATTAACGCAAATGACATTAGCTTGATTGTAAAAAATAAAAGCGATTACATGGTATCGTCATATAAAATTTTTATAGTATGTTGTTAAAACTTTCCCTTGTACTGTCATGTAGTAAATGTTATAGTAACAGAGCGATGAGCTAATTTGTGTAAGTCGAAGAATATGCTTATGCTAAACGTTGGGATGTGGCCCGACGGTTCTCGCCACAAACGCATCAAAGACGTCAGCATGTGCTGGCGTCTTTTTATATTCTAAAGTTAAGTCAATACGTGTTTGTGGAGAACTATCTTTTGTTATTTTTCCTTCAACTTACTATTCATTATATCTATATAATGAATATTTAAGGATTTTGGAAAATATTTACCTTGAAACGAAGGGCGTTTTTCTGTATTATATATATATAGGCTGCGTTGTTCGTACAGATAACAAAGTTTTAACCTTTAAGCTGTAATAGGGAGTTTTATATCAAAACATGCATGTTATGCCTAGTCACTGACCTGGACAACAGAATTGTTTTTGCAAACACCCACTTTGAGGAGTGGTGGTTTAAAACTTTCTTACTTTAACTACGGCAACTGCGGCTTTATTTTTTATAATAAACGGTAAAACAGTTCTTATCCAGGACTGTTTTTTTATATGTATTAAAAGTCAGATTATTGTTCATAATATATACGCAAGTCAAAAATATAAGGGTTCTACATATTTAGGAGGTAACAAGCAATGGAACGTGGTAAGGTAAAATGGTTTAACAGTGAAAAAGGTTTTGGATTTATTGAGCGTGAAAATGGTGATGATGTTTTTGTGCATTTCTCTGCCATTCAGGGAGAAGGATACAAGTCACTAGACGAAGGTCAAGAAGTGACATTTGAACTAGAAGAAGGCCAACGTGGCCCTCAAGCAACAAATGTAAATAAAGCCTAATCAATAATGTAAAGAATAAAGGATGAGTAATCACATCCTACTGAAAAATCCCCTTTCAAAACATTTGAAAGGGGATCAATTGTTTAAATAATAAGTTCACGACAAAATTTTACAAATAATCAATCAAAAATAGTGAAATTAATTTTTAGCTTTTAATAAATCACGAATTTCTGCTAGTAATTCTTCTTCTTTAGTTGGTGCTGGAGGCTCTGGTGTAGCTTCTTCTTCTTTTCGTTTTAAACGGTTAAATAATTTAACAAACAAGAAGATTGAGAAAGCGACGATAAAAAAGTCAACGATGGTTTGGATAAAGATTCCGTAGGCTACAACTGCATCTCCAATTGGGAAGTTCAAGTTTGCAAAACTAATTCCACCTAATAGTAACCCGATTAATGGCATAATGATATCATTTACTAAGGAGGTAACGATTTTTCCAAAAGCAGCCCCAATGATTACACCTACTGCTAAATCAACGACATTTCCTTTTAAAGCAAACTTTTTAAATTCATTGAACATACACTCCAACCTTTCCTACAGTAATTAAATTATGAAAAAGTACTATACATATATAGCATAAATGATTTGAATAGTCCAAGTATAATCTAATATATAGGAACAAGAACCTATATAAGTTTGATCTTTATAGATGAAAAAAATGATAGTACTGATCATTTGACAAACTCTTATAGACAGCTTACAATTATCCTTAATTCGAGATATTTTGGAGTGAAGATATGATTAAAATTATTCCAGCAACACAACGTTATTCGGTCAAGAATGATTGGTTAGAAAGTAATCTTAGTTTTTCGTTTGGTGAATATTATGATGAGTCAAACATTCAATTTGGTCCGCTTCGTGTATTCAATGATGATACAGTCCAAGGAGGAAAAGGATTTGGTATTCATCCGCATAGAGAAATGGAGATTGTTTCAATTGTACTAAAAGGACAACTAAAGCATGAAGATAGTTTAGGAAATAGTGGAGTTCTTCAATTTGGAAATGTTCAGATAATGAGTGCAGGTACAGGCTTATTACATTCTGAAGTAAATCCTTCTACAGAAGAATCGAACTTCTTGCAATTATGGTTTTTTCCTAATCAAAAACAATTGACACCCTCTTATGAGGATCTACAATATAATGTAGACGCGATGCACAATGTACTTTTACCAATTGTTTCTCCGAATCCAAATGAAGGAACAGCAATGATTCATAGTGATGTAAAATTATACCTTTCAAAATTGGATCAAGGAAATGAAATTTCTTTTTACCAACAAGAGGGTAGAAAGATGTATGTTTTCGTTATGGATGGGGAGCTTGTTTTACATAATGACTTTGTCCTTCATACCCGGGATAGCGCACGCATTTCCGATTTAATGGAATTGAAAATGAAAGCAAATAAAGAAACCTTCTTTTTATTGATTGATTTGGGTGGTGAGTAAGATGATCTTAATTCGTCATGCGATTGGTAGTCGGCTATTTTATCAAACGGAGAATTTTGATGTGCAGCAAAAGGGAAATCAGTGGGCGATTGCTGTTTCCGTACCAGAAGATAAAATTGAACAAATCAGAAAGTTCAAGAATGAATTAAACTTTTTTGTTGTTGGTGAACATGAAAAGACATGGTATTACTCTTCTAATGCTGAAATTGAATACTCAGATAAAGAAAATCAGTTAGTCGTCTTAGCCGATCACAAAACGGTGTATCCTGTTTAAGTCTTACTTTTGAATAAGGGAAGAAAGAATAAGTAAAAAGTAGTTAATAGGCAATATCTTCTATCAATTAAGAGGATGTTGCTTATTTTTTTAGCTATTATTCCATCCATTAGTTAACAGTCATGAATCATGATAAAATAATGTAGACTGAGCGGATGAATTCCAAAAATATCGGTGTCGTTCATAATTATATGTTGTAAGGAGAGAGAATCATAATAAATATTAGAAATTTCATCTATATATCCCTTGGATTTATTTTTCTAGGATTAGGTATAGTGGGGATTGTATTGCCGTTGTTACCAACTACACCTTTATTCCTTTTAGCATCCGTATGTTTTGTCAGAGGATCTAAGAAGTTTGAAATCTGGTTTAAAGGGACTAAACTATATAAGCATCATTTAGAAGAATTTGTTAACAATAGAGCAATGACTTTAAAAAAGAAATGGATCATCCTGCTATCTGCTGATTGCATGATTGCTATTCCATTTATTCTAATGGAAAATATGATGATTAGGATTGGATTACTTTTAATCATAGCATATAAATATTATTATTTTTTTAATAAAATAAAGACCATATCACCACAACCTGTACTTCTGAATAACAGAAAGAATAACTAGTTAGCTACATCATCCAGACTGTAGGATGAGTTAATAACAGGCACAACCATTCCTTTGGAGTTAGCTGAGATTGAGTATGATTACTACGCTATGGAGTGATCATAGAAAGTGGAAGCCCCTTCTTTATTGATGGAAGAAGGGGCTAATCATGTACATATCACAGTATAAATATGAGGAGTTAACCCTCTATTAAGCTAGATAGTGGAACGTCTTGTTCATTTTGAGGTTCATCAAGATAGTAAATTCTTGCTGTCTCATTGTTTTCATTTACATTTTGAATGTAAATTGGAGCTCCATTATAGGTTACTTTTTCCATATCAGGTGAGGAAGCAATCTCTTGTGCACGTTGTGTATTCATAGACAAACCCTCCATTTGAGATTTACTCCTTTATCATGTACCTCACATTCATAGATATTCATCATATTTTGTTAAATAAGGTTAGGATTATGTTAATCATTCTGAAGTTTTAAGCTTGGACATATATTAGGGTAAATATAAAAAGAAAGGTGATTATATTTATCCTTCAAAAAATGTCAGCAATTCTTATAGGAAGTCTACTGTTGGGTATTGGTATTAATGGGTTTCTAGTCCCTCACCATTTGTTAGATGGCGGAATTACTGGTTTAGCACTTATTATTCATTATTACTTTGGCTTTCCAACAGGGCTTTGTATGTTTATATTGAGTATTCCATTGAGTGTATACGCTTGGTTTCGTGAGCGAATTTACTTTTATAATAGCTTTATTGGTTTAATTGTAGCTTCCTCATTTATTGATTGGTTAGCTCCGTTACGAACACAATTTTCACCATCTGTTTTTTCTAGTGTGTTTTTCGGAGGCATTCTAATTGGTGTAGGGGTCGGATTGATGCTTCGATATAAGACGAGCACAGGAGGGACGGATTTATTAGCACAATTTATTGCTAATGCATTTTCGATAAATATTGGACTTATTATTCTGTTGATTGACGGTCTGATTGTATTGTCTGCATTTAATTTTTTGGGATTACAAGTGCTGATTTTTTCTACCCTAACAATCATTGTCATTGGGTTCATGACCTCAATCATTGCTAAACCGGTAAAGGATTGATTTTAGAACAAGCAATTAGAGGAGTTCTGTTGTGTTCACACTAATTAAAAAAAATACGAGCATCTTTCAGGCAGATGCTCACTTATTATTTTCGTCATACTTACTCCATCTTTTTAATTTTATGTATTCTGCTTATTGAATAATTGTCAGTTGAATCCTTTAAAACCATGCAAATATTTTTTAGATAAATATGAATAATATAATTAATGATATAATCAAGTTAAACTATTTGAGATGACAATGATTTAAAGGGGAGTACTATGGGAAAATTGGAAGATATCTACCCAATTGCAATCGAACATACGAAACAAAAAGTGATTCAGGATATTAACCGTTACCTAGAAGAGCAAGATATCCTACCAAACTTTGATACATATCTGTCTAATAGGTTATCGTCTTACCTTGACCAAATATGGATTAATGTTTGGTTGAACAAGGCTTCAAACGATGTACCCAGAAAAGAAAAAAAGGCTTTTTTGAAAGAATTAGGTTATGAAACGGAGGGTGTAGATCACAAGCATATTAATAAGGTATTTCGCAACGAATTGAGGAATTATCGTCCTTTTGATGTAATCACTTGGGTTAAACAAACTTTTTCTAAAGATGTGCTTGATTGGGAGCAGAGATATATAAATGCAAGAGAAGTCTATTTTAAGAGACAGGAAATGGAGCGAATCGCAAAGGAAAAGTGGCAAGTACGAGATATGCTTCAAAAATCTGTTGACCATTTATTTGAAGAAAATTCGCTATTATTATATTTGCATGTTCGCTACCATGTTGCAAAAAAATTGGTAGCCGATTTTGAAAATCAGACAAAGTATAAATATGTCGACCCTCAATTCCTAGAAGAACGATTAGTTGAGCAGGGAAAGTTTAATGCAGCTGAGTATACTTGGGTAACGGATTTTTTTGAAGAATTAACAGGTAATGTACATTCCTTTTTAGATTGGGGAAAAAGACAATTTGAGTATGAAAGCTATTTTGATGTTTATGAACGGTTTATTTTTGAATACATACTAAATTTTGCACCTAATATGGTCATTGAACATTTACCGGCTGAATTGTTTCATCACTATTATGCAGCATATGGTGAAAAACTGAGTGGCTCAGTACTTAGAAAGCTACTTAGGGATACGTGGGATCAACTTGCTGAAGCTTGTTTTGACGAATTGGAAGAAGAAAATCTTGCTGATTTACTTGATCTTGCAAGCATTCCTTTTGATGAAGAAATACATAAACATATCTTTGAAATAAATGAGGCCGATAGAGAGCGTAGAAGAACTGAAGAACTAGAACGACAAGCAATCGAAAAAGCAAAAGAAGAAAGAATGATTGAAGATATTTTTGGTAAAGCGTATACTTCCTCTTTAGGAAAAACGATGAAATATGTGCTCCATATCGGGGAGACAAATACAGGAAAAACTCATCAAGCATTGCAAAAAATGAAAGAAGCTGAAAGCGGCTTATATTTAGCGCCACTCAGACTACTTGCACTTGAAGTATTTGATAAGCTTAATTCAGAAGGGGTACCATGCACCTTAAAAACCGGTGAAGAGGAAAAGCCGGTACAGGGTGCAAAACATATTTCATCTACGGTGGAAATGTTTCATGAGAAGGACTACTTTGAGGTTATTGTCATTGATGAAGCACAAATGATTGCCGATAAAGATCGTGGTTTCTCTTGGTATCGTGCAATCATGAAGGCTAATGCAAAGGAAGTTCATATTATCGGGAGCAAGAATATTAAAAATATGCTTCTTGATTTATTAGACGCGGCAGATATTGAACTCCACGAATATAAGCGGGAAATTCCGTTAGAGGTTGAGAAAAAAGAGTTCAGTCTTAAAAACACAAAAACAGGTGATGCACTTGTTTGTTTTTCAAGAAGACAGGTACTTGAAACAGCTTCTAGACTGCAGCGATATGGGCATCAAGTCAGTATGATTTATGGAAGTATGCCTCCAGAAACGCGAAAAAGACAAATTGAACTTTTTAATCGAGGAAAAACATCAGTGATTGTTGGTACAGATGCGATCGGAATGGGATTAAATCTTCCAATACGTCGGATCGTCTTTTTGGAAAATGAGAAATTCGATGGGACACGCAGAAGAAGATTAACTTCTCAAGAAGTTAAGCAAATAGCTGGTCGGGCAGGTAGAAAAGGAATTTATGATGTCGGAAAAGTAGCATTCGTGACTGACATTCGAATAATGAGCAGGCTTCTTGAGCAAGAAGATGAGCCAGTTCAGACATTCGCTATTGCTCCTACATCCGCGATATTCGAACGTTTTCAGAAATATCACCGACACTTGGGAACATTTTTTGAGCTTTGGAATAGGTATGATCCTCCAAAAGGAACAAAAAAAGCATCTCTCACCGAAGAACGCGAACTGTATGAGCTAATTCGTGATACAAAAATGGAAGCACGTTTTTCCCTAATGGATTTATATGGGTTTCTTCACCTTCCATTTTCAACAAAAGAACCTAAACTCATTGCCCAATGGCTTGATACCGTAAAAGCTCTTGCGGATGACCGCGAGCTTCCAGAACCCATTATTAAGACAGGGAATTTAGAGGAATTTGAACTTTCGTATAAAGCAATTGGACTATATCTATTATTTTTATATCGAATGGAACGAAGAACTGAAGCTGTTTATTGGGAGCGTGTTCGCGAAGAAATCAGTAATGGGGTTCATGAACAACTAAAAGATGAAGTAATCAATTATCAGAAAAAATGTAAGCGATGTGGGAAAAAGCTACCAGATGAATCACGATTTCCAATTTGTGATGCATGTTTTCATAACCGTAATAGACATAGGTAATGTTATCTGGAAGATAGTTCACAATAAGCCTTTGCAATTGTTATGCAAAGGCTTATTCTCAAATGAATAAGTTTAAAAAAATGGGAGCGATCTACAAATCGTTCTCATTTTTTTATTTTTATTTTTATTAAAGTGACACATTTGCGAAAAAATGTATATAATTAATTTAAGAAAAAGTTGCATTAAGGAAAAAAAATAACGGAGGGTAAAAAATTATGAGTCAAGCTCAAATTATCACTTTAGATCATGCTGAAATTGGCAATGTGATTAAAATTACCTCTTTAAATTTGGATGGTGTAATGAGAAGACGGTTATTAGACTTAGGATTTGTATTAGGGGCTCTGGTTGAAGTAATCCGAAAAAGTCCACTAGGTGATCCTATAGCTTTCCGTGTGAGCCAAACAACCATTGCTTTACGCAAAGAGGAAAGTTCAAAAATAATGGGGGAGTTGATCAGCAATGGATAAGTCGTATCGTATTGCTTTAGCCGGTAATCCAAATACTGGTAAGAGCACTTTGTTTAATGCATTAACTGGACTCAAACAACATACAGGGAATTGGGCAGGGAAGACAGTTTCGCTTGCGGAAGGAACAGTTCAATATAAAGGAAAAACATTCACAATGATTGATCTTCCAGGCACCTATTCACTCTTTTCCAATTCAACTGATGAAGAGGTTGCTCGAAATTATATCGTATTTAAAAAACCTGATATCACTCTTGTCGTATTGGATGCCATGTCATTAATGCGTAATTTTAATTTAGCCTTACAGGTATTAGAGATGACAACGAACGTGATCATTTGTATTAACTTAATTGATGAAGCTGAAAAACAAGGAATTAAGATAAATGAACAGTTATTGACAAGGAGGTTAGGGGTCCCTGTTATCAAAATATCTGCTCGAAACAAAATTGGTTTTCCTTTACTTTTGGATACCATAGATCGAATTTTGACAGGAGCCATTGAATGTCATCCGACTTATACGACTTACCCGGATCATATTGAAGAGCAAATACAGAAGATAGAACCACAAGTAAGGAAAATAGTCGGAGATCGTCTGTCTGCACGGTGGGTTTCTTTACGATTATTAGATGGTGATGAAACATTATTTAATGAAATCATGAAACATTTGGAGGTTGAGGAGAATGAATTTTCAACAGCTTTATACAGATGCTAAACAGTTGTCTTCGCCAAAATTAAGAGATGATATCGTTCAACATCTTTACGATAGAAGCCAACAATTATGTGATGAAGGCGTGTCCTATCCAAAATCTAATAAGAATTCTCGTACAGAAAAGCTTGATGCGATAGTAACGTCTCCTATTTTTGGCTTCCCGATCATGATCATTATGTTAGGGGCCATATTTTATATAACGATAGCTGGAGCAAATATTCCTTCCAGCATGTTAGCAGAGTTTTTTGGGTCATTAGAAATATACTTAAAAATATTTTTTGATTTTCTCCACGCTCCTGATTGGTTGTATGGGATGCTTGTATTAGGATTCTATAGAGGAACAACGTGGGTTATTAGTGTGATGCTTCCACCAATGGCAATATTCTTTCCTACATTTGCTCTTTTAGAAAATTACGGGTATTTACCTCGTGTTGCATTTAATATGGATCGGATTTTTAAACAAGTGGGTGCACATGGGAAACAATCGTTAACGATGGCAATGGGATTTGGCTGTAACGCTGCAGCTGTTATGTCTACTCGTATTATTGAATCTCCGCGAGAACGAATGTTGGCCATTTTGACAAATAATTTTGTTCCGTGCAATGGACGTTGGGGAACATTAATTGTATTATCGTCTTTATTTATGGCGGCGAATTTTACTGGAGGACTAAAAACACTTGTATCCACAGGGGTTATTGTTGGCATGGTTTTATTTGGAATTGTCATTACTTTTTTGGTTTCGTGGATTCTTTCGAAAACCGTTCTTAGAGGAATGCCGACTCATTATACGTTAGAGCTACCACCGTATCGAAGACCGAAAATTTTAGATACTGTGATTCGTTCATCTCTTACAAAATCATGGTCAGTATTAATTCGCGCAGTGAAAGTCGCAGCGCCAGCAGCTATTTTAACGTGGGTAATTGCTAATATATACATTGGAGACACAAGCATCCTCATGTATATGGTGAACTTTTTAGACCCTTTTGGGCAGATGCTTGGATTAGATGGCTATATTATGCTAGCCTTCCTTTTGGGATTACCGGCAAATGAAATTGTTTTACCAATCCTTTTGATGGGCTACTTATCCACCGGTTCACTTACAGAAGTCGATAGTCTAGTAGATTTAAAGCAAATCTTTCTTAATCATGGCTGGACATGGCTGACAGCATTGAACATGATGTTATTTTCTCTGCTGCATTATCCATGTGGAACGACATTAATTAACATTTATAAAGAAACGAAGAGTCCAAAATGGACGTTTCTCTCCTTCCTTATTCCAACCGTCATAGCTATTCTTGTTCCATTGATCATTACACAAACAGTGAGATTTTTAGGATGGATCTAATAAATAAAAGTAAAAATAGACGCTAATCTTAGTGTCTATTTTTACTTTTTGAAAGCTAAAGTAATGAAATCCGAAAACTACCCTAATTAATCTAAAACTGATAAAATCAAGATACATATATTTGCAGAAAGTAGGAAGTATTTATGGAGAGTAATAGTAAAATTGAGGTTTTTCCAGTGATCGTTCCTGTTTCTTCTGGGTTAAGAACGGTCAACTTCTATTTAGTGAAGCAAGAAAAATCATTAACATTGATTGATGCCGGGTTTAATACGGAAGAATGTTGGGCAGCTTTAATAAACACTTTAAAAGAAAATGAATTCACACTTCGTGATATTACTGAAATATTACTCACACATCATCATCATGATCATATCGGAATAGTAGATCGAGTAGCCACAAAGTATGATATTCCTGTTTATGCTCATCCGAATGCTTTACCAAGGTTAAAAAGGGACTCAGATTTTTTACAAATGAGATTGGAATTTTTTGAAAATCTCTATGAAGAAATGGGTTGTGGTGAAAGAGGGGCTAAACAAGTCACGTATTTACGTCAAGCGATGATTCAAAATAAAGATAATAAAATTCATACTGATATACAAGAAATAGCAGATGACCAGATCTTGAACTTTGAAGTTCTTGAAATGTTTGGCCATGCACCTGACCAGGTTGCTTTTTACCATAAGGAACAAAAGTGGTTATTTGGTGGGGATTTATTAATCGAGCATATAGCAAGTAATGCCCTAGTTGAACCAGATTTTCAAGGCAAACGTATGAAAACCTTAATT
This sequence comes from uncultured Bacillaceae bacterium, assembly GCA_963751845.1. Lineage (GTDB taxonomy): Bacteria > Bacillota > Bacilli > Bacillales > DSM-1321 > Peribacillus. The sequence goes on from CAVVWH010000023.1 coordinate 348,204, forward strand.
CAGCATAGGGAGTCCTTAACGAATTCTTTATCATTACATGCAGAACTCTTTTTTTCTGGTCACGGTATAACGATAAAAAATCCAAACCAGTTAATTCAGAAAAGAATAGATGGAATGGATAAAAAAGCAGACCTATTTATGAACTACATACAATTAGGAATTTCTACGGCAAATGAAATAGCTCAATTACACTATCAGCAAAAGTATGAAAAGGAATTTTCTCTCGTTATGTCGGTCATTATTGGGCATCTAGATTATCTAGAAGAACAAAGGAAAATAAAAAAAGAATGGGATCGAGGAGTTTGGCATTATTTTATAAAATAGCCAAGAACACTCGTGACTTTAGTCATGAGAGGTTCAGAAGCTGAATGATAACTCAATTGTTTTCTTCCTGTTTTGTGTAGAGGTTAATTAATTTAAATAGTATGCAACGTGTAAAATACGTTGCATACTATTTGTTTTATTCTAAGTGAATTAAGCGCTTTCAGAGAGAATTAAGAAAGAATACCTTTTCGGAATAGTTCTGCAACAGCTTGTGCTCGATTTTGTGCACTCAATTTTTTGATTGCAAATTTTACATATTGTTTTACTGTTAATTCACTAATTCCTAAAGTATAGGCCATTTCCTTCGTGCTTTCACCCCATGCTATTCTTTTCATAACCTCCAATTCACGCTTGCTTAAGATCTCCGTTTTTTCAAGGCTACCAGAGTTTTCAAATATTTTTCCGACAAGTTTCCCATATAAAGTGATCAAGGATAACAACTTGTCGTCAAAAATTGTTCCTTTGATAAATTTATTGCTACAAATATAACCAGTTACTACAGACCCAAAACAGATTGGGACAATAAGAATGGAGGTTACATTAGAATCAAATATGTATTTACTGGTTGCCGTTTTTAACACTTCGATCCCCGTATAGAACTTTGCTTTTCTTTCTCTTATAGCACAATAAATTCCAGGAAGAGAACGTATATCATCTCGCATTTCTCTAATATGATTCATTCCCGATGAATTAATTGAAATAATCCCTTCCGCAAGATATCCAAGGGGAGAATACCTTAATAAAAAGGAGTCTAATACCGGAAATAGATCCATATAAAATTCTAGAGTTTTGACCAGTTGTTCTTCATGACAAGAATAATTCTCAAGTTGTCGAACTTGTTCCTGTATGGTAAAAGAATTGGTCATTCATTCATCTCCTTTTGGGGGTATTGATATACCATAAAATGGTAATATACAAATTATATATAAGATTGTACTATTTGGATATACATCAATAGAAATTATTTTTATGTGCAGCAAAAGAAACGATAAATATGTAAGCCTTTTCATGCAAACTAACTAGTATAAGTGTCAAAACTCATTAGTAGAATAACAATGGCAATTATCTAACATTTATTGAATGGAGGTTTTTATGAAAACACTAGTTTCTTTGAATCCAAAAGTTGCACAATTTACGGCAGCTCCTAAAAAGATGTTGATCAACGGGAAATGGGTAGAGGCTCTATCAGGCAAGCGATTTGAAACATTAAATCCAGCAACTGGTGAGGTTATTACAACCGTCCCTGAGGCTAGCAGGGAGGATGTCAATCTTGCTGTACAAGCTGCACGTAGAGCTTTTGAAAAAGGTACTTGGCCAAAGACTAGACCAGAAGAGCGTTCGAGACTATTAAACAAGCTTGCTGATTTAATTGAACAAAATATCGAAGAATTAGCCCAGTTAGAAACGCTTGATAACGGTGCTCCTCTAAGCGGTACCAAAGCTTTTGCCATCACATCAATTAAACACTTACGTTATTTCTCAGGTTGGCCTTCTATTATTACTGGAGAAACCATTCCAAATAACATGCCAGGGGAAATGTTTAATTATACAAGAAGAGAACCAATAGGAGTTTGCGGTCAAATTATCCCTTGGAATTCTCCTCTCATTTCTGCAGTCATGAAGATAGCAGCCCCTATTGCGTGTGGGAATACAGTTGTTTTAAAACCCGCCGAACAAACACCTTTAAGTGCCCTCAGATTAGGTGAATTAATTCAAGAAGCAGGCTTTCCAGATGGTGTCATTAACATTATTACAGGGTTCGGCACAGCAGGTGCTGCTATAACCGAACATCTAGATATTGATAAAATCTCCTTTACCGGATCCACTGAGATTGGAAAGCAAATTATGCGTTCCTCCGCAGTGAATGTAAAAAAGGTATCATTGGAACTTGGCGGAAAATCGGCCAATATTATATTTGCAGATGCCGATTATGAACAAGCTATTGCGAACGCAGCTAATGCGATTTTCTGGAATTCTGGACAAGTATGTTGTGCAGGTTCTAGATTGTTCGTTGAGAAAAAAATCTATGATCGCTTTGTAAGTGATCTTGTTGATTATTCAAAAAACTTCCGTGTTGGTAATGGCTTTAATCCTGAAAGTGTTCTTGGACCACTTATTTCTAAAAAGCAACAAGATCGGGTTATTGGATATCAGGAACTTGCCAAAAAAGAAGGAGCAGAAGTATTAGTTGGTGGAAGTGCCAATGAACAAGAAATCTCCGATGGATATTTTGTAAAGCCAACCATTTTAGCCAATGTAAGAAATGATATGTGTGTCGCACAAGAAGAAATATTTGGACCAGTAGTTGGCGCCCTTCCCTTTGAAAATATCGATGAAGTCATCGAGCTTGCCAACCAATCACAATATGGATTGGGTGGAGGAGTTTGTACAACGGATATCAGAAAAGCCCATAAAGTTGCGCATGCATTAAGAACAGGTAATGTATGGGTCAATACCTATAATATTATCGACGCGAATTCTCCATTTGGAGGATACAAACAGAGTGGGATTGGAAGAGAAAATGGCTCTGGTGCGATTGAGATGTATACAGAAGTGAAAAATATCTGGATTAATCTAGATTAATAGGTAGTTAAATAGATTTTAATACATGATTACTAAAGGGGGATGTAATATATATGAAAGCATTAGTTCTAGAAGGAGTAAAACAAGCGAGTGTTAAAACGGTTCCAGATCCTATCATGGACGCTGATAGTATTTTAATAAACGTCAAAGCTAATGGTGTCTGTCGAAGTGATTGGCATCAGTGGGTAGGAGACTTAGAAATCGTCAATCCAATCACGGGACATGAATTTTGTGGTATTGTCGCTGAAGTAGGTAAGAATGTTAAACATTTCAAAAAAGGGGACAGGGTTATTGTTCCTTTTTCCGGAAGTGACGGAACCTGTCCTCATTGCCTAAAGGGAGATACACATCTTTGCGATTCTTTTATTATCCCTGGTTATGCTTATTCAGGTGGATATGCCGAGTATGTAGCTGTTCCTCAAGGAGACCGAAATGTGGTACACATTCCAGAGTCAATTAGTTTCCGAGATGCTGCTGCTTTAGGTTGTCGATTTATGACGGCCTATCATGGGGTGGTGGACCAAGTAAAAGTTCTTCCTGGAGAAACCGTTGTCGTATATGGATGTGGGGGCATTGGATTATCAGCCATTAATATTGCAACAGCAATGGGAGCTGCGGTCATTGCCGTTGATATTAATGATGGAAATTTAGAGATTGCTAGAAATATGGGGGCTGTATATACGGTTAATAGTAGGAATGAGGATCCAGTTTTAGCTGTACAAGAAATCACCAAGGGTGGAGCAGACGTTTCTATTGATGCGCTGGGTATTACTCAAACATGCGTAAATGCAATCAATAGCCTAAAAAAATCTGGACGTCACCTACAAATTGGCGTAACGACTAAACAAGAAGCGGGATATATATCTGTCCCTATCAATGATATGGTGATGAAGGAAATCACATTTTTCACGGCACTAGGTATGCCTCCACATAGATTTGATTCGATGCTTTCTTTAATTGAAAGAGGACGTGTACAGCCTGGAAAAATGGTGAACCGTGAAATATCACTATCAGAAGTGAATGATATTTTTGAAGGAATGAGTAATTTTGCAAACCCAAGGAACCTTTGTTGTAACAAAATTTGAGTGAATCATGAAATGCAAAATGATTGGTAACAGCTACAGCTTATAGAGAATGCAGTTGTTCTTTATAAGCTTTTTTTCATGTATTGAAAATATGGTATTGTATGGAATTTCGTTAGGTGGTAAAATTCAAACATACGGTTGTTTTATTTTGTAACTTCCATGATATTCATTTAAATACTGCAAGAATACTCATTTTTTAGGTTATAAGTAAGTTTCTAGACGTTTAGGTAGTAGACATGAATATATCTTAAAAATGACTTTAGCCCAACGGAACCGATTACAAACAGCAATTCTAAGAACGCTGCAATGCAAATAAAAAGTTCATTTGAGGTGATGAAAATATGAATTACCAAGAACTTAAAGATGCCTTTTCATGGGAAAGCGTTATGGAAACATACGATTGGAATGTGAACGAAAAGTTTAATATGGGACATGAATGTTGTGATCGTTGGGCTGATGATCCAAATCGGGTGGCCATCTATTGGGAAGATGAATCCGGAAAGAAAGATGTATGGACCTATCAAAAATTAAAAGTGCAATCGAATCGCATGGCGAACGCATTAAAATCATTGGGAGTAGAAAAAGGGGATCGTGTAGCAGGTCTTCTTGGCAAGGATATGGAACTGTTTATAACGGTATTAGCGACATGGAAAGTAGGTGCAGTCTACGTTCCCATGTTTACTGCTTTCGGTTCTGAAGCTATTTCGTACAGGCTCGAAGACTCAGGTTGTAAGGTATTATTAACGAATAAGGAACAAGTAAAGAAATTAGAGGAGAATAACCTCTCTTGTAAAATTCTTTTAATTGATGGACTAACAAATAAAGGACAGACTTTTTGGAAGTATATGCAATCGTTTTCCTCTGAACACGAAACAGTAGCAACAAATATAATGGATCCTTCTGTTATACAATATACATCTGGCTCGACAGGCTTACCAAAAGGGGCAGTATGGGCACATAAAATTCTTCTTAGCTCCTATCCATATGGAAAGTTTGCAATCGGAATAGAGAAGGATGATTTATTTTTTGGTGGTGCAGATCCTGGTTGGGCGTATGGGCTCATTAACTGTACATTTGTACCATTAAGTTTTGGCAATACAATCCTTGTATACAAAGGACCTTTCAAAGTAGCGAAATACTATCAATTAATGGAAGAATACAAGATTACCAACTTTGCTGCTGCACCTACTGCTTATCGAGTGATGATGGCGGCTGGATCTGAATTAGTGAAACGGCATACTTTACATGTGCAGAAATTTAGTAGTGCTGGTGAACCACTAAATGCTGAAGTCGTCCGCTTCTTTCAACAGAACTTCAATAGAGCGATTTATGATCATTATGGGGCTACAGAGTCTGGAATGATATTAAACAACTATAATGTGACCGATATGGAAGTTAAACCAGGTTCAATGGGTTTGCCATCCCCGGGATATAATGTTGGGCTGCTTGATGAAAATGGTAACCAGGTTGCTGATGGTGAAGTTGGACAAATAGCGGTTGATTCAACGAATTTCCCTTTCTTTTTTCTAGGTTATTGGAAGGATCCAGTAAAAACTGAGGAAAAACTTTTAGGAAAGTGGTTTATGAATGGAGATTTAGCTACTAGGGATGAAGATGGCTATTTATGGTTCCAAGGACGTGCTGATGATATTATTTCAAGTGCCGGTTATCGAATTGGCCCCTTTGAAGTAGAAAGCTGTCTATTAGAACATTCAGCTGTGAAAGAAGTAGCGGTTGTGGGCAAACCAGACGACACCAAAGGAGAAATTGTAAAGGCTTATGTAGTCCTAAATTCAACCTACACTCCATCGGAGCAATTAGCTCAAGAACTCAGTTTATTCGTTAAAAATAAACTATCTAAACATCAATACCCTCGAGAAGTCGAGTTTTTAAATGATATCCCAAAGACACCGAGTGGAAAAATTCAACGATACCTATTAAAACAAACAGAGCATATAAAGTGAAACTTCCATCAGTGGGGGTTTTCTTCATCCCCCACTGATGGTTAGTTGAGGCCCACACGATGTGGGTTACCAGACCGAAGAAATAAGGATCTTGCGTTCTTAGTCTGTGATCATTGATTCGGACACAATACGTGCAGTTGATGCCCCACCTATCTTCTTTGGATATTCAGAATCTTGAGGTGAGGGTCTTACTGCCCGTTAAGGCAAGATAAACACATATGTAAGGTAGAATTATGAACGTTAAAAGGAGGGAAATCATGCGGGAAGTCGTTATTGTAGAAGCTATACGAACACCGGTAGGAAAAAGAAAAGGGATATTAAGCAGTGAACGTCCAGATGATTTATCAGCTAAAGTATTACAGGAACTAGTTAAGCGAGCAGGGATTTCAGCAGAACTAATTGATGATGTTATTTTTGGATGTGTTACACAGGTCGGAGAACAAGCGTTAAACATAGCTCGAACAGCAGCCTTAACTGCAGGTTTTCCAATTCATGTTCCAGGAATTACGATTGATCGTCAATGTGGGTCAAGTCAACAGGCAGTACATTTTGCTTCACAGGCCATTTTGAGTGGGGATATGGATATTGTCATTGCAGGTGGAATAGAAAGTATGACAAGAGTACCAATGGGTTCAAATGTGCAGGGTGCTGTTTGGAGCAAAGCATTAACGTCTCGTCATGAAATGATTCATCAAGGATTATCGGCGGAACGTGTAGCAGAAAAATGGGGAATTAGTCGTCAAGAAGCAGATGAGTTTTCTTTTGAAAGTCATCAAAAAGCGATTCGTGCACAAAATGAAGGTCGTTTCGAACGAGAAATCATGCCAATTGAGGTAACTTTGGAGGATGGTACAAAACAAACCGTCACTCAAGATGAAGGACCAAGAAGGGAAACTACACTTGAAAAGCTAGGTAATTTAAAACCTGCATTTAAAGAATACGGGATCATTCACGCTGGTAATGCAAGTCAAATGAGTGATGGTGCAGCAGCTCTACTTCTTATGACAAAGGAAAAGGCGTTAGAGCTAGGACTGAAACCACGTTTTAAAGTCATTGCCCGCTCTGTGATTGGATCAGATCCTACTTTAATGTTAACAGGTCCAATAGAAGCGACAAAACAGGTACTGAAAAAAGCGGGATTAGATGTAGGGGATATTGATCTATTCGAAGTGAATGAAGCTTTTGCACCCGTTCCATTATGCTGGTTAAAAGAAATGAAAGTCGATCCCAAAAAGCTAAACCCAAATGGTGGAGCCATTGCTCTAGGTCATCCATTAGGAGCCAGTGGAGCCCGAGTCATGACTACATTACTTCATGAATTAGAACGAACTGGTGGACGCTATGGTCTTCAAACGATTTGTGAAGGAAATGGTATGGCAAACGCTACTATTCTAGAAAGATTAAATGACTAAATATTTGAGGAGGAAAAATAAATGAATGTAAAAGATTGTGTAGCTGTTGTAACCGGAGGAAGTTCAGGACTAGGAGAAGCAACTGTAACACGTATTGTAGAAAACGGTGGTAAAGCAGTAATTGTGGATGTTTCGCAAGAAAGAGGAAACGCTCTAGTAGAAAAATTAGGAGCGAATAATGTGTTGTTTACACATGCTGATGTAACCAGTGAAGAGGATATTTCTAATTCCTTAAATCAGGCAATAGAAAAGTTTGGAAAAATCAATACGGTAGTCAATTGTGCAGGAATAGGACCAGCTAAGAAAGTACTGGGCAGGGAATCCGTGCATGAACTAGATGCATTTAATAAGGTTATTCAGGTTAATTTAGTTGGTACATTTAACGTCATTCGATTAGCTGCTGAAAAGATGGTTGCTAATCAACCAAATGAAGGCGGAGAAAGAGGCGTCATCATTAATACCGCGTCTGTTGCAGCCTTTGAAGGACAAATTGGTCAAGCTGCTTATAGTGCTTCCAAAGGTGGGGTTGTGGGAATTACGCTTCCTATCGCACGGGAACTAGCTAGATACGGTATTCGTGTCATGACCATAGCTCCTGGTTTAATTCAAACACCATTATTTAATACGCTATCTGAAAAGGCTCAACAAGCACTCGGAGAAATGGTTCCATTCCCACCTCGCCTAGGACAACCGTCTGAATACGCGATGCTTGTAACTAGTATCATTGAAAATCCGATGTTAAATGGGGAAACCATTCGATTGGATGGGGCAATAAGAATGCAACCAAAATAATAGATGGCTAGAACAAATAGAAGGAGGGAATAAAATGACTCAACTCATTCATCTCGAGATAAAAGATGGAATTGCAATAGTTACAATCAATAATCCACCAATGAATGTCTTAAATAGTCAAGTCACAGCTCAATTAAAGCAGGTGATTACAAAAATAAGAGAAGATTCGCGGGTTATTACGATGATTGTAACTGGCGCTGGGGATCGAGCATTCATGGCTGGTGCAGATATTAAGGAATTTCCTGACTGGATGAGTATAGAAAAAGATGAGTTAAAAACGAAGGTTACGGCCAATCACCAAGTTTTTAATATGATCGATCATTTACCCAAACCTACCATCGCCTTATTAAATGGCTATACATTTGGAGGAGGATGTGAATTAGCTCTAGCTTGTGATATTCGAATAGCAGAGGATCATGCTCAAATTGGGTTACCAGAAGTGAAATTAGGTTTATTTCCTGGTGGAGGAGGAACACAGAGGTTACCTAGGCTTGTTGGAAAGGCAAAAGCAAAAGAATTAATGTTTCTTGGAGAGTCAATAACAGCAAGTATAGCCCTTGACATTGGTTTGGTGAATGATGTTGTACCCAAAGGAGAAGGGATGACCGCAGCCAGATCAATGGCTCAAAAAATGTCTCGATATTCCTTACAAGCTTTGAGTCGCATTAAACAGGCCGTTAATAATGGGGAAGATCTCGCATTTGAGTCAGCCATTGAACTAGAAGTGGATCTCTTTGCAGACATTTTTGGGACCGATGATGTTAAGGAAGGCGTTCAAGCTTTTATTGAAAAACGCCCAGCTACCTTTACGCATCGATAATGTACTATAAAACCATTCTTATTAGTGCAATAGGATAGCAAACTTGTTGAAATAGAAATTTGTAATAAAATAGTTAAGTATTTTTATTTTTTTATAACTGATTTCTATTGTAAATATTTAACAGTTAGTGTTATAATTCAAACAGATGGTTGTTTTAATTTTCCAACATGACTTGCACAAATTTATACCAATTCATTTAAGGAGTGATTGTTATGAAATTTGGAGTTTTTTATGTACTTGAGTGTCGTGATGGAAAATATGAAAAAGCGTATGGTGAAATGTTAGAACAGATTCAATATGCGGATGAATTAGGATTTGATACAGTTTGGTTAGCAGAACATCATTTTTCTGAATATGGAAGTATGCCATCTCCTCAAGTTGCGGCAGCAGCTGTAGCGCAAGTAACGAAACGAATGCAAATCGGTACAGCGATCTCCATTTTAAATTTCGATAATCCAGTCCGGATGGCAGAAGATTATGCGATGGTCGACGTGTTAAGTAATGGTCGATTAATATTCGGTGCTGGAAGAGGCTATCAACCAAAAGAATTCAAAGGTCTTGGCGTCTCGATGGAAAACTCCCGTGAAAAATTCTGGGAATGCTTAGATATTATTCGTGGATGCTGGACGGAAGAAAACTTTAGTTATCAAGGAAAGTACTACCAGGTTGAAAACATTACCCTTACCCCAAGACCTGTTCAAAAAATACCTCAAATTGTACTCGCATCTATTAGCCCAGAAACATTTAATATTGCCGTAGAAAAAGGAATGGAAAATTTCATGGTAACACCAACACTTCAAGTCATGTCAGGCTTGAAAGAGTTAACGGTTGAAGCTAGAGAAAAAATGAAGGCGAAAGGCTTGAAGCCTTGGACCATGATGAATCTTCAAACACATATTGCAGAAACGGCTGAGCAGGCATTGAAAAATGTCGAAGTAGATATGAATTGGTACTACAATAAAGTATTTACACTTACACCGAAGGAAGATGCACCAAAATCGTATTCAAGTTTTGTTGAAGCTGCTAAATCTGCAAAAGGATTTACACTTGAAGGATTAAATAAAGACCGTATTATTATGTTAGCAGATCCGAAAGAAGCGATTGAAGAAATTCGCGGCCTGGAAAAAATTGGAATTGATCACCTTTCTAGTTGGTTCCGTGTAGGTGGATTAGAACATAAAAAGGTTATGGCTACGATGAAATTATTTGCAGAAGAAGTTATGCCTGCATTTAAAGAACAAGAGATCTACATTCCGGAAAATATCAGTAGATAAATAAAAAATTCAAAAAGGAGCAGCACTTAGACTATTGAAAAGTTGTAAATGCCTTCAAAGGTGCTTTGCTCCAATATAAAATCTTTGTCTTAAACAGGAGGTTGAGGAAATGCCATTTGTAGAGGTTGAAACTGGGGTACGTTATTTCTATGAGGACCGTGGTGAGGGAAAGCCCATTGTTTTTGTTCATGGATGGGGAATGAGTGGAGAGGTTTGGGAAGGTCAGGCTGTAGCGTTTAGTGATGAATATCGAGTGATCACGTTAGATTGCCGGGGATGTGGTAAGTCTGAAAAACCGAAAAGTGGCTACGAAATTTCCGCTCTTTCTAATGATTTGAGGAATTTTTTGAAAGCGCTTAATCTAGACGATGTAACTCTTGTAGGATGGTCTGCAGGTGGATCAATCGTAATGGATTATATCACTCAATTTGGTGATTACGTAACCAAAGCCGTGTCTGTCGGTGGAGCTGTTCCGCGATATACCAATACGATTGATTTCGAGCTAGGTGCACCCGCTCAAGCAGTTGAAGCTACTATATCTGCATTAAAGACTAATCGTTATCCACTATTGAGAGGGATTTGCGATGCATGTTATCACTCAAAAGATACGGATGCATCCGTAAAAGAATGGAATTTTAGAATTTTCACACAACATAGCTGGTTTGTAGATCAGACGATGGAAGATCTCGAAAAATAGATTTGAGGGATAAACTTCCTCATATTAACATACCAGTTGCTCTTTTTCATGGTCGCCATGATCAAGTGGTGCCATATACATTATCAGAATATAGCGCACAGCAAATTCCTGGTGCTAAATTGGTTACTTTCGAGAACAGCTCTCATACACCATTCTATGAAGAAAGCCAACGATTCAATGAGGAATTGCTATCATTTATCAATGAATAATTGATGATAAAAGGGGATGAAGAAGGATGGTAGAAAAAACGCTAACATTAGAAGAGAGAATTACCATTTTAGAGGCAAAGGAAGAAATTAAAGAAATCATCGCTAACTATAATCATGGTGTTGACAAGAAAGATGAGTCCCAATTTTTAAGCATTTGGGAAGAAAATGCAGTTTGGGATATTGGTGACCCATGGGGAATTTGTGTAAACAAAAACGAAATCAAAGAAGAAGGTCGTGCCATTTGGGGAGGCCTACCAGAATCTCATCACTGGGGCTGCAATGAAGTGATTGAAGTGAATGGTGATCTTGCAACGGCTGTCTCTGATGTGGATTGTACAGCGACCAATATGAACGGAGTACCATTAGTGATTTCTGCTAGTAATTGGGATACATTCAGTAAAAAAAGTGGAAAATGGCGTTTAGCAGAACGAAAAATTAAAATTCATTACATGACACCAGTATTAGAGCCATGGTCCGATCGACCGGAGACACGTATTAATCCCAAGCT
>CAVVWH010000024.1:0-70449 GCA_963751845.1 uncultured Bacillaceae bacterium
TGATAAGCTAGAACCAGAATGGTTTAGTGCAAAAGGGTACGGAGAATTCAAACCAGTTGCTTCAAATGATACAGCAGCAGGACGAGCAAAAAATCGCAGAGTTGAAATATTAATTATGCCAAGAACGGAAGTAGATCATTAAAAAAACATATGTCATTCGTATGAGCGTTACAGAATTAAATACACAGCAAAATTGTATACTTTCTTATTTTTTAACAAAACCTGTCAGATGACAGGTTTTTCTATTTAGTGTATAAATACAACATATAGATTAAAAATGGATCTTTTAACAGTATAGATAGTAACGGGTAGAAAGGAAATTCTATGGATAGAGACTATGTTAATATAATGGAAGAAATAGTCGTGACTTGGGTTCAAATATTAATGTCAGGGTCAGAATATCAAACATTCTGTAAATGTAATAAATGCAAAAGTGATATTATTACATTAAGTTTGAATAGTCTTCCTAATTATTATGTAACAACTGATGAGGGTAGGGAATTAGTGTTTGCTAAGCTAAATACGGAAGAAAATAGAAAGTGGATTAATAAACGAATCATAAGCGCTATTCATGTCGTTGGTAAATATCCACATCATGAAGATAATGAGGATACGAGAAAAGGTTAATCCCTTCTCGTATCCTCATTTTCGCTACAAACATTAACTTCATCTATAAAATAACAATCCGTTTAAGGAGAAAATCTACAACGGGCTACTGCCACATTTCTTTACATCGTGGTTTTAATCTGCATTTTTTTGCAGTATGATAAAGAGTAGCACATTTAAAAAAGGGAGTGTCATCAGTGATTGTATTAAAGTCCGAACGTGAAATACAGGCGATGCATGAATCAGGAAAAGTTCTTGCTGCTTGTCATAAGGAAATTGCAAAGCTCATACATCCGGGGGTAACTACTTGGGAAATTGAAGAGTTTGTGGATGGATATTTAAAGAAACAGGGGGCAAAGCCGGAACAAAAAGGGTATAAAGGGTATAAATACGCGACTTGTGCAAGTATAAATGAAGAAATTTGTCATGGTTTTCCTAGAAAGACACCGCTAAAGAACGGAGATATTGTGACCATTGATATGGTTGTCAATTATAATGGAGCACTTTCAGATTCAGCATGGACCTATCGAGTTGGCCAGGTATCCGAAGAAACAGAACGACTGTTACAAGTAACGAAAGAATCATTAGATCGTGCCATTGAAGTTTCTATTCCTGGTAATCGAATAGGTGATATTGGTCATGCCATTCAATCTTATGTAGAACCTGAAGGCTTTTCAGTTGTACGCGATTTTATTGGCCATGGTATAGGAAACGTTATTCATGAGGAACCACAAGTACCGCATTATGGGCTACCAAATAAGGGCTTACGCTTGAAAGAGGGAATGGTCTTTACGATTGAACCAATGGTAAACGTGGGAACATATAAAGTGGTAAGAGATCCAAATGGTTGGACCGCTTCAACTGCTGATGGAAAGTATTCTGCTCAATATGAACATACAATTGCATTAACAAAGAATGGGCCGATTATTTTGACAGAACAATAACAAATACTTTGTACAAATCCCCTTATAGTCAACAAGAATCCATTTGCTAAAAGGGGATTTTTTTTTGCCTTCACAGAACCTTAGTTGTTGGAAGCCCACCCGTTTACGGGTAGGGAGGAAAACGACTTCGGACAGGAACAGGATTATTCCCGTTTGACCTAAGGAACTCTATCAGATTTTAGGTAACACTTTTCTTGCTCCGAGGAAAATCCATGAACTGAGAACAAAAGGCATGGTCAGTGCTGGAAGTCCATATGGTAAAAGCCAAGTGCTTACACTTGCTGTAAGCGGCACGGTTAGACAGGCTGCAATGATTCCTGATAAAGGGGCATAACGGTGGCGATTCATGTTAAATACAATAGCTACTGCTAATATGGCTAAAATCGCATTGTAGCCGTAGAGACCCTCTATAATTAATGTGTGTTCTCCTCCAAGTACGTATGCGGCTAGTAATGCTACTGCGTTTCCTAGAATGGCGTAAACTCCTCCTCTCCACCCTGCCCAAAATACAGCAATAAAAAGTAAAACTCCAGAGAAAGAATTATCCAAGAAAAAAATTTGCCCAATTCCATTAAAAGCTCCCTCTATCCAATTTAATTCCCCTTCTATGTTTAGTTCCCAGCGTGCTAAATCCTGAGGCACTAATGTAGGGCTTAAATGAATGACTTTTAAACGATAAGAAACAAGGAGCATAAACCATGTTAGTACGATAAAGGGGAATGTGAGGATTGGGATTTCTGTATTTCTCATGACATGCATCATAGCGGCTGTAAGAATAGCTGTTAAGGCAGCTCCGATTAAAGCAATGATCCAATGATAGGGCCCGCTTAAAAATAAGGTTAGTGCAAGGCCAGTTAGCACTGAGTTATATCCGAATAATCCCTGATTTATAGCTTCTCTGTCTGCACCACCCACTTTTCCAATGAATGTCCCAATGAAAGCTGATAACAAAGCGATGATCCCCAATTTGTAGGAAGCTACCGTTATGGCTAATAAAATGAGGAGTCCAGAAATGATATTTTCAATAAATATGACCTGTGAGATTCCTTTTAATGATGCAGATAGAAATGAAGAATATATTCCTCTAGATGATAAAGATTCCTCATTATTTTTCATGTGATTTTCCTCTTTTCAAAACTTGTTTTATCCCGCCTTAACGGGCAGTAAGACCCCCACCTCAAGATTCTGAGCAACCAAAGAAGATAGGTGGGGGATCAACTAGCACGTATTGTGTCCGATTGGTTCAACTAACCATCAGTGGGGATGAAGAAAACCCCCACTGATGGAAGTTTCACTTTATCTAAAGTGTTAAATATATTAGTGCTTATCTGATTGCATATACTAGAATCCCCTGTGATTAAAAGTCCATTCTTTTTAAAATTTGGAATACAGTATTAGGCGTGATTAAGTAGGCTGTATAAGCCTATCTATGGACGTTTCCCTTTTTTGATTTTTAATTTTTATCATTAGTCGTTTAAATGGAGTTAAAATGGAAAAACTAATGAATTGTGTGGATTGGATTTTTTTACAAAAAATTCGAAAGGGAGGCTTACTATGCAATTATTACCGCGTGAGATTGATAAACTCATGATTGTTGTAGCGGCAGATCTTGCTAAGCGCCGTAAAGAACGAGGATTAAAATTAAATTACCCAGAAGCTGTGGCTTTAATTACCTATGAAGTGTTAGAGGGAGCGCGTGATGGAAAGACTGTTGCTGAGTTGATGGAATATGGGGCAACTATTTTAACTCGTGATGATGTCATGCAAGGCATTCCAGATATTATTGATGATATTCAAGTAGAAGCTACTTTTCCTGATGGAACAAAACTAGTAACGGTACATGATCCAATTCGATAATAAGCGATAGGAGGCATACTCACATGGAAATGGAACCAGGTCAATTATTTTTAAAAGAAGAAGACATTATTTGTAATGCAGGCCGAACGGCATCCAAGCTTTCTGTAACGAATACAGGGGATCGACCTGTGCAAATTGGATCTCACTTTCACTTTTATGAAGTGAATGAAGCTCTTCAATTTAACAGAGAAGAGTCAATTGGAAAACGATTGAATATTCCATCGGGTGCTGCAGTTCGTTTTGAGCCAGGGGATGAAAAAGAAGTGGAATTGGTGGATTACGGCGGAGAAAAACGTGTATATGGATTTAACAATAAAATGGATGGATCTGTGGAAAGAGGGTCTGGGCAATGAGTTTTAAAATGACGAGAAAACAATATGCTGAAATGTACGGACCAACGACAGGCGATTCCATACGTTTAGCGGATACAGATTTATTTATTCAAATTGAGAAAGATCATACAACGTATGGTGAGGAAGTCGTTTTTGGTGGGGGGAAAGTCATTCGTGATGGTATGGGGCAGCAACCACTTGTAACCCGTGGAGAAGGCATTCCAGATGTGGTCATTACGAACGCAGTTATTTTGGATTATACCGGGATTTATAAAGCAGATATTGGTATTCGTGACGGGAAAATTTCCGGAATCGGAAAAGCTGGCAATCCTTTAGTAATGGATGGGGTAGACATTGTGATTGGGGCCTCTACGGAAGTCATTGCTGGTGAGGGAATGATTTTAACAGCTGGTGGGATTGACACACATGTTCATTTTATTAATCCTGCTCAAGTAGAAACAGCCTTATCTTCGGGTTTGACCACTTTGATTGGTGGAGGGACAGGTCCATCTGCTGGATCAAGGGCGACAACGGTAACTCCAGGTGAATGGAATATTCACCGTATGCTAGAAGCTATAGAAGGATTGCCAATTAACATTGGATTAACAGGAAAAGGACAAGCAGCAGCAGAGGAACCGTTAGTTGAACAAGTTCGGGCAGGCGCAATTGGACTAAAGGTTCATGAGGATTGGGGAGCTACAGCCTCTGCCATCGACCATGCACTCCGAGTAGCGGATCAATATGACGTTCAAGTTGCCCTTCATGCAGATACCTTAAATGAAGGCGGTTTTGTTGAAAATACGATGGCGGCGATTAAAGACCGTGTGATTCATATGTATCATACAGAAGGTGCTGGTGGAGGGCATGCTCCAGATTTAATTAAATCGGCGGGCTTCATGAATGTTCTGCCGTCCTCTACGAATCCAACCTTGCCTTATACGATTAATACGATTGACGAGCATCTGGACATGCTGATGGTTTGCCACCATTTAAATCCATCAGTACCTGAAGATCTTGCCTTTGCTGATTCCCGGATTAGAAAGGAAACCATTGCAGCCGAAGATGTCCTTCAAGATATGGGCGTATTTAGTATGGTGAGCTCCGATGCTCAAGCGATGGGACGGATTGGGGAAGTCATTTTACGAACTTGGCAAGTCGCAGATAAAATGAAAAAACAAAGAGGAACGATGCAAGGAGATAGCAAGCTTTCTGATAATAATCGTGTAAAACGCTATATTGCAAAATTTACCATTAACCCTGCAATCACTCATGGGATTTCTGAATATGTAGGTTCTGTGGAAGTAGGAAAAATCGCGGATCTTGTGCTTTGGAATCCAGCATTTTTTGGAGTGAAGCCGGAACTTATTCTAAAAAATGGAATGATTGTGCAAGGCTTAATGGGCGATGCCAATGCATCGATACCAACACCGCAGCCAATTATTTATCGTCCGATGTATGCATCGTATGGAAAAGCCTTAGCAAAAACTTCAATTACGTTTATTTCTCAAGCCGCTTTTGATGATAAGGTTCATGAAAAGCTTGGATTGGAAAAAATCATCCTTCCTGTACGTGGAATTCGAAAATTAACGAAAAAAGATATGAAGCTGAATTCAGAAACGCCAGAAATCACGGTTGACCCGCAAACCTATGAGGTAAAAGTGAATGGTGAGCTCATTACTTGTGAGCCTGTGGACAAAGTGCCAATGGGCCAACGATATTTTCTATTTTGAGGTGAAAAAGATGATTATCGAACATGTTGTAACGAATATTGAACAGATGGACAAAGAAGAGCTATTAAAACGTCATAAGGAAAAAGTATTTCTTGAAAGTGCGGATTTAGTCAAACGAATTCAAAGAGTGACAACGGACCATGGTACGGAAATCGGAATTCGTTTAAAAGAACCTCGTGATCTCATAGCTGGCGATGTATTATTTATGGATGACAAAAATATGATTATCGTTGACGTGTTATCTGACGATTTATTAGTCATTAGTCCGCGTAGCTTAAAAGAAATGGGGACGATTGCTCATCAATTGGGCAATCGTCATCTCCCTGCTCAGTTTGAAGAGAATGACATGCTTGTACAATATGATTATTTAGTCGAAGAATTACTGCAAGAATTGAACATTCCATTTAAACGGGAAGATCGAAAAGTAAAACAAGCCTTCCGCCATATTGGCCATAGCCATGGATAAGAGCATTCTTTCTTTATTTCAACTTTGTGACTCCAACTTTCCAACAGGAGCGTTTAGTCATTCATATGGTTTAGAGACTTATATTCAGGAAAATCAAGTATATGATCAAGCTTCGTTTTCGGAGTGGCTTCGTGTGTATTTAAATGAGCAGCTCGTCTATTCAGATGGGCTTGCTTCCCGCTTAGTTTATGAAGCGCTAGAGGAAAAAAATCTAGAAAAAGTGTGGAAGATTGATCGAATGCTAACCGTTCAAAATTTACCGCGTGAGACGAGGGAAGGTACCCAAAGAATCGGAGAGCGTATGTTACATCTCATAGAATCTTTATATGAGGTGTTTACTCTTTCTCAATATAGAAAAAGAATTAATCAAAAGCAATCCTTTGGGCACCCATCTATTGTGTTTACAATCATCGGTCATCATTTAGCTGTTTCAAAATCAACGACTACACTCTTTTATTTGCATTCGACCATTTCCAGTCTTGTACAAAATGCGGTTAGAGCGATTCCTTTGGGTCAGACAGCTGGTCAAAAAACAATTCAGGAGTTTCAGGGTGCTTTAATTCAGGCTACCGAAAAAGTCCAAAATGTAAATGAAGAGGATTTTGGCATCATCTCTCCAGGTTTAGAGTTGGCACAGATGAAACATGAGCGAGTGAATATTCGGATTTTTATGTCGTAATGTTGTAACTTAAGAAAGTTTACCTTTAAAAGATAACAAAAGCATCGACCTTCGCCATAAAGGCGATAAGTCGTGTTTTTCTAAAGGAAAGGATGTTTTTTATGGAACCGATTAAGATTGGCGTAGGTGGACCTGTTGGGGCCGGAAAAACGATGTTGGTCGAAAAGCTGACACGATATTTAAATGGTGAAATCAGCATGGCTGCGATTACGAATGATATTTATACAAAAGAAGATGCAAAATTTTTAATGCAAAATGGTGTGCTACCTGCAGACCGTATTATCGGTGTCGAAACAGGAGGGTGTCCGCATACGGCGATTCGCGAAGATGCTTCGATGAATTTTGCGGCGATTGATGAATTAAAAGAGAAACATCCGGACGTAGAGCTTATTTTTGTGGAAAGTGGTGGAGATAATCTGGCTGCAACGTTCAGCCCAGAGCTTGTCGATTTTTCAATCTATATTATTGATGTGGCTCAAGGTGAAAAAATTCCGCGAAAAGGCGGACAGGGAATGATTAAATCGGATTTATTTATTATTAACAAAATTGATTTAGCCCCCCATGTTGGAGCAAGCTTAGAAGTGATGGAATCAGATACAAAGGTCTTCCGTGGAAATAAACCGTTTATCTTTACGAATTTAAAAGATAATACTGGATTGGACCATGTCGTAGACTGGCTTAAACAGAATGCATTATTAAAGGGACTAGCTTAAATGGGGGACTGGACAGGAATTTTACGCTTAGAAGCGGAAAATAGAAGGGGAAAGACCGTTGCTAAGAATGTGTATTTTCAGGGGGCGCTAAAGGTTATGCGTCCCATTTATCATGATGGTTCGGGTAAAGCCTGTTATTATATGTTAAATCCAGGTGGAGGTTATTTGGACGGTGACCGTTATAAGATACAAATTTCATTAGCGAATAACGCTAGTCTCACTTTAACGACACAATCATCGACAAAAGTATATAAAACACCACATATACCTGCATATCAGGAAACAGAAATATATTTACAGGAAGGAAGTTATCTGGAATATATTCCAGATCCACTCATTGCCTACCAATATGCCCGGTATAAACAAAAAAATATCATTCATATGGAAAAAGGCGCTACATTCCTTTATTGTGACATTATTACGCCTGGATGGTCTCCTGAGGGAGAACGGTTCAGTTATGACATGCTTCAATTAATCAATGAAATCCATATGGATGATGAGCTTGTCGTATATGATCACATTAAGTTGACCCCAGCTACCCAGAATATGAAGTCAATTGGCTACATGGAAGGATTTTCTCATTTAGGCTCTATGATTGTAGTAGGAGAACAAACAAGCCCCGAATTTATTGATCGATTATATCATGCCCTAAGTTTACATACACATGCTTATAAAGTGGGGATATCTTTGTTGCCAATCAAAGGGTTTACTATTCGCGTGTTAGCAAACTCTACCCAAGCAATAGAAAGAATATTTTCGGATTGCCATCATATGATTAGTCAGGAGTGGTTTTATACAAGCCCCAGCTTCTTAAGAAAATACTAAGGTATAGAGTGAAGGGAACCCAGCATATTAAATCGGTTGCTGGGTATCTGAATGTTATTTCAGATTCACCTCAATCACTTAGAAAGAATTGAATCTTGGGGGAGGATTGGATGGAGATTACCTTACTATCTGTGTTGGCGTTAGGTTTTATTTTAGGAATTAAGCATGCCATTGAGCCAGATCATGTGATTGCTGTTTCTACGATTGCAAGTAAAAGCAAAAAAATCTGGCATGCTTCGCTTGCAGGTGTATTTTGGGGGATCGGTCATACGGCCACCTTATTTATTGTTGGTATTACTTTCATTCTTATGAAAGGTGAAATTCCAGAGACATTGGCGATGTCTTTAGAATTTTTAGTAGGAATTATGCTTGTTTATCTTGGGGCGACAACGATTCTTTCTCTTAAAAATGTCCATGTGCATGAGCATGAACATGAACATGATGGACATGAACATAATCATAAACATATCCATTCCCATCAGCATGAAGGTAAACATGCTCATATACATGAGCATAAAAAAGTTTCACTTTTAAAATCCATGTTGATTGGCCTCGTTCATGGTTTAGCTGGAAGTGGTGCGATGATTTTATTAACGATGAGTACGGTTAAGAGTGTTTGGGAAGCCGTTATGTATATCTTAATATTTGGTGCCGGAACGGTTATAGGCATGCTTTTCTTTACGACGATTATTGGCATTCCGTTTGTATTAAGTAAGAAACGGTTGATCATGAATAGAGCACTCACCATGACAATGGGCGTGATTAGTACGGCGTTTGGAATTTACTATATGTATAATTTAGGGGTTAATGAGGGCTTGTTTTATCTTTGGATTTAAGAAAATGTAAGAACGAAACACGGGGACAGATGCTTACTTCTGTCCCTGTGCTTCATTTAAGAGGTCTTTCCAAAGAATATAAATCTTCTTCGATATGTCCTAATCGGTCTTCAATCAGTTTTTTTGCGTCTTTGATGCCTTCATTGTAAATAAAAGGAGCTATTTCATCAAGGATAAATTGTAAATGATTTTCTGCAGCGATTTCCCCAATTTCCTCACCAGATTCAGCATATGCATATGCTTGAATCTTTTCAATTAAAACTCTTTTCTTCTCTAAACTAAATTGGATCAACATACAGTTTTCCTTTCATAAATGGGATTAAAGGTTCCGTAATCTGCCCAATTCCTCAGCAATTGCTTCCATTTCGCTCGGACTAAATTTTTGTTTGCGCATAACCATTTCATATAGTTCATGTAACTCTTCATGCATTTCTGCATTGAAGGAATCGGATTTGATGGCGCCGATGTTCATCATTCTTAGTTTTTCTTTGATAGCTTCTACCATAAAATCTACCGCTTCTGGGCTATTTTTAGTTAAATCCATGGAAAATCTCCTTCCGCTTTTCGTACATCTTTTCATGATTAGAAATAGATGTCAATAAAAATGATATAGACTTTGGTTTTCCCCATACTAGGGCATAGAGAAGAATAGCTAAGCGATGAATGTAGACAATATAGTGATATAGGACGTTTACTTATTGAGTGAACAGGCCATGCAATTGACCTGAGGTGATGGTATGAGTGAAAAACGGGTATGGATGAAATGGAAATTTGCAAAGGACATATTACGCAGGCTAATAGACGATGATATTTCTGGTCTTGCCGCACAACTGGCTTACTTCTTCCTACTTTCGATGTTCCCTCTGTTTATATTTTTATTTACTTTAGTAGCTTATCTTCCTTATTCTCAAGAAGAAATTCTACGTACGTTGCAAACTTTTGCTCCAGCGGAATCAATGGATTTAATTGAAGAGAGTTTAAATGAAGTCATGCAAGGAAATGTGAAGCTACTTTCTTTGGGTGTTATTGGGACAGTTTGGTCAGCGTCTCATGGACTGGACTCTATTATTAGTGCGTTTAATCGTGCTTATGATGTGAAGGAAACCCGTTCTTTTTTTATTGCTCGTGGAATGTCGATTATGCTGACTTTTGCGATGATTTTTGTTTTTCTTGTTGCTTTACTTCTTCCGGTGTTTGGTAAACAGATTGGTGTGTTTTTGTTTACAGAACTTGGGATTTTTGAACAATTTACTAAAGTTTGGAATATGTTTCGTTGGGTGATTAGTACCATTGTTCTATTCATTGTATTTATTATGTTATATTGGATTGCTCCTAATAAGAAAATAAAATGTGTAAGTGTGCTACCGGGAGCAGTTTTTGCAACTATAGGATGGGTGGCAGTATCATTTGTTTTTTCTTTTTATGTAGATAAGCTTAGTAATTATACAACTACATATGGAAGTCTGGGGGGAATCATTGTGTTAATGAGTTGGTTTTATTTAAGTGGTTGGATGATAATTATGGGGGGAGAAATCAATGCTTCAGTAGGGGAGAAAAAAAAGCCAGAATGTACATGAGTTTCCTTGTATGGTTAGTCGTGTTTTTTCAAATAGTATAAGAGTAATAAACCTTTTAAATAGGAGGCTATACTATGAGCAACGATTCGAAAAAAGGCGGAAAGAATACGAAGCAAAAAGGGAAGAACAATCCTAAACATAAAACGTCCAGTTCAGCTAACGGACAAAACGGTTATCATTAAAAAGGTAGGGGCTATCAGATAAGTCCCTCAAAAAGTATAGCATCGTAAGGAAAACGAACCGTTTTCCTTACGATGCTTTTTTGTTTGTGTAGGGTCTATGAAAGTAGCAGGCCAAGTGTAATCTCACCCGGTTGATGAAGCCCAGAATGTAGTAAGTGAGAGAGGAAAATGGTCTTCATTCGGGTAATGAAGACCAAAGTCCAGTAAGTGAGTAAGGAAAAATGTCTTCATCCGAGTGATGAAGTCCAAAATGATGTAAATGAAAGAAAGAAATGGTCTTCATCCTGTTGATGAAGACCAAAATGTAGTAAGTGAGTAAGAAAAAAGGTCTTCATTTTGATTTGAAGGACTTTTTTCGGGTTTTCATCATGCAAGGGGATATCCGAAAAGGGCAAGTCGATGGAAATTTGAAAATCAAGAATGTTGATATATCAGCATTCCTAAACATGAAAAGGGCATCCAATAGTCGGAAAAATGACTTGGATAGCCCCTTCTTTAAAGTATTTTAGAAATTTTGGGATTTTTGCTGAGTGCAGATATCCCCATTTTTCTCAGCTTCTTTTCTAATTTTTCAACAATCTTAGGCTATTTAAGATAACCAAAATTGTACTTCCCTCATGACCGAGTACACCATAAGGGAGGTCTAGAAATTGTAGGAAGTTTGATGCAATTAAAATCATGATAACTGAGATGGAGAACACAACATTTTGTTTAATGATTCGGTTCATTCTTTTCGATAATTTAACAGCTTCAGCGATGCGGGGAAGGTGATTTTTCATTAATACTACATCAGCCGTTTCTAAGGCTACATCTGTTCCTTCACCCATGGCAATCCCAACGGAAGCTGTTGCAAGAGCTGGTGCATCATTAATACCGTCACCGACCATAGCAACTGTACCAAATTTCTCATTAAGCTTTTTAATTTCATCAACCTTAGTTTCAGGTAGGCATTCAGCAATATAAGCATCAATATGGCTTTCTTTGGCAATCACTTTTGCTGTTTTTGCACTGTCACCTGTAAGCATTACCGTATGAATGCCAAGCGTTTTAAAAGCTTCGATAGCTTCTATTGCTTCATCACGAACTGTATCCTTTAAGGTAATAATCCCTGCAATTCCTTTCTCATCACGGGCATATACGATGGTTTTTCCTTCTTCAGCAAGGGTTAGGGCAATTCCGTTGTGAAATTGCTCAGCTTCTTCTTTATTGACAAATTTAGCCTTACCGACTTTCCAAAACTTTTTGTCAAAATAAGCTTGAACACCATTTCCTGAAATGTCTTCCATATTTTCAGGTTTGATTAAATTTTTTGTCATTCGATCTTTTGTATAAAGAACAATGGCAGTTGCAAGTGGATGATTTGAATAATTTTCAATCGAAGCCACATGAAATAAGAAATCTTCTTCCGTTAAATCATCGCGGAATACAACATCTGTTACCTCTGGTTTCCCTTTGGTTAAGGTACCAGTTTTATCTAATGCAATGGCTTTTAGGTTCCCTAGATTTTCTAGATGAATTCCACCTTTAAATAAGACACCATGTCGAGCACCATTCGAAATTGCTGATAAAGTGGCTGGCATAATAGAAGCCACAAGAGCACATGGTGAAGCAACAACGAGTAAAATCATGGCTCGATAAAGTGTTTCCGTCCAGCTCCAACCTAAAGCATAGTAGGGTACGAACATCATTAATGCTACGACAATTAACACTGTTTTAACGTAAGTTCCTTCAAAGCGCTCAATGAAGAGCTGAGAAGGTGATTTTTCACTTTGTGCAGATTGTACCAAGGTAATAATCTTTGAAAATAAAGAATCACTACTTGGTTTTGTCATTTCGATGGTAATCGAACCACGTAAGTTAACCGTTCCAGCAAATACTTCGTCACCTATTGATTTCGTTACGGGAATAGATTCACCTGTAATGGCTGCCTGATCAATATTTGTGCGTCCATCAATGATTTTACCATCTGCTGGTACGCGTTCACCTGGCTTCACTAAAATGTGGTCACCGATTACAAGTTCTGAAACAGCTACTTTTTCTGAGATTCCATTGGTAATGCGCATTGCTTCTTCAGGCTGCAAATCCATTAATGCCGAAATTTCTCGATGACTTTTATTCATCGTATAGGTTTCAAGTGCACCACTTAATGCAAAGATAAAGATTAAGATGGCACCTTCTGTCCAATAACCAATAATGGCTGAGCCAATGGCGGCCAGAATCATTAATATTTCAACATTTAATTGTTTATGATGAAAGGTACTTTCTATACCTTCTTTTGCCTTTGCAAAACCCCCGATTACATAAGCAAGTAAATAGATGATGACCGCACTCGTTCCGATTCCGTTTTTATCAAGTAGCCACCCAATCAGGATTAAAACACCACTAAAAAGGGCTGCGCTTAGTTCCAGATACGGTTTTACTTTTTCAAGCCAAGATGTTTCCATGGCTGCTGGCTGGTGTAATGGTTTAGCATCTGTTGTCATTGTATTTCTCCTCCCCTTATTAGATGATTTATATTCTCAATTGATTGATATTTAATTGAGAACAAAAATCATCTTTATTTCTTTGCTTGTAAATGATAACTTCTATCAAATATACTGTAAAATAAGTATCTAATGGCGTATTTTTATTTTGCTATGTGTATATCATATCATATTTTTTTGAAATGTAAACAATAATAATTCTAATTAAGAATCATAATCATTTATAAGAAAAACACGACTTATCGCCCTAATGGAGAAGGTTGATGTACTCTAAGGTATGACTTAATGGCCCGTTTTTCTTCCTCCCCTTGAAAAAAACCGTATTTAATCTCATCAGAAATTAAACACGGCTTATAAATAGGAAGGGCTTTTGTAAGTTCTTGAATGATGTATTACCAAATGTATTTATTACGCATGATGTTGATGAAGGATATTCTTGTTTTCTTTGAAGAAAAAAAGTGCGATGAATATAATAAAGAGGATTATGCTTATACTGTAAAAGAAACTGCCTCCTTTAAAATATTGAATCACTAATCCTCCAATGAATGGACCAATGATACTACCAATGCTATAGAAAATCCCACATAAAAGGTTACCAGTTGGCAATAAGGTTGAAGGTAGCAGATCTGCCATATAGCTAATGCCCAGCGAAAACGTCGAACCAACTAGCATGCCGGCGAGTAAGTAGCAAAGAAATAGTCCAATGACAGAATGGCTCAACAAACCAGCAATAATAAAGGTAAACATGCCAAAAAATAAGACAAATAATAGTAATTTTCTCCGTCCGTATTTATCACTAAGCACACCAAGTGGTATTTGGGTTATCAAACTGCCACCTGAAAAAGCGGGAATGATGATGGATACAGCTGTTAAATCAAGTCCTGAACGTAAGGCGTAAACAGGGAAGTTTCCATTTAAGGATGTCTCTAGGATGCCGTATCCCAATGGTGGTAAAAAGGCAACCCAAGCATAGCGAGTAACCTTCGCAAAGCGTTTGAAAGTTCCTAAAAAGGAATCAGAGCTACTTGTTCTTTCATGTTTGGGATTTGAATTCTTAAGGAAGAAGACCATACTCCATGTTGCCAAGCTGAGCAAGGAAGAGATAATAAAAGGTAGCGATTCATTTATTTCTAAAAATTTAGTCATAAACGGTCCAATCATAAAACCAAGACTGAAGAAGAGTCCATAAATAGATATGTTTCGTCCACGTTTTGCGATAGGAGACATATCGGTAAT
This sequence comes from uncultured Bacillaceae bacterium, assembly GCA_963751845.1. Classification (GTDB taxonomy): domain Bacteria; phylum Bacillota; class Bacilli; order Bacillales; family DSM-1321; genus Peribacillus. The sequence goes on from CAVVWH010000024.1 coordinate 14,467, forward strand.
CCATGTTTGTGTTGCAAAGTGCATCATATGGTCCCCAATTCCTATGATGAGCCGTAATAAAAACCAAAACCAAAATGATTTCCATACAGGGAACAGTGCTAGTGAAATAATAACGGAAAGTCCACCGATTAGAATCATCGGTTTATAGCCAAACTTTCTAAGAGGGGCTTCCATTAAAGGAGAAGCTAGTAGAACGCCTAAGTAAATTCCAGTTGCATGTAGTCCATTTAATGAAGAACTAATACCATCTTGTTCAAAAATAATGGCGATGGTGGGTAATAGCATTCCTTGTGAAAACCCTGAGATTCCTACAAGGGAAACTAAAATAGTCATAAGATGTTTTGAATTCATTTTTTATACTCCTAAGTTGATATCATTATTGATGTTACATTCAATCCTATCGAATATGCAAATCATAGATAATTGAGACTTTGATTGAACAAAATAAGAAGAATGAAAATTTCAATCGCTCATTATGATTCCTGTTGAATTTGTAATTTGAATAATGATAAGGTGAGGATAGGAAGAAAGAGGGAATTTAGTAAACTTACATATGAGAGCAGGTGTGTTTAACTAATGGTAAATAAAATCTTTTTGGTCCTTGTAGTAGCTGGTGTTCCACTGTCTGTCCTAGGGAGCCTACTTCATTGGCCTAGTGTTATTATGTTTGCAGTATATTGTTTAACAATCATTGCATTAGCTGGCTTTATGGGAAGAGCAACAGAGAGCTTAGCCGTTGTTCTGGGACCTAGAATTGGCGGGTTATTGAATGCTACCTTTGGAAATGCAGTTGAACTTATCATTTCTATTTTTTCACTTAAAGCAGGATTAGTTGGTGTTGTATTGGCGTCTTTAACTGGTTCTGTCTTAGGTAACTTATTATTAGTTGGTGGATTATCATTTTTTATTGGTGGTGTAAAATTTAAGAGGCAGAAGTTTAACGTATATGATGCAAGGCATAATGCAGGATTGCTTATTTTTGCAGTGATTGTTGCTTTCGTCATACCAGAAATTTTCAGCCAAAAGATGGATGAAGCCACAACGATGTCATTAAGTATTGGTATTTCAGTTATTTTGATCTTGTTATATTTGGCAGCTTTGTTCTTTAAACTGGTGACTCATCGTGGGGTCTATCATCAGACAGAAAAAGGTGAAACAGAGAGGGGACATGCAGTAGAAGAGCCTGAATGGGGCAAGACAAAGGCGATGGTCATTTTAGCTGCTGCTACAGTTTGTGTGGCTTATGTCTCAGAAAAACTTGTTCATACTTTTAGTGAGGTTGGTGCAACCTTCGGATGGTCAGAACTGTTTATCGGGATTATTATCGTGGCCATTGTTGGTAACGCAGCGGAGCATGCCTCAGCTGTTCTTATGGCCGTTAAAAATAAATTAGATATTACCGTGGAAATTGCGATTGGCTCAACCTTACAGGTAGCGATGTTTGTTGCACCGCTTTTAGTAATACTTTCCTTGTTTTTTCCAACAACGATGCCGTTAGTCTTCTCGATACCAGAACTGGTTTCAATGGTTTCAGCTGTATTTTTAATGGTAATTATTTCAAATGATGGAGAAACAAATTGGTTTGAAGGACTGACACTATTGGCCGCTTATGTGATTATGGGCATTGGATTTTATTTGCTATAAATTAAAAATAGTTATATAAAAAATGGCCCTGCTGATTTTTTCAAAAGCAGAGCCATTTTATGTGATTTGCATATAATTCATATTCTATCCAAAATTACATTTCAAGCTGTTTGTTTCAGTGAAGAAATAATTCTAGAAATTTTCACCTTCCTCTTATAAAAATAATACCAACCTAAAAAGATTTATTCTGCGATACGTATACCCCCCTTTTGAGTTTAGGTATGAACAATTTCGCCTCCTTTATTAAGTTGTACGATTATTATAACGGTAATCTATAAAAAAGTAAATATTCAGAAAACTTATTTATGTGACGAATTTTTGAAAAAAGATGATATAGCATCATGTATAGAATTGTGGCTCGTTACAAAGTCTATAAGCAATTGCTAATCTCTTTAAAAGGAGTATGACACCAATGAAACGATTTATTATCATTCTTGCACTAATGATGTTTTCTTTGATTCAAGCAGATTGTGGCTATGCTATGCAAATTTCGACAGTGGAAGCACCAAAGAGGGCTCCTATTCCTCCGTCTGTCTTAAATATTGCGAAGGAAAACACGTATCCCAACCCTACTCAGGATTTACCACTACTGCAGCCAAGTGAACTGTCTCAACAGCTAATTGCATCATCAGATGTAAAAATTGAAAATCCTGAACTCATTCATATGCTTAATGAATCAGCTATTTCAAAAGCTCCGTTTGCATTTGGATATCGAGCAACGATTTATTTAGGGCATTGGGCCCTAAATTATCAATCCTCAGAAACAGCACCAAATTGGGAATACCAAAAAATTAATACGAACTATTATGACAATCGTGGTGGAAAATCACCTTACAGTATTCATTATGTGCAGGAAACCCAAAAAATAGTTCGCGGTGGATTAACGGCTAAGATTCCGAAAGCGGATGATGTACAAAAAATGATGCTGTTAAAAGCATCTGAAAAAACCAATCTTCCTCTTGCTTTTGAAACAATTGTCGGTGGCGGAACGAAAAAAGACCAGGTATACAATGTTCCTGCTAAACGACTGGGTTACCTATTTGGCTATGCTACTGCGGTCAATGAAAAAGGAAAAGTCACCTATGGTGAAGTATACTTGAATTTAAAAGGGGATAAACGCACACTAACGATTAAGAATATTACTTCACAAGGAATTGGTGCTTGGATTCCTATTCAGGATCATTTATCCTTCAGTTTTACCGCTTCACAGCTACCGAGATGAGGCATCATAATAAGTCATTATTATAAAGAAAAGAAGGGGCTGTCAAAGTCGATTTTTCGGCTATTGGCTGCCCTTTTTCGTACTGTCCCATTTTCTTGAATATCGGGCTTTGTCCTTCATCCTCTTGATGAAGGACAGTTATCATGATTTCATGCTGGGGTTTGGTCATTATCTCCCATAAGGACACTGCTTCTGATTTCATAACAGGCTTTGGTGTCTCTTATTTTAATTTTTCACAAAAAAGTGCACAAAAAAGCCCTTGGATGTGAAGAGAAAGTCACCATCGCACCAGATTTCTAAATATTTGTTTTACGTACTTGGAAATCCATTTGCGGGTAATATGCATTTTTCACGAGAACATTTGGGCCGAGACATTTTACCGCTGGACAATGGCAATTTAATTCTTTAGCAAGCTTAGTCTTCATCCACGTTTCATAGGATTTTTCTAGAGGTTGATCGATAATATTGCCGAGGGACGGCGCATCGCCAAAATCTGTGACAATCACTTCTCCAGTAAAAATATTAACATTCAAACGTGAACGACCATCAGGATCGTTTCGTACTGTCACGTTTTTTGAGGAATAAAGACGTTTTAATAATTCAAGATCTTCACGGTTATCATTGCAAGGATAAAATGGAAGGGTACCAAAGAGCATCCACACATTTTCATCTCTTATATCTAGTAAATGATGAATTGCTTCGCGCAATGCGTCAAGTGGTAATGTTTCTAATGTAGAAGCAAAATCACTAGGATACATGGGATGTACTTCATGACGTTGGCAGCCCATTTCTTCAACAATTTGCTTATGAATATGCTCTAAATGTGGCAAAGTGCGTTTATTTAACATCGTTTCAGCAGAAACTAAAACACCTGCATCAGATAAAGCACGTGCATTAGCTATCATATTATTAAAAAGTTTTTTTCTTTGCTCTCGTGTTGGTTTACGGTCCATCATGGCAAAACCGATATCAATAAAATCATCGATGGTGCCCCAGTTGTGGGAAATATGTAAAACATCTAAATAAGGAATAATTTCTTGGTAACGCTCTAAATCAAGTGTTAAATTTGAATTAATTTGTGTGCGTACACCGCGACTGTGCGCATATTTAAATAGAGGTAACACATAGTTTTGAACAGATTTCTTTGAAAGCATCGGTTCTCCACCAGTAATACTTAACGACCGAAGTGTAGAAACCTCATCGAGGCGCTGAATGAGTAATTCTATAGGAAGACCATCTGGATCTTTGGTTTGTAATGTATAACCCACAGCACAATGCGCACAACGCATATTGCAAAGTGTTGTCGTTGTAAATTCGATATTTGTTAATGTCATTTTTCCATATTGTTCTACATCCATATATGCTTCCCATGGATCATATTTGGGAGTAATGGGTGGTAACGTGTTTTCTTTTATAATCATAGTCTAGGACTCCTTATGTAGTAATACTTTTTCATTATGAACAAACGGAGCAAATTATGTCAATGAACGTATCTTTTAAAAAAATAAGAAAATAAGAACTAGTGCCTTCTCATAAATATGAATTTGCACATTTACTTTAGATTCGGTAGGATAGATGTTGATGGAAGGAGAGTGTACTGTGGGAAAAACGATTTATAGTAAAGATGATCAAGTTAAATACTTAAAAGAACGTTTAACTATCTTTATGGAAGTTTTAGATAGTATTGAACCAGAAAATACGGAACTAGAAGATATTGATCGCTTAATTGAGATGATTGATGAGTTGGAAGATAAAGTAGAACAATTTAAGAAACGCGAAGAAGTGTAAGGATTAGACCTTGTTTTATACAAGGTTTTTTTATTTTAAAGAAAAGTCTGTCTTTTCGAATTTTATGGATAGTTGTATAATAGAACAGGTATGACATTCATTTAATGAACTTAGTTAGATAAATAAGGGAAAACGATTACATTTAGGGGATTCGAGGGGGACTGAAAAAGATGGATTTATCTAAATTTCAAGAAAGTATGTATAGTTTAATAGTAGAAACTTCTACTAATTTACCAAATGATGCGCGCCGTGCAATTAAGGCTTCAAAAGAACGTGAAAATGTGGGCACACGTGCTGCAATGAGTTTAGCTACTATTACCAAAAATATTACGATGGCAGATGATAATGTATCTCCAATCTGTCAAGATACTGGTTTACCAACTTTCAAAATTAAAACTCCGGTTGGTGTGAACCAACTTGAAATTAAAGAAGCAATCCGCAATGCACTTGTTTTAGCAACTAAAGCAGGGAAACTTCGTCCGAATGCGGTTGATTCATTAACTGGAAAAAACAGTGGGGATAATCTTGGTGAAGGTCTTCCAGTTATGAAATTTGATCAATGGGAAGGCGATTATATCGATGTACGCCTTATTCTTAAAGGTGGCGGTTGTGAAAATAAAAACATTCAATATAGCTTACCTTGTGAGATTGAAGGACTAGGTAAAGCTGGTCGTGATCTTGATGGAATTCGTAAATGTATTTTACATTCTGTTTATCAAGCACAGGGACAAGGCTGTAGTGGTGGATTCATTGGTGTTGGAATTGGAGGAGACCGTTCTTCTGGATATGATTTAGCAAAAGCTCAATTATTCCGTAGCAATGAGGATGTTAATCCAAATGAAGACCTTCGTAAACTAGAAGATTACATTTTGGAAAATGCCAATAAACTAGGCATTGGTACAATGGGCTTCGGTGGAGAAACGACTTTATATGGTTGTAAAATTGGCGTTATGCACCGCATTCCAGCTAGCTTCTTCGTTTCAGTTGCCTACAACTGTTGGGCATTCCGCCGTTTAGGAGTAAAAATCAATCCAGAAACTGGCGAAATTAACGAATGGTTATATCAAGATGGAGAAAGAATTGACTTCGCACGCGAAGAACAAAATGCAGCAAAAGAAACAGCAGCTGCAGTAGAAGGACCACGTGAAGTCGTATTACAAGCACCAATCACAGAAGAACAAATCCGTGAATTAAAAGTTGGTGATGTTGTAACCATCAACGGCAGAATGTACACAGGCCGCGATGCAATTCACAAATACCTATCTGACAAAACGGAAGCACCAGTTGATTTAAATGGTCAAATCATCTATCACTGTGGCCCAGTTATGTTGAAAGATGATGAAGGAAAATGGCATGTGAAAGCAGCTGGTCCAACAACAAGTATTCGTGAAGAGCCTTACCAAGGGGATATTATGAAACGCTTTGGTATCCGTGCTGTCATGGGTAAAGGCGGAATGGGACCGAAGACACTAGCTGCTCTAAAAGAACATGGTGGCGTTTATCTAAACGCGATTGGTGGAGCAGCACAATATTATGCTGATTGTGTCAAATCTGTTGATGGCGTAGATTTAACAGAATTCGGTATTCCTGAAGCAATGTGGCACTTAAATGTGGAAGGTTTCACAGCTGTTGTTACAATGGATTCACACGGAAACAGCTTGCATGAAGATGTTCAAAAATCTTCATTAGAAAAATTAGCTCAATTTGCAGAACCTGTTTTTAAATAAGAAGAATGAGTGGTAAGAGTGACTCAAAAGTTGTTAGATAACGACTTTTGGAGTCGCTCTTTTTTTATTTTCGAAGAATATAGATGTTTCGTTCTTAACTTACTAAGCGGGCTTTTCCTTAATTGCAAGATTTTCGAGTGCTTTCGCAAGATTATCTTTTAAATTTGCAAGATTATTACATGCTTTCGCAAGATTACTAAAGAAATTCGCAAGATTCTTTTGCAAGACAGCTTTGAACGATAACAAATTTGGGAAAGTTGTACTAATTTGAAATGAAAAAATTAAAAAAATTTCAAATATTCCTCTCGTATGAGCATATATTGTTAGAGAAAGGAGGGAATGACATGCAAAATCCTTATTGGTTATATTTTGTTGCATTATTAGCCGGTTTTGCTTTAATCCTACTGCCATCAAATGGAGGCGCTTTCTCTGAACTTTACACAACGTATTCAGTAGTAGGTACAGTCATTGTCCTATTATTCGCACTAGTACTTTTATGGAAAGCTTTGCACTCATTATTTAAAGGATAATTTTATATGCTTACTTAACCATCCTGATTTGATAGGGTGGTTTTTTTATGTTAAAGCTTCAAACTTCACTCCTAAAAAATAGCTTTTTCATAAGCTGATGATTGGTAAAGTAATATGGTAAGCTAAATTATAGCGGATTATTCCTGTGAAATTCTTTTTATTGAAAGTGGTGCTTTATTGAATGAACAAGTGGTTTGCATCTATAACTTTATTTTCATCCATTCAATGGTTGTTTTTTATTTTCGCTAATACAGTGGTTGTGCCTATTTCAGTTGGGGCGGTATTTGATCTCCCAGCGGGTACAGTGACGATGATGCTTCGAAGTTCCCTCTTTTTTACGGGGATGGCATGTATACTTCAGGGATCGATGGGGCATCGCTATCCTCTTATGGAAGGGCCTTCGGGTTTGTTATGGGGCGTGATCTTGAATTTAGGCCTTTCAGCTTCATCCTTAGGAATGGACTATGTACAAATTGGTGGTGGCATTGCAACAGGTATTTTACTAGCAGGACTTGTAACAATATTCACTGCTATGTTCAATCTGGTCGGGTTCGTTCAAAAAGTTTTTTCTCCAATGGTTACAACCGTATATTTATTTCTTCTGACCTTTCAGTTGGTGTTTGTTTTTTTCAAAGGGATGTTTAAAGTAACGGAAAATGGAAGTATGGATATTCCAATCAGTTTATTATCGTTAGGAATTGTCATCTTGGTTAGTGTACTAAAGATAAAGGGAAATCAAATTGTTAGTAACTTTTCGCTTCTAATCGGAATAGTGGTTGGCTGGGGATTGTATGCCCTCTTGTTTCCAGATGAGCTAGGAAGGGTAGAATCATCGCAATTTTCTTTTTCTCTCTTTCCGCTTGGAAAGCCAAATTTGGAATTCGGAATTATTGCCGTCGTGTTTTTTGCTGGAATCATGAATATGAGTAACACGATTGCATCGATTCATGCAGCAGCAAGCTTACTCAAGGAAAAGGCAGAACAAAAGCAATTCAAAAAATCCTTTTTTATTACGGGCCTATTTGGATTGATTGCAGCAGTATTTGGACTTGTACCTTACACACCGTTTACTTCATCCATTGGCTTTTTGCAAAGTACCCGTATTTTTAAGAAGGAACCGTTTTTTATTGGCGGGGGACTGTTAATGCTAATGGGCCTTATTCCAGCGTTTGGAGATTTCTTATCTACTATGCCGGTTACGATTGGGAATGCGGTATTATTTGTTGCTTATTTACAGCTGTTTGGAACAGCTTATAACAGCTTAAACGGAACCATGTTTACTTCGTATACCATTTTCCGCTTGGCAGGTCCAGTTCTATTTGGGGTTAGCCTAATGAATACTCCGCCAGCGTTGTTTACCAGTCTACCAGTTCTTCTTCAGCCTTTTCTCACAAATGGACTGATTATGGGAGTCTTGATGTCGATTGTTTTGGAAAGATTACTGAATTGGGATAAATTGGACAAGGTATATTCTTAAATATGTATTGGTAATTTCTGTACTTTGTATATAATTACCCCCATTTCAAACACTAAAAAAAAGGAAATGGGGGATGATGAACATGCGAAAAATGCTATATATTATTATAATTTATATGATTGGTTTCCTAATAATACCAGTCAATGCCGAAGCATATAATTGGGGAATGTCTAAAGGAAAAAACGGCAATCCAGCACAAGCAGGAAAAAAATTTGATGAAATGCTACCGAAATTTGAGGCACTCTATCTAGGTGATACGACTAAAAAAGAAATTTACTTAACCTTTGATAATGGTTATGAAAATGGCTATACTAATCAAATTCTTGATGTACTTAAAAAGCATCAAGCTCCTGCTACTTTTTTTGTTACAGGGCATTATTTAAAAACAGCTCCCGAACAAGTTAAAAGAATGGTGAAGGAAGGACATATTGTTGGCAATCATTCCTGGTCCCACCCTGATATGACGGTTCTAACGGATGGAGCGATTAAATCTGAATTACTTCGTGTAAAAGAGGAAACGGAGCGCTTAACAGGACAGAAAACGATGAATTACTTGCGTCCACCGCGTGGCGTGTTTAATGAAAGAACGATGAAGATTGCTAGAGATGAAGGCTATTATCACATTTTTTGGTCACTTGCCTATAAAGATTGGATTGTTGATGAGCAAAAAGGTGCAGCATATGCACATGATGCGGTACTAAAGCAAATTCATCCAGGAGCGGTTTTGCTATTACACACTGTTTCAAAGGACAATGCGGATGCCCTTGATTCCATCATTACCGATTTGAAAAAACAAGGGTATGTGTTTAAAAGTCTTGATGATTTAATGATTTCCAAACAGTTGTCAAATCGGATGTTATATTAACAAAAGTGGGACCATATTCTGGTTCCACTTTTGTTCGTACGGTTCACGTTTATTCCAATAGGGCGGAAATATTAGTGAAAACATGATATAATACCTGGAAAACTGCAAAAGGATGTTTACCATGTGGACTGAAACGATACATGTTCAAGGACCGTATAATTTCGATTTAGTTCTCGATCGATTAGCGTTGGATCCTCTTCATGTCATTCATTTAGAACAGAGGTCAATAAAAGTTCCACTTTATATAGATAAAGAGCCAAGTGTGATTCATGTCCAAGCTTTTGATGATTCTACTTTTACGATAAAAGGAGAATTAGATACGCATAAACAAAAAGCGGTAGAACAGATTAAAAGGATTTTTCATTGGCATCAACCGTTGACAGATATCGCTACTCATTTTCAAAAAACAGATTTACACACATTATTTGAAGAACATCATGGTACACCAATCGTACTTGATTTTGATTATTATAGCTGCCTTGTCAGATGCATTATCCATCAGCAATTGAATCTTGCCTTTGCTCATAAATTAACAGAGCGCTATGTGCAAACCTTTGGAGAAAAAATGGAGGACGTTTGGTTTTTTCCAACTCCAGAGCGAGCAGCTCAATTGACCGTTGCAGAGCTAAGGGACCTTCAGTTTAGTACACGGAAAGCAGAATATTTAATAGGTCTATCAGAACAAGTGGCTTCAGGGCAGCTTCCGTTAGAAAAATTGGCGATGCAATCGGATCAGGAAATAATGGATACACTGATAAAGATTCGTGGAATCGGCAGATGGACGGTAGAGAACTTTTTACTATTTGGTTTGGGGCGTCCGAACCTATTCCCAAAAGCAGATATAGGTATTCAAAATGCAATTAAGAAATTATATAACTTAGAGCAAAAACCGACGCAGGAAGAAATGGAGACTTACAGCAAAAGCTGGTCGCCATATTTAAGCTATGCTTCTCTCTATCTCTGGAGAAGCGTTGAAAAACGGAGTGAAAAGAAATGACAACTGATCAATTAGAAGTAAACAAGACGTTTCCATTAACGATAAAGAGACTCGGCATTAACGGGGAAGGTGTCGGCTATTTTAAAAAGAAAGTCGTCTTCGTCCCAGGTGCCTTACCTGGCGAAGAAATTGTAGCTACCGCAACAAAGGTTCAACCGAAATTCTCAGAAGCAAAAATTAAAACGATTCGTAAAGCATCACCCCATCGAATTGCGCCACCATGTCCTATTTACGCAGAATGCGGCGGCTGTCAGTTGCAACATTTAAGCTACGATCAGCAGCTTGTTGAAAAACGAGACATCGTCATTCAAGCGATGGAGCGTTATACAAAAAATGCTGTTTCTTCATTAAATATTAAAGAGACGATTGGAATGGAAGATCCGTGGAACTACCGTAATAAAAGCCAATACCAAGTCGGCTTGAAGGATGGCCAATTAATTGCGGGCTTATATGGAGTAAACTCACATTCCTTAATTGATATTCCAAATTGCCTTGTACAGCATGGAGCAACGAATAAAGTAACACGTACCGTTAAGAAAATTTTAAAAAATCTAAACATCCCTATTTATAATGAACGAAAGAACAAAGGGGTCATTCGGACGGTTATCACTCGAGTCGGTTTTGAAACAGGAGAGGTTCAAGTCGTCCTCGTAACGGGAACTGAAGACATCCCACAAAAGGACAAGCTTATTAAACAGATTCGTGATCAACTTCCTGAAGTAAAATCCATTTTTCAAAACATCAACAACCAAAAAACATCACTCATTTTTGGTGACAAAACGATTCACTTAGCTGGTGAAAAAGTGATTAACGAAACACTAGGTGATTTATCATATGAACTATCTGCACGTACATTTTTTCAATTGAACCCGATTCAGACCGTAAAGCTATATGATGAAGTAAAAAAAGCAGCAGGATTAACGGGAAAGGAAAATGTAGTCGACGCCTACTGCGGAGTAGGTACAATTGGACTGTGGTTGTCTGAAGGAGCCAAAGAAGTACGCGGCATGGATGTAATCAAAGAATCCATTGAAGATGCTAAGAAAAATGCCAAACGTCACAATCGTAACAATGTTCGCTATGAGGTTGGTAAAGCAGAAAACGTCCTCCCACGCTGGATTAAAGAAGGCTGGAAACCAGATGTTTTAGTTGTAGATCCACCAAGAACTGGCTGTGACCAAGCGTTATTGAATACGATTTTAAAAGTAAAACCGAAGAAGATTGTGTATGTGTCATGTAATCCATCTACTTTGGCGAAGGATATCAATGATTTAAGTAAACTGTATAAGGTAGAGTATATGCAGCCGGTGGATATGTTTCCGCAGACGAGTCACGTTGAGTGCGGTAGCAAGTTGATGAGTTAAAATTGTAACGAGAATAACTAAGTAGTGGGATTTATAAGAAACTCATAGCAAAATAATTTAAATTGTGCAAAACGTTGGATAAAGGTGCGAGAGAAAAAAGGAGTAATCCCCAGCTCTCTACCTTTATCCACTTTTTGTGTATAACTTTTTAATATTTTAAAGCTTGAAAGAAGGCAGGATTACTTACGGTTTAAAGGATTGAATGAAAAGCGAGAGGGGTTGTAAGAACCCATAAGCAAGAAAAGAGAGAGAAAAAGAGTGAGAAAAAGCAGGAAGAAAAGCAGGAAATAGCACGACATTATTATCATAAAAAATAATGTTGTGGTAGAAAAAAGTGAGAAGAAAATCGGGGAAATGCAGGAAGTGTGCAGAACTTTATTTTAAATGAGTGAAATTACGGAAATTAGAAATGTAGGAATGACAAGGATTTGAGAGAAGGGGAGTAGCAAGACTTTAATATTTCTGAACAAACATGTAAATAAAAAATAAAAATTTTCCACAGCTTATCAACAGTGAGAATAAAGTTTGTACGAAAAAAGCATGAGAAAAGAGCAGGTTATGCCAAAGCTATCAACAATCGTGAAAAAAGAGTGAGTGAAAAACTCATTCCAACTAGATAAAAAACGTGAAAAAAAGAGTGAAAAAATCGAGAAAAAGCGTGTTTTTTGATGCAAGAATGAGCGAAAAGCGAGAGAGATGAAAGAGTCTATTTTAACTGCGAACGGTGGAATGCGGGTTAGAGTGGGGTGGGGAAGGTGAATTTATTTTTTATGAATACGAACAGTGTGACTAAGCTTAATATCTTTCACTGAAATAATCTATAATCTAATTATCATAAAGCAGTTATTTAGGAGAAAGTTAGGCAAAAAGAAGATAAATTTACTAATTAGAGATGAAATGAACAAGAAATGTGAGTTACAAGATATTAGGAGAGAACGATTAATAGAAATAGAAATGAAACTATAATAATGTCGTTATTAGGATACTAGTTCTTGTAAAAAGAGCGGATGAGTTTAGAAGAGAAAAAAAATAAAATAGAGACGAATTGAAAAAGAAAAAAGAAAAGATAAAAAAAAGGTAAAATATAAAAAAATATATAAAGATATATATGTAAAAAATAGATAATAAAGTAAGAGAAAAAAAAAAATAAGATTATATAAAAAATAAGATATATGATAGTATAAAAAAAAAAATATAAAAATATAATATAAAAATTAAGAAAGATTTTCAATATAAATAAAAGTAAAAAGAATAAGGGTTATATATAAAAAAAGAAAATAAATTAAATAAGTTATATAAATTATATAAAATATATATTAAGAATGGATATAAATATAAAATATTAATAAAGTTATAAAATATAATATAGTTAGATATAAAATATGTAAATATATATTATAAATAGTAAAAAAAATAAAATAAATAATAAAAGAAAGTTAAGTATATAAAATAAGATATATATAGAAAGGATAAGATAAGAGAAGAGATAAGTGTAGATATAAATGAAAAAATAAAAAAATATAAAAAAAAGAATAAATATAAAAAAAATAGAAAAAAAAAAAATAATAAAATAATATAAAATGATGAAGAGATAAATAGTAAAAAAGATATAAAAAAAAATATGATAGATAAAATTAAGTAATAGAATATTAGATAGATTTTATTGAAAAAATAAAAAAAAGTTATAATAAAAAAATAAAAAAAGATTTATGATAAATAAAAAAGTTGTTTAAAGGTAAATTCTGTAAAAATTTTTAAGATTTATATAAAATATTTAATGAAATGAGATAGATGATTTAAATGACTAATATAATAATATAAAATGTAAAATAAAAAATAAAAAAGATTGAAATTAATATAAGTAAATATAAAAATAGAGAATTTTAGGTTTTAGATAAATATGTGAGAGTAGGTAAAAAAAATAAATAATAATGAAAATAAAAATAAGTCCTACTAAAAGTGATAGTGTAAATGGTTCTCCTAAAAACAAAGTCCCAAATAATACAGCAATAAGTGGTACAAGAAATGTATAGGAAGACACTTTGCTGGCCCCACCGGAATTTACCAGTTTGAAATAAATAATAAAGGCCATAGGAATTACTAGAGTTGATCCAAATATTAACACAAATAAATAAGTACCATTCCAAGTAATACTTGACCAACTTTCGATAACCAATCCAGAACATGTTAATACAACGCCGCCTAGTACAGACTGGAGGGCTACTAACCATAAGGAGTCAACATGCGGGCTTACTTTTTTTACATAGATGACACCAATGGCCCAACTGATTGCAGTTATCATCGCTAATATAATACCTAGAATTGATGCCTGTCCAGAAATTCCACCTACACTTACAGCTATTACACCAATGAAACCAGTAATGAGACCAACAATTTTTATTGTTGACATTGTTTCACTGAGCCAAAGCCAAGCAAAGATACGATAAGAACTGGCTGGAAATAAACAATGACAGAAAACAATCCTCCTGGTAAATACATAAGACAAAGGTTTGAATTCCAAAGTAGAGTACAGTATTTAATAATGAAGAAATACAGTAGATACGCTAATTTTCACGCCATTTTATGCTTTTTCTTTTTGGAAAACAGAGCATAGACAGTAATAACCTCCAATAAGAGGACGCATCTCAGCGAATAAAAGAAGGGGGAATAAGCAAGAGTAATCTTGTAAATAGGCCAGCAAAGAGTTCATACCAAAAGAGAAATGTGATACTTATAATCATATTTCTACGTGATAGTTCTATCATCTTTCTGTCTCTCCTTTAAACTTTTATTTTTATAAATGGATATATTCTACTTTGAACTCTGAGGTCTAGTGACAGTGGGGCGGATCTAGTCCGTAGGATTATTTCTAATAAAAGTAATCTTTGAAATCAATGATTATAAAAACATCAAAAAAGAACGCTTAGAGAGCCATTTATATGGACAACTGATCGCATTCTTAGCTGTTCTTCCACCATATTTCGGATGCGATAGCTTACTAGAAAAATGTAAATAGCATTTTTATAAATATCTCGAAACTTCTATACTGATTATTACTGCATGTTTCTTAACTGATTTTCTGATTTTGGGCAGATCAAGATGCTCTGATGCAAAGCTCTGGAGAAAAACCCCTATTGATAAAACAACTTCTTTTTTCGAATTATAAATAGGACATGAAATAGCGTGAATTCCTATAGTATGTTCTGAATCCGTCTCAGCAATTCCATCTTGACGGATTTTTTTAAGGGATTCTAAAAACTCAGCAGGATCCGTAATAGTATTATCTGTATACTTTGGCAGCTGTCCGTTCACTGTAGTGCTTAAAAATTTTAAAAATTTTATCGGTTCGTGGAAAGTGTGCAATGTAAGCTTTTACTGTTGCCACTCCAATTATCGGGAAACTTTCCACTGTAGAAACAGTCAATCGTATTTTTTAAGGTGGTTCTTCTTTTGCAATGTAAATCATGTTATAGAGGTCTGTTTGTTTTGCAAGTACTACGGTATGGCCAACCTCCTGACAAATGGAAGGCAAATAGGAAATTGCAGCATTTATGTAATCATTTACTTCTCTTGCGAGGGATCTCAGAGTAATAAGGTAAGATCCAAGTTTGTAGCGCTTAGTTTCTTCATCATAATGAAGAACTTCTTTTTTTTGTAGTGTTTTTAAAATACGGAGACAAGTACTTTTGTGAATAGAAAGCGCCTTAGAAATTTCCGAAAGAGTGCTATTCTGGGTTTGCTCATTTGTAAGAAATTAGAGAACTCGTAATGATGAATAAACGGATGGAATAAAGTTATTTTCTTTGCTCATTTTAATTATCCCTTTCATTTGTTTTTTTTTGAATTTACAAGAAGGACGACTAAAAAGCATACTGCCTGTATGTCATAAATCTCTTACTGATAGGAGATTTACTTTTTTAACACATTTGTTTAAAGAATGGTTAAAAAAGTGTGTAAATCAAAATGATCTAAATTAGATAAAAAATTTATACTTTTCAGAAAATTAATATTGACATGGTAATTGCCAGGATTTAACATATGTATTATATCAAATAAAAAACACAGTTTCAATATTGAAACAAATAGTTTTGAATGGGGGTCTATTATGAGTCAAAGATTAGCTATAGATGTTGGGGGAACTTTTACCGATGTAGTACTTGTTAATGATAAAACAGGTTTTATTAGTTATACGAAAACACCTTCTTCACCAGGGGATCCTTCTGAAGGAGTATTAAACGGAGTCCATAAAATCCTTTCTCAAGTCAAGTCAACAGGAAGAAAGTGATTATTTTATTCATGGAACGAGTTTGCGACAAACGCATTACTAGAAAATAACGGTTCTCAGGTAGCGCTACTTACGACAGAAGGTTCAGAGATGTTATTGAAATCTGAAGACAAAAGAGAGCTAAATTATATGATGTATTTCAGAAAAATCCTGCTAGTATTGTAGAAAGACGATTTCGATATGGCATAGAGGAACGTATCGGTCCAAAAGGAGAAGTACTCACAGAACTGAATGAGAAACACGTCATTGATATAATTGAAGAAATTAAAGATTCAGGAATTAAATCGATGCAGGGGTATATCTTCATTACTATGCTAATACAGTACATGAATTAAAAAGTGCGGAACTGATAAATAAATTGTAGCCTGAATGTGAAGTATCGCTATCACACGAAATTTCTACAGAATTCAGAGAATATGAACGTACAATCACTACGGTAGTAAATGCTTATTTAAAACCAAATACACGTAACTACTTTGTTAATCTATCTGATAAGTTATCTCAAAATAATGTAAAAAAACCTTATATCGTAAAGTAGAGCGGTGGTGAGATGACATTGGAAGTAGCTGGTGATCGCGTAGTTGAAAGCTTACTTTCAGGACGAGCAGGAGGAGTAATTGGTTCTACTTTCCTAGCTAAGAAAATGGGCATAAAAAATATAATTACGCTTGATATGGGTGGAACAAGCACAGATGTCGCTATGATTTTAAATCAGGAACCTAGAACGACGATGGAAAGTCTCTTTAAAGGATATCCACTTAAAGTACCTATGATTGATATGGAAACAGTTGGTGCAGGTGGTGGTAGTATTGGCTGGATAGACGAGGGAGGTCTTTTGAAAGTCGGACCTAGAAGTGCCGGTGCAATTCCTGGACCTGCCTGTTATGGAAACGGTGGTACAGAACCAACCATTACGGATGCAAACTTAGTACTTGGTCGTCTTGCATCCTTCTACTTTTCATAATGATGAAATGCAATTGGATGTGGAAGCTTCGAAAAATTCTTTCTTAAATATCATGAATAAAACTGGTATGAGTATGGAAGAGGCGGCTTTAGGAATTTTGGAAATTGCGAATCATCATATGGCAGAAGCAGTAAGACTTTACTATTAGCAAAGGGCTTGAAGAAATGAATTTACATTATATGCATTTGGAGGTAGCTTCTCCATTAGATGCAAGTAAGATTGTTAAAGCATTAAATAATCCAAAAGTCGTTATTCCAAAAATGTCTTCTGAAATGTCAGCATTAGGCTTTTTGGCAGCAGACATTCGCCATGATTTTGCGATAACGAGGTTAACACCACTAGAGCAGGACTCTGTATGAGCGATTAGGGATGTATTTAAAGATTTGGAAGATAGAGGAGAAGCATAGCTTACACAGGAAGAAGTTGCAGAAAATGAACGATGTTTCTTGTATAAAGTTGATTAAGACACGAAGAACAGACGATATGAAAGATTTATTGCAGATGTAAATATTTCAAGCTCGTCAACAAAAGAGTATTACAGAATTAAGCGACAAATAGCATCAGGAATACGAACGTCATTATGGTCATTCCGATAAAAATGAAGAAATTGAGATTGTTAATTTCCGTCTTTCAGCAATAGGACTAACATCGAAAGTGAAGTTGGAAAAACAGCCGGAAGGTAGCCTTATTCCTCCTAAAACAGCTAAAACAGGATTACGAAATGTATTCTTGAATTCATCGAAGAAATATGAAGAAATTCCGTTTTATAACGTGTCTGAACTTTTAGCCAATAATCAAATTAAAGGACCTGCAATTATTGATGGTGTTAATACGACAATCATGATGGAAACAGGTGATATAGCGGAAATGGATCATATAGGAAACCAAATTATAACAATAGGGGAGGAAAATGAATGAGTACGACAACAAAAAATAGAATTGATCGATAATGTTGGAAGTAGTTGGTCATACAACGTTATCGATTGCTGAAGAAATGAGTGTTACTCTGCAACGTACTGCTTATTCTAGTATCGTACGTGAAGCAATGGACTTTTCAACAGCATTGTTTGATGTAAAGGGAGATTTAATCGCACAATCCGATAATATCCCAACTCATTTGGGTTCCATGGGGAAAACACTGAAGGGGATTTTGAAAAATCATTATCTAATAGAGAAAATTCATGAGGGAGATCAGATTATTATTAATCAACGTATATGGGAGCTTCTCATACACCGGATATGTTATTATTTGCACCGGTTTTCTCAGAGGGAGAACTAGTTGCTTTCTGCAGTAGCATGTGTCACCATGCCGATGTTGGAGGTAGTGTTGCCAGTAGTTCCCCTTCAAATGCTACGGAAATTTTTCAGGAAGGGCTTCTTTTACCACCAATCAAACTGTTTGAAAAAGGGAAAGAAAACGAGGCTATTTTTGCGATTATACGCTCCAATGTAAGGATACAGAATTACACACTTGGAGACTTACGGTCACAGATTTCATCAAATAATGTTGTTATTAAACATATGCAAATGCCTATTTGATGAGTATGTGTGTTTCTTAATGCAAAAAATATCATGATCATCATGAATTGAGTATTCCGAAACAAGAATGCGTCAAAAAATTTCAGATGATTCCAGATGGGGTTTATTCTGCTGATGGCTATATAGATGATGACGGGGTAGACCTAGGTAAGAAGATATCCATGCCGGTTAGTATTGAAGTTAAAGATGATACTATTACATTTGATTTTTCAAAAGTTGCTCCGCAGTCGCGCGGACCCTTTAATGTAACAAAAGAGACGGTTTGGTCGGTTGCCTACTACATTACAAGATGTATTACAGACCCGGATATCCCACAAAATGAAGGAGTTTTTCGCCCTGTTAGATTGAAGTTGAAAGAGGGAACGATTTTAAACCCGAAATTTCCTGCACCGGTTAGCGGCAGGTACCACACTATTATGAGACTAAGGGAGATTTGCTTTCAAGCTTGTTCTAAAATTTTACCTGATAAAATTCCCGCATCCAGTCATGCACATGCTACGACTATAGCAATTGGTGGTGTACATCCGGAACGTGATGAGTATTTCGTTTACTATGAATTAAACGGTGGCGGAATGGGAGCAAGGCCAAACAAAGATGGGCTTAGTGGGATAGATGTTTATGTAGGTAATTGCATGAATGTACCAATAGAAGCAGTAGAGTTAGAATATCCTCTTCAATTTAAACGTTATGAACTATATCAGGATTCAGGCGGTGCAGGAGAATATCGCGGTGGACTTGGTGTTGAACGTGAAATTAAGATGTTGACGAATAATCTTTCCGTAACTATCCGAAATGATGGTGAAACCACTAATCCTAAAGGGTTCTATGGCGGTAGAGATGGATTACCGGGCGAAAAATACTTGAATAAAGGTACGAATGCAGAAGAAAAAATTATTGGGAAAGTTACTGCCTTACCCTTACAAAAGGGTGATGTGATTTCAATTAAAACACCTGGTTCCGGTGGTTATGGTGATCCAATGAAAAGAGATATAGATGTTGTTTTTTCCGATTGGAAAAATGGTTATATTTCAAGTGATATATTAAAAAATGTTTATCAAATAGATCCAGACAGCATTGAATAGATTTTTCAGAAGTGTATAAGGAATACAAAAAATTATCACTTTAGAGGAGTGTTTACTATGAAAATAGCTGTATTAGGTGGAGCAGGAAAAGTAGTAGAAGGGGCTATCCAAGATTTTGTAGAAAATGATTCAGTAGAGAGAATAGTGTTGGCAGATATTAATTTGGCAGCATTGGAGAAAAGAAAGGTAGAGACGCGATTTATATAAAGTAATCATCAATCAGGTTGATTTGAATGATCACGAATCTCTGGTGAAATTTACTGAGAGAATACGATGTTTGTCTAAATGGAAGTTCGCATCATTTTAATATGAAGGTAATGCGAGCATGTCTAGATTCAAAAACGAATTATACCGATTTCGGCGGCTTGTTCCATTGGGCAAAAGAACAACTTACGATGCATGAGGAATTTAAGAAGGCTGGCATTACCGGAATTGTCGGATCAGGCAGTGCTCATGGGATTGTTAACGTGATGGCGAAATACGGGTATGAAAATCTGGATACCGTGAAATCTGTGCATATCAGGGACGCAATCGTGAATTTTGCTATGGGCGAAAATGATTTTGTACCACCTTATGCGATTGAAACATTACTGGATGAATATATTATGAATCCCTTTGAATTCCGGAAAGGTAAGTATGTAGAAGTTAAACCATTTTCAGGAGCAGAAACGATTGGTTTTACTGACCGATAGGAACACAGACAGTTGTTAATACAATCCATTCTGAGGTAGCAACTATGCCTGTTTCATTTAGGGAAAAGGGCATTCAAGATGTAACATTTAAGCTTGCTCTCCCTAAAGCGTTTGAAGACAAATTGCGATTTATAGTAGAGCTTGGACTAGGAAGTGTAGAAGAAATTGAGGTCAGAGGCAATAAAGTCGTTCCACGTCAAGTACTAGCAGAAATCGTAAGACGTAAAAACATCCAGATTTCATCTGAAAATCAAAAGTATGATGACCATAAAGCACTTAGGGTGGAAGTAGAAGGCGAAAAGGACGGTAAAAAATCAAAATACGTGATTGATAGTATTTTATCTCCATATGAGAAATGGCCACATTTGTCACAAGGTGTGTTCTCTGTAGGATTTCCTGCTGCAGTAACAACTAGAATCCTAGGCGAAAACTTAATTGAAGAAAAAGGATTCTTTGCATCCGAACAGGTTATTCCAACAGATATTTATTTTGCAGAACTTGCGAAAAGAGGAATAAAAGTCGAAGCGAATTTCATTCAAGAAATTTCAGAGGATTTAGAACTGATTGCTAAATAAAACAAGGGAAAATAATTATTAGGACTGTATCAATATGACTCAAACAAAAGTAAAGTTAATTAATAATTTTGTAGGTGGAGAATGGATTGAAGCAAAAACGGATAAAACAGAACCGGTGTATAATCCGGCAACAGGGGAGGTAATCGCCTACGTACCTATTTCAACAAAAGAAGATTTAAATCAAGCGGTAGAAGCAGCTACTGAAGCATTTGAAATATGGAAAGAAGTTGCTATTCCAAAACGTGCTCGTATTCTATTTAAATATCAGCAACTATTAGTAGAACATTGGGATGAACTAGCAGAATTAATCACAATTGAAAATGGTAAAAACTTCAAAGAAGCATATGGGGAAGTGCAACGTGGAATCGAATGTGTTGAATTTGCTGCAGGAGCACCTACATTGATAATGGGTACACAACTACCATCGATAGCGACTGATCTTGAATCTGGTGTTTATCGTTATCCAATTGGTGTTATAGGTGGTATTACACCGTTTAACTTTCCGATGATGGTTCCGTGCTGGATGTTCCCGATGGCAATCGTAACGGGGAATACATTCGTACTAAAACCATCTGAACGTACACCTTTACTTGCAAATCGCTTAGCAGAATTATTGGAAGAAGCAGGGCTACCTAAAGGAGTATTCAATATTGTTCATGGTGCACATGATGTTGTAAATGGCTTATTGGATCACAAAAACATAGCTGCTATTTCATTTGTAGGTTCACAACCTGTAGCAGAGTATGTTTACAAAAGAGGTACTGAAAATCTAAAACGAGTTCAGGCGCTTGCCGGAGCTAAAAACCATTCCATCGTATTAAAGGATGCCAACTTTGAAAATGCAACTGAGCAAATTATATCTGCTGCATTTGGTTCGGCGGGAGAACGTTGCATGGCATGCTCGGTTGTAGCTGTTGAAGATTCAATTGCTGATGAATTTATCGAAAAACTTGTCCAAAAAGCGAATGAAATCAAAATCGGAAACGGCTTGGATGAGAACGTTTTCTTAGGGCCGGTTATTCGAGATAATCATAAAGAACGAACACTTAAATATATAGAAACAGGTGTAACTGAAGGTGCAAAACTTATCCGTGATGGTCGTAACGATGAACGTGCTAAAGAAGAAGGTTATTTCGTAGGACCTACTATTTTTGATAATGTAACAAGTGAAATGAAGATTTGGCAGGATGAAATTTTTGCTCCTGTATTATCGATTAGCCGAGTGAAAAACCTTGAAGAAGCTATTAAGCTAACAAACAAGTCACGTTTTGCAAATGGTGCATGTATTTACACAAAAGATGGAGGAAATGTACGTACATTCCGTGAAACGATTGACGCAGGTATGCTTGGTGTAAACATTGGTGTACCGGCTCCGATGGCATTCTTCCCATTCTCCGGTTGGAAAGATTCATTCTATGGTGATTTACATGCTAACGGAAAAGATGGAATTGAGTTCTATACACGTAAGAAAGTAGTTACTACTCGCTGGGTGTAATATCTGAAAAAGGTGTACTGGTTAGGACTATTTTAGAAGAGCTTAGGGTCTTAATCAGTACATTGTTGTTCCATTCTTTTTCGATGAAAGAAGCAATAATCGCTAAGGTCCAATTATGCTTAACCGAAAAAACCGACATCGACTGGAAGTTTGGTTGCCCCACTTGAACTAATTCCTTTTCAGGGGTTATTTACGTGGTGACCCCGTTAATTGTTCCATCGTTAAGCCATCTACTCCTTTTTCTTCATAGGCATTCACATAATTGTAGCCGGTTTTTTTAGAACGCCCAATCATATGAGCAATTTCTTTTTTGGATAACCTTGTAAATAGAAATAAATCATTTGATAGCGTTTACATTCATTTATCTTTCGCATCTTTTGAATTGCCTCTTCATGTACGTGAGCCATCATTTAAATCTCTGTTCATTATTAGAACAGAGATTTAAATATCTGCTTTAACAATGTTACGAAGTTGTTAATCTAGGAGATAACATTTATAACATGTCATAAAAAGAATAACATTTCCAAGCAGTATTTGTAGGCACGTCAAAAATGGCGACAAGAACAACCCGTATTTCTACCTTGTCTTTTATCATGAATCTAAAAAGTTTAGATTTTCTTATAGGATCACGATGTGAAAATGAAATTAAATGAAAACGAAAGGGTTGATGTAATGAGTACCAAAAAAGGAAGATTGAAAGCGGTAATAGCCGCAAGTATCGGTAATGTAGTTGAATGGTTTGATTTTAGTATTTATGGCTATTTTGCCGCAATAATTGCTTATAACTTTTTTGCTGGTCAGGATGACATGACTCCACTGTTAGCAACATTTGCAGCTTTCGCCATTGGTTTTTTCATGAGACCATTAGGAGGCATAATTATAGGGAGTTATGGGGATAGAAATGGTAGAAAGAAAGCATTAGCATTAACCGTACTTCTTATGGCTGGTGGAACCTTTATGCTTGGTATACTACCAACATATGAACAAGTAGGAGTATGGGCTCCTGTACTTTTAATCATTGCAAGATTAGCTCAAGGTTTTTCAGCAGGTGGAGAATGGGGAGGATCTTCCTCATTTATGGTAGAGTTTGCTGATGAATCATCTAAGGGTTTTTGGGGTAGTTGGCAACAAGTTAGTACTGCAACAGGTATGTTATTAGGTTCCTTAACAGGACTAATCTTAACAAGCACAATGCCTGAATCGTTTCTATATACCTGGGGATGGAGGCTTCCTTTTGTACTTGGTGGCATTCTTGGACTAGTGGGACTTTACCTAAGATCTAAGGTTGACGAAACACCAGAATTTGAGAAAGAGAAGAAAAAAGGTACTAGTGAGTCTTCACCTTTAAGGGAAACTATTAAGTATTATAAAAAGGAAGTATTTTTCGGATTTGGGTTTACAGCATTTTGGAGTGTTGCATATTATGGTTTACTAACATATATGCCTTCCTATATGACTGGTATTCTTGGTGTACCTAGTAATTTAGCATTTATAGCGACTACAGCTTCTATTTTGGTATTAATTTCACTAATTCCGATTTTCGGTAAATTGTCGGATAAAATCGGAAGAAAGCCATTACTTTTGACCTCTACTATATCTGCCTTATTACTAACCTTTCCACTTTTCAAAATGATTTCTACTGGTTCATTTATAATAATTTTATTGGCATTAGTTATATTCGCAGTTATCATTTCACTTTTTGCTGGTCCAGGGGTAGCTGCAATTACAGAAATTTTCCCAACACATATACGCTATACCGCGTTGTCTATAGGTTATAACTTTGCAAACGCAGTGTTTGGTGGAACGGCGCCTTTTATCGCTACATTTTTAGTTAGTAAAACAGGATCAAATACCGCACCTGCATTCTATATAATTATGAGTGCACTATTTACTACAATCATTCTTACTAGAATTACATTTAAACCAGTATCAAAACAACAAGTTGAATCAATAAGAAATGTAAGTAATTAGTTAAGGTTAAATTACTACCTCATTAAAAGAAGCTAACAACCTATTATACCTTTAGGTTGTTAGCTTCTTTGTATGGTCAGTCAATTCATATAATTCCCTCACTCAAGGGTGAAAGCGAGAAAGTTGGGGTCTATAAATCTCCTATTGATAGGTATTTTGTTTCTAAATATGGCTCAATGCCTTCAATACCACCTTCACGTCCAATCCCACTTTCTTTCATCCCTCCAAATGGTACATGGGCAGCAGAAGGAGCACCGTCATTCCATCCAACAATACCAAAGTCTAATTGTTCATGTAAATAAACTCCAGTTTTATAATCATTTGTGAAAAAATAAGCTGCAAGTCCGTATGGAGTACCATTGGCAATTTCCACAGCCTCATCAATTTCTTTAAAACTGATAATCGGAGCTACTGGTCCAAACGTTTCTTCCTGCATAATCTTCATATCTAAATTGACATTTTTTAAAACAGTAGGGTATACAAAGAAATAACCTTTTTCTTTATTAGCGTTATATTCATTTCCTACAAGAACTTTAGCACCTTTATCAATGGCATCATGGATTTGGGAAACGATCTTTGTATAGCCTTTTTCATTAATAATTGGACCTATATGGATGTCCTCTTCTAGTCCATTTCCGACTTTTAATTTTTTAACTTCTTCCGTTAATTTTTCAGAAAACTCTTCAATAATATTTTCATGTACTATAATGCGATTTGCACATACACAAGTTTGCCCAGCATTTCGAAACTTCGATACAATCGTTTGACTAACAGCTAAATCCAAATCAGCATCCTGGGTAATGATAAGAGGAGCATGACCCCCTAGCTCCATAGTAATGTGTTTTACTGTATCGGCACTATTTTTGATTAAGGCCTTTCCTACAGGAGTAGAACCAGTAAACGTAATTTTTCGTACATATTTACTGCTTGTAAACAATTCACCAATTTCTTTTCCATCGCCAATTACATATTGGATAGCGTCAATTGGAATCGCGACTTCGTGTGCGAGTTCTATTAATTTGATTGTGGTTAATGGTGTATCTTCTGCAGGCTTCACAATGAATGTGCATCCTGCTGCTAAAGCAGGCGCAGCTTTTCTAGTCATCATGGCTGCTGGAAAATTCCATGGAGTAATAGCAGCGACTAATCCAATAGGTTGTTTACTAACGACAATTGGCTTTCTTTCAGTAGCTGCTGGAATGGTACGTCCATATATCCGTTTTGCTCTTCTGCATACCAATCAATATAGCTCGTCGCATAGTCGACTTCACCCAATGATTCTTTAAGTGGCTTTCCATTTTCTAATGTCATCACTTCTGCTATATCTGCTTTATTTTCTTGTATTTTTTGAGACCAATTTTTTAATAATCTTGAGCGTTCATGTGCATTAACTTTGGACCATTTTTTAAAACTTTCATGACCATTTTTTAAGGATTGTTTAATTTCTTCTACAGAGTTTATTTTTACTTCTGTAATTAGTTTACCAGTTGCAGGGTTATTCACTTTAAAATAGTTTGACATTTTCCATGCACCTCACTTCTAATTTCTTTTGAACATCATTAAAGTACCACTATGACGAAAGAACCTTTTTATTTGACCATATTAAACTATGTAATTAATGGTCTCGCGGGTTTAGATTTACCTTCCAAGATCTGGTTTTCTAACATAGAAAACGGATATTGGAAGGTAAAATTGTCCTACTAAACCGATATTAAGCTTTAACAAGTTTTTTATTTAAATGCATTTTCCAATATTGAAAGTCCTTTTAATAATTCTTCATCGGTGGTAACTAATGGTGCTAAGAAGCGAATAACATTACTTTTCAATACAGCAGAAAGGAGTAATAGGCAATTTTCGTTCGCATATTTAACGATTTCAGCTGTTTTTGTTTTATTAGGCTTTTTACTCTTACGATCCTCAACAATTTCCACTGCAACCATTGCGCCTAATCGACGGATATCTCCAACGTAATCATGTTTTTCAGTAAGTTCTTTTAATTTAGATTCAATTTCTTGCCCAAGGATTTCAGATTTTTCAACTAAATTCTCTTCTTCTATAATATCTATTACAGCTAATGCAGCAGCACAAGCAACCGGATTTCCTGTATATGTGCCACCTAATTCGCCTGGATCTGCAACATTTAATATTTCAGTTCTGCCTACAACACCACTTAATGGTAAACCAGCTGCTAATGATTTGGAGACCGTGATTAAATCTGGTGTTACGTCAAAATGGTCAATAGCAAATAATTTCCCTGTTCGACCAAATCCAGTTTGGATTTCATCTGCCACAAACACAATACCGTGTTCTTTACAGAATTCACTTACAGCTTGTACAAATTTTTTCGGAGGGACAATAAATCCGCCTTCACCTTGTACAGGTTCCATTACCACACAAGCAACAGTCTCTGGAGCTACTGTAGCAATGAAAAAGTCTTTAAATTCTTCAATCTTTAGGTCAATATATGTTTCATCTGTCATATCACTTGGCTTGTGATACATATAAGGGAAATGGCGCTTGGTAAATTTCAGGAGCAAAAGGACCAAAACCAAACTTATATGGTTTAACTTTACTTGTCATTCCCATAGTTAAATTTGTTCTTCCATGATACCCACGGACAAATGAAACTACAGCTTGTCGTCCAGTATAACGACGAGAAATTTTTATCGCATTTTCAACTGCTTCAGCACCTGAATTAAAGAAAATAGCTTGCTTTTCAAAATTACCAGGTGTGATTCCGCATAATTTTTCCGCAAGAGTAATGTATCCTTCGTACATCATAACGTTGAATCCAGGATGCAAAAACTTTTCCACTTGCTCTTTTACGGCTGCGGTTACTTTTGGATGACTATGCCCCACATTTAATGTTCCGATTGCGCCAGCAAAATCTATCCATTCGTTTTGATCTATATCTATAATGGTTGCCCCTGAAGCCTTAAGTGCAATGTTTAAGTTTCCATTGCTTACACCTTTTGGAACATATTTTTTTCTTTTTTCTTGTAATTCTTTTGTAGTTAAATAAGAAGTTGTCATCTTTATCACCCTCATTTTTTATAATTTGAAATAGTTAGAATATAATGGTATTTTTACACCTTTTTGGTATAATAAAAAGTACCAAAATAAAAAAAATGAAGGTACCAGTTATAAGAGGGATGCTCATGATCTATTTATCGATAGATAAAAATTTGAAAACGAATTATATATATCAACAGATTTATGAAGGAATAAAGGAGAGTATATTACAAGGGAAAATGAAACCTGATGAAAAGCTGCCTTCAAAAAGAGCATTAGCACATCAATTAAAGATTAGTGTTAACTCCGTTATGAATGCATATGACCAGCTTCTTGCTGAGGGATATATCTATACCACTGAAAGAAAAGGTTACTATGTTGAAAATATTACGCAGTTTATCCATCAAAAAGACTCGGTTAAAAATCAATTACCAAGTGACCTAAAAGAAAGCTTAGCTGATAAAGAAGGATGGCTTTCACTTTCTCATATGACCTCAAATATATCGTTTTTTCCTTTTAAAGAATGGTTAAGATGTCAACAAAAAGCGATGGATAATCATAAAAGAGATCTCTCAGAAATTATACATCCTCAAGGTCCTTATATCGTAAGAAAAACCATTTGTCATTTGATAGCCTTAACTCGTGGGGTTATTTGTGAGCCTGAGCAAATTGTCATTGGGGCAGGTACAATATCATTAATACGCCAATTAATGGGGATTCAGAATAAGAATTCGGTAATCGCAGTAGAGGATCCTGGGTACTCTCGATTGTATCATTTACTTAAGAGTATGGAGTTTGATATTCATCCTATAAAAATGGATGATAAAGGAATTAGTATACAAGAAATCGAATCGTCCAAAGCAAATTTTGTTTTTGTTACACCATCACACCAATTTCCCACAGGTAAAATTATGCCTATTTCTAGACGTATTGAATTATTAAATTGGTCAACTTATTCTAGTGATCGGTATATTGTAGAGGATGATTATGATAGTGAATTTAAGTATGAAACAGATAATATTCCCTCTTTACAAAGTTTGGACAGAGATCAACGTGTCATCTACACGGGGACTTTTTCGAAAACAATGTTACCTGGATTACGTATCAGTTATATGGTATTACCACCAGATTTATTAAGAGAATATCACAACAATTATCCTGATTTAATGCAGTCTAGCAATACGCTAAATCTTTTCACATTGCATTATTTTATAGAAAATGGTCACTACAATAAACATGTAAAAAGGATGAATCATTATTATGAAACGAAAAGAAAATTGTTAATAAACGAGCTTTTAAATCGTTTTAAAGATGATATTCATATTGAGGATATACCTGCGGGTCTTCACTTCTTTGTCCATTTTAAATCGGATAAAAACTATGATGAAATCGAAAAAAAGGCTAAGCAAGAAAAATTAGAAATATATACACTGAAACGTTTCATGTTAAAAAACAAATTTAAGCAAAAAAATAGAATTGATTTAGTTATTGGATTTGCAAATACTCCAGAGACAAAGATAGCTGAAACGGTAAATAGATTATACAGTGTTATTTATTAGTGTAACAATGGCAAAATAGAGCACGAGAAGCGCCACTTCTTGTGCTCTATTTTGCTATTATTGGGATCATGTTTATTATTGTTACATTTATCATCATATAATATAAGAAAAGAGAGTAGTTATATAATTAATTTTTCCTATTTTAAGAGAAAGAATTAAAGAAATTGATGAAGAAATAATTGAACAATCCAAAATTACTGAGTTATCACAGAACGATAAATTTTTCGGAGTGGAATTTATAAGGGAATGTTTTTGAAATTTTTTTTCTGTGGAAAAGGGACTTAAATATAATATGTTAGAATACCTTGGAAGATGAGGATAAAGTCCGAATTTAATCTTATGGTAAACACTGCTACATACTACTAAATAAATATGTCTGCGATCACCACTCAAGCCATGTTGAATGTGTAGCCCAGCTAGATTTGAAATAATAAGAGTCAAGTATTAAGCCCAGTTACAAAACCGGGCTTTTTGTGTGCAAACCTTTTAGAGTTTCTTTTATGGCTTATACGACAAAATCACCATTCTTTCGGGTCGTGCCTGTGGACCAAATCTAAGTAATCGTTTTATTGCATTTTCGATTATGAAAATTAACTGGGTCAATGAACCTGTCCCTTCGTCCCTCGGTGCGTTACAAGTTTGACATTAATAGTGTAACCCCAAAATAAACATTTGCTAGTGAAAATAAACTGTTGCTAAACCAACCCTGATTACGTAAAAAATCTTTTGCGATTTCGGGGTCTTTTTCATGCCAAACCCTTGTCCTGTCTGCCTTTTTTCGATCTTTTCTTTTCTCCATTTTAGTAAAACTATTTTTAACTCCTGAAAAGTGACGAAAAAAGTGCTGAAAAAAGCGGCCATTTTTTATTCAAAAATCCTTCAAAATGGGGGCCCCGTAGCAAATCTTTATTTTAACTCAAACGGAAGAATGTGGGTTTTAGCAAAAGATAAAAATTGTTGTACATGAAATGTAACTAAAAAATAAAAATCCTAATCATAAAATAAACTAGGAGCACATATGGACTCTACATTAATTTGTAGGGGCTTTTCTATGTAAATAATTCACTTTCAAGAATAGGAATGAGTCATAACTAACTTTTTTGCTTAATTAGAGTGTGTCTCGCAATTCATTATAGTCAGCATTGTGCGAAACTTGTAGCGTATAAAGAATCATCTAACAAAAGAAGTTATGAGTAATTTTGTACATCCTTAAACAAACAAAAGTGTACTTGAATACGATGACATTTATACACGGTTCCTATTTCATTGGAATCAAGCCTATTTTTCTTATTCCTCTCTGAAAGAACAGTGTTGCTGAACATTTTGGAAGAAGGAAAAAGTTATTAAAGAGGAATCCCCTGTACTAACAAGTCCAATTTTATCGTTGATATTAAAGTTAATTGGCATAACGATAAATTTACGGTAAAATATTAACCCTAAACTTACCATATAAAAAGTTAGAAAGGGGAATTGGAATGTGAAAAGACAAAGGGCTTCTCGAAAAAAGCTACTTATTTTTACGATTCTACTTTTAATGTTTGCCTTAATCATTGGAGTTTATTATGCAATCAAAGAAAATGATAGCGAACAGACGCCAGCTAAAGAAAGCCCAATTATAACTAATCCTTCCAGTGAAAAAACAGTGGATTCGAAGAAGGGTCAGATTTCAAATATTGAGAAATTAGTAGAGGAAACGTTTTCCTTGTCTAAGGAAGGTAAGGTTCCAAACATTTCTTTCATTTCCGGTAAGACAGAATGGAAGGAAGTGAATAATGTGTGGGGAAAATCAGACCATATTTCGGAAACTGCTAAAGGCAGGTATGAGGAATACAAAAGTCATCATGCTACTATCGGCTATGCCAATAATACTGTGAATGATATACGATCTTATGATTCAGAACTACAAAATATTTCTTTAAATGAAATTAAGAAAACTGGTGGAGAACCCGATGCCATTCGACACTATAAAGATTCAACTCATGACCAAATGATTCTTGTCTATCATGCAACGACTTCTACTGATTTATTATGGGTTTTACCAATAAAAACAGAGCAGAAGCCAAATCCTAAAGTTGACCATATCTCACTCTTTACACAGCTTGAAAAGGCACCAAATCAACAAGCACAAATTGAAAAAGAGCCAAATCAACAAGAAAATCAAACCATTTCAGAAGTAATTTCTAAAATGAGCTTAGAAGATAAAATTGGCCAGATGATTCTTGCTGGGATTTCTGGGACTACAATGGATACAAACACAAAAAAATTAATAAGCCAATTCCATGTCGGAGGAATTATTTTTTATAAAAATAATTTAGAAACCCCTGCACAAACCGTACAACTTATGAATCAACTGAAAACTGGAAACAGTTCGAGTCTACCGCTTCTTTTAGGCATTGACCAAGAGGGAGGAAGAGTAACGAGATTGCCAGGTGGTCTTGTTAACTTTCCTTCAAATAAACAGATTGGAAAGGTAAATAATCCCGAGTTTTCTTATAAAGTCGGAACACTTTTAGGGCATGAATTAAAAGAATTTGGTTTAAATCTCGATTTTGCACCTGTTCTTGATATTAACAGCAATCCAAATAACCCAGTAATCGGGGATCGATCATTTGGGAACAAAGCGGAAATAGTAAGTAAACTTGGGATTCAAACGATGAAAGGGCTTCAGTCGCAAAACGTCATCCCTACAATTAAGCATTTTCCTGGTCACGGAGATACATCGGTTGATTCCCATCTGGAACTCCCAATTGTAAATAAAAGCTTTAAGGAACTTAAAGAACTAGAGTTAATTCCGTTTGAACGTGCGATTGATCAAGGAGCAGATGTTGTGATGGTCGCCCATATCTTATTGCCTCAATTAGATAAAACTAATCCAGCGTCCATGTCAAAAGCTGTCATGACGGATCTTCTTAGAAAACAACTTAGTTTCAAGGGAGTAATCATAACGGACGATATGACAATGGGAGCCATTACAGAACATTTTGATATTGGTAAAGCAGCGGTAGAATCAGTAAAGGCAGGAAGCGATATTATTTTAGTAGGACATGACTATAATAATGTTGTAAAGATTACCTCCTCTCTAAAAACTGCTGTTCAAGATGGGAAAATTTCAGAACAAAGATTAAATGAAAGTATAGGAAGAATTATTCAACTAAAAAGGAAATATAGCATTAACGATACGAAAGTAGAAAATCCTAACATAAATGAAATAAATCACTCAATCAATAGTCTTCTGAATAATTATTTACAGTAATTATTATATAGGGGAGTTGTTTATTAACTTGTAAATTCACTAGCACCCCATGTGTTGCCACATACAATCTGGACATTGTTAAGCGGTCGCGTGGTTGGATTTGGTATAATAGAAAAGCAGTTGATATAGAAAAATCTATACCATCTGCTTTTTTGTTTATAAAAATACCATTCAGGACCGATTTTCGTTAAAGTAAAACATTGTCGATTTTCACAATAGTTATTCACAAATTATAAATGTCCAAATGTACTTGTGTTTGAAAGTAAGTTATTAAGCATGATATAAGTGAATAAGAAGAATTTTGTGATAAAGGTTGGGCCTGGTATCCGTAATGAAAGGATTTTTAATATGATAGATAATTTTTGGCGTGATTTACCACGACCATTTTTTGTACTTGCACCAATGGAAGATGTGACAGATGTTGTTTTTCGTCACGTAGTAAGTGAAGCCGGTCGACCGGATGTATTTTTCACAGAGTTTACAAACTCGGATAGCTATTGTCATCCAGAGGGCATGAAAAGTGTGCGTGGCCGTTTGACTTTTACAGAAGATGAACAGCCAATGGTGGCACATATTTGGGGGGATAATCCCGAATATTTCCGTCAAATGAGTATTGGCATGGCAGAGCTAGGATTTAAAGGCATCGATATTAATATGGGCTGCCCTGTACCGAATGTGGCATCGAGAGGGAAAGGTAGTGGCCTTATTCTGCGTCCAGACGTTGCGGCAGAACTTATTCAAGCAGCAAAAGCGGGCGGACTGCCTGTCAGCGTGAAAACACGACTTGGCTATAAGGAGGTTCAGGAGTGGGAGGAGTGGCTAACGCATATTTTAAAACAGGATATTGCGAACCTTTCTATTCATTTACGTACAAGAAAGGAAATGAGCCAAGTAGATGCGCATTGGGAGCTAATTCCGGAAATCAAAAAATTACGTGACCGTATCGCACCAAATACGCTACTAACAATCAATGGAGACATTCCTGACCGTCAAACTGGGCTGCAGCTTGCTGAACAATATGGTATTGATGGCGTTATGATCGGGCGAGGTATTTTTAAAAATCCTTTTGCTTTTGAAAAAGAGCCAAAAGAGCATAGCAGTAAAGAATACCTTGATCTTTTAAGACTGCAGCTTGATCTTCAAGATCAATATGCGGAAGTACTGCCACGTTCAATCACAGGGCTTCATCGCTTTTTCAAAATTTATGTCAAAGGATTCCGTGGAGCTGGTGAATTAAGAAATCAATTGATGAACACGAAATCAACAGATGAAGTGCGTGCATTGCTTGATAACTTTGGAAAAGAATGTTGATGGGACGGGGACAGTGAAATGATGTAACTCTCAAAAAGTTAGAGAAAAGATGAAGTAAAAGAATTGCTAGCTAAAACCACAGGCGGACATGGTACAAGGACCTATAGTGACACCAATGTTGAGAAAGTTAAAAGAAAAAATCAACAATCCATGAAAAAAGTAAATAACCCCATAAGGCAGACCGTTGTTGAAAAATTATTGCTTGATTTAGTTGCCATTATACGCTGCCACTTGTTTGTTAGTAAGCCATCCATTTACTAGTGATGAAAGGGTAAAGTAAAGATATAATGCCAGGCATGATCCAGAAATTGGATGATGCCTGGCACCTCTTTGTTAGTAGGATGTCATTACGTAGTATTATTATATTTTCACAAAATCCAATTCCTTTAAATTATATTTTTTAAGTTTCCGATATAAGGTGGATCTTGCCATTTTCAATTCTTTTGAAACAGCCGAAATATTCCATCCACTTTGAACTAAGCGTTTTCTTATTTGCTCCATTTCTACTTTTTCCATTATGGAAAAGCTTGCATGTTCTACCTCGTCAAGGGATTGTTGGGTTTGAAAGTTGGCTAAATAATCGGGTAGGTGACTTTTTTCAATTTCAGCAGAACTGCTAAAGATGACGGCATGTTCAAGGGCGTTCCTTAATTCTCTTATATTGCCTGGCCATTTATAGCTTAAAAAGAAACTTTTTGTTTTCTCTGCTAAACGAAAAGGAAAAGGTTTATGATACTTTTGTGCAAATAGAGTTAAATAGTAATCGCTGATTGGTATGATGTCTTCTTTCCTTTCCGATAACGAGGGAACCGTAATAGAGATCACATTTAGCCTGAAAAACAAGTCTTTTCTAAACTGTCCTTCCTCAATCATGGCCTCTAGGTTTCTGTTTGTTGCGGCAATTACTTTTACGTCTATTTTAATGTTCTTTGATGAACCTAATCTTGTAAACTCATTTTCCTGAAGTACCCTTAGTAAATGCACCTGTAAATCAATCGGCATTTCTCCGATTTCGTCTAAAAAGATCGTACCACCGTTTGCTTCTTCAAATTTTCCTTTTTTTCCTTCTTTTTTTCCTCCGGTAAATGTACCACTTTCATAACCGAATAGTTCACTTCCAATTAGCTCCTTCTGTATGGCACCGCAATTAATGGCGATGAAAGGTTTATCATTTCTTGAACTTACTTCATGAATATACCTAGCAATAACCTCTTTTCCCGTGCCTGTTTGACCAGTTAATAAAATCGGGGTGTTGATTGATGCAAGCTGCCGACATTTATGTAAAATATTCTTCATTTCTGCGGACTCACCGATCAAATGATGATCCTTTGTATGGGTTAGCGCGCTGGATGTAGGACTACTTTTAGATTTGAAAATAGCTAAGTAACCAATCTCTTCTTTATTGATGATGATCGGTTTCAAGTCGATAAATTGAAATCCTTCTACAAGATTCATGAAATGATTGGGATGTTGAAGAAGTCTTTTCATTATTAAATGGTTATCAAAGGTTGTCTCTTTTTTCAAATTTAAGGCATTCAGTAACGTGGGATCTCCATTAACAAGAACGGATTCGTTACTAATGACAAAGACAGAATGATCCCTCCATTTGAATGTATATTGATGATAATATTCTTCAAGTTGCGTAAATTTTGTTCTATAAATGGTAAGAAGTTGTTGTTCAATCATCTGTGCGAGGGAGACGGCTAACCCAAGTGTGTGTGGTTGTGTGCTTGGCCAAAATCCAGTAAAGTCGATGGCTCCAATGACACTTTTGGTATAGGGATGAAAAATAGGTGATGATGAACAGGTCATGGGATGGAAGCCTTCACAGAAATGTTCAGCGGAAAAAACTTGAATGGGCTTTTTAGAAACAATGCTTGTACCGATGGCATTGGTTCCGGCTGCACGTTCACTCCAATCCATTCCAGGTGAAAAATTCATTTTTTTCGTTTTCCTCATAATATCTGGTTCGCCTTTTAAATAGATCATTTTCCCATCTTCATCATTAAGTGTAATTAAGTAGCCAGTACCAATTAAAGTGTTATAAATATGATCGATAATCGGTATGGCTGCACGATAAAGGTCGGATTCAGAAAGAAGTTTTTCCAGTTCATAAGAGGTAAGGGCCGTTCTAGCTTGTTTTTGATTTGGATTTAGTCCGCTTGATAGACAACGGTTCCATGAATTTAGTATTTCGCGCCGAACGACGTTTTGTAGATCTTCACTATTTGAAGGATTTGTCATAAAGTTTTCCCATTTATGTTTGATTTCGCCTACTTTATTGAGCAAGTCCTGTGTGGAAAAAATAGAGAGAAAAGGGTTTTTCAACTTATTAAAACCTCCTCAGCATATATACGTAACATTTTTTCCTAAAATCGGTTCATGAAGGGGATTGAAATGAAAATGATTATAAAAACGATGACAACAACGGAATATTTAATATTTAAAATATTCAATATATTCAAAATGTTAACCTAGCCGGTCATCTATATCAATAGTTAATTAGTTGTTTTAAGAAAAAAATTTGTATCGCTACATGTGTTGCAAAACACTACAGTTTTATGAATCCTGCTTTGCTCCACGGATGTAAGGTTCACTTAATAAAATTCATCATAGAGCTACTTTTATATAAAGTTAGCCGATTTTGAGTTGTTGGCACACTACTTGCAATATTATCAATGACAGCAAAAATATGACGATCATATTTGTACATAAATTGCTGTTTCATTCATTTACTTACACTTGAAGGGAGAGTTTTATTTGGCCAAATCTCAAATTCTTGCCATTGATGCCGGCGGTACAATGACAGACACATTTATTATTGATTCAAAAGGGGATTTTGTTGTAGGAAAGGCACAGACCACTCCACTAGATGAACATATTGGACTATTAAACTCAGCTAAAGATGCTTTGAACCAATGGGATGCGAAAATGGAGGAGGAATTCCCTAACCTACTTGCAGGTGTTTATTCCGGAACTGCGATGCTTAACCGCCTTGTTTCACGGGTAGGGCGTCGTGTTGGATTAGTGGTTAACAAAGGGATGGAGGATAACCATCGAATGGGTCGTGGGCTTCAGTCATTCCTCGGCTATTCCTATTCAGACAAAATCCATATTAATACACATCACTTTGATCCACCTCTTGTTCCAAGAAAATGGACAGTTGGCGTAACAGAGAGGGTGGACCTTTTTGGAAACGTTGTCATTCCTCTTTACGAGCATGAAATTGAACCAGCTATCCAAAAACTGATTGATGAGGATGTAGAAGCGATTGTCATCAGCTTACTTCACTCCTATAAATACCCTGCTAATGAAAGGAAAATTCGCGATATTGCAGAACAGATCGTAGCAAAAGCAAATAAAGACATTAAAGTTTTTGCCACCGTAGATTATTATCCAGTACGAAAAGAATCCCACCGAACCAATACAACGATTGTCGAGGCATATGCTGCGGAACCTTCACGTAAAACATTAGAAAACATTGATACAGCATTAAGGGAAGCAGGAACCAATTTTGATCTGCGGATTATGGCCAGTCACGGTGGCACAATCAGTATAAAAGCAAATGAATTAGCAAGAACCTGCGTTTCAGGTCCGATCGGGGGAATGGTTGGAGCCAAATACTTAGCAGAACAGCTTGGATTGAAAAATGTCGCATGTTCCGATATTGGCGGAACAAGCTTTGATATTGGTCTGATTACGCAAGGGGAATTAGCGATTAATGCAAGTCCTGATATGGCTCGCCTTGTCCTGTCGTTGCCGCTTGTTTCCATGGATACAACCGGTGCGGGTACTGGAAGCTTTGTTCGAATTGATCCTAACTATGGAAATATTACTCTAGGACCAGACAGTGCGGGATCCCGAGTCGGTGTATGTAACCCTCATGGTGGTCTTGATACGGTTACCGTTTCTGATTGTCACGTCGTACTTGGTCTAATCAATCCAGATAATTTCATTGGCGGAATCATTAAGCTTTCAAAGGAAAAAGCCTATGAAGCGGTTAAAACACAAATTGCAGATCCACTTGGGTTATCGGTTGAGGATGCCGCATATGGGGTAATTGAACTATTAGAATCACAGCTTCGAAACTACCTTGAATCTATGATTCTAGGAAAAGGATATTCACCTTCACAATATGTTTGCTTCTCGTACGGTGGTGGAGGTCCGCTGCACACGGCGGGGTACACGAAGGGGCTAGGCTTTGAAGACGTTTTGATCCCTGCTTGGGCAGCTGGATTCTCAGCATTTGGTTGTGGGGCAGCTGATTTTGAATATCGTTATGACAAAACATTGGATCTAAATGTCGATGACAGGCCAGAGGATTCCGATATCATCTTAGCGGGTAGAGAGTTACAGGCAGCATGGGATGAATTAAAGAAAAAGGTGACAGAGGAATTTAAGAAAAATGATTATGCACCAGAAGAAGTTGATTTCCGTCTTCTTTACCGGATGCAATATCAGGGTCAATTAAATGACCTCGAAATTGAGGCTCCCATTTCTTCTTTTAAATCTATCGATGATTGGGAGAATCTTGTAAAGACCTTCGAAGAGACTTATGCACGGGTCTATGCAAAATCAGCTCTTTCTCCAGAGCTTGGCTATTCCATCACAGGTGCCATTGTTCGGGGGGTTGTTGAAGTAGCAAAACCTCAAATTCCTAAGGAACCATTATATGGTGAAACACCACCTGTCGAAGCCTTTCTAGGACTTCGTGAAATTTATTGGAATGGGGAGTCTCTTCAAGCAAAAATTTATGAAATGGAAAAATTGTTACCAGGTAACCGGATTCATGATTTTTCAATTATTGAATCAACAGCCACCACATTGGTCGTTCCGATTGGGTTTGAGGCATATCTCGATGAAAATCGTATTTTCCATCTAAAGGAGATCAAGTAAAGGGTTGAATTTTAAAAACTTAAGGGGGTACCGAATTTGGTAAAAACAATTAAGGACGTTCAACAAAAGAAAAATACGATTGGCTGGGATGGGAAAACGCTAAAGGAAATGCGAAAGGAAATAGATGAAATTAGTAAAGAAACGGGTCATTATGCTGGTTTAACGACGCTTCCATTTAAGGAAAGCGAACCGATTCGTTTTGAAAAAATCTATTCTAAGCTTCGCGGCGGAGTCGTTCATGCAAGGGAAACGGCAAAAAAGGTGGCTGCGTCGCCAATTGTTGAGCAGGAAGGCGAATTATGCTTTAGTTTGTATACACCTGAAGCCGATTCGATTGTGACATCAACCGGGATTATTATCCATGTAGGCACAATGGGTGCTGCGATTAAATTTATGATTGAAAACGATTACGAGGATAATCCTGGTATTGCCGATAAAGATATCTTCTGTAATAACGATAATCATGTAGGAAATGTCCATACATGTGATGTTCATACACTTGTCCCGATTTTCTGGGAAGGTGAAGTGATAGGCTGGGCTGGCGGTGTAACACATGTAATTGATACAGGAGCATCTGCACCAGGAAGTATGCCAATGGGTCCAGTCCAACGATATGATGATGGATATCAAGTAACATGTCGAAAAATTGGACAAAATGACGTGTTATCGAAAGACTGGCTGCTTGAAAGCACAAGGTCCGTACGTGCGGTTAAATACTGGACATTGGATGAAAAAACGCGTATCGCTGGATGTCATATGATCCGTGACCTTGTATTAGATGTGATCAAGGAAGAGGGCGTTGACGCTTATAAACAATTTATGCGTGAAATTATTGAGGATGGACGCAGAGGCTTTGTTAATCAGGTAAAAACCATGTTAATTCCGGGGAAATACCGTCAAGCTTCATTTGTAGATGTCCCTTTTAAAGATTTGGATCTTCCGTCATTTGCCAAGCTTAATTCGATTATTCATACACCATCCGAAATCACGGTTCATAAAGATGCCAAGTTTGAAATTGACTTTGAAGGGGCAAATCGCTGGGGCTGGCACCCGTTCAATGCAACACCTGTTTCGATCACGAGCGGAATATGGGTCATGCTTTCACAAACGCTTGTACCAAATGACCGGATTAATGATGGTGCCTATTACGCAAGTAAATTTGGAATTCCATATGGATCCTGGTTTAACCCAGACGATATTCGTTCAGCCCATTCCAATACATGGCATGCGCTGGTAGCAGCATGGTCTCCGCTTTGGCGCGGATTGAGCCGTTCTTACTTTGGACGCGGTTATTTAGAGGAAGTAAACGCTGGAAATGCACATACATCTAACTGGCTGATGGGCGGAGGATATGATCAATACGGTCAATTATCTGCCATGAATAGCTTTGAAACCTCAGCTTGCGGGGTTGGAGCAAGTGCTGTTCAAGATGGAATTAGCCATTCTGCTGCTCTTTGGAATCCAGAGGGAGACATGGGGGACATGGAAATTTGGGAATTGCTTGAACCGCTCATCTTTTTAGGAAGGCAAGTTTTACCTGGATCAGGAGGGTCTGGCAAATACCGTGGTGGAAATGGCTGGCAATCACTCCGTTTAGGATGGGGTGCAGAAGAATGGACCATGTTTGTGGCTGGCTCTGGAGTAATGGCGACAGACTGTGGACTAATGGGCGGGTATCCAGCATCTGCAGGGTATCGATTCCAGGCGAATAAAACAAACATCAAGGAACGTATTGAGAAGGGTCTTCCAATCCCGTTAGGCGGAGATATAGATCCAGACAATCCAACTTATGAGGAAAATATGGATGCTGAGGTTGTGTACCGTGACAGACAGGCGGTATCTACACAAGAACAATTTGGTGATTACGATGTGATTATGAACTACCTTCGTGGGGGCCCAGGATTTGGTGATCCGCTTGAAAGAGATCCTAAGCTGGTTGAAAACGATTTGAATGAAAAGTACATCCTTCTTCGTTATGCTGAACAAGTTTATGGGTGTATCTTTACGAAAGAAAATGAAGCTTATACGGTTGATTTAAAAGCGACTGAACAAAAACGTAAGCAAATTCGCAAGGAACGTTTAGATCGCAGTTTGCCAACAAAAGAGTGGATGGAAGGCGAAAGAACGAAGATTTTGAATGAAGATGCTGCGATACAGGTTAAACATATGTATGCACAAAGCTTTGCTTTAAGTGAAAAGTTTACAAATGAATTCAAGAGTTTCTGGAGCATTCCTGAAGAATGGATGATCTATGAAGATGATTTAGGTGTACCTACGCTAGGGTCACGTATCAATCGATTCAAAAAAAAGAAAAAATAAAAAAATAAGACAAAGAGGTGAAGAAAATGGCAAAATATGATAAGAAAAGAATTGGCGAGTTGATTGATGGAACATTAGAGTTTTATCAGTTGAAAGATATGATGACAGGCCATAAAGACCCTGAGCGTTTTGAAATTTATAGGGAAGTGTTGCAAGATCGTGTGAGCTGGGATGATCCGATCTTGCTTCCATATGGATTGCATCTATATATTGTGCAAAAAGCAAATGGAGCTCGTATGGTCAAATGCGACTGTGGTCATGAATTCTGTGATTATAAAGATAATTGGAAGCTACATGCGCGCATTTTTGTGAGGGACACAGAGGAGAAAATGAATGAAATTTATCCTAAATTAATGTCTCCAGATACAGAGTGGCAGGTGATTCGTGAATATTATTGCCCAAGTTGTGCAACTCAGCTGGAGGTTGAAGCAGTCCCTCCATGGTATCCGATTATTCTCGATTTCGAACCAGATATCGATACGTTCTATAATGAGTGGATCAAGAAACCATTGCCAACAGTTTAATAGTTTTCAAGCGGCGTTCCCCCGGGATCGTCGCTTTTTTTATGACTTTTTTGTGAGTTTATTATAAAGCAACAAAATGAAGCAGGAGCCAAATAGGTTTCTGCTTTATAGTATTTAGACCATAAATAAATTATAATTTTTTATGGTCTAAGTACTTGGAGGTGACTTTATGAGCAAAAGAACAAAAAATCGCAAGAGAAAAGAAGAACTAGCAGCTAAACAAGAACAATTTAAGCTGTCTCATACTTTAATTTTTACTATACTGCCTATTATTTTTGGATTAATGGGAATTGCTAGTATTGATGCAGAGCAGCCACTGACAGCAATAATAATAGCATCATGTATTTTCCTAGTTGTACTGGCGTTCGTATTTCCACTCTTTATGAGGATGAAAGGAATTACCTATAGTAAAAGATTGGGAGATTATATATTGGGATTTACATTATTTTATATGCTTGCGCATCTTAATCTTCCATCGTTATATCTCGTTCGGGAGCATCTGTTTTGGTTCAGTCTATTGATTGTTGTTTGGCTTGTTACCTGTTCAACAATGGTTACTGTTTATTTAAGGGCCAAAG
This sequence comes from uncultured Bacillaceae bacterium, assembly GCA_963751845.1. Taxonomy (GTDB): domain Bacteria; phylum Bacillota; class Bacilli; order Bacillales; family DSM-1321; genus Peribacillus. The sequence goes on from CAVVWH010000024.1 coordinate 56,136, forward strand.
GCAAGATTTCAAAGCTAAAGTACCAAATAGTAAAGAAATATTATGATCGTTTCTTTTTATGGTTAGGTATCCTAAGCTCCTTTTCATTTATCATATCTACCTTGGGATATAATCGAGTGCGCTCTTATTTTAAAGATATCCAGCCGCCGGCAGTGTTCTTTTTTGGGGAAAACAGCGGACATATTGTCATCATGCTGTCGTTTTCAATTGCTGCGACTATTATATATGGTTATGGAATCTTTATGACATCAGAGAGAATCATGAACAAGGAGACTTGAGCTGCCGTAGAAGAAATGAAAAAGCGTAAAGATAAGTTAAATTTCACAACTGATTGATAAACTGAACAATGGGACAGGGGACAGGAACCTTGTACCACCATTTCAAAGCTAATAAGGATTCTAATAATGTTGAGGAGGATTAATAGATCTAAAGATGACATGATGTATGAAAATAAATTTAATAAAAGAAAAAGTTAATTTTTTGAATTTCTTCATTTTTTCATTGAACATCGAGCCTGTCTTGTAAGAAGGCATATTAATGGGAAATAGCAAATAGTATATATCTAGGTATTGCTATTTTCATAGGTTTTATTCTTAAAGTCATAATCATCAAACTATGGCGATCCCTAATAACTAATTGGATAGAGGTGTTGATTTGAAGAAGGACTTTGGTATTGCTTTGTTTATTTTATTGCTAGCAGTAATGAGTGCATGCAGCAATGGAGAACTGGCAGATGAGAAAGCAAATGCACCTGCAACTGAGCAGGCGGATGGAGAGAAAAGTGCGCCGGCACAGGAAAAGGCATCTCCATCTGCTGGGAATGAAGTATTTCAAAAGAGCTGTATCACTTGCCATAGTTCTGGAGACATTATCGGGGGTCAAGCAAAGATTGATGGTGTTAAAATCCACTCAGATTTTAACAATCAAGAGGATCTTTTAGAATTTGTCTCAAAAAATATGCCAAAGTCAGCACCCGGTTCCTTATCGCAGAAAGAATATGATACAGTTGTAAAATATTTATGGGAGCAAAAGTAACAAATTGCGCTTCTTATAGTAAATAGAGTTAAACATTTTGATAACGAGACATAAGATTTTTTTCTCTGATAACGATATAGCAGTGTTCTAGACATTAATTAAAGGAAAAGTATTTTCAAGCAAAAGATTTCACTTGGGAAAAGACCTCTTAAATGCAAGGAGCATGTACTCTGAAAAAAGCCAGCAATATACAAGATTTTATTCATAACTTGTATATTGCTGGCTTATTTTTTATAAAAGCATATTTCTATTTATAGTATGGATTAAATGCTAAATATACTTTTGATACAATAGTACCCACATTTAACTGTCAACTAGAATTCTGTTCCAATTCAGTTCATTATAAATTTTGTAATTCGTTTTCGAGTTGTTTAATCTCTTCATTTAAGTTTGTCATTTCATCTGTCAATTTTTTCTTCATTTCATCATTATCAAGATTTTTCGCGAATTCATCCAATTTCGCATCTATACTGTTTTTCTTATTCGTAATTTCTTCCTTTATTTGTAATTTTCTTTTTTCTGTATCCATATTATTTTTCTTGTTTTGAAGTTCTTCGATTTTTTGTTGATGTTGTTCAATTTGTTTATTAATCGATTCTTCCGATAATGCTTTAGCTTCTGTGAAAAATGGATCATTTAATAATGAGAAATCACTTTTGTTGAAAAATGGACTTGTTTCTTGGAAAAATTGTTGAACATTATCATGAAATTTTTTGAATTCAGTTTCTATATTTGGTTTCAATTGGTTCTTAGCCGTTAATTCATTCCATGTTTGATCAAATGCGGTTTGATCCTTACTTTTTGTTGCTTCTTCCAGTCTATTCCGAAATCTATCAAAAGTTTTTTCATCGATGGCATTGGTTGAAAAACGGTAAACGGCACCATTTGGGGCTTTCATCTCCAATTCTTTTTGACCATCCAACATGGATTTGAAGAAATCTTTATTAAAAAATGGAAACATATAAAAAACCTCCTAAATGTTATTTGAAAATCTTTTTCTTTAACCTCATTTGCTTAAGGTCCTATTCAATGTTTGACTTTGACTATCTTTGACCTTTTATAATTATGTTATACACCCTTTACCCGAAAAAGTCAATAATCTATTTGACCTTTCCTGACCAATGATTAAGGAAAGTAAGTAATAGATGAAGAGTAGGCGTTAGCACAGATGACTTTAATAAGTCTACCGAAATCAGGGGTATTGTCCAGAATAATGAAATTATACTTGAATCCAATTATGAAAAGGAAGTAATTCTTGAGTTCAATGTCTATGGAAATATAAAGGGAAAAATGCGAGAATGGCAAGTTGTTGCAGGGCGATGTATAAAAGTATGAATCCTGGCGATGAAGTTATTCAATTACCGAATCCTAAGGCCGGTAATATGGAAATAGAATGCAATGGAGAATAGATTAATTACGAACTGCGGCTGATTTGAAGTAATCTTCAAGTCGGCTTATTTTTTGTTTAGATTGAAACAATATTGTAAATTCTTGTCTTTTCTAATAAGCTGAAGTTAACATTGGTGTAGAAGGATTTTGTTAGACATGGAGGAAAAGATTAAGGAGCTTTCACTTTTACTGCTATATTTAACATCATGGAAAGAAGATGACGTTCCTGGAGAGATGAGGAGAAGTTGGAAGGGATATCCGTTTGATACCGTAAATGAATTAACTGATGAGGATTTGATTCGAGGTAGCATCCAGTCAAAGTCAGTTTATTTAACTGAGGCTGGTATTAAAAATGCTGAAGAATTAATGAAAAAGTATCTAGGTAAACAGAAAATGGGTAAGTAAAGGAACAATTAAATAATACTATGTGGATAAAAGGAACAAAAAGTGGACGAATTCACGGAGGGTGTCTTGAATGATAGCAAAAATGACATTATATTACGATGCTTATTGTTCTTGCGCAAATTATACCTCCCTCGGGATATATTATTTTCAAAACAGGAATTCTAAAGAAATATGTGGGTTGTTTTGCTGTCATTCAAATTGTTAGCAGATCACCACGTCACAAATATCAAAGGAGGAAAAAAGTATGAAAATCATTGTTACCAGTTTATTCGTACAAGATCAAGACAAGGCACTGGAGTTTTATTCAGAAACGCTGGGCTTTGTAAAAAAGCATGACGTTCCAGTTGGAGAATTTAGATGGATAACGCTTGTTTCTCCAGATGATAATGAAGGTACCGAGCTTTTGCTCGAACCGAATAACCATCCTGCTGCCAAAGAGTATCAAAAGAAGATTTTCGCCGATGGCATCCCAGCAACCATGTTTGGCGTTGCAGATGTTCGTAAAGAGTACGAGCGATTACTGGAAAAAGGCGTGAAGTTTACTATGGAACCGACAGAAATGGGCGAAGTCACATTAGCTGTCTTCGACGATACATGCGGCAACCTTATTCAGATAGCGCAGAAGTAACTTTATGGCGAAATAGAACTAATTCAAGAAGCATATTTACGCTCGGCACCTAAGCGTTTGGTAAAGGAATAGACTGAGAATCTGCATAAGAAGAGATTATTTTATCATAAGATGCTAGAGAATCACTAAAGGTTTATGAGCATTGCTTCAGAATTAAGGTTATTCCATTAAATGGTGCGATTGTTGAGCATGAAGTAAAAGGGCGATACATATTATACATGACTAATAATATGTATCGCCCTTTATTTTTTTATGACTTTCTACAGATCTAAGTTATCGTCAAGACGCATGTGGAGTGTGTGTCGCAGTTAGTGTTGAAATAGTCTGTAATCACACTCAAACCATATAAAAGCTATGTAAAAATAGCTCAGTAATCTGATGCTTTTGAATGGAAACTTTTTAATATCCATATGAAATGAAAAAATAAATACAAGTCCAATACATTGAAAAAGATGAAGATCCTGTGGTAAATTTATATGGATATATACTTAGTTAATATATTTAACGTATATTAACCCTATTATAATTATACAACATAATCCTTTCGTTAGTCAACCCCCTATATTTATTTTTCTAAAAAGGAGTGTTTGCGATGAATTCAGAATTTCAGCAGGAGCAAAAACGAGTGGACAGTGTAATGAAGACAATTAAGGAGCAAATCAGCAGATTGGAGGAAGAAGCTACCCAGCGTCGAAACGAAGTAATTCATATCCGCAAACATTTTTGGGATGAAATCAAGGTAAATATTGATACTTTCGATGATTATCTCGAGACCATGATCGGCTTGAGACAAGAGGCTCAGTCTCTTTCCGTAAGCCAAAGCACCCATAGATATGCATCCAAAAAATTGTCCGTGCTGCACCGTATGGAGGGGGTTCCCTACTTTGGCCGAATCTCTTTTCTTGAAGAAGGAACTTCGACTCAGGAACAAATCTATATTGGAATCTCCACACTTACGGATACAAGTGGCGATAATTTCCTTATCTACGACTGGAGGGCGCCGGTCTCGAGTATCTACTACGATTACCAGCCTGGTCCGGCTAAGTATGTAACGCCTGGAGGGGTAATCAAAGGTGAGTTGGAGAAAAAGTGGCAATATCTTATCCGCGGCGGCGTTCTCCAATCCATGTTTGATACAAGTCTCACCATTGGGGATGAGATTTTACAGAAGGTGCTGGGCAAAGGTACTGACAAACATATGCACAATATAGTAGCTACCATTCAACAAGAGCAAAATAGGATTATCCGTCATGATCGTGGGCGGCTACTCATTGTACACGGTGCAGCTGGCAGCGGAAAGACATCGGCTGCCCTGCAGCGGATTGCTTATTTGCTCTACAAATATCGAGATAGTCTGAATGCTGATCAAATTATTCTTTTTTCGCCTAATTCGATGTTTAACAGTTATGTGTCTAATGTGTTGCCGGAACTTGGCGAAGAGAATATGCAGCAGGTTACATTCCAGGAATACTTGGTCCATCGGCTGGGTAAAGAGTTTCAAGTTGAAAATCCCTACGAGCAATTGGAATATGTTTTAACTGCAGTGAATATTCCCTCATATAGGTCAAGAATAGCCAGTATCCGATTCAAGGCATCTACCCTTTTTTTTGAGACAATCAAATCATACAGGCAGTTACTAGAATTATCTGGAATGCTATTCAAAGGAATTATCTTCAGAGGAAAGTCAATTATTACTGCAGAGCAAATTGCAGAAAGGTTTTATAGCAGCGACACCTCACTTCGCTTCCATAACAGACTTGAAAAGTTGAAGGATTGGCTAATTAAACAAATAGATGAAGCCGAAAAGGTCGAACGGACTAAGCCATGGGTACAGGAGGAAATCGAGCTGCTTAGCAACGAGGATTACCATAAGGCATCTACCTACTTAGCGGAAAAACAAGGGCTTAAAGGTGAATCGATTGCCGATTATGAGATCGAGCCTAAAGCACTTACCCGATTGATTGTTCGCCGGAAGTTGAAGCCGTTGCGGAATCGAATCAGGAAGTTTCGTTTCATTGATATTAAGGGGATGTACAAGCAACTTTTTGCCGACCCTCTGCTAATCAAACAATTGATGGAGGGGGAAACACCCGCAAAGTGGGCGGATATTTGCCAATTGACGCTGGAAATGCTAGATGAAGGCAAATTATTTTATGAAGATGCTACTCCGTTTTTACTTATGAAAGAGCTCATTCTAGGCTTTCAGACGAACAGTTCGATTAAACATATAGTTGTTGACGAGGCACAGGACTATTCATCTTTTCAATTCGAGTTTTTAAAGCGTTTGTTTCCTTCGGCAAAGATGACTGTGCTCGGCGACTTTAATCAGGCGATATTCGCTCAGACATGCGAAATGGTTGATTTTCACACACTTACGAGTCTTTACGGACCGGATGAAACGGAAGTGATCAACTTGGCAAGGAGCTACCGATCCACAAAACCGATCATCGAATGTACACGCAGACTCATGTCTGGCGGAGAACAGATTATCCCTTTCGAACGTGACGGAGAAAAGCCTGTGCTGACACAATTGTCCAATCACACTGAGCTCCACCACTGCATTGCATCCAAAGTTGTAGATTTGCGAAGTCTTGGCTACAATAGTATTGCAATAATATGCAAATCAGCTGAGGAAAGTACGCAAGCCTTTGAAGCCCTGTCCAGCATCGCTGAAATTAAGCTCTTGAAGAACAGCTCAATGGAATATGAACAAGGAGTAGTTGTCATACCGTCGTATTTGGCCAAAGGCATCGAATTCGATGCCGTCATCATTTATGATGCATCTGAGCAAGTATATGGCGATGAGAGCCTGCGCAGATTATTCTACACCGTTTGCACCAGAGCTATGCATTACTTGCAGCTTTACAGTGTAGGTGAACCGAGCCCATTTTTGAGGAACGTTTTACAGGAGGGTTTCATCCTAGGTTGACTTAGTGATGGATTATTACGATAAATAAACGGGGGAGGTTTAGTATGAAAAATGAAAAAAGGGAGTTGTCACCAGAACAACGAGAAGAAATACTAGGAATATTGAAAGCCCGTTTTGAGAAAAACATGAATCGTCATAAAGGACTTGAATGGGCTAATGTACAAGCCAAGTTGGAAGCGAATACTGAAAAACTGTGGTCACTTAATGAAATGGAAACAACTGGTGGTGAACCGGATGTTATTGTTCATGATACAAAAACGGACGAATACGTTTTTTATGATTGTTCAGCGGAAAGTCCTAAAGGACGCAGAAGTGTTTGTTACGACCGTGAAGCGCTGGAGTCAAGGAAAAACCATAAACCAGAAAATAACGCTATTGATATGGCTGCTGACATGGGTATTGAGATTTTAACGGAAGAACAATACCGGGAGCTGCAGAAATATGGAAATTTCGATACTAAAACATCGAGCTGGGTGAAAACACCTGCTAATATTAGAAAACTCGGTGGGGCCATCTTTTGTGATCGTCGCTACGACACTGTCTTTGTGTACCACAATGGAGCAGAATCCTACTATGCTGCTAGGGGTTTCCGTGGCTCGCTAAGGGTCTAAATTTTGGTGTGAAACGGCTGCCCTGTGAAGGGATATAGATGGCTTATAGCCAATATGGGGATAGATTTCGCGATAAGGTTATCTCATCAAAACTCTTTTGTAATTTTGTATAAGAGTTATGTGGTCTCGCATGTTGAGTGCGTCTCGCAACTCATTTTAAAAGAAGGCAACTAACCCAATTGGGTGTTGCCTTTTCATGTTTCTTGTAACGGATTAATAAAGCTGTATTGAATATGAACGTTACCATTTCAGAGTGAACTGTTCCTAGCTCTTTGAAAACTTGTTGTTTCTTTTTACATAGCTTATTCAATAACGTGGTAATAAAGGTTTCTTCCTTTAAAGAGGTGAAAAGTGTCTGCAAGTCTTCAATGATTACTTTTTAGCTGAATCCAAGTATGTAGATATAGCTAATCAAGTCAATGAATAAAAAACGACATATTCAGGATTGAAGACTGAATATGTCGAAAAGTTTATTTTGCTTAAGCTTAAGGAATTTGAGATGACTTTAGTCGTCGATATTTATGTCCAAATCCACCTGCTTTAGCATGTGGTTGTTTAAGGCGTGTTGGCAGTTTTATTGATGTTGTAGTTCTAACTTTTTAACTTCCACATTTCTTTGAGCAAAAACTTTTTTTACCACCTTTAGAGCATTCAAAACCTTAGGAAAGCCCGTATAGGGAATCAAGTGCACGATAGTTCCAACAATTTCATTTGGAGTTAATCCAATTGTAACTCCTACGTTGATATGCAATTCCAATTGCGGCTCAGTACCTAGAGTTACAAGAGAAGCGATTGTGGCAATCGTTTTTTGGTGTTGAGTTGTGCCCTCTCTTGAATAAATATCTCCAAAGGCAAATTCAACAATATAGCTTTCTAAATCAGGTGCAATGTCTTTAAATGCGGCTACAATATCCATGTGTGTTCCAATTTCCTTGTTATCTGTTACAGTAATCTCATTAATAATATCTACACCTTGTTGGTAACGCGTTTTTTCCATGTTATTCTCCCCCTAAAACGTCATTTGTATTTAACAGAAATAACTATAACGCTGTTTTTTGTTATTCGTAAAATACATATAATTCATCCGATATATTCCTTTTTTTCATGATTGAAAAGGTAATTCAGCTGAAATATACTTGATAAATTCACGAACTGCAGGTGAAGCGTGTTTCTTTTTTTTGAAATTAATCCTAAATTCCAAGGGAAACTTGGATTAACGATGGGAATCGCCTTGATTAAATCTTGATCGACTTTTTTGGCAATGGGTTTAGGGAAAATCGAAATCCCTAAGTTTTCGCCAATCATTCCACTAATAAAATCCCACTCAGAACTTTCGTAAGCAATTTCTGGACTAAAACCAGCCCGTACGCATTCTTGAATAATGAGTTCGTGAATAGCAAACTCTTGGTTAAATAAAATGAAGGTTTCATTTTGTAACTCTTTCATTTCAACTGTTTCCCTTTGTGCTAATGGATGGGAATTATGGACGAAAAGCGACAGTTCATCATAAACAAAGGGAACAACATCAAACTCCTTTTCATCCACCGGTAACATAACCACGCCAAGATCTAATATTCCTTCTCTGACTTCCTGTTTAACCTTTTTTGAATCCTCTTCAAAGAGTTTTATTTTGATATCGGGGTACAGATTATTGAATCCTTTAATGATTTTTGGAAAAAATAAAAAACCAATTATTGGCGGTAGGCCGATTTTTATTTTTCCTTTTTTTAAGTTCATTAAATCATATAGGTGGATAGATAAATCATTTATCGATTCTATTATCATTTCCCCTTCCGCTAAAACGATTACGCCTGCTTCCGTTAAATCAATGTTCTTTGCGGAACGGTCAATCAGTTCTACATTTAATTCTTCTTCCAAACTTTTGACTACTTTACTTAGTGTAGACTGTGACAAATGGAGGGATTGTGAAGCTTTCGTATAACTTTTGTATTTGGCTACTTCAATAAAGTAAGTGAGGTGACGTATGTCCATGAATGTAATCTCCAATCTATGAAATATATACATATATTATATTCATATAATTCATTTTACTCATATAAATATGCGATGTATACTAAGTGTGAACAAAATGTGAACAAAAATAAAAAATGATGGGAGAGAAGTCAATGAATAATTCATTAGAAAACAATGTGGCTATAACTACGAGGGCAACTAATAAAATCTTTTTGAAGGCTTAAGTGAAAGGGATTACAAAGGCTTTAAAAGACTATTGACTATTCAAGAATTAAAATGTTTCTCCGGTGATCCTATGGTTGGCTGTTATTTATGGACAGTTCTTCTTGCCAAGCAACATTTTCAGAAAAGATAAGGATATGGAATACTATGTCTAGCGTGCAATATGTTCAAACAAATTTTGGTTAAATAAGGACAGGCATTATAGCAAGATAAATAACATTTTAAAAAAAAATCCTTAATCAAATATTTCTGAGTTCGAAAAATTTGACAGAATGTATATAATGTTTTGTATTTACTTCGAATTCAAGAATTATCAATTTGCAATCATTTAATTAAAAATATATTAGTGTAATATATTGCCGGTTAATTTTGAAAATTATAACTTGGATTCCAAAAATAACAAGGGGAAGAGAGAACCAAGAAACATTTGATGGTGTAATATCCATTGCTGGATAGATATTAGAAAATTATTCATACTAATAGTTGTTTGCTTAATATCCTTAACAACTAGAGAACAAAGGGGAAGAATTATAATGGATATATTAGGCATATTCGGGATATTGTTAGGTATATTAACAATAATTCTCTTTATTATTAAAAAGTTCAATATCATCATTGCTGCACCCATAGCGACGATTGTCGTGTTGCTGTTTAACGATGTACCTATACTAGAAACGGTATTTGGCAAAGAAAATTCTTATATGACGGCACTTGCTGGGTTTGTTGCATCAAATTTCGCTATATTCTTATTAGGTTCTATATTAGCGAAATACATGGATAAAAGTGGGGCAACTATTTCAATTGCAAATAAAGTATTGTCGGTGGTAGGAACCAAGAACCCGTACAACGCATTAGTGGCATTATTTATTATTTCTGCCATTCTTACTTACGGTGGTATTAATGTATTCGTTATAATATTCGCATTAATTCCAATGGCTAAACCGATCTTCAGAGAACTTAATATTTCGTGGAAATTAGTTGCCATTCCTGTGTTTGGTGGGACTTCAACGTTCACTATGACGATGTTGCCTGGGGCACCTTCATTACACAATATTGTGCCTTCAACGGCTTTAGGAACTACATTAACTGCTGCGCCGCTTATCGGAATCGTCACTTCCATCGTAGCAATTATCTTCATACTAGTATTTATGAAATTCTCGTTGTCCAAAAGCTTGCGTAATAACGAGACATTTAATGTGGATGAGAAGGTTGAAAGTAGTGATGCGACTTCTGAACGTAAACTCCCATCATTCATTATCAGTTTACTGCCTATCATCGTGTTATTAGGCATAATACTACTATTTAGTTCTGTGAATAACATCATTATTGTCGCTTTAATTGTTGCGATATTATTGAGTGCGATATTATTCCGTAAACAAATCGCTCAGCAAAAAGAGGTATTAAGTCAAGGTGCTAACGAATCGGTATCATCAACGATCACAACTGGTAGTACAATTGCATTTGGTAGCATTGCAACAAGTGTTCCTGCGTTTAAGGGTGTATTCCAATTGATTCAATCAATTCCTGGACCTCCCGTACTCTCATTAATGATTGGTACAGGTCTTATAAGCGGTATTACTGCTTCAGCTGTTGGAGCAATTGGTATTGCTGTTGCGAATTTTGCCCCATACTATTTGGAAATGGGATTAGATCCGGAAACGGTTCACCGCGCAATCGCAATCGGATCTGGAGCTCTAGCAATTGTTCCTTACTCTGGATTCTTGATTATATTTAACAATTTAGCGGGATTAACAATGAAAGATACTTTCAAAAATGCATTTATCAGTATAAGTGTTACTTCACTGGGTCGCAATGGCCGTTATCGTTGTCATGGCCCTCTTAGGTTTAGCTTAACTATGTAACTGTAGCAAGTTTTCATACTTGTTACGAATTATTCAACTATAACGAGGCATAAAAAACTTTATACTAAAGTTTTTTATGTGATAGATTTAATTACATTGATGAAAAATATATAACAACATAGGAGGAATTTAACATGAGTAAAAAAATTGGATTTATCGGATTAGGAACAATGGGCTTCCCAATGGCAGTTAATTTAAAAAAAGCTGGTTTTGAAGTAATCGGTTATGATGCCTTTAAAGGTGTTTATGAGAAAGCAGCAGCTGCAGGAATCACAATGGTAGAAACTTTAAAAGAAGTAGCGGAACAAGCTGACGAAGCGATCATCTCAATGGTTCGTGACTATGCTCAAAATGTTGACGTTATTTTTGGTGAAGGCGGTCTATTATCTGCCCAACCTAAAAATAAAACAATTATTGTTATGAGTACACTTGACCCTGATACAATGAATAAATTAGGCAAAAAAGTCGAAGAAGAAAGTGATTTGAAATTAATTAGTGCTGCAGTAAGCGGTGGTGCTTCAGGTGCTCAAGCTGGAACATTATCGATTATGACATCAGGTTCAGAGACAATCGTGAAATCTTTCAAGCCATACTTTGATGCAATTGGATCTAATACATTCTACTATGGCGCGGAACCAGGCAACAGCCAAGTAGCAAAATTAGTTAATAATATGATTTTAGGTATTAACATGAATGCTTTAGCTGAAGGACTTAAATTAGGGAAACACTATAACTTACCTCAAGAAGAGATATTAAACTTATTAAAAGTTAGTACAGGTGATAGTTGGGTAGTTAGAAATTGGAGCGATATTTCTGAATGGACAGCAGACAACTGCCTTAGCCGTTCTACTTAAAGACTTAAAAGCGGCTTACATCCAAGGGCTTAACCATAATGTATCTTTACCATTCAATGCCTTATCATCTACACAATTATTTGACTCTATGGGAAAAGAGAAACCAGAAGCCTAATAATTGAATAAGGTTACCACTTAATTGGTTCATTCACAGGCTTCTAATATGTAGATATCATTATATGTTTTGAATTTAAAAATAGATATCGGGCAGAAAGAGCAAATGCCTAACTAGCAATTATCCGCTAGTTGGGCATTTTTGCGTGCAAAACTTCCGATTGTCCCCTGTAAGAACCGTCCCTATGTTTCCTGATGGAAGTTTCACTATACTAGATGAGTCACAGGATGCTTTAGTCACACTAAAATCTAATCATTATGATTTTAGAGATAAGGTGCCAGACCCCCACTACGATAATACTTTAAAACACCGGGGGCTGCATCATTATATGAGTCCCCCTTTTCTGACAAATGATTGTCACTTGTTGATTTGTATTCTTATTTAATATGATTAGTGGAATAAAGTACCTATCCCATCCATCGGCCCCATGTTTCTACATTGCTGAATGAACAGCTTCCTTCAAATGAGGAGGAAAGGGATTAATTCATCCCGAGCCGTTTCATTCTATTGTATAAGGTAGTTCTTGTGATACCTAGTTGTTTAGCACATTCTACTTTGTTTCCATCCAAAATCTGTAACGCTCGTTTAATCACTTCTTTCTCGTGTTTGTCCATTTCTTTTTGTAGCGATACAATGGAATAATCATTATCTTTAGGTATACTCCATTCAATTTCTAAAATGTTTTCATTACTGATATTGTTTGTATGAAAGGGCAAATACTCTCTTTTTATTACTCCATCAGTTGCCAATACAACAAGCCGCTCAATGACGTTACGTAGTTCGCGAATATTGCCAGGCCAATCATATTGAATTAGTTCATTTACTACATCGGTAGATAATTTACGAAACGATCGCTTATATCTCAATGAAAAATCAGATAAAAAGGAATGGGTTAATTCGATAATATCTTCTTTACGCTCTCTTAAAGGAGGGATATGTAAGCTGAAAACATTTAAGCGGTAATATAAATCTTCACGAAACATTCCTTCTTTCATTAAATCTAGTAAACTACGATTTGTAGCAGCGATAATGCGGAAGTCGATCTTGATTTCCTTTTCTCCACCAACACGGTAAAATTTTTGTTCTTGAAGTACCCGTAGGAACTTTACCTGCATGTCGAGCGGCATTTCTCCTACTTCATCAAGAAATAAAGTGCCACCTTTTGCTAGTTCTATTTTCCCCTTTTTTCCCTTTATTATCAGCACCGGAAAAGGCACCTTTTTCATAGCCGAATAATTCACTTTCAAATAAAGACGCTGATATGGCGCCACAGTTAATTGAAATAAAAGGTGAGCCTGGTTCTTCACTTGCTTCGTGAATAGCCTTCGCAAACAATTCTTTCCCAACACCACTTTCACCAAGGATTAGTACGGTTGATTTAACATAACATACTTTTCTAGCTAAATTCACAGTTTGTTGTAGGGCGGCACTTTTTCCTTTTATCGATTGAAATGGATCAGATAAGTCCTTATACATTCCTACTTCTTGTTCTAAGCGATGTAATTTATTAGACAAATTAAATAATTTTTCATTAAGCACAACTTGATTCGTCACATCTGATACCGCTGATACTGCACCGATAATCTGTCCATTAAAATAAACCGGATTAGTGTTAATTAAGACAAACAAATCAGAACTAGGCTGATGGTACTTTCCTTTAGTACTTTTTCCTTCATAAAGCGATTGAAAGATTGCGAGTTTTTTAGGGTCAAAAAAATCAGTAATAGGGGAGCCAACTATCTCTTGATAGTTGGTTGAGTACATTATTTCTGCTCCTTTTGTCAATGTACACACGATCCCGTTATCATCAACGACGGTAACTAATGAATCAGTCGTTTGAATAACAGTTTCATAGAATGCTTTTAATTGATTGTAAGAGTTATGAAGAAAATGGATCATTTGTGAGGCTGTGGCACAGACTATAGGATTTTTGTTTGTATCAAGAATAACGACTGTGGAATGGTGACTAAATGCCTGAATTAAAGATGAGAGTGAATCATCCTCAGCGTATACAATTTTACATAGAAGCTCAGGTTCATTCTCTGTTGAACGATAATAATATTCACCATTTTTCTGTTCAATGTGAAATGGACCGAATGACGTATCCATTAGAAAGTATTTAACTGCTTCCTTCACCGATGGTAATGAAAATGTCATGGTAGCCTCCTAATCTGTATAATTTTTTGTCACTTTAAAGAAAATTATACAGTTTATTTTAGCAAATTCAAACTTTCTTTACATTTTTTTACTTATAACAAAGTATATAAAAGTTGATTTTCTTAGAAATAGG
>CAVVWH010000025.1:0-41945 GCA_963751845.1 uncultured Bacillaceae bacterium
GGAGCAATATTAAGAAGAAGGAATCGCAACAAAAATATCTACTATAGAATGAATACATAAAGGTTTAGACAAACGTTGATAAACATGTTTGTTTACTTTTACGTATATTTGTATATATTTTTGGTTACTGTTTCACATCTCCTCCTGATAATCAGATCACAATAGGGAAAACAAGGATTACCTTAGTACCCTTCTCCGCTTTACTTTCAATGGTTATTTCTCCATTTTGTAAGGTAACTAATTTCTTAACAATTGATAGACCTAAACCTGAACCACCATTTGAGCGGCTTCTGGCCTTATTAACTCGGTAAAATCTATTCATAATATGAGGCAAATCCTGTTCAGGAATGCCACAGCCCGTATCAGCTATTGTAAGTCGACAAGTATCTTTGATTTGCTCCAATATTACTGAAATACTGCCGTTAGCATCTGTATACTGTATGGCATTATCAAATATATTTTGAAGTATTTGTTCCATTTTTCTTTCATCAGCCATTATGATAGGATCGGGATTCAACTGTAGCTGTAGCTTTAGTTTCTTTTCACTTAAAATCTGTTCATATTTCACAGCAAAATCTTCTATAAATTGGGCAAAAGCCATTGGAGATGTCTGCAACGGAACTTGATTGCCCTCCATTCTTGTCAACTCCATTAAATCTGTAACTAATTGTTGCATTCTCAACGTTTCACGAGAGATTAATTGTAGATATTTTGTTTCTTCCTGTTGATCCGAAATTACCCCATCCAAGATAGCTTGCGTATATCCTTTTACATAGCTTAAAGGGGTTCTTAGTTCATGTGACACATTTTCAAGAAACTCTCTTTTCTTTTCTTCTTCTAAATGAATGGATTTAGCCATTTCATTAAATGCTTTTGCTAATTGACCTACCTCATCATGACTAGTAACAGGCACTTGTATTGAATAATCCCCTTTTGATACTTGTCGTGCCGCGACTTCCATTTCTTGAATCGGATGGATTAACTTTTTCAACCACTTCGTTGTTAATAAAATAGCAATCATTAAAAATAAAATTGCAGCAATCATCCATTTCACAGCAAATTCTTGAATGATATCGGTGATCGAATCAACTGGAATATATGTATAAATAATACCTTCTAACCGATTTTCATCTAATAAAGGGATAATGGCGGCCACAATTTTTTTGCCGAATCTTGGCTCATATCCATCTTTTTCAATGGTTTTCCCTTCGAGCAGCATTTGTCGTTCTTCTTCAGAAATAAGCGTTTGATAATCCACATCAAATGGAAGACATGCACTTAATTCACGTGGATTGTTCACCACAAATACTTCACTCTCATTTTTGCTATTAAACCAATCAACCTTTCGCTTGAACTCATCGGTAATTTGGCCCCCAGAATAATCAGCAGCAAGTAGCGATGATTCATTAATTAAATCCATTTTTACTTTTTCAACATATATATTTTTATAAAAATATTGCGATAAAGAATAGGCAAAAACGACAGATAATATGATGCTACTTATGATTGTGAACCATAACTTAAATGATAATGATTTATATTTAGACAAGACTTTCATCCTCAATTTTGTAGCCTATTCCCCATACAGTTTGAATATAATCGGCTTCCTTTAGTTTCATCCTTAACGTTTTAATATGGGTATCTACAGTTCTTAAAGAACTACTACCGTAACTGCTATTCCATATATTATCAAACAATTGTTCTCTGCTGAGCGCTTGGTTTTTATGACGAATTAAAAATAGTAATAATTCATATTCCTTTAAAGTCAGATTGATATATTCACCATCAATCGAAACCGTTCTTGATTTTTGATTGACCTGAATTTTCCCAATGGTCATGATTTCATGTTGATCCATCTGCGTCGATTGTTTATTAGTTCTACGGAGCACAGCATCAACTCTTGCAACCAATTCACCTGGATTATATGGCTTAACAATATAATCATCTCCGCCTAGCTTTAATCCTTTTACTTTGTCCCATTCCTCCCCTTTTGCGCTAACAAAAATAATAGGTACATCATATTTTTTTCTTATTTCTTCACATACCGTAAAGCCATCTAATCCTGGCATCATAATATCTAACAAGACTAAATCAACCACTTCCTTTTGCAAGTATTCGATGGCATCTTTCCCGTTACCTGCTTGAAGACAATGAAAACCAGAATTAAGTAAATACATTTCAATTAACGTCCTCATGTCTTCCTCATCATCTACAATTAAGATGGTTTTATTTCTCATGGTATCTACTCCCTACTAATCAATTGAAATGGCCCTTTACCAACTTTTAAGGTTTTCTTAATTTCTAGATTGTTCGTATCCATTACATATAATTCATCACTATCATAGCTAGCAATTATTAAGTCGTCGTTATAAGTCATTGTTTCAAAAGGATTGACTCCTACCTTAGTACTCTTCACAATATGATACTCTTTGTCCATTTTATATAAAGTATTAGTCCCATGACTTAGAATGAAAATCCCATTACTATTCTCTTGAAAATTAATCGGCATGCTTGGAGCTTTAAGCAACTGTTTTAATTTACCGGTTTCGGTTGAATATATATGAACATTTTCCTCCATTTTTGCTCCTTTCCCGTGACCGCCAATCCAAATTTCATGTTCATCTTCCCTTAATAAAGCACCTGTCGAGGAATGTTGAATGGGAAGTTCTTTATCCACTTTTCTCGTATCCAAGTTAATAACCGATAATTTTGTATCTTTATAATTGATCACATATAATTGATGATTTCCCTCAAGTACCGTCAAGGGTCCTTTACCAACCTTTACTTGATCTTCTAGTTGCCCCTTTTCATTAAAAAAAGAAACCGTATTCAAAGATTGATTTACCCCGACAATACTTTTTCCATCTTGAAGTAACTTCATATTAACGATTCCTTTATCTACTTTCCAGCTATCCAATCGTTTTCCTTCTGACAAAGAATATACTTCAATGGAATCCATATCTTTTCCATATAAAAGTATAGAATCTCGATTACTTAATAACAAACCACCCATGAACGGTATATCTAAGTCCCAATAAGCCAATTTTGCATATTGTTCAGTTAAAAATGTTAAACTTGTATCTTTTATATTTATCGATGCAATAAAAGGTTGTTTTTCGTCAATCTTTTTATAGGTGGTATTACTGCAGCTTGCAAGCAGTATGCTAGCAAGTATGAGCGTTACAATTTTCTTCAATTGATCCACTCCTTTTTCTAAACGGTATGTAAACTATCTTTTACAAAGATATTCTAAAAATGACACTATCTCTAATTGTAATAAATAGATGTGAAAAAAGTATGAAGGTGAAAAGGAATTTTGTTTACATTTTCAATTTTCTTATCATATTTCTTCGTATAATCAACACGACGAACGAAAACAATATACAAAAAGGAGTGAAAAAAGTGTCTCAAGTTTATTGTTGCCCTAATTGCCGTACAAATAAATCTCGTTTTAATCTCATTCAACAAGTCCCGATTCCAATAAAAAAAGACCCCTTCTCAGGTGAAATTATCGAACAGTTTACGAATGACAACATTCAGCCCTTCCACATTACGTATAATGGGCCAGACATTCGTGTCCAATGTGCTGCCTGCGGGTTAATTGAAGACGAAAAAACATTTGCTGCCTTCGGTAAACAATGATTGAAAACAAAATATATAAACTACACTTTTCTAAATACAGAGTTTTTCGAGACTGCCTCAAAGGGCAGTCTTAGCTATTTTTCCAATTCTTTCAGTTGATTGATCAATAGCTGTCTATTTAAATCTTCACCTATAATGACGATATTCAGAGGCATTTTCATCATTTCATTCATATACATAGGCATACCATAAGCATATTGAAATAAATATGGGTATTGGGAATGAGTGAATGAAAGATACCCTTTCATCCTATAAACGGTATCTGGTAGATTTCTCATCCAAGTTTCAAAATCTACTTTTTCTATACTACCCCGAAAGGAGTAAACCAACGCACTTAAATGTAAATGGCTATGCACATCAAGTGGCTGGTGATAAGTACTTTGTTTACTTTGTAAGTGTTGCAAGGAAGATAATGATATTTTTGCTTGTTCTGTTAACAGACAAATCGCATGAGAATTGAGAGATTGAATCGAATAAGTGAGTTGAGCTGCCTCCATCTCTGTTACTAAATCCTTTTTATTTAACAGAATAAAATCAGCATGATGAATCTGCTCCACTAGAAGCTGACGAACTTGTGCTGATAATTGATCACGGTCTCTCCATCTCAATAAATCTACAACGGTAATAATCCCCTTGTATTCTAATTTTTCTGCAAAGAAGGGTGACATAATACCATCCAATACTTCTACAGGATGTGCTGCTCCAGTTGTTTCGATATAAATAGCATCTAGTTCATTTTCCATTAATAAATCCTGCAACTGAAGCTCGAGCTTATCTTGAATCGTACAACAGATACAACCATCAACTAACTCTTTTAACGGTACTTCATCATCTATTAAACCGCTGTCGATCGATACACTTCCTAACTCATTCAAAAGCACAGCGACCTTTCTGCCTTTATCCTTTTCTTGCAGCAATATATTCCTTAATAAAGTTGTCTTCCCACTCCCAAGAAAACCACCTAATATGTATACTTCTGTTTTTTTCATTTACATACTCCTAACCACATATCATAAAAGTTGATGTTATTGTTAAAAGTTTAACACATTTACTTAAAAAGAATAAAATAGGTTTCCATCTTGAAGTAAAAAGCAACTTGCTATATATTGGAATAAATAGATCATTTGAAACTATTAATTTATCATGCTCATTAAAGATTGAGGTATAGGCAATGCGTCCGATTATTTTGGGTATTTTAGCGGCATTCTTTTTTTCGGTCACTTTTATTTTAAATCGAGCCATGGAACTATCAGGGGGCTATTGGATTTGGAGTGCCTCCTTGCGTTACATCTTTATGGTTCCATTCTTATTTGTCATTGTATTAGTAAGGAAAAATTTAAGACCTCTACTACTCATCATGAGAGAAAAATGGCCAGATTGGATTTTATGGTCATCTGTAGGATTTGGACTTTTTTATGCCCCCTTATGTTTTGCTGCAGCTTTTGCACCAGGTTGGCTTACCGCAAGCACCTGGCAAATTACAATTATATCTGGTTCATTACTTGCTCCTCTTTTTTACATAAAAATCACCACTCCAAATGGTCCTGAAAGAGTTAGAGGTAGGATACCATTTCGAGGTCTAAGTATGTCCCTGATTATTTTGCTTGGAATCATACTGATGCAACTAGAACATGCTTCCTCTATTTCGCTTAAACATGCATTATTAGGAATCCTTCCTATCATTGTTGCTTCATTTGCCTATCCGCTCGGAAATCGAAAAATGATGGAAGTATGCCGAGGGCGTTTAGACTCCTATCAACGTGTGCTCGGAATGACTTTAGCAAGTTTACCCTTTTGGTTCGTACTATCATTGTTCGGTTTATTCACAACAGGTATGCCAAGTATAGAACAAACAACACAATCGTTAATTGTTGCCATATCTTCAGGTGTATTAGCTACTGTCCTTTTCTTTCAAGCAACTGATTTAGTACGAGGAAACATGCAAAAATTAGCCCTTGTTGAAGCTACACAATCTTTTGAAGTCTTATTCGCTGTTATTGGAGAAATCCTATTATTATCGGCTGCGTTTCCTTCACTACTGTCTTGGATAGGTATGTTTCTTATTGTATTAGGATTAATTCTTCAAAGCTTTGTTTCTCAAATCGGATATAACCAGCAACGACAAAAGGCTGTCAAGAAATATTCTTGACAGCCTTTTACTTAGTTACTTTCAGTTTACGCTTAAGCGTCTTCTTTTTCATAGATAGGAACCCATCCAGCAGGGGTTACAAAAATACGAATCGCTACAACTTGTCGATCTTCTTGAAGAGTAAAGTAGTGGCGAGTGAATTCTGGTACACTAATTAAATCACCAGGATTCAATCGTACATCAAACCATTTTTCATCATTTCCTTGAATCGCAAAAATCGCATGACCACTTACAATTAGGCGAACTTCATCATCTTCATGATGATGCTCTTTCTTAAAGTTGTCCAACAATTCGCTTAACTTTGGATTCGCATCAGACAAGGAAATTACATCGCTCGTTTTGTACCCGCGACGCGCAGAAATTTCACTGATTTCTGCTTGAAATGATGCAAGAATTTCTTCTTTTTCAGCATCTGTTAAGTCATACTTTTCTTTTAACTCGTCAGGAAGTTTTTCAATATCCCATTTTTCATAAATAACTCCTTGTCCCTCTAATAAGTCTTTAACTTCTTGTTGTTTTTCAATCAATCTATCTGTTTCATGAAATCTTATGGATGCCATGAATCTATTCCTCCTTTTTCATTTTCAAACGTTTGTAATAGTTGACCCAGTCAATGCCCGTTGCTGATTAAGCAGTAACTGATATTGAAACAAAAATTCACATGCTTCTAAAATTCTCTTTGCTTCCAAACCATCTCTACCCCAAACAGTAATTCCATGATTTCGGATAAGCACTGCACCGAAATCTTCCCTAACATACTTTGAAAATTCAACAGCAAGTGTCGGAATATGTGAAAAATTCTGAATAATCGGCACAGTAAAATTTGCGTCTTCCTCCCAGCGTCCTATTGCTTTAATTAGCTCGTGGCCTTGAAAGGTGATTTCACCTTTCTCAGCATACAACTCTGATATGACGTTATTCTCTACTGTGTGTACATGAAGAACACAACATGCTGATGTTTTTTGATAGACCGCTACATGGAGTAACGCTTCAGCAGAAGGTCTTAGATGCGTATTCTCTACTGCCTTCCCTTCGGCATTCACAAGTAAAAAGTCTTCAGCTGTTTGTTTTCGCTTATCCTTTCCACTCGAGGTAATTAGAAATTCTGAACAACTTGATCGTTTAAGAGACAAATTTCCACTTGTGCCCATAAACCAATCTCTTTCCGCTAGCTCAACTTTAATCTCCGCTAACTGTTTCCACTCTTTTAAAGAGTCCGTCACGCTTCACCTCCAGCTGCTTTTGAATAATTTCTATGACATGAAAAAAATCCTGAAAACCCACATGTGGAATGCCTTCCATTTTACATTTTTCTAATAAACGGTCTCTGGCTATCACCAAATTTGCTTGCTTAGCCGCAGCAAAATCCGTCACTGAATCACCAATTACGATATTAAACCGATTACCTTTACTCACCCTACGCATAACAGAAGGTTTACAACAACCACATTCTTCCTTACATTGAGAATCACAGCTATGCGGCCATTCGATGATGATTTTCTCTTTATCGAAACGAGCACGATTGCAATAAATAAATTTCTGATCAAGAAGCCCATCCAATAGTGGCTCTATAAAGAAATCCATGCCTCCACTTACAATAAAAAGAGGAATTCCCTGTTCATTTGTAAAGTGAACAAATTCTGCAAAACCTGAACGAATCACAGCCGTATCCTTTATATAATTAATCATTTCTTCTTTCAATGAGCTATCTAGTAAGGAAAACATTTTCCCCACCCCTGCGGAAATGCTAATTGTTTGAGAAAGTACATTTTCCGCAAATGTTTCCCAACCAGAAGGCGCAAATTGCTTCATAATTGAAACAATATTATCTGATTGTGTAATCGTTCCGTCAAAATCACAAAAAATTACTGGATTCGTCATTTATCCACAGGTCCTCCCCATAATTGAAGCGCTTTTGACAAAGCATCACTTTCTATTGCAGCATCTGTTAATGATTTCTGATGTAAAACCGCATCTACAGCAGCTCGAAACGCTTGACTGCCACCCTTTGCTCCATCTGGATGACCATGGATGCCGCCACCTGCATTAATGACATGATCCATGCCAAAATCAGCTATCAAGTTAGGAACCATACCTGGATGAATTCCAGCAGATGGAACAGGGAATGTCTGTTTCCACTCTTTTTCTTTAGCTGTTAATGCTGTACCAATAGCTAGGGCATCCTCTTTTTTTAGGGCGACATTACCATAGGGTGATGGAAATAAACTAAAATCTGCACCAACTAGTCTAGTTAATTTACCAAGTAATAAAGCATGAGTAACTCCGTAAAATTCCGATTGTGTTAAAGCACCACTAAATGCAGGATGAGCCATGATTGGTAATTTAATTTGCTCATTTTCACGGAGTGCCTGCAAGACATCTAAACCATACGAGAATACATTGAACAATAAGGCGTCAGCACCTGCTTCAGCTGCTCGTTCAGCTTTTTCTAATAATTCAAACGTCTTACCAGATAAATTAACGGCATAGAGTGTACGATGACCAGTCGTTTCATATACCTCTTCTAATATATGCTTGCCTGTCCGAATACGGTCGAAAAATGGGGTCTGATCTTGATCAAAAAGAATTTCATCGTCCTTAACTAAATCTATTCCACCAAGTGCTTGCTCACGTAATTGCTCATTATGAAAAGCTAAATCACGGCCTAATACGCCTTTAAAAATACTCATGACGAGCGGGCGATTAACTACTCCTATTTGCTCTCTTACTTGCTGAATTCCAAATCTAGGTCCAGGAAATGATTGACGAATAGGACCAACAAAATCTAAATCAAGTAATTTAATTTCTCCATCTAACGAAAGCTTACCAAATACTGTTGTCAAAATCGCTGGTATATCGGCAGAAAAATTTTCGGATGGATAGGCAATTTTAATAATAGATCGAAAGACCATACGACCATGATAAGCATTTACCGATTCGGAATAAGGGAGTGCATGAACAGAGACCACACGACCTTTATGCTTTTTTAATTGTTCTTGCTCTAATTTTGGCAAATCAGTCCAAGTTCCAATAGTTAAGCCTAAGGAAATTCCTTCTGCTTTCTTCTCATGTTCACCTTTGAAGTCATGAATTAAATAACTTGCAATGATTTCACTCATTTTTTCACTTCCAATCAAAATTATCTAAAGTCAAAATAGATGTAACGACTCAATTCTTTGGATAGCTTCGGCTATCCTCTCCTCTGATGTGAGCAACCCAACTCTGACATAGCCTTCCCCGTATTTCCCAAACCCGTTTCCTGCAGCAACCGCTACATGTGCTTCATTTAATAAATAATCAGCAAACGTTTCTGACGTAAACCCAACAGGCACTTTAAGCCAAGCAAAAAAAGATGCTTTTGGTGCCGATACTTCCCAGCCAATCGAACGTAGGCCATTGATGAAAATATTCCGACGATTCTCATAGGTTGCGACCAATTCACTAACACAATCTTGAGAGTCTAAAAGAGCAGTCGCTGCAGCCTCTTGAATAGCTGGAAAAAGGCTGACGTACAAATGATCTTGAAGTAACTCAATCGCTTGAATAACACTTTTATTTCCAACTGCAAAGCCGACTCGCCACCCTGCCATATTATATGTTTTTGATAATGTATACACTTCAATACCAATGTCTTTTGCACCCTCTGTTTGTAAAAAGCTAATCGGTTTGATTCCATCAAAACCAATCGCCCCATAGGCAAAATCATGCACAACACAGACGGAATGTTTTTTTGCAAATGATACTGTCTTCTCAAAGAATTCATTCGTGGCACTTGCACCAGTTGGATTATTCGGATAGTTTAGAAACATCATTTTTGCCCTTTGGACAACATCTGAATCTAAAAAATTATAGTCAGGTAAAAAATCATTTTCCTCTAAAAGCGGCATAAACTCCGATTTCACTAGCGCTAAGGCTGTTCCAGATAAATAATCAGGATAACCTGGGTCAGGCACTAAAACAGTATCTCCCGGATTTAATAAACATAGTGGTAATTCTACTAATCCTGCTTTTCCGCCAAATAGAATCGCCACTTCTTCATTAGCATCTAATTCAACTCCAAATTCTCGTCTGTAATAGGCAGAGGCTGCATCTTTCAAATATTGATACCCCTTAAATGGTGAATATTTATGATTGGTTGGTTTCTCCGCGGCCATTTGTAAACTTTTCACAATATGTTCAGGAGTTGGCTGATCAGGATTGCCTTGACCAAGATTAATAACATCATGACCTTGTGCTTGAATATCATTTACTTTTGCAACAAGTGACGCAAAAAATTGTTCAGGCAATGTTTTTAATCTAATAGATTGTTCAAATTGAAACATTCGTGCACCTTCTCTTAATTTTCTTGAAATTCTAATCACAAATAATATATGTTTATGGTAATCTTGTAAAGAACTTTATTCAAACTATGGAGGTATGAATAATGAATTGGAAAATCGCTTGTATCCAAATGGACATTGCTTTTGGTCAACCTGAAGTTAACTATCAAGCTGCTGAACAACTAATCGACAAGGCCATTCAATCAAATCCAGATATCATTGTATTACCTGAACTGTGGACCACCGGATATGATTTAACGCGCTTAGAGAAAATAGCTGATTTAGAAGCTTCCAAAACAATATCATTCCTACAAACATTGGCTAAAAAATATCATGTTCATTTCGTCGGTGGATCAATTGCTAAAAAAACATCAGACGGTATCTATAACACAATGCTAATGATTAATAACAAAGGGGAATTTGTGAAGGATTATGATAAACTTCACTTATTTCAATTAATGGATGAGCATCACTATTTAAAACCAGGAGAAAAAAACGGTCTGTTTACCCTCGATAAAAAGTTATGTGCGGGCTTCATTTGTTATGATATTCGCTTTCCAGAATGGTTGCGGGTCCATACCTCAAAAGGAGCAGAGGTACTTTTTGTTTCTGCTGAATGGCCAAAGCCTCGCCTAGATCATTGGCGTGCCCTTATTATTAGTCGAGCCATTGAAAATCAAGCGTATGTTATTGCCGTAAACCGAACTGGATCTGATCCAAATAATGTTTTCGCTGGGCATTCACTCATTGTTGATCCCTGGGGAGCAATCGTTAGTGAGGCTGGTGAAGATGTTGAAATCATAACAGGTACAATTGATTTTACAAAAGTAAGTGAAGTTCGTAGTAAAATTCCCGTTTTCGCTGATCGTCGACCGGAATTTTACGAAAGCTTATAATTGTCAAACTTTTAGCAAAGTTTATATTATTTTTTCAAGATTTGAAACATATAAAATTGAATGAGTAGCATTCTCTTATCAAGAGTTGTCTGAAGGAAACGTCCTTATGAAGTCCAGCAACCGACCACAATTTCGTTGTGAAATGACGGTATATTACCATGGCCCGGTACTAATTCCAACAGAAAGAATTCTTTCTGACAGATAAGAGGTTAAAAGACAAATTTCAAAGCCTCTTTCTTGAAAGAGGCTATTTATACTATCAGAATTTATTTATAAGAAGACGATAGTATAAGAAAAAACCTTTTGGTGCATCGACTTTCGCTATTATGGACGATAGGACTTGTTTTTCTATTATTGCAGGACGATTGAAATGGGGGGGTATTTTGACTCATAACCAAGAAAATTTTACATTATTAACGAATAAAACAGCTATTGCGCTCGTCCAAAAATTAGGATTATTAGATGCTGGTGCAAAACTTAAATGCCAAGAAATTGGAGATGGCAATTTAAACTATGTTTTTCATGTGACAAATGCGAAAACAAATAAAGGAGTCATAATTAAGCAAGCTGTTCCCTATGCAAAAATGCTTGGTGAAAGCTGGCCACTTACTTTACATCGAGCAACCATTGAAGCGAATGCTTTAATCAATTTCGGTAAATCCTGCCAAGTTTATGTTCCAAAGGTCTATTACACGGATGAAAAGCTGGCGATCACTGTAATGGAGGATCTCTCCCATTTAACAATTGCTCGTACTGGCTTCATTGCAGGAGAAAACTATGCCCTTCTCCCTAAACATTTGGGGGAATTCTGTGCAAAAACCCTATTTTACAGCTCAGATTATTATCTAGAACCTACTACAAAAAAAGAATTAGCACAAAAGTTCACGAATCCTGAATTATGCAAGATTACCGAAAGTTTCGTCTTTACCGATCCGTTTTTTGCTCATACACCTACCGATATTGAGCCTGAGCTATCAGAGACAGTAAAAGCACTCTGGAATGACTCGGATCTATTACTTGAAATTGCTAAATTGAAAAAAAGCTTTATGACCGAGCAAGAATCACTGCTACATGGTGATTTACACACAGGAAGTATTTTTGCTAGCGATACAGAAACAAAAGTGATTGACCCAGAATTCGCCTTCTATGGACCAATTGGCTTTGACTTAGGTTTATTTATAGGAAACCTCCTTTTCCAGGCCATCACACGAAATAAGGATGGCAGGGATATTATTTTATCTCATATCGATCTTTTTTGGAAAACATTCCAAGAAACGTATACAGATTTATGGACAAACGAAAATCATGATGAATTTAAAGTTATTGAGGGCTTATTACCATACATTTTGAAAAAGACAAAAGCAGACAGTTTTGGTTTTGCTGGCTGTGAACTCATTAGAAGAACAATTGGTCTTGCACATGTCAAAGACCTAGAAGGAATCACAAATGTAGACAAACGAATCATTGCGAAGAAAAATACTCTATCCATTGGTACCTACTTAATCAAAAATCGGGAAAAGATTGATTTTCCAGTATTTTTTACCTTTGTGGAGAAAACCATTCATCATTCGAATTCCGCATCATAAAGGAGAGTTTTATATGCAAGCTGCTTCTTTACCCTACTCGGTTCAATGGAATGATTCTTATATTACCATTTTAAACCAACAGGCATTACCCCAAATTACTGAGTTTATTAACCTTTATACGATTGATGACATATACGATAGCATTGTTACCTTAAAAGTCAGAGGGGCTCCAGCCATTGGTATTGTCGCGGCTTTTGGAGTAGCATTAGTAGCTAAGCAACTGACAACTGCGGAATATGATGCTTTTAAATCGGAGATAAACCAAGTGATTACTCATCTCGTAGCCTCACGTCCAACTGCTGTTAATTTATTTTGGGCATTGAATCGAATGGAACAAGTATTAGTAAATTCACAAACCGTATCAAAAGCAAAAGATGCTCTCATAATTGAAGCTAGAAATATATTTGCAGAGGATGAAGCAATGTGTCGCAAAATTGGCGAATATGGACTATCCCTATTTGCAAAAAATCACCGAGTTTTAACTATTTGTAATGCAGGTGCAATTGCAACAGCAAGGTATGGAACGGCTCTAGCTCCATTTCATTTAGCAAAAGAACAGGATTTCCCCATACAAGTATATGCTTGTGAAACAAGACCTGTCTTACAAGGAGCACGCTTAACAGCATGGGAACTACAACAAGCAGGTGTCGATGTAACACTGATTACCGATAGTATGGCTGCTCATACGATTAAAGAAAAAAACATAAATGCTATTATTGTCGGAGCAGATCGGATTACCTCTAATGGAGATACGGCCAATAAAATTGGAACATTAGGACTGGCTATTTTAGCTCAGTATTATCATATTCCATTTTATGTGGCTGCTCCCTCAAGTACCTTCGATTTGAGTAAAAAATCTAGTTCAGAAATTCCTATTGAAGAACGAAATGGGAAAGAAATTACCCATATCCAAGGAATACAGATTGCTCCAGAAAATGTAAACACCTTCAATCCAGCTTTTGACGTAACCCCGAATAAACTAATCACAGCCATTATTACTGAAAAAGGTATAATCAAACCGGATTTTCTAACAAATATCCCTAAATTTATGAACTAATAGAGATGAGTTTCAATAAGCAGAAAAAAAGAGCTTAGTAACTTTTTTTTAGTTACTAGGCTCATTTATTGTTTATTCGTATTTAACAATATATATGTGAATATTAAATCTACTAAGGTAGTTTCACTTTATCTTTTTCATTCATCTCTTTTTTTAGTTCTTTAACAGCTGCTTTGACTTGAGTATCGTTAGCAACAATTTTATCTCGTAATTTTTGCATTAGCTTCAAAGTTGTTTCACCATGTAGAACACCAGAACCTTTTAGCTTTTGATCTCTTTGGAATTGAACAACTGCTAATTCTGTATCTTGGTCATAGAGACCATCAACTTTACCAGGGTTATAACCAAGTTGCTTAAGCATTTGCTCTGCTGTTTTCACTTCTGTTGATGTATCCGATTTTTTCCATTCATCATCTGGTGATATATATGGTAAGTTTGCATAATTAGGTAGTTTAGCTTCAATATCTGGCATGATCCCTTTTTTATGAATCCAATTACCCTTTGGTGTTAACCATTTAAATGCCGTAAATTTAAGATTCGATCCATCTTCAAAATTTTGAGCACTTTGAACAGTACCCTTACCAAAAGATTTCACACCGATTAAAGGTATATCCGCAGATTCACTTACTGCTGCCGCCACAATTTCAGATGCACTTGCACTTCCATCATCAATTAAGACAACAATAGGTAAATCAAACTCACCGTTATTTTCAGACTTATAAACTTCTTTTTCACCTTTACGATTTTCAACTTGGAGAACAACATCTCCATTAGGAACGAAGATACTAGCCATATCGACAGCCTGATCTAATAAGCCACCTGGATTACCACGTAGATCTAGGATTAAAGACTTCATGTCCTTCTTCGTCATTTCATTTAAGGCATTCCGCAACTCTTCCACTGTATGTTCAGAGAAGCTAGTTACTTGGATTTTCGCAATTCCATCATCTAGCATTTCAGCATATACCGTTTCGATTGGAATGGTATCTCTAACAATGGTTATCGAAATCGGTTTAGCTGCTCCCGCTCTTGTAATGTCTAAAACTACTTTTGTTCCTTTTTTACCTCTAATTTTCAATACTGCTTCCGTTGCGCTAAGTCCTTCAATACTTTCCCCATTTACACTTTCAATTAAATCATTTGGCTTAATGCCTGCTTTTTCTGCAGGTGACCCTTTTATAGGAGACACGACCATTATCTTTCCATCTTGTTCTTGAATTTCAGCTCCAATTCCTTCAAAAGACGAAGATATACTCTCATTGAAACTCTTTGCTTCCTTCTGATTCATATAGGTTGAATAAGGATCATCCAATCCAGTAATCATCCCTTCAATGGCACCATTCACTAATTTTTCATCATCAATGTCCGTGTAATAATCCTTTTTTATTGTTTCATAGGTTGAATATAACTTTTCAAATTGTGGATATTTACTAGGTGCGATGGATTGTACCTTTTCATCCCCGAACGTAAGAATAATCATAGTAACTCCCGCTGTTATGAAAATCAGTAAAAAAATACCCATGATAAACGGAAATTTCTTTATTTTAATATATCTACCCTCTTCTTTTTGATCTATCGATTCATTATTTTCTTCTTCCACAAACATTTCACCACTTTCATGTATCACAATCTCAATACAGCAATACGTCTATTTTATCAGGTTTATTGTGAAACGGACATCAAAAATTCATACAATGGCCGCTTCTAACGCTACTTCAATCATTTCATCGAAGGTAGTTTGACGCTCTTCTGCTGTCGTTTCTTCTCCTGTGATAATATGGTCGGAAATTGTTAACACTGATAATGCTTCACGACCGAACTTCGCAGCTAACGTATAAAGAGCTGCTGTCTCCATTTCTACAGCTAATATCTGATACTTAGCCCACTTTTCCAAGTCACTATTATCATTATAAAAATGATCAGCTGTAAATACATTCCCAACCTTCAATTTTAATCCTTTCGCTACTCCAGCCTGATAGGCTTTAAGCAATAATTCAAAATTCGCTGTTGGTGCATAATCGATTCCACCAAATGTTAAACGATTCATTTGCGAATCAGTTGATGCACTCATCGCTAAAATAACATCCCGAACTTTTACATCTTCTTGAATAGCACCTGCAGTACCAACTCGAAATAATTTTTTTACATTGTAGCTGCTTATTAATTCATTTACATAAATTGAAATAGAAGGGACTCCCATGCCTGTCCCTTGAACAGAAATAGGTTTTCCTTTATAGGTACCTGTATAGCCAAACATATTGCGTACTTCATTATACATTTTTGCATTCTCTAAAAAAGTTTCAGCAATATATTTTGCACGTAGCGGATCACCTGGTAAAAGCACAGTATCTGCAATTTCACCTTGTTTTGCACCAATATGTACACTCATATCCAATGCCCTCCTCAATATGGGTTCATCCCTTCATACTATACCATACAGTCCATTCAATAGAAAAATTTGAATAACTTATGAACAAAGCAAAAAAAATCCGATTTACCGGATTTTTTAGTAGAACTTTTATAGATATATAAAGTAATTAAGGTATTCCATCACTCTTTAACAGTATTTTCTAAACACCTGATTCATTTTTTCTTTTATTCTACCTCATCTCTCTCAATTTTGTAATTCGTATTATGTAATGTTAAATATATTTCAGCAATTTCCTGTTGTTGGACTAGCTTACCCTACCATAAAAAACGACGGATTATTCCGCCGTAGAAAGAATATCTTACTGTATGGAAAGATAAGGAATTAGGCATTTTATTCTTCCTCAATTTCCTCATCAATTATGCATTTTTGTATTAAGTAATCAAATGTGATGTCTGCAAGATCGTCGGCTTCTAACTCCGTTGTTACATACCCTCTTTTCAGCAATTCTAAAAAAAAGAATTCAGCAATCTCTTCAGTATCAATAAAAACCTCAATTTCTCGCATTCCATCGCCTCCCTCATAAAAGATGTATGAAATATCATGCACAATTATTCCAATTACACAGATTTAAGATTTTGCTTGTTTTTTCTCATGATTTGGATATAAATCCTCTGTTGCTTTTCGAAGCTTTCCAAGGGCAATATTCATAATATGTCGATATTCATCATCACCAAACTCCTGTAACAATCGACGGTAATCATTATATAAGTCTAATAAACCATCAATATGCTGTTTTCGCTCTTTTGTAGTCATATTCTTATTATTCTCACCTTTACGAGGATTATTTTGTTTGACATTTACTGGCTCAATTTCTTTTTTATTAGAAGAATACAAAATTTCCAATTTCTGTATAATCGCCTCAGCCCGTTTTGCATCGGCAATTAAAGTCATTTCTTCCTCATGCGCCTCAAGCCATTCATTGTCTGATATTCGCATTAATTCATAAATGACATCTTCCCAGGCATTATCTTTATAACGCCAGATTTCAGTACGATATCCTACAATTTTAAAGTAATCATATTCATACCCATCGACTTGTACTAAATCACCTATTAAAAATTTATATTCAATATTGATTTGTTCTTTTTCATATATTATTTCACCATCATAATCGTCTATATGTTCCAGTGTCTTTTCAACATAAAGTCCATCGCTGTGATTTACCTCGTAAACATAAGCACCATCGAGCAACTTTACATCTGTTATCTTACCAACTGTACCATATATAACTATAACGACTGTATCACCTATACTAAACTTGGGTCGTTTTTCATTCCCCATCAGCGACATCTCCTCAAATGGTCCTTTACATATTCTTTACAAGTAGTTAATTACTAAATTATATGCTTTGAGGAATGTCAAGGTTAATATAAAATGATAGGCATCTTTCCTAATATAAATAAAAAGAGGTAAACTATTTTTCATATGATACTAATTTTATGATTAAAAATCCCAAATAGATGGTATAAATGCCTATTAAACTAAAAAAAATCATTCTAATGACAAAAAATGACCCTAGGCATAACGCGTAGAGTCAACTACAGTCCCTTTTCAATATAGAAATAAATAAATGTAAGTTTTGGCAAAGGATCAATTTAACTATACGATAAATATATGGAAAAAATATTAAATATGAAAGAAGTACGGCAATTATTAGGTGTATCAACAAGAACCATTCAAAACTGGGATAAAGACGGGAAAGAAAGTAAAAGTGATAGCAAAAAGTAGATGGAATCAATGGAAAGAACTCTCGAAACAATGGAAGAAATATAGTTTTCATTCAAAAATTCACGTATTAAATAGATGGTAAATCCTGTTACTTAGCGGTGGCAATGCCACATTGAACCTGTAAGGAAGAAGATGTGCTCATGAAATCGCTATTTCGCGGCAACGACTTAGTAACACCCAAGCAGCAGGTATTAGATTACCCATCAAAGCAGTTGTATGCTGGTCCTCAGAAGTCATTAGATAACTGTATGATGTATCTTTACACCTATGATGTGAGAGTGGAATTCTCTCTTGCGAATCGTAAAGGGAATACCGTACTTGCCTTTGCGTTATGTGCGATTACTATGTATTTGTACATATTTTCGAACGGTTTACTCTATTATTGGGTAAATTCCGATTTATACTGGTGTCTAGCTCCATCACACAAGGCATAGGCCCACAAAATTAGCGAAGTCTTGAGACTGTGGCGACTTCTTCCTTTTTCAGCTTTTTTAATCTACTCAAATTCCTTCATTACATAAGCAAGATTTTCACTCACATCACTAGCGAGCATGCTGGTAGCTGCTTTATCTTTTGTATAATAGTCAGCACTAGCTCCATGGAAATAAACAGCGTTTGCAACCGCATGTTTTACATTTTGATAAGATGAAAGAAAAGCGAGTAACATCCCTGTTAACGTATCCCCTGTTCCTCCCTTTGCTAGTCCAACATTTCCTGTCTCATTAATCAATAATTCTCCATCTGGAAATGCAATGACTGTATTCCTACCTTTTAAAATCGTAATTACTTGATTATTTACTGAAAAATCAGATGCCATTTCCAATCTATTTCGCTGAATATCTTGGACAGATCTACCAGTCATTTTGCTAAATTCACGAGGATGTGGCGTTACAATGATTGGTGCCTTTCTATTTGGATAGTTGCGTCTTTTTAATGCACCCGCATCTAAAATAATAGGTAGACAGCTTTCCCATAAGGTTTCTAGTGCCTTTTCAATAAGATCTTCATTCTCTAGACCAGGCCCGATTGCTACCGCCTTATATCCATCTAATGTCATTCCTTGTGCTAATCTTTCTAAACCATTATGTACATAAGTGCATTCGGGTACTCGGGTTGCGATGATGCTTGATGCAAATGGTGATGTAGCTACCGCCAATTTTCCAATCCCTGAACGCATCGCTCCTAGGCATGCAAGCATGGCACTACCAGGCATTTCATCACAACCTGCAATTAATAAACCTGTACCAAAAGTACCTTTATGTGCATGACTCGCTCGATGTAAGAAAGTTGCTTGAACATCCTCTTTACTCCAAGTTCTCCATATTCCGCTACTTGGAAGTCCTATAGAAAGCACCTTTTTTTTCCCATAATAATTAATACTATCCTCTAAAAAAGCTGACGGTTTAAAGCCATGCAAGCTAAGGGTTAAATCGGATTGAAACGCCTCCTCCACTTCTCCATAATCACTTTGAACACCTGTTGGAAGGTCAATTGCTATTCGATAAGCTTCTTGATGATTAGCCCACTGAATCATGTGTTTTAATTGCTCTGGCAGAGGAAGTCGTGTACCGACACCTAATAATGCATCAATGATTACATCATAAGAACCATTCATTGCAGCTAATTGATATCCACAATTAAGAAAATAATGTAAATGTCTCTTTGATACTTCTGTCGCACTTTCCTCTAGTGGAAATATGAGATCAGCATTATAGCCGTTTGTTTTTAAATAGCGCGCTAAAACGATTCCATCTCCACCATTATTTCCTTTTCCTGCCAAGATGATAATACGGCTCTGTTTGGAAATTCTATGTTTCACTTCTTCAAAAATCGATCGCCCCGCATTTTCCATTAACGTAAACGTGTCCAAACCATTTTTTTCAGCTTGTAGATCAATAGCTTTAATCTCTGACCCGTGATAAATATTCAATCCATACACCTCAATTCTTTTATCCTATACATTAATAATGATGAAAAAATTTAAATATTTCCAGTGATAATAGCGAAAATTTTAAAAAAGTCCATAACCTAAAGCTTTGATATATGACTCAGTAGATTGTTGACACATTTTAGCCAAAAACCAACTGAGTCAACGTTCTAATAGAAGGTTTTCTTAATAAACCATTTTTAGGGTAGCCACTCCATAAGAAAAAACACCTCCAGTCATTGTAATGACTGGAGGTGTAAAATCTATATTTCTATATATAGTATTCTATTATTTTGCTGCTACTGGTTTTTCTGGTTGTTTTACTTGGATATTTGCGAATGGTACAAATTTATCTTGATAAATTGCTGCTTCTCTTTTATATCCATGTAACCAATCTGTATAGAAGAAGTCATTAGCTTGACGTTTAGTCAAGATATTATTACGAAGTGCGATACTTACTGGATCGACAGCATGAATGATATCTCCCCAGAAACGTGCAGTTGTTTGAACACGTGCAGAACGAGGAATACGTTCTTCTTGATACTCTGTGAAAGCGGCTTCAAAATTCTCACCATGTGCTTTTAACATATCAGCAAGTTTTGCAGAGTCTTCTAATGCTTGAATTCCACCTTGTGCAAGGTATTGTAGCATTGGATGAGCTGCATCTCCTAAAAGTGTGATATTACCTTCTGTCCAATTGCCAATTGGGTTACGGTCATACATTGGCCATCTGAAATCTTTATTAATGAATTCAAGAGCTTTTGCAACTTTTGCATGACAACCTTCGAAAACTTGTGCCATTTCTTCTGGTGTTCCCCAAACAGTAGATTCAGGTGTCCAAGTAGGGCTTTTGAAAACAACCACTTGATTGTATAATTCTCCACGACGTACACAGTATTGAACAACGTGAGAATTTGGTCCAATCCACATAATTACATCATCCATATCAGCATCTTCAGAAACGACATCAATTGGAAGTGTTCCACGATAAGCAACATAGGCAGAGTTAACAGGTTCATCTTGAGAGAAAAATTTACGAACATTTGAATGAATTCCATCTGCCCCGATTACTGCTTTACCTTTGATTTTTTCACCATGTTGATTTGCAAGAAATACACCTTCAGCAGTTTCTTCAACAGATTTAATATCTGTATCTGTATAAAGTGAAACTAATGGGTTCGCTTCACATGCTTCTAATAACACTTTGTGTAAATCCGAACGATGTAATACAATGTATGGAGCGCCATATCTTTCTTCATATTCTTTACCTAAGTCTAAAGCCGTTAGCTCTTCTCCTGTCCAAGAATCCTTTAACACAAGGCGTTTAGGGTATACAGCAAAATCATTAATGCGCTCCATTAATCCGAAGCGTTTTAAAACGGCAACACCGTTTCCTGCTAATTGAATACCTGCACCAACTTCTCCAAATTGTGGTGCTTTTTCAAAAACCGTAGTTGCTTGACCAGCTTCTGCCGCTGCAAGAGCTGCTGCTAAACCACCAATTCCGCCACCAGCGATTAAAATTGTATTTTCTGTGTTTTCGTATGTCATTGAAAATTCCTCCTATTTGTCCTTTATTGGGCAACATTAATTAAAAAGTAAGTACTAAGCAGAAGCAAAAATCATATAATCTTGGACTGCTTAGCACTGTAACTACATAAATTAGTAACCCCTTTTACTGCTTAAGGCAATAATGGTTTAAACTCAGATGTAACTTCTTGTTGTCCATTGTTTTTATCATAAGTTTCGCGTTTTTCAACATCGAATTTTTCCATAATTGGAAGGTCATTCGTTGTGAAGAAATATGTGTCTTCAGCTGCCACATGCTCAACCCAAGCCCAGTTTGGAACACAGAAGAAATCTCCTTCTTCCCAATCGAAACGAACGCCGTTTATAATACTGTATCCAGAGCCTTTATATACTTGATGGATCGATGCATGTGTACTACGTTGTGCTTTTGTACGGAAGCCCTTAGGGAACTTCTGAATCCAAGCCGCAATCGTTGGGTTCGCTGTTGTACCAGTCGAAGGATTGATAAATTCTACAGCATATCCTTCAAATTCATCTGGCTCAAATTGGCTTAACGATTCAATTGCCTTATACGTATGCTCCCATTTATATGAACCTAGTGGCGCAATAGATGGGTTACGATCAGCAACTGGACGTAACATACCCGCTGCATAGCGTTGTGAACCATAGTTATCAGGTACTTTCGGTTGTTCAATTCGTTCTGGATAATTCTCGAAGAATGTACCGCCTAAAGCATAAATCGTTGGAATATCGAGAATATCTGTCCAGATCATTGGTTTTGTACCTTCGTGGCCATGTCCATGCCATAGATCTTTAGGTGTAATTAAGAAATCTCCTTCTTCCATGAAGATTCTTTCACCTTGAACAATACTATAAGCGCCTTCACCTTTTGTAATAAAACGAAGAGCATTTTGTGAATGGCGATGAGATGGAGCCACTTCACCTGGTTGAAGCAATTGAACAGCTGCATAAAGAGTTTGCGTTGTTGAAGCCCAGCCCCAAGGTTGACGGTAGTCTAAACCAGGGTTTTGTAGGTAAATCGCTCTTCGTTCCCCACCGCGATCTGGTGTGAAAATTTGTGCAGCTTCTAGTAATTTTTTCTCTAGTAAGCTACCTTTCCAAAGATAAGCTAGTGCATGTGGTTCTGGTGATTTATGCATTAATGCTGGAATCGCTTCCCACAGTGGCCCAAGATTATATTGGCGGATATCTTCTGTGAAATCTTTTACAATTTGACTTTTCATATATTCAGTTGTTTCTGCCATGATCCCATCCCCCTAAACTATTAATTTAATTTTGATAAATTGCGCTGAATTTGACCTTCATGTTTGTTAACATGCTGGTCAATTAGATGATTAATAATAAATGAAATAGGTTTAGTACCAAAGTTAGGGTTTCTGCTTGGTGCCTCAGCAGCAAGCTGCTCAGGAGTTAAGTTTTCAAGACCATCTTTCACTTGTTGCTTAACAGCTTCTAACTTTTGCAATATCTCATCTATACTAATGGCATCTACTGTAGCAGCACTAACTGCTTCGAGACGTCTTTCTTGTAAATGATTTCTACCCCATTCTTTTCCAGGAGTTTGAACTAGTTGATCAATTTCACTTAGCCAATACGGAACTGCCTCAACTATATGGCATAGAATTTGCATAATTGACCATTCTTCTTCTGTTGGATTCCAACGAATTGTTTCCTCTGATAAGCCTTTAACAGTTTCGATAATTCGATCGATTGACTCACTAACTGAAGTAATTGCGTTTTTTGTCATGCTATTACTCTCCCTTTACAGCACTTACTTTATTTTCTAGAACACCAACTTTTTCGATTTCAACGCGAACCACATCTCCATCTTTTAACCATACTTGTGGGTCCATCGCTTGGATAACTCCACCGGGAGTACCAGTAATAACAATATCGCCTGGCTCTAATGTTGCAATTGTAGATAAGAAAGAAACTAAATGTTTAACAGTGAATACTTGATTAGCCGTATTAGTACGTTGACGTTCTTCACCATTTACTGTTAATACCATTTCTAATGTTTGTGGATCTGGAATTTCGTCTGAAGTAACCATCCATGGTCCCAATGGTAAACTACCATCCACTGTTTTACCTTGTAACCATTGAAGAGTACGTCGTTGGAAGTCACGATACGTAACATCGTTTGCAACTGCATAACCAGCTACATAATCTAAAGCATCTTCTTCAGAAATATTTTTCCCTTGTTTACCAATAACGAACGCAAATTCTGCTTCATAATCTAATTGCTCTGAAATTGGATAAAAAGGAATATCATCTTGTGGTCCAATTAATGTATTAGTAAACTTAGCAAAAACAACTGGGAATTTTGGAATTTCGCGTCCCATTTCAAGAATATGTTCACGGTAGTTATGTCCAACAGCAAAGATTTTTCCTGGTTTTGTAACAGGAGCTTCTACCTTAACATCACTTAATGGATGAACAAGTTTAGCACCATTAACTTCTCTATTTGTAAAAGCGAAATCGATTGCAGCTTTTGCTAAATCCATACTTTCTTTTCCACCTTGTAAAAATCCAGTCATTTCAGCGGGTAGGAAAGCGTCTGCAATTTGTTTCGCACGAATTTTTCCATTTGCTTCTAAAGATTTTTCATAAGCTAGATGTAAATCTACCACTTCTTCGTTAACAATTGCTCCAATACTTGATATACCTTCACGTTTAAATGTAATAAGTTTCACTTTATTTACCCCTTTTATTTAAGAATAGTTTGTCTAGCTGTCTAGAATTTATACATATCAGTCATAGTTAGATTAGCGTCGCTGCATTATGCAACATTCTATCCTTCTACCTTGTAAACGGATTCATTATTACTATCTATTGAATCTTACGAAATGATTGATATCACCTCTTCCAATTTTCTTGTAATAAACACGCTTACAATTTCATAAACAGGAACCTTCGTTCACTATTTATATAAAAAATGTATCTAATTTCCGACAATTTGTCAACAATGTTTTAAAATTATTTCAACTATTAAGATTACTCATTTTTTTAAAATTATTTAAATAATTGGAGATTTATTTTAAAATCATTGATATAATTACTTTCCCAATGTATTTACAATTTTCAGAAAGCGTATACAATTGATATAATGATAAAATATTAAATAAATTAGGAGAATGATAGATGAATAATGAAAAAAACCCTGCCATGATTGGTTCACTTCAAGTGGGTATGGGTGTTTTAGATATTATTGCTTCTCAGACTCATCCATTAAAATTTACTGAGATTCAAGAACTTACACAAATCACGAAAAGTAATCTCTATAAATATTTAAACACACTTACTCATTTAGAATTGTTGCATAAAGATAAAAAAACAGGTTCGTATTCACTGGGTCCAAAAATGATTACTTATGGTATGGCGGCAATTGGTCAACAAGAACTTGTAGCTAAAGTCACACCTTACCTACAAGAAAGCAGTCGCTTTACTTCTTTAACAACCTTATTAGCCGTATGGACACATTCAGGGCCAGTTATTGCTAGTATTAGTAGTACTTCTACTGGTCTCAATATTGGTGCTCAAATTGGCACACGACTACCTATCTTATCATCTTCAGGAAAAATCTTTTCAGCATTTCAAGCAGCTTCAATAGCACAGCAATGGAAACAAACGGAATTACAAACGATTTCTGAACATCAAAAGGAATTATTTGAACAAGAGGAAAGAATCATTCAATCACAAATGATCGCATTTGCGAAGGAGCCTCTTGTCACTCATGTTTCTTCTGCTTCAGTACCAATTTTTAATTACAATAGCGAATTAATTGGCTGTCTCACTCTTGTCGGCTTCTCTGAAATCGTTCCGAAGCAACTAGAAGATTCATTTAGTCAATATTTACTTCAATTATCTGGAAGTATTTCAACCATATTCGGCTATAAGCCAAGCTAAGTATTTCCTAAACTAATAATAAAGTAAGACTATAACTTATTCTCTAATCAGTTATAGTCTTACTTTTTTTATCGAATTTTCAATTGCTATATAACAAAAAAACGCTATTATACAACGTTTTTGTAAAATCGATATTTTTAATGTTCACAAAGTTTTAAAATTTGTATTGTAATAATTGCTCACACTTATTATAATCACTATATAGAAACCAGGTTT
Source organism: uncultured Bacillaceae bacterium (assembly GCA_963751845.1). Taxonomy (GTDB): domain Bacteria; phylum Bacillota; class Bacilli; order Bacillales; family DSM-1321; genus Peribacillus. Next base: position 25,409 of record CAVVWH010000025.1, read on the forward strand.
TCTATTAATGGTTATACATTCCAGTAAATGTAAGCGGTTTATTTTTTATACAAGGGGGAGACAACATGGCTTTAATAAAAACTGGAGAAATTATTAACAATAGTAAATTCAACAAATTTCACTTCATGATTTTGTTTTGGTGTACGTTTCTAATCGTATTAGATGGTTATGATCTTGCCGTTTATGGTGCTGTATTGCCTATTCTAATAGATCACTGGGGTCTAACGAATGTTGAAGCGGGAGCAATGGGAAGTTATGGCTTAATCGGGGTTATGATCGGCGCCATTTTCTTTGGACCACTTGCCGACCGTATTGGTAGAAAAAAAGTGATTCTAATATGTTTTACTGTTTTTAGCATTTTTACTGGATTATGCGGTTTTGCAGATTCACCTCTATCCTTTTCTATTTACCGATTCATCGGTGGTTTAGGACTTGGTGGAATTATGCCAAATGTAATCGCTTTAATGACAGACTATTCACCAAAAAAGATGAGAAGTTTAACAGTGTCGCTAGTACTTTGCGGCTATTCAATTGGCGGAATGTTAGCACCGACATTATCCATTTATTTAATTCCTAAATTTGGTTGGGAAATTGTATATTTAGTTGCTGCTGTACCTTTACTTTTCATTCCGTTCGTTTGGAAAACGCTTCCAGACTCAGCTGTTTTCCTAGTTGCCAAAGGAGAAACAACACAATTACGAAAAGTATTGAATAAAATTAATCCTAATGGGCATTACACTGAAAAAGACCAATTCGAACCAATTGACATGAAAAAAGAAACGGGTATTCCTGTTGTACAACTATTTAAAAACAAGCGTGCACTAAGCACTGGTTTATTCTGGACAACCTACTTTATGAGTCTATTAATGGTCTATGGTTTAAGCACATGGCTACCTAAATTAATGATGCAAGCTGGTTATGGCTTAAATTCAAGCCTTTCTTTCTTAATCATTCTTCATGGTGGAACAATCATCGGAACGATTATCATTGGAAAATTAGCAGATCAATTTGGTTCTAAAAAAATGCTAGTTCCAATGTATACTATAGGTGCAATTGCCCTACTACTACTAGGCTTTAAAAATAATATGTTTATGATTTCTTTATTAGTAGCTATAACAGGTGCTTGTACAATAGGTGCACAAAATATTATGAATGCCTATGTATCACAATATTATCCACCATTCTTACGATCAACTGCATTAGGAATCGCTTCTGGTGTTGGTAGAATTGGTGCGATCCTTGGACCAACAATTGGTGGTATCTTGTTAAGCATGACGCTTCCTATCCAGGTTAACTTTTTAGTTTTTGCCATTCCTGGATTCTTAGCAACAATGGCGTTATTCTTCATTCCTGTGAAACGTGCTTATGATTATGAGGAAAAGACTAATGATACAAAAGAAACACCTTTAAAAATAAATGCTTAATTAATTGCATTTTTACTCTATAAACGAATTCTGCACTGTTGACGATTGACATTCAATTGTTGACAGTGCTTTTTTTTTTGAAAAAAAGCATATTTGCAAGACATTTACATTTCCACAAACAGTAAACATTGTTCACTATTTATATAAAATTTTAGAGTATTTATTAGTAAAAGTCAACTACTATTTTGGATAAAATAAAAGCACTGACAATGTTATAAAAATTCATTGTCAGTGCTTTTATTTTATTGAGAAGAAATTTTATTTTGTACATACAAATCCCATGCTTTATCGAAAATTGCCATGTTATCAAGATAATCTCCATTCATTTCTAGGTACCGACTAACTTCATCATAATCAGTAGATTGCTTCGGAAAGCTATGATCTAAAAATGCATAATTCGCAAATTTAGTTATCTCATCAACCTCTTTTGGCTGTCTATATTTCATTAAAAATGTAAAGAATGGTTTCATACTTGCCTCCCCAACTTGTTTCATATAGATGATTTAGGATTTACTATATCGAAACTCTATGTTGAAGTCTATATTTACTTTTGAGTAGAGTTAACTGATTTTCCATCGCACACATGATTGTTAGAAATTAAAGTCTATACATTGACATCATTTATTGTTCATTTCTTGTACTTCATATCTAATCGTTTTTTTAGACTTAGAATCCACTGATTCCCTTAGAATCTGACCTACTCCTTTTGCATAGTAAGTTAGATTATATTCGTCTAAATCTTTAGTTGTTGTTTTAACTTCAACTACATTTTTAAAAGTACCTGCTGGAACTGTTATTGTTTTATCTACTGATTCAATAGTGAAAGTAAATGTATCAACTGACCAGCTTTTCCCTACTTTTACTGGATAAGCTAACACTTTAAGTTCCGCGTAGAATAACCCATATTTATTCTCTTTTTCCAATAAGGTTTCTGTCCCAAACCAAGTGTTATATCCTTTTGATTCACCAACAAATCTTTGAATGTATTTAATATCTTTTTGTTTCTTATTACTATACTCCTTAATGATATAGTTTTTTGATGTATCTTTTAAATAACTCATTTCTTTATCCACTTTTGTAGAATCGTTTACTTCTGTCGTGTCAGTCACTTCTGTATAATCAGTAACCCCTTTAAAAACTATAAATAGTAAGACAATAAGTACAAGTACAGATAAGGATAAAATAATTTTATATGATTTTTTCAATGCGCTCTTCCTTTACAATGTAATGTAAACCCTTTCTAGTTTAGCATTATAAGAGGAAGAAATAAAATATTTTTAGCTTTGACATCATTTTTACACTAAGCTATTTTACCGACTTTATATTGTTCGTTCCATTCTTTTGATGCGGAATCAGCTCATCCCCGGGCATTAATCTCCACCCCTTATTTACGACTATACGTAGCCAAGTCCCTGGAAACCAAGAAGTGACTAATGCTAACATAACAAGAATTGCAAAAAATTCTTGATTAATAATTCCTGTAGAATAAGCAACTGAAGACAGAACAATACCTGGTCCCCCACGATCGTTGATTGCTACTCCTAGATTGATGCTCGTAAGTGGATCAAGCTTTATCATTCGGGATGTTAGATAAACAGCTACTGTTTGGGTTAACGTCGCAAATAATAAATAAACTAGAAAAAAAGTTAAATCAAAATGTTTAACCAGGTTTAACTGAAGTCCCACTGTTGCAAAATAGATCGGAATAAACCATGAAAATGATATATTGGAAACGCCCTGTTCAATTCTCTGTGAAACAGCCTTAGGTATTGCTAACTTAATCACGATACCAGCCAGCAACGCACCAAAAATAGTTTCTACATGTACAAATCCAGCTAAAGAAGCTAGCATAAACATTATAAATAAGAAATAGCCTAGATTTGAAGATTTAAATAACAAATTTTGTTTTAAAAAGGTTAGGCGATTAAATAATAAATACCCTAGTAGTAATGTTCCTGTTATGAATCCCAAGCTTATAGATATACTTTTAAGTCCTATGTCAAAAGTAACCACACCATTATGACTTGCAAGTGCAGTGGCAAAGCCTAAGGCTACCCATAGCAATATATCATGTATGCCTGCACAAGCAATAACAATCTTTGCAAAACGTGTGTTCATAATACCCAAGTCATTAAAAATTTTCGAGATAACGGGTATCGATGTTATGGCAATGGATATAGCCATAACTATTTTCATAGCCAGTATATCTTGTGCTGACCCTAAATACGGTGTGATATTAAATAGATCTGTTGCAAACCATCCGACCAAAAAAGCAGGTATCGTTGAACCTAAAACTAATACCGACGTAATTTTCACGTCGTCTTTGCTAAAATTGGTTTGAAATTTAAGCCCCGAGTTGAACATAAGCATAAGTAAACCAAATTGATATAAAAGCCCAAACAACTTATCCTCACCTGAAAACCCTAGGAACATCCACTGAAATACTTCCGGAAAAAAATGTCCCAAAAGTGTCGGTCCAAGTACCAACCCTGCGGAAACTTCTCCAATAACCCGAGGAATGAAACAACGCTCTGCTATATATCCCAATAAATGCGCTAAAGCAAGTAAACAGCCCATAGCGAAAAGAAAATGACTAATTTCAGTCGCATCTAAACTAAACATATTACATCTCCTTTTTCTAATACCGTATGTTTTTTGTACAAGTGTCCTCTAACAACCTATGTGTATTTTCGTGCTAGGTATAGACAGAAGTTTATCTTTTCAAAATAAAATTCACTTGAATAAATAAAAGGAGAGTTCGCAAACTAAAAGAAAAAAGGAGTGAAATTATGAGCAAAATTTTTATATTTGCACTATTTATGACGTTTAATCTTTTTCATCTAAACATTCCATATACTGAGGCAAAAGGAGTCTCTCCCCTTGCAGCAATCAGTATGGATCAGGCTAAACAAATTGCCCTAGAAAAAGTTAACGGGAAAATTATTCACGCAAAAATAGAAGAAGACGATGGAAAAATGCAATATGAAATTATCGTGCAAGCGAAAGATGGTACGTACGAAATAGAAATTGATAAAGCGACAGGAAAAGTATTAGAGGTGGAAAAAGAAGGAGCAAATGACGAGGATGATCGGCATGATGATGACGATGACGATGATCGCTATGATGATTAAAAGGAGATTCTGAAATGAAAAATAAATGGCTGTTCTGCTATGTATTCATCTTCTGCTCTATATTTTCATCTTTACATATGTCGCAGGCAGCGGAAGTTAATCCTGTTAAGCAGTTAACAATTGAGAATGACCCGGAGATGAACTGTACCCAGAATACCAAACTCACTTCAGCTCAAATGAAACGACTCGACTCGATTTATCATCGTATTTACAAAGACTATGCAGATTTAATTGAAACATACGCTAGTTCAGGTGCTCTATCCGAGAATCAAAAGATATTAAGATATAAAATGCTGAATAATTATATTAAAACATTCTATAAAAGAGGATATAAATGGTGCTCAGAGCATGAATCTGATGAATGGGAAGAGGAATGGTATAATAATGACTGAAAAATAAACGTATAGGCAGAAGAATCAGATGAATAAACTCCATCTGATTCTTTTTTTGCTTATTTTGCATAAAATAGCACAAGGACAAGTAAAACCAAAGAAAAGACGGGATGCAAATCATGTATGTTGCGGTAGGTATTGGTGGAATATTTGGTGCCATTTTACGATTTTTAATCACCTATTGGTTCATTTCATTTGGAAATTATTTTCCTATTGGAATTCTTTGTGTAAATGTACTAGGCTGTTTTTTACTCGGTTATCTTCAAGGACTAGCAAGTGTTCGTGATATCCCAGAGTGGATAGTCAGGGGGGGAGGAACGGGGCTAATAGGAGCGTTTACAACCTTTTCAACATTTAGTATGGAAGTTATATATTTTTGGGACAAGGGCGAAATCTTTTTTTCAATATTCTATATCATGGCAAGTTCTATTGGAGGATATTACCTAGTACATCTAGGCTTTTCTCTTGCTCAAATTTTGAATAAGGACGTGTAATTGACATTGCGTGATCAAATTTTGTTGATAGGGTTAGGTGGATTTTTAGGAGCAATCACACGGTACTTAATAACGGTTTATTTCTCGAAGTTCAAGTTATTTCCACTAGCTACATTTATTATTAATATTTCTGGTTCTTTTTTTATGGGGATTCTCGCAGGGAATGAACTATTACCTGTTTCCATTAGTCTCTTTATAGGTACAGGCTTTTTAGGAGCCTATACAACTTTCTCTACAATGAATTTTGAACTTTTCAGTCTAAAACAAAGTAGACGACATTTCCTTTTTATTCTCTATTTGGTAAGCAGCTATTGTCTAGGGCTACTGTCTGCAGGAATCGGTTACTTGATAGGTAAGGCTCTATTCGACAGATAGTAAGAAAATCTATCCGATTTTTTACTCTGTTATAATTTGAAACTTTCCCTTTGCGATATTGCATTTGCTATCTATCTTAATTCTATATTCCTCACCTAATGGAATATTAGAGATCTCCACAATAAAACAGTTTCCACTTTTATAATCCCCGAAAACAATAGCCTGTCCATATACTTTCGTTTCTCCCCACCATTTCTGTTTCACCACCGAATATTGGATGGGACTCTGCCTATCTATAACTTCTTGATAACCAATAATTTTTATATCTTGTTTACTTACCGTAAAATGAGAGCTGTAATAACAATTACACTCGACTCCCAACCCCCAGGTTATATACTGGGTTCTTTTATTTCTTCCTATTATTAAAATCATGAGCATCATAAAAACCACAACAAACATTATGACCATAAAAGTATACATTTGTGTCATCCCCCCTTTTCGCCTTCTATATTATTTGCATCATCTTATAAAATGGACACGGCGAATGTGGATGGCTAACACTAGATTAGAAAATTTTCTTCAAGATAACATCATTAGATCAACAAAAAGTGAATTTTATCTCCAATTCATCCAATTGAATCATTCATGATTCCTTTGTAAAATATAAATATAGAATGTATGGTCATCACCAAATCCAAATTACTGTAACCCTAAAAGGAGATGTGAAATAGTAACTAAAAATATATACAAATGTATGTAAAAGTAGGCGAACATTCTTATCATCATAAGACATTTATAAATATTAATAAAACACGGAAAGTTATAATACTTGAAAAAAGTTTAAAACGGAAACAACGGAAATTGAGCCGAAGTTATGAACAAAACAAACACAGAAAAAGAGGTGAAATCTGCTACAAAAACAGGCAGAAACAGCTTTTAGTTGTTCAAAAACTGCACGCTAGACTATCCCATATTCGACATGAATATGTTCAATCTGTTGTGAGTCAGTTGGTGAAAACCAAACCAACTTTTATCACTATCGAAGATTTAAACGTTAAAAGTATGATGAAAAATCGTCATCTTTCTAAGGCGGTAGCACAACAGAGTTTCTATACTTTCAAAGCATGGCTTCTTTCCAAGTGCAAGCAATATGGCATCGAACTTCGTGAAGTAGACCGATTCTATCCATCTTCTAAATTATGTTCTTGTTGTGGAGTCAAGAAAGTACAATTAAGTCTATCTGAACGAACGTTCAAGTGCGATCATTGCGATACCGAGTTAGATCGAGATTTTAATGCGAGTTTAAATCTGAAATATGCAACAAAATACACCGTTTTAACCTAACTAAAACGGGGTATATGTAGGGTGGGCTACATCCGAATTTACGCTTGTGGAGAGCCAAAAAAACGATAGTAGCGAGATGTTAGTGAGATCGGGTTCATAGAAGCAAGAAACGGTCTAGCGTAGAGAAATGAGTACATTTGTCTATGTTTTTAGTAGCAGCATGCAATTGAGAATTGACTTATTAGTTAAATTATTTGAAGCGAATAGAAATAATGAAAATGCTATTCCCATGCAAAAGTATATGAAAGGTCACTTCCCTTTTCTCGGCATTAAAACACCTAGAAGAAGAGAACTGATGAAAGAATTTTTTCAAGAAAGCGGCATCTTAAAGGAATGTTTTCAGATAGATTTTATTAAAGCTTTATGGGAGTTAGATGAGAGAGAATACCAATATGCTGCTCTTGATTATATTCAAAGGTCTATTAAAAAATTGGACAAGGAGCATCTTCCATTGTTTGAGAAGCTGATTACTACAAAATCTTGGTGGGATTCTGTTGATGTTTTAGCACCAAAACCGGTTGGAAAGATTGCTGCTAGCTTTCCAGAAGTCATTCCTAAAACGATTGAAGGATGGGCTTATGAAGATCATCTTTGGCTCAACAGAGCAGCTATTCTATTCCAACTGAAATATAAAGAGAAGACTGATGAAAAGCTTCTTTACCGCTATATTTTGCAAAATAAAGAGAGTAAGGAATTTTTTATTCAAAAAGCAATTGGTTGGGCACTTCGGGAATATTCAAAAACCAATCCTGAATCTGTTAAGTCCTTTATTGAATCATACGAGCTTCCCAAATTAAGTGTCAGAGAAGGCAGTAAATATGTACAATAATGTCTCTAAACCTATAGCATTGTAAAAGCCGTAATCATTTTGAAACACGGCTTTTCCTTTTATGCTAATGAAGACACTTAAAATGATTATTAAGCTAGCCTAGGTGCACGTTTTTTCTCAGAGCGGTTTTTCCAATCCTTTTTAGTTTTAATAAACAACATAACGATAACCGCAGCAAGAAAACTTACAGCACCAGAAATATAATAAATAGTATGTTCTGATATCGTCATAAAATAGGAGTAAACCGGCGGACCAGCAGCAACCCCGATAAATCTCATAGCGCTATAAATTGATGTGATCGTTCCTCTTTGTTCCTTTTTTATTCCCTCGGTAATAATGGCATCAAGACTTGGCAATGTCATTCCTATTCCTATACCCGTAATCGCTAAAAAAGCGACTAAATAAAAAAAGGAATGTTCTACTCTAAGCGCAAGGAATGATATTGTCGCTAGTCCCATTCCAATTACAACCACGATTTTCATTACATGTTTGCTTTCTCCAATTTTCTTACCTGCAATATAGGAACTAATTGAAAGTGCAAGTAACGGAATGGCTAATACTAGTCCTTTTTTAATACCTTCTATATTATATTGCTTCTCCAGCATATCTGATAAATAAAATAAGATCCCAAATAAAACAAACATGATAATACAACCAACTGCAAAGATAGCAAATAGCCATTTTCCATTTTCCTTAAAAATGATCTTTACTTGATGGGCAAATTCCCTTAAGGTTTGTTTTTTCTTCTCTTTTTTCTTTGGAACTTTCACTAGAAAAAAGACTAGAAGTGCGCTTATTGCACAAAAAAAAGGAATAAACCAAAAAGGCAAAAACCATACAATGTATGCTAATGATGCACCTATGATCGGACTTAATACTTTCCCCGCTGTATTGGCTGTTTCTGTCATTCCAAGCCCTGCACTAACTTGCTTATCCTCCTTAAACATATCTCCGACTAAGGGAATAACCACAGGTGCTGCCCCTGCAGACCCTATTCCCTGTAAAACACGACCGATTAAAATGATGATATACGGATCATCCATCTTCCATGAAGCAAAGCCACAAACTGCTCCCCCTATACCTGCAATAATTAGACAAGGTACCATAATTATTTTTCTACCAAAGCGGTCTGATAAGTATCCAGCGATAGGAATTAAAACAATTGCGACAATAGAATATACGGTTATAATTAATGACACTTGAAAAGAACTGATATTTAATTTTTTAGAAATAAAAGGTAGAACAGGAATCAACATTGAGTTTCCTAAAGTCATTACAAGAGGCACTGACGATAATGCCAATAAATCAAACTTCTTCCGTGTGTCCATCTTCTCTTCACCTTATCTTTTTTATTTTTTCAACAGTAAAATTTTGTGTAACTTTCACCTAACATATACTGGAATTAAGTAGAAGTTCAATGAAAACTAGTTTTGGAAAAATATTTTTGTTTTATTTAAATGGAATTAGACCACATTAAATGTAGTATAAAAAGTATTTTAGAGGTGAATTTCATGGCTAAAGAGCCCGAACAAATGGCGACAGATGATGCTATACTACTGAAGTTTTTAACTTTAGTAGAGGAAGAAGGGATTGAGGTGGCCGTAACACTAAATGTTAAGGGTGTAGTCATTTCTGGGCTTCTGGTCGGAGCAAGTGCCTACTACGAAGGGATTACGGAATCATCCAAACAATTATCAGACAGTACAATGTCAAAAATCATGTCCAAGAAATTAAACAATCTGAAGGAAGCCTATTTTAAACAAAAACAAGAAGAAAGTGATAAAGATGAACAGGAGAATGCACCAACTTTTATCCATTTAAAAAATGCTAACTATTTAAACAGGGATGATCAGGCTTTTCCTTCTAGAAGTACTTGGTGGAGAGGTAGAATTTCTTCATTAGATGGATTTTCTTTTGATTTTATGGATTGAAATTTGTCCCACCAGCTCATTATTATCTCATTTTAGCTAGGTGATTAAAGGAGTAATTATTTTATGAATAAAGTGAGCTGTAGTCCTACTAATAAAAGTTCTGATAAGGGAGATTTAAATTGGTGGCAATTATCATTAATTGGCGTAGGTTGTACTATTGGAACGGGCTATTTTCTTGGTTCAAGCATCGGAATCAAGATAACCGGCCCCTCTATTGTCTCTTCCTTTATTTTGGCAGCAATCGGAGCTTATATTGTCTTTAATTTACTCGCAAAAATGACTGCAGAGGACCCTCAAGAAGGTTCCTTCTGCTATTATGCAAGAAAGGCTTTTGGGCAATGGGCTGGATTTAGCTGTGGGTGGAATTATTGGTGTTCTAATATATTAATTATGGGCAGTCAATTGACCGCCCTCTCCATTCTTTCACAATTTTGGTTTCCTACTACCCCTCTGTGGGTTTTTGCCACAGGTTACGCAGTTCTTTCCATCATTGTAGTATTAACTGGAACAAAGGGTTTTGATAAAATTGAAAATATACTAGCCATTATAAAATTTGCAGCTATTGTTATGTTTATTATTCTGGCCGCTGCTGCATTATTTGGTTGGATTCATGGCGCTACAGTTCAAACTGATTTTCCTAATTCAGTCGGTGAACTGTTTATTGGTGGATTTAAAGGATTTTGGTCTTCCCTCATTTATGCCTTTTACGCTTATGGAGGAATTGAAGTAATCGGTATTATGGCAATGCAGCTTAAAAATAAAGAGGATGCTCCTAAAGCCGGGACCGTCATGCTAATCGCATTAACGATAGTCTACGTTGTATCATTAGGGCTGGCTGTAACAATGGTTTCTATTGATACATTTAATGAGAAAGAAAGTCCTTTTGTCACAGGTTTAGGCGATTATAACCTCGCCTTTTTCCCTCATGTATTTAATGGAGCAATTATCATAGCCGGTTTTTCAACCATGACCGCTTCCTTGTATGGAGTTACAAACCTGCTTGTAACATTAGCAAATGACGGAGATGCACCTTCTTTTTTTGCTAAAAAGATAAAAAAATTCAAGGGTCTCCCCCTCCCTTCATTGGGTCTTGCAAGTTTAGGTTTATTAGCCTCTATTATTACGGCCTTACTACTACCCGGTAAAATGTATGAGTACATTACAACTGCAGCTGGGATTCTAATTTTATACAATTGGTTTTTTATCATTATTTCATCCTTTCGAAATCTTACCTTCGCATTATGGAATAAGCTTTTCGCCTATGTGGGCTTGATATTAATTGTAGCTGCAATTAGTGGAACATTACTGGAAAAGGAAATTCGCCCCGGTTTCTTTGTTAGCTTGCTGTTCGTTTCGATTATCCTTTTAGTGTGCTTAAAAATACAAAAAAGCTGGGAAAAGCCAAAAATTAAAGTTCGTTATTATTAATCTTACTTAAAGCCGATAACACTCAACTTACGATTTGATTATTTAGAAATGCAAAAAAGAGTTGTACAAGTCCCATTATCTGAATATATTGGAACGAGTAAAAAGGTATAGAATCGTGAGGTGAAGATGTTCTGAGTGTTTTTTTAGGCTACATTTTGTTGGGGTTGTCACTTGCTGCACCCATTGGTCCCATAAATGCAGCTCAATTAGATAAGGGCATTAAGAGTGGTTTCTGGCATGCGTGGATATTAGGTTTGGGTGCTATATTAGCAGATGGGATTTATATGGTTCTCGTTTATTTCGGGGTTGTTCACTTTTTAGAAATTACCTTTATGAAAACATTTTTGTGGCTTTTTGGTTTTTTTGTTTTAACCTACACTGGATTTGAAACAGTCCTCAATGCTAGGAAACTAGATATCGCTCAACGAAACGCAACTGATTCACATCTTTCCTCATTTTTATCAGGATTTCTCATGTCAATTTCTAATCCTTTGACGATTTTATTTTGGCTTGGAATATATGGGTCTGTTTTAGCAAACACTGCTGATAAATATGATATCCAACATTTAATTCTATATAGTTCTGCAATTTTTCTGGGGATTTTATGCTGGGATCTTACTATGGCTATCGTGTCAAGCAGCTTTAGAAGATTTTTAACGAAACCTATCTTAGTACTAGTTTCAGGATTGTCAGGGACATTCCTCATATGCTTTGGCGTTTATTTTGCTGTTCAAGCCGCTAAAGTTTTATTTTAAAGGAACTAGCTAAAGAAATCACCAATACGATTGACGGTAGACGGTTTAATTTTATAACTCTGTTGTTTTTGGCTCATTTGTGCGGGACTTTATTCTCACACAATTTACCTATTCTTTCAATAAATTAGATGAATAATAGTTCATACACCTCGTTCAGTCAAATACATACTAACAGACAAAAGGTTTCAATAGGTACAACTTTCAATCCATTTTATGCATGAATAATAATGCATAAAATGGAGGTTTTTTAGAATGGAATTCATGATACTTGATCAAGACTCGAAAGTGGATCTTACTGAATGGAAGCTAGATGCATTACAAAAATTTGAAGCAAAAATGACCGATAAAGAAAAACTGTTTCCTTGTATTCCAGCAACTCAAGGGTTTTCACTAAATCATTTAAGGTATGGTTTTTGCGATGATCCAAGGAAAGTTTCTTCAGCACAAACTCTTGCTACTTTGCTAAAATTTTACTCCAAATCTTCCAGGAAATTTGGGGATTATACCTCATTAATAGTGTTTTTTCGTACACCTAAAGATTTAATTTTGAGCGGGTCCGTTGAATACTTTGAAAAGCTCTTTTGGAGACAGTTAAATATAGTAAGTAATCTTGACGAATGTAATTGGCCTGACTCTATACCAGTAGAACCCAATGAACATTTATGGGAATTCTGTTTTCATGGTGAACGATATTTCATGTTTTGTGCTACACCCTTACATCAGAATAGATCTAGCAGACATTTCCCTTATATGATGCTTGCCATTACGCCAAGATGGGTATTAGATACATTTAATCAGCATGTAAAACATTCGGATAAAGTAAAAAAACAAATTAGAAAAAGATTAGTAGCTTACGATACACTTCCTGCACATCCTCATTTAAATAATTATGGAAATATAGAAAATCATGAATGGAAACAATACTTTTTACATGATGATCAATCTGCAATCTCAACATGTCCTTTTCATGGGAATAAATTTTCTAATGAAGAGGTTAAACAATCTGAAGTATAATACGGAATTCAAGATACGTATTCGTATTGGAGAAGGTGTTAGCAAGAAAAGCTTATATTCCTTAAAATCTTTCCCTGCTAAAGTATTCCACCTTCTCAATGGTTATTTTAATTAATTTAAGAGCCATTTTTTAGATTTCTAAGTACCATTGGCATTTTTTTATCTTCTTCTTTTACTTTCTTTTCTCGTTGTTTAGTATCATTATTCGGTGATTGAAATCTTACTTCGTCCATTCCATCTATTATATTTGTCACAATTACACCTCCCTCTTTACCTTTATCATTTCCTGAATTTTATATCTAAGTATAGAAATCCTTTATCGATTTAAAATAAAAATACGTGTAAATTGAGGAGGTTTTTTAATATGTTCCCATTAGGGGCATTCTTTAGTAGAAATATTACCCTTAAAATGGGACAAGCACACGCTCGAGGCTATATGCCAACCATTTATCAAAAAATTGTTAATAGAGAAATTGATCCAACGGCAATTATTACACACTCTCTACCATTAGAAAAAGCAACGCACGCCTATAGCATCTTTAATAATAAGCAGGATGATTGTATAAAAGTTGTTTTGAAACCTTAAAAGGAAGCAGAGTTTTACTCTTCTCCCTTTTATCAAATCTAGATTACTTAGCAATCTTCTGCCTTATAATGATGTAAAGGTGGTGGAATTAGCCATCCTTTTTCTTTATTTAGTCGTAAAACTTTAGCACCAAGTGCTGCCTTTTGAATATGAAATTGCCCGAACATCATAGCAATATCTTCTCGAATACATTGCCCCATAATTGTACTACACGATACTAATCCGGCTGAAATGCTAGCTCCAAGCATCATTGCGATTTCAGGGTCTTGAAATCGTGCTCCAGAAGGAATGTCCTCTAAACATGCTTTAGGTCGCTCAGGAGGTGTTGGAGGTAAAGCAATTCCATTCGCCTTTAATAACGTTTCAATTTGTTTAATTTCTTGTTGACTCCCTTCAATAGCCTCCTTAAGTAATTTTTGCAAGTCCTCATCTCCCGCATGATTTACATGCGTTTGATATCCTGCTATTAAACCTTTAGCGACTGTAAGAAATGACCATGTACCAAAAACTTCTCCATAATGCATTGGTTCATCTGTTGGATTTCCACTTAAAATACCCATTGTAAACCTCCTAATAATGTTCATAAATTAGTGCCACCTTTCTTACAAAGCACATCCTTATAATCCACCTTATTCACTAAATCATGCACTATTTTAATTACGGAACTTCAAAAACCTCCCGAATTATAATAATTCCTCTTCAACAATTTTTTACTATTTTTAATGTATATAAGCCTTTTCCCCAAAAAAGGAGTGAGTAGATACGTGTCTACTCACTCCTAAGATTTCACTTTCCTGACTTAATCGTCATTAATAGGTTAACCCAAATCCATATGAATATTTGTTTCCTTCTGAATCAACATAGTCATATGCTAAACCATTCATGCATTTTTCTTTGTCATAGCCTGGTACATCGTTCGGTGATGCACAGATACCGTTTTCGTCAACTGCAATGGCTGCGTCTGAACCTGGAAGTGTGATTGGTAATTTTCTTTCCGGAACGAAGTCACCAAGGATTATATCCAGCGTTGCTGGAGCATAGGAATTAAACCCTGCAAGTAATGCATCTGCAAACGGTTCAACATTTGTTAATAGGAATGGCAAATTGAAGTTTACATTCATAATAACGTTCGGTACAGCTTCACGAATGGCATTAATTTTCGCTAAATCCACACCTGTTTCTTCCAAGATATTTAATTCTAAATACTCATCGGTTGCATCGAAATAGCTACCTGAACTAGGTTCTAAGTAAAGGATGGCATAATCCGCTTCCTTTGTGTTATCAGCATAATCCTAGCGATTATTGCATATCAATTGATACTACGAAAACAGATAAATAGTAACAAGAAAATAGATGGAGCATTGAAACATAGTGTATAGTTTAGAATCATAAAAAAACGCAAAGTGTTGTTGAAACACTTTAATAGATTTTTTAAGTAATGGAAAAAATCCAGTCATCAATTATGACTGGATTCTAGACTATACAGATATTCTCTACAACCTTTTTTATTTACAATAAAAGTTGTTTTCCCAAATGGCATTTAGGAGATTAAATTCCACCTGTAACGCCGACTTCTTCACCTGTGATGGCTGCTGCACCGTCTGAAGCTAAGAATACAGCTGTTGCAGCAATTTCTGAAGGCTCTAGTAAACGTTTAATCCATTGTTTACCTAAGATGTGGTGGTTTAGCGCTTCTTCTACCGTTGTTCCATCTTGTTCTGCAAGTTTTGGTAGTTGTTTTTCGATTAATTCTGTACGTACTGGACCAGGCATAATCGTATTACATGTGATTCCTTTCAATGCGTTTTCTAGTGCTGTTACTTTCGTAAAGCCCACTTGTCCAAATTTAGCAGCACAATAAGCTGATTTATACGCATCTGGAATTCTGCCATGAGCTGAAGATATATTAATAATACGTCCTTTGTTTTGTTTTTGCATAGCTGGTAGTGTATGTTTAGTCAATAAGAATGTTCCTTTTAAAATAACGTCGTTAACAAGATCCCATTTTTCTACAGGGAAGTCTTCGATTGGAGAAATAAATTGAAGTCCTGCATTATTGACTAATACATCAACCGTCCCACGTTCGCCAATCACTTGTTCTACAGCCGCTTGTACGCTTGGTTCATCTGCAACGTTTACTTTATAGCCTTTTGCATTGCCTAACTTTTCAGCTGCAGCTTTAGCTGCTTCTTCGTTTAAATCAAAGATTGCTACAAAATCTCCATTATTGATGAAAGATTCTGCAATAGCGTATCCAATCCCTTGTGCTGCCCCTGTTACGATTACTGTACGTTCTTTTTGAGTTGTCATAATTTATATCCCCTTATAGTTCGTTTGTTCATTTTTTTTGGAAACGTGCTAGAGCTTGATTTTTTAAAACCTTCTCTAGTCTTTAGGCACGTTCCCAAACAAGTCTGTCTTCTGGCTTTAACCCATTAAATATAACGATGCGATTTTCATGAATGTGTGCAATACGCGGCTGAGATTGATCAAGCCAGGTTGGGTTCATGCTTACTTCCATATGATGAGTCAATGTGTTATTTTTCTCATCTACTTCAAATTTACCTGAATAAGCTAGATAACCATGTGCTGCTGCTGCCATTTCTTCCATTGTTCCTGTGTGTAAGTCTCCAGATTGATAGGCAGGACGTCCCAGTGCCATGATTTGTGCAGACATATAGCCATCTGGATTATACATGATAAAACCTTTGGCATCTTTGCCTAAAGGATAAACGACATTTCCATCAGCATCTTGTGTTTCGTAAGACACCAATTTCCATGTACCAATCACTTGTTCAACTAATGTTTTTTCTTTTATTTCTACTGCCATAGTAAGCCACTTCTTTCATGGTTGTTTTTGTCATTTTTTCCTTACCTTGATTACCAAATACAAG
>CAVVWH010000026.1:0-57511 GCA_963751845.1 uncultured Bacillaceae bacterium
AGATATAGACCTTCATTTGAAGGTCTATATATATTTACATACTCCCCATTTAATCCACTACAGGCAACCAGCCTACAATGTTCATTAGACGCTGCCATAAAGGATCAGGAATGACTAGTTCCTTCTGATCTTTTTCAGACAATGTTGTACGAATTTGGTCTTCCTGACCAGCTTGAATTTTTTCAATCCATTTTGGTTCCATCAGCATTTCACGACCTAATGCTATAAGTGGTACACCTGTTTCTAATGCTTCTACTACTTCATCTGGTGTATGCAATGAGCCTACACCAACAACAGGAACACGACTACCAACTTTTTCATGAATTTTTACAATACGTGATTGCGAATGGCTCTTATCACGGAATGAACCATTCCAGAAATGATTAACAGATACATGCAAATAATCAAGCTTCTGATCAGCTACCTTATCAACAAATTGAAGCGTATCTTCTAAAGTAATTCCTGGAGTACTGCCTTCTTCAGGTGATATACGATAGCCAATAATGAATGGTTTCTTTGCATATTCAGCAACGGCTTTTTTCACGGACTCCACGACAGCTAAAGGAAATGTCATCCTTTTTTCAAGGGAGCCACCCCATTGATCTTCTCTTCGATTGGAATGTGGAGAAAAGAATTGTTGAAGAAGATATGTATTCGCACCATGAATTTCAACGCCGTCAAAGCCTGCTTCAACAGCCCGTCGTGTTGCGTCGCCAAAAGCTTTAATTGTATTGTTTATTTCAGTTTCCGTCATTTCACGTGGAACAGGCTTACCTTCTCCCTCTGAAGCAACAGCACTTGCAGAGACCGGCTGTCCATCTGGCAATAACGATGGGGGGATCTATTCCACCATGATAAATTTGTAAAATGGCTTTAGCGCCTTTAGATTGAATGGTTTCGGCTAATTTTTTCAATCCGGGAATGAATGAGTCATCATCCACGCTGAATTGATCTTGGAACCCTTTACCGTCAAGGCTTACATAAGCACAAGCTGTAATAACCGCACCAACGCCTCCAGAACGCTCTGCATAATAAAGAAGCTCCTGCTCCGATATCTCCCCATTTGATTGCGAGGAATAATGCGTCATTGGGGCAATCATTATTCGATTCTTTACATCTACTCCTGAAGGAAAGGTAAAAGATTGAAAAATGGGCTCGTATTTGGTATTCATGTTTCTCCTCCTATCATTCATTTCGTGACACATGATTACGTGTTTTTTAAACCATTGAAATTTATTAAATCGTTACCTTTTTTATACCCCTACTTCTTCAATAAGTCTAATTTTCTGCTTTAATACCCATTCATTCTCCGACGTTATTACTTTTCCCTCAAAGCAAAAAAAGAACCAGGGGGTTATAAAATTCTTATGATAATCATGGCTCCATTTCAAAATGCTATAATTAGAGCAGATTAATTTCCCCTTTTTACTATAGATTTTCATTAGGATTGTGGAACAAATTTGAAAATTATATAATAAGAAAAAATTGGAGAAACAAGGAGATTACGGATGGAAATCTTTTCATTAAGTGGTCCCAGTGGGACTGGAAAAAGCACAAGTGCACTTACTTTTGCTCATCAGAAAAAAATACCGGCTATCATTGATGATGGACTTTTAATTTTAAATGGACAGAAAATTGCTGGAACTTCAGCTAAATTTGAAAAAAATTCAATAACAGCTGTAAAGCGTGCGACTTTTTTCGATGAGCTTCATAAAAAGGAAGTTCAGGAAGCTTTAAAAATTTATGTCATTAATAAAATCCTCATTATCGGTACATCAGATAAAATGACAAGATTAATTGCTAACCGACTCGATTTAGGAGAGATCAATCATTATTATTATATAGGGGACCTTCGCTCTACTAGCGAAATTAAGATGGCTCAATTCGTTCGAAGTACAGAAGGGAAACATATTATGCCAATCCCTTATAGACAAGTAGAACAAAACTTTTTCAAAAGACTCATTCATAAAGGGATGGATATTTTTTCTCCTAAAAAAGAAAAAATTGGAGAAACAACCATTGTTCGTCCAGATTTTCATCATGGAACGATTCAGATTGATAAAAAGGTATTTAGCGACTTAATTGAACATACTTGCTTAGCAAATAAATATATTGTTCATTGTGATTCGATACACGTCCATTTACAAGGGCTTCCAACAGCCAGTCTTGATGTAGGAATCGTATATCCTGTTTCATATAATCTACCTGAAGTAATAGAAAAACTACAAACAGAAATTCAACAAAGTTTTATACACCATTTTAATATCGAATTTAGTTCTATTAATATTCAAATCACATCAACCGTTACGAATTAAATCATGTCAGTTTTCAAAGACAAAAAGCGCGGTATATAACCACGCTTTTGTCTTTTTAATGAATCAGTTGTTCATTCGACGATTAAATCGTGGAGGTCTTTTTTCTACAAACGCCGCCACACCTTCTGGAAAATCATTTAGATCAACAAACGGTGTTGACTCTTTCCAAAGTACAGGAGCACTGTCTACACATTCTTGAACAGACTGCTTAACCGCAAGGAGAGATGCAGGTGACATGGAGGCTACTAAATGCCCCATTTTAATGGAATAACGATCCAAGTCTTGTTCTTTTACTAAGTAGTTCAGCATTCCAACACGATACGCTTCATCTGCTTTCAACATACGGCCTGTGTAAACTAGGTCCTTCGCAACACTTGGCCCTACAAGGTTTACAAGTCTTTGGGCAAATTTATTATTGATTGTAATGCCAAGTTTACCAACTGGTATTCCTAATTTAGATTTTTCCGAACCAATTCGAATATCACAAGCTAATGCTAATTCAAGCCCCGCTCCCATCGCTGGTCCATTAATAACGCCGATTGTAGGAATAGGTAGACGTTCAAAAGTAGAGATGGTGTTTTCCATATGCACAAATGCGTTTTCTGCCTCTTCAAGCGTCATTTGATTAAATTCTTTTAGATCAGATCCAGCTGTAAACTGCTCACCTGATCCCCTTAGCAACAAAACTTTATTCTTAGGGTTTTCTAGAACTTTATTTCCAATTTCTGATAGCTGATCCCACATATTCGCCGTTAAAGCATTTCGCAATTGTGGACGATGAATCGTAATAATCGCTATCCCTGCTGTTTCCTGCAAAATAATTTTGGCATGTTCAGCTTCCATTCTTTTTGTTGTCACTTGCATGCTACGTCTACCTCCTAATTGGACTATCTCATTTACTACTACTTTTTCCATTCAATCTATTATAATACAACATAACAAAATTTGACACACTGTACTAATACAATATTAAAAGGACGCTAATCATTCAGCATCCTTCCATATAGGGGTCATTTACTTATGTAATCCTTTTTACATTATTATCTAACAGGTAAATCTTCCTTATGTCTCAAAGCCTGAGGTATATATACACAAAAAGGTTCACTTTCCATATAATCACCTGTTACCGCATAGGTTCTAGAACGAGATCCTCCACAAATTTTGTTATATTCACAAACGCCGCATTTACCTTTATAATGATCAGGCTGGCGTAAATCTTTAAATACTTTAGCTTTCCGATATATTTCTGCAAGTGGGGTCTCACGAATATTACCAGCCTTAATTGGCAACATGCCACTTGGCATCACATCACCAATATGTGAAACAAAGGCAAAACCGTTACCATCATTCACTCCTTTTGGAGCACGTTTCAAGCCATCTGACATTGAGGCAAAATCCGTTGTAATCGAGTCTTCATAATGAATCTCGCCTTTTTCAATTTTGTGTTCTCTCATCTTTTCCTGTAAAACAACACGACGATAATGCTGAGCACAGGTTGTTTTAATATCATATGGAGCTGTTTTACTTAAATCATACAGCCACTTAAACACCTTTTCATGCTCTACTGGTGTTAGGCAATCCTCAATTTGTCCCCTTCCAGTCGGAACAAGCAAGAAAATATACCACATCACTGCTTTAAGCTCACCTACTAATTTGGCCATTTCTTCAAGATGATCATAATTATATCTAGATATAACCGTATTAATTTGCAGTGGCATTTGTAATTCATTTAAATAGTTAATTTTTTCAATGGTAAGGTCAAAAGAGCCAGGCGTTCCACGAAATTTATCATGTATTTCAGCAATTGGTGCATCGAGGCTAAAGCCCCAACGTGAAAGTCCAACTTCCTTTGCTCGCTTCATTTTTTCCTTTGTTACATTCGGAGTTGCACTTGGCGTCATGGAGACCCTCATGCCTTTTTTTACCGCATAATCTGCTAGATCAAACAAATCTTCTCTCATCATACAATCTCCGCCTGTGAACACTAGCATTGGATTATTCATTTCATAAATCTCATCAATTAATTTAATTCCTTCTTTATGTGTTAATTCCCGCGGATCTGCTGTCAATTGCGCATCAGCTCGACAGTGTACACATTTTAATTGACAAGCTCTTGTAACTTCCCAAATAACAATAAAAGGGTTCTTATCATAGTCTACTCCTTTTCCATGAGAGTGTCCTATTGACTGTGGATGTATATTTCTCTGCATTTTCATCACCAAACTTTGTTATTTATTTCACAATTTATTATTTAAAAATAACTCATTACTTTAATTATAGATTTATCAATCACCTCTAAATGTTTAATTTGTTACAACATTCCTACAACTTAGAAAAAGAAACACAAAGAATAATCTGCTCATTTCTTTTATTCACCTCAAAAATAGTAGATAATATATGTGTTCTTTTATAAAAGGAGATGATTTTCTTGGTTACAAGTTTACAGGATGTGACAACCCTACATAATGGAGTAAAAATGCCTTGGTTTGGTCTTGGCGTATATTTGTCTGAAGAAGGGCAAGAGGTTACTAATGCAGTCAAAGCAGCGATTAAGGCTGGATATCGCAGCATTGATACAGCTGCATTCTACAAAAATGAAGAAGGCGTTGGACAAGCGATTAAAGAAGCTGGGGTTCCACGCGAAGAATTATTCATTACAACGAAGGTTTGGAATACGGATCAAGGGTATGTTTCAACACTAACTGCTTTTAATGAAAGCTTGAGGAAGCTAAGCTTAGATTATATCGATTTATATCTTGTACATTGGCCGGTTAAAGAAAAATATAAAGAAACATGGAAGGCATTAGAAACATTATATAAAGAAGAAAAAGTGCGAGCAATCGGCGTTTGCAACTTCCAAATTCATCATTTAGAAGACTTACTGGCAGACGCAGAAATTGCACCAATGGTGAATCAAGTCGAATGTCATCCTAGACTGACTCAAAAAGAATTACTTAGCTATTGCCAAGAGCATAACATCCAATTAGAAGCCTGGTCACCACTGGGTCGAGGAAAAATGCTAGATGAACCAATTCTTAAGGAGCTTGCTGCGAAATATAATAAAACAGTGGCACAAATCATTTTACGCTGGGATTTACAATGCGGAATTGTGACTATACCTAAGTCCGTTAAAGAACAACGTATCATTGAAAATGCTGATATTTTTGATTTTGAACTATCCAATGAAGATATGAATGCTATTGATTCCATGAATCGTAACCACCGAAACGGTCCGGATCCAGATAATTTTAATCTTTAATATATGGGAAGAGTCTGTTGGCTCTTCTTTTATTGTATTCTAAACCAAAATCCCCTCTCGAGACTTTCCATATTACACCTTTATTACTACCATGTAATATTACTCAACTTCAAGCACATAATGGAAAAATCAAACGGTAGAACTATATTTTACGTATTCCCTAACTATTATATATGAATAAAATGATACAAGTAGGGTCTGATTTTCATTACATTCCAAACTATCGCTTAAATAAGTTATACTTAAAAAATAACTCGTTTTTATTCGTTTTATATCTTTTTATATAGCAGAAAAATAAGTATACTAGTTTGTATTATTTTTTTAAAATCACAATAATCTTTTAATATAGATGAAAGAGGGGATCAAATGTCGCTTAGAGTTTCAGCTGTACAATATCATCTTCATACCATTCAATCTTTTTATGATTTTGCTAAACAGGTAAATCACTATATAAAAACCTCCCAAGAATTTTCCGCAGATTTTGTTTTATTTCCTGAATTTTTTACAACACAACTGCTATCGATTGGAAATGAAAATGGGGAAGCATTATCTATTCAGGAACTGCCTAATTTTACGGAGCAGTATCGTGCTTTATTCCGTGACCTTGCGATGAGAACGAATATGCATATCATTGCGGGGACGCATGTTATTAAAAAACAGGGAAAGTTATATAATGTAGCTCATTTGTTTTACCCAGATGGACGAATTGCAGAACAGCCGAAGCTTCATATTACCCCAACAGAAGTTCATGAATGGAATATGAATCCTGGTGAAGATTTGCAGGTATTCGAAACGGATAAAGGAACTATTGCTATGTTAACTTGCTATGACATCGAGTTCCCTGAAATTGTCCGAATGGCTAAGGCGAAAGGAGCAGACGTTATTTTCTGTCCATCCTGTACCGATGACCGACATGGCTTTCATCGAGTTCGTTATACGAGCCATGCCAGAGCGATTGAAAATCAAGTCTATGTGGTAACGACTGGAACGGTCGGCTCGCTGCAAACTGTTGATTTTATGCGCGGAAATTTTGGCCAGGCTGCCGTTATTACACCAAATGATATTCCATTTCCTCCAAAAGGGATTTTAATAGAAGGAGAAATTAATCAAGATATGATTGTAACAGCCGATCTTAATTTAGATCTTTTATATGAGGTTCGTGAACATGGCTCTGTTACAACTTGGCGCGACCGCCGAACAGATCTTTACCCAGATTGGGAAAAAGCAGTGAAGTAAATGGAGAAATCATCGGTTCCCCGACAGGCTTGATTGTGAATTTTGATCCGAAGCATCCTGACCATTCGTGAAGTGAAGCTACTGATGATGGCTATATTGGAAACCATAACTAAAGGGAAATACATTGTATGTTGTTGATATTAGGGTTCGTCCTGCCTATCGAAAACTTGGGTTAAGAAAATAAAATGATAAATAGGGATTTTTATTGTAAAAAATCCCTGTTATCTAAAATTATCTCATTTTACTCTTATTCTTTATTCAATGAAATTTGATTTTCAATTTTCGTCTCATACTTTTTAAACATACTGCTATTAGTAATATTTCTTTTTTTCACTACTTTGTTAAATTGAAGCAACTTCTGATTCAGCTGTTGTTTCAACATGGCTTTTTCCTCTGAATCCTGGCAGCAAGCGATTAAATCTTCAATTCTCATTAACTCTTTTCGATAGTTTTCCTCATCCTTCATCATGCCAGCATTTTTTAGCATACTGTACGCCATGCGAAGTTCCTGTGGAATAGCTGATAAATCCTCGATAACAAGTGGTTTTCCCTTACCCGGCAGATTATCAAACTCCCCATCCCTAATCGCCTGCTTAATTTTCTCCTCAGATACAATATAAGCAAAATCCATCCTCTACTACCTCCTAAGTAACAGGTACTTTTTCGATTGTGGATAACCTGTGGATAGTCATCTTTCTTCTATTATATATTAATTGGTTAGTTTTTCTATCTGGTCCATTAGGCTTGATATCTCATTAACGGTTGTCAAAATCTCGGATTTTTCCAAGATAGCAGGATCTAACTTACCATTTTCAATATTCGTTAAGTACATATCAATCCCCTCTTCAAGTTTTGCATTGGTGCTAACAATTTGATTATGAATATCTTCTGCAATGCCCGGAACTTCCGTTTCATTAAACTGATTTATGTTTTCTTTCATGGTCGTAAGTTCTGCTTCTAACCGCTTCCTTGCTTTCTCATTCGCAATCGCATCATTCGCTAGCTCTGGTACTTCATTGGCAAAGTTTTTAGCGTCGTCGATATATTCAGTTGTTGTATTCACATACTCCAACGTATTATTTACTTCACCTATTAATGAACACCCACTCAGAAAAACCATACCAGCTACCCCCATCGTAGTCATGACTTTTTTCAGCATTCTCATTTTCCTCCTTCTATACTAGAACCTTTGTTTTCTATTTTATTAGATGTACAACTTGCTTCACTGTTAATTTTAAGTAGCTTCTTTTTATAAAGCACAGTTATGATGTTCAAGATGAATGCAGGGATTTTCTTTGGAAAATATCGCTTTTTATAATAATGATAGAAGGCATATTTTAAATCTCTCCATTTTATGCAGTCCTTTGTTTGTCTAAATCTTACCACATCGATTATTTTTACTTTTTTATCCAGTGTAAGAAAGAGATTTCGCAAGTGAATATCGGATGGATTCAATCCTTCTTTTCTAGCTAATTGTATGGCATAATCAATTTCTTTTACTACTTCATCCGAAATTAAAACCCCTTTTGTTAAACATTCAAAAAGTGTGAGTCCCTCGATATAATCAATGACTAAATAATTAGATCCCGTTTCATAAAGAGTTGGATAATAAGAAATATGTTGTAATCGCCCATATATTTCTGCTTCTTTCTTGGCAAGGTGTGCATACTTTGGAAAAAACACCTTAATGACTTTATTTGTGTGTGAAATCTTAAATACGAAAGCACTTCTTCCTGCTCCAATCAAAGTTAACGAAGGATCATATTCCAAAAGTATTGACTTATTTTTTTTAGATAGAATCTTTACACTTGCTGCTAGCTCTTGATAACGTATAATAGTATCCACTCCTTTCGATGTGTTTGTTAGAAAAAGAAAAGACGCTATAACCGATTTCCTGGTTATAACGTCTTTATACAAAAAGAGACCTTACCCCAAAAATCGGTAAGGTCTCGCAAACAACTAAAGTAAGTTGCCAATAAAACCGAGGAACGATGTCCTGTAATGACGATTTTATTGTATAGCTACTCCCCTTAAGCGGAAGAATAAATTCAATTATTATTCATTAATTATATATCGGTTCACTTCACATTTCAAACTTTTTTCATTTACATCATATCCGTATGCTGTATCTTCTCATTTTGCTCTACTTTTTTACTTCGATTCAAAAAACTATAAAGTACAGGAACAATGAAGAGTGTTAGTAGCGTCGAAGTAGTTAGTCCTCCAATTACAACAACAGCTAGTGATGATGAAACAATTCCTGCATGACTGGAGATTGCCATTGGAAGCAAGGCCCCAACTGTCGCAATAGCTGTCATAAGGATCGGTCTGATTCGAACAACACCCGCTTCAATTAAAGCAGTATCCTTAGCCATTCCATTTCTTTCATTTTGCTTCACTTTATCAATAAGCACGATCGCATTTGTGACAACAATTCCGTTTAGCATGAGCAGACCAATCATCGCTGGCATTCCGATTGGCTCCTTAACAATGAACAGTCCGATTAACGCACCAATGACTGAGAACGGAATCGCAAACAAGATAACAAATGGAGCCTTCCCTTCCCCAAATGCAATAACCATAACCAAATACACCAGAAGGATACTGACCATAATAGCAATGGTTAAATTTTTAAAGCCATCCGCCATCGCTGCTGACGCTCCTTCCTTGTAGTAACTTACACTATCAGGCAAATCCAGTTTTTCAATCATTTGGTCTGCTCTTGCCGAGACATCACCTGTATTTGCATCAGTCATTTGCCCTTTTATCATTACGTATTCATTGGAATTTAAATGTGTGATAGCTGTTCTGTTATTCACACGCTTCAGCTCACCAATCTCGCGAAGTTCAACTGGCATTCCCATTACATTATTGATTTCCTGTTTTTCCAGTTCATTAAGTGACGCAATTTCGTCCATTTTCAGGCCAAGCTTCACATCCGTCTTCTCACCTTCCATTGTCATCGTAGTAACTACATCGCCATTAATGAGATTACGCAGACTTTGACCAACCATCGCTGGCATCAGCCCTTGTTCAGCTAGCTTTTCTTCGTTTAAATCAATTTCAATTTCTGGTTCGTCTCCTTCTAATGAAGAAGATACATCTGCCATTCCGTCCATTTGTTTTAAACCGTTCATTATCTTTTGACTTGCTGATTTAATATCCTCAATATTAGAGCCATTCACGACTAGTGCATATCGAGATTCTTGACCGCCTACAAGACCGCCAACACCAGTAATTGAAATTTCTTTCGCTTCTTTTATCTTGGCAAATTGATCACGTAAATTTCCAATAAATCCATCCACATTTTCCACTGAATCTTTAATAACAAATGAAGTAGAGGCCTTTTCTAATTGTCCATTCACACTTGTACTAACCAGTTCTATTTCATCTTGGTCCAACAATATGTTTTCAACTTTACTTGCTACTTTACTAGTATCCTCTGGCGCGGTTCCTTTTTCCATCGAGATATCTACGTCATAATTACTTACTCGTTCTTGAGGTAAAAAGGTCGTACCTAATTGTGGAGCAATAAAAACAATAGATGCTACCAACAGCATGACTGCAGTAAGGAATGTAATCAGTCTATGCTTTATTACCCATCGCAGACTATTACGATAGCCTCTTTGTAAGGAATTTTCATAATATTCCTTAGGTGTGATATTTAATAAGAAAATTCTTGACAATAGTGGAACAACTGTAATGGCTACAATGAGTGAAAATAATAAGGAAATGACAACAGTCCAGGCAAGTGGCTCAAAGAATCCACCTACAATCCCTGGTACGAATGCCATTGGTAAAAATACGGCCACTGTTGTAATCGTGGACGATGTAATGGCTGTTGCTACTTCCCTTGTCGCTTCCTCTACCAACTTTTCATTACGATCCTTTGCAGCTCTTACTCGTCTAAAAACATTTTCAATAACTACAATTGAATCATCGACAACTCGCCCTACTGCTACAGCAATCCCTGCAAGTGTCATAATATTCAGCGTATATCCTAACATGTTCAATACTGTGAAGGACGCCAAGATTGATAATGGAATGGAAATGACTGCAATGATCGTCGAACGAATATTTCTTAAAAACAACAAAGTGACAATAACTGCCATTATCGCTCCAAGAATAGCCTCTCGTAACATGGAGTATACGGAATCCTTAATTTCAATTGATTGATCGCGTAGCGTTTTGATTTCATATCCTTTAGGCAGTTGAACCTTTTCCACTTCTTTCTTTGCTTGTTCAACAATCTGAACGACATTAGCACCACCATCAGGAATTACCCCAAAGCGGACGCCTGATTCACCATTTATACGGGTAAAATTACTCTTATTTTCACTTTCATAAGCAACATCAGCAATTTCACTCAATTTTACAGCTTCCAGCTTAGGTATTGCTGTTTGTGGGACTGTACCTTGTGTGAACAGGCGTATATTTTTTACATCTTCTACTGATTTTAGTTCTTTACTCACACGAACAGGTAGCACTTCATCTGAAAGCGAAATATCCCCTGTAGGAATAGTAAGATTATTAGCCTTTATCGCCGCTTTTACATCATCAAGCGTAATTCCTCTTTTCTTAAGCTCCTTCGGAAGAAGTCGGATCGTAACAATCTTATCCTCGATTCCACCTACATCGACCTTGCTTACCCCCTCGATGGCTTCAAGTCTAGGAATAATATTGTCGTTTACAAATCTCTGTACCTCTGCATTATTTTCTCCTGCATAAATCCCCATCGATAAAACGGTTGGATCAGGCTCAGGTCCTGATAAAATAATCTCTGGTTCTTCAGC
Organism: uncultured Bacillaceae bacterium; assembly: GCA_963751845.1. Lineage (GTDB taxonomy): Bacteria > Bacillota > Bacilli > Bacillales > DSM-1321 > Peribacillus. The sequence goes on from CAVVWH010000026.1 coordinate 11,604, forward strand.
TGTTTCAGGCAGCTTTATTTTATCGATTGATGACCTAACAAGCTGTTCGGCATCGTCCATTTTAACTGACATGTCAAACTCCATTGTCGAGTACACTACATTTGCCAAACCATCTGTATACACATTTTTGACTCCATCGATATTCAAAAATTCCCTTTCAATGGGTTCTCCAATATCCTTCATCGATTGTTCCGGAGAAGCTCCTGGATAGGCAATCACAACCGTCATATAAGGAATGTCTACATTTGGATACTTTTCAATATTAATTTCCTTTAACGAATACACGCCCCCAGCAATAACGAGAAGTACCATTAAAAACAAGGCGACTGTATTTTTCATACTAAACCGAATAATCGATTTCATCATCCACTCTCTCCCCTATTCTTTCTATTAGTTAAACCTTCATTATGTATCTGCTTTTTGACCTCCTTAAGTATAAGAAATAGTTTTATGTAATTCCATAATTACCTATATTTATCATAAAACATTTACTTATCATTCAAATGAAACGAGAGATTTATCTTTTACTAAGACTTAGGACGTATTAAAAAGGGTCAGTGCCCACTACTCAAAGTAGTGGGCACTGACCCTTTTATTCAAATTCGTCATATATAATGATTTATTTACTTTGTTGACCTTACATGAACTTTAGGCACTACAATATTTTTTGTACGACGAACACTAACATTTGCTAAACGATCTTTTGCTTTTGCAATAAGCATTGCGCTACCTAACCAGAAAATAAGTCCTAATACGATACTTAATGGCCAATTTCCAGTTATCGTTAAAATCGTCCATACAGTAGCTACACAAACCACGCATCCCATCATCCCAAAAACTGATCCATTAGCTACAATAGCTGCGTTTTTTGATCCTGAAGAAAGACCAACCATTAATACAGCAGTAATCATAACAGCTGGAAAGGCTGCAAATATACCAGAGAGAATTTCCCAAGGAGAAACGATTGTCACTAAATAACTTAATGCTACAGCTCCTCCTCCTAGAATAAAACGAATAAATAAATCTTTATAGTTCATGATCAGTACATCCTTTCGACATTCATCGGATTTTTATATAGTAACGTTCTATACTAGTTAGCAGAACGCATTCGTTTGCACCCACATCAATTTTTATAAAAAATAATAAGTTCAATTACTAATTAACTAAAATCGAGTAACTTTTGATCAAGCTGTAATCATGACAACAAGTACAGATAAAACCAACCAAACTCCCATAGCACTTGTTAAACCACGTTTTCCACCATGTTTTTTTATAAAATATACTGCAGACATAGCCACTACAATATTAATCAACATTCCGACAATAGCACCTTTAGATAATAAAATTGATTTGGCAATAAGTTGTTCTCCACTAAAATCCAAACCGACTGTTAATAAGGCTGCTAAATAGACCGCTGGAAACGCTGCAAATAATCCGCCAATCTTCGTACCCATCTTTTTTGAAATAATAGTGCATAATACTACTGCTGCTCCTCCTAAAACGAAACGAATAAGTAATGCACTGATCGAAATATCACCCATCAAAAGACACCTCTTTAAAAAGTCTAATTTCAAAAAACAAACAAAAAAATGAAATCCATATGTCATACTTCTAAATTAAATATTTCCAATCTATCTTTATCTTTTTCTGAATGGTACTGCAATCTCAGATCCCTTCAAAGTGAATCATAAATATATTAATTGTGAATTATTTCACAATTAATATCGATAGACTTATTTTACATCATTTCTCGGTACTTTCTTGTGAACATTTATCTAACGTTTTTAAAGCGTTTTCATTAATGACGGCCTGTTATAGTACTCTTTTCAATAATGAAATGTAGGACTTATACACACCAAAAATTTTATTTCGAAATAATGTTACTTCTTAATATTTTTCACAAATCGAAAAAAACTCAAGCATGATTCACTTGAGTTTTTAATAGTCTCTTAGCTGGATTAGGAGTCCAGATAAATTATTTAATTTCATCCCAAAATATTTTTGCTACTGCTTGATAACCAGCTTTGGATAAATGAATATCTTCTTTTACTGGAAGGTATTTTTCATAATTAGCCGCAACAATATTTTCCGTAGATACAAAGGTATCATTATTTTCTTCAGCTAATGACTTAATTTGTGTATTAAGAGCCTGTAATAATGGTGTAACTGTAGCTTGCTGCTCTGTTGTTAAGTAAGGGAAAGGATTATAATATCCCATAACATACACTTTTGCTTTAGGATTAATTTGATCAATTGTGCTAAGAATGGTATCTAAATTAGATTTAAACTTTTCAAGTTCACCCAAAGCCAGAACTGGATCTGGATTTGTTTTCAATACACCTAGAAAATCATTGGCACCGATATCAATTGTTATATGAGTAGCTTGTTTTACTTCTTTTCTTATTTTGTAGCTCTTCAAAATATCATTTTTCAATTTAGCACTTGTATAACCTGGTATACCATAATTATCATAATCAACCAGTTTATATTTCGGTCCCTTGAAATTATTTACAAGATAATCTGGATATCCAGAATCAATATAACCAAAAGGCGTTTGACCTGCCGCTAACGAATCACCTAAGGCCACATATTGAACTTGGATTGGCTTTTTCACTGGAGCCTTTTTTGCCGACATCGCGCTATAAGGCAATCCCACAACTAGGGCACCTGCTAATAGTAAACTTATTAATTTTTTTCTCTTTTTCATCAAACTCCACTCTCCCTCATGAATCTCCAAACTCCTTGTTTATGACTATTTCTCTATTACTCTTGTAAATCCTTCAATTAGAATATATTATTTTTTCAATTATAGTAGGTGCTCCAAAAATCTATAATTCCAACAAAAAAGTGAGCGTCTACTATAAGTAGTGCACTCACTTTTTTGATCTCATCTATTTTCATGACGAGATTTCTTTTATCCTAAAATGCTAATCTATATATTAAAAACCGCTCCTGCGAATTATGTTCATATAATCCCGGAAGGATTACTTCCTGTTTCAATTCAAACGACGTTAGATTCTCTAGAAAGTAGATATAATCTTCTGATGGATAGTAAAGGACTAATTCTATATCACGTTTCGATTTTTCTACTGATTTTAGAATATGATTAATAATTTTCATAAAAATTTGGATAGAAAATGGGTTAAAAAAATAAAAGCGATTGTCAGATGGACTAATCTGATATTCTTCTGCCAGACAACATTGAAAATGAATCTTATCTTCACTATGTTTATGTTTCTTCAAATAACTTTTGCTATTTTGAATGGCTTCTTGATAAAACATCTCGTTCATTTCAATCCCCACAACAGAGGCATGGAATAAATGATGAATATAAAAGTTCAATCTTCCTTTTCCACATCCAAAATCAACAATATAATCACTACTCTTCAATTCATATTGATTAAATAACGTTTCAAGCGCATGATATGGCGTTGGTTCGTATCGATGATAATGAAAAGAATCATTGAATCCCATTTGATCTCCTGCTGTTTTTATATTTAACAAATCATCATAATACGTTTCTCCCATACATCCGCCACCTCCAGTACCTATCAACATATTTTGTTAAATTGAAAAGGCTATCTCAATGATTTTATAGTAAATCTAGAAATCATGCCATTAAAACCTGATTAGCCCTTATGAATTTTTTCCTGCCATACATGCTTGACAGCAAGTATCGGATGATATAAAAGCATCCATGGACCAGAAAAGCGCATAACTTCCTTTATTTTTTGACGATAGTCCGGTTTATAGCAATGGACAGGACAATAGGAGCAAAAGCTTTTTTCTTCACCAAATTGGCAAAATGATAGCCTTTTCATCGCATAGTCGTTTAAATCCTGACAATCTTCACATAGTTCACGGTGATGATGTTGCTTCCGACAATATACCTCGATCATTTTAGTAACTGTTTCTTTTTCCTTTTGAATTCTTGGACCATTATTCAGTTCCCTTATTTGTTTTGCCACCGTACAACACACTCTTTTCCCATTATGACTAATCTAATAACCATCATTCTAAATAAACCTTACCATATCTTGCTTTTTTACATATTGATTTATATCACTCGATACAAAATAGTTTTTTAGAAAAAATGGATAAAATGTGAAAATTCTATTTATAAAAAAGTGATGCCCTGAGATCTTGAAATTGTAAAAATCCATTTCCGACATTACCAAATGAAATGTGGATGGTGACAATGCTTAATCAATTCGGAATGAATATATAGCATAAATTAGTTTACAATGTGAATAGGTAAATTAATGAAAAGTGAAATGGAGAGAAGAAAGTTGATTAATATATTAGGCCAAATTATGCTGTATGTAAATAACCAGGATGAGTCATTGAAGTTTTGGACAGAAAAAGCTGGATTTTCCCTCATTTCTGAGCAAGATAACGGTCAAGGAATGAAATGGTTTACAATTGCTCCGACAAAGGATGCTCAAACAACTATCGTTCTACACAACAAAGACTTAGTTGCTAAGTTTTCGCCTGAAGTTAATCTAGAAACCCCTTCATTATTGTTTTTCACACAAGACCTCGACCAACTGTATAAGGATTTTTCAGATAAAAATATAACGGTCGGAGAAATTGTCGACGTGCCTGAGGGAAGAGTATTTAACTTCGCCGATAATGAAGAAAATTATTTTGCCGTAGTAGAAAAAAAGTAACTAGGTACAACAGAGTATTCAAATTGACAGAGAGTAAGAAATATACGAAAGAAATTCAAAGGAGATACTATCTAAAACGTAGTACCTCCTTTTTCTGCTCTTTTACTTTAATATGTTCGTTGCTGAATTATAGATTTTCTAATCGCTTAATCTTTTTTTGTAAGTTCATTGAATCTTTGGTCGAGTTCGATATACTCTGGACTTTTTGGTGTTAAAAAGACAAATAATTCAAGACTTTCTCTACCGCTTCTTCTCCTTGATCGATGCAGTCGGGTACACCAAGACCATTAAATGAGCTTCCTGCCATGAATACACCAGGTAATTCGGTTAAAAGTCCGTTTGTCGCACGTTCTATACGTTCTTTATGACCGACCATATATTGTGGCATGGCATGTTTCCAGCGTGAAATAACAGCTAGCTCCGGTTCCATGTTAATATTCATTATTTTACTCAAATCATCTAACACAATTTTCACAATTTCATCATCTGAAAGATCTACTACAGTCTCATCTCCGGGACGACCAACATAGCAACGAAGCAATACTTTCCCATCTGGAGTAGAATGGGGCCATTTTTTATGCAACCATGTACACGCTGTAATCGTAAAGTCACCATTTCGAGATACAACAAAACCTGTTCCCTCAATATCTTTTTTTACTGCTTCTTTAGGAAAACCTAATGCCACAGTAGCAACGGAAGTAGAAGGAACCTGTTCAAAATCCTTTAAAAATTCGTATTCCGGCAAAATGGCATGAACCGTTTGATGTGGAACGGCCATGACGATGCTATCGGCATGTAAAACCTCACCGTCATTCAAGGTAATATCATATCCAGTTTCTTGCTTCCTAATTTTGTCTACACGATATCCTTTTAGGATGGAACTTGCTTCAAGCTTAGCCTCTATCGCACTTACAAAAGATTGTAGTCCTTCAGTAAACGCTAAAAAGCCTCCTTTTTTCTTATCAGTTTTTGGGGTTTTCGATTGAGGTGGAGCCATTTTTTTCAATCCAATAATTAGACTTCTATATTTTTGCTCTGCTTCATAAAACTGAGGAAAAGTTGACATTAAGCTCATGTTATCAATGTCTCCAGCATAAATGCCAGAAAGAAGAGGCTCAATTAAGTTTTCTACCACTTCATCTCCTAATCTGCGTCTGAAAAATTTTCCTAAAGATTGATCACTTACTGGAGTTGATCTTGGTAAAATAAAATCAGCTGCTGCACGCAGTTTCCCCGATAATGAAAATAACCCAGTGGTCACGAATGGTCCAATTTCTGTTGGAATTCCCATAATGGAGCCACCAGGCATAGAATGAAGACGATTTTTTACAAGTATATATGACTTACCAGTGGCATTGTTAACCAACTTATCCGCCATTCCTACCTCTTTCGCTAGGCGAGCCGCACTTTGTTTCCGTTCAATAAGTGAATCTGGTCCTCTTTCAATCACATATCCATCTTTCACATATGTTTGCATTTTACCGCCAAGTCGTGGGGATGCTTCTACTAATTTTACTTCAAGCGGTAATTGCTTCTCTCGCGCTCGCTTTTGCAAATAGTAGGCAGTGGCGAGTCCCGTAATCCCTCCTCCGATAATCACAACCTGCTTCTTCTTCGTTTCTGACACAGTCAATCGCCCTCTTTTTCATAATTTATCACTGTATGTTTTACAATTTCTTTTGATTGTTTTTTAAAATGCTCATACATTCTAGATAAAGCTATTGTAATATATATAAAATATCAGATTCAGCACAATTTCATGACAAATTGCTATGTATTCCAGTAACGCAGTAAATAAAATGCTAATATGTATCCATTTATCATTTTTTTCCAATTATAAAAAAATCAATTACGGTCATGATATAAGAGGATTGAAAAAACACAAAAGGAGAGATTACAATGCCACAACAACAAATTGATGTAAATCAGCTAAATCAAGCGAAAGCAAATGTAACATTAACGCAAAATTTATTAGGCCAAGCAATAGAAAAGGCTTCTTCCGATCCAGTACTAGCAACAGAAGCACTTAAACAAGCAGCTAATGAAATTGCTCAGGCTCAAACGGCGGTAAGTCAAGTACAAAGTAGTTTAATGGTACAAAAATCTGAATAGCTTACTTAAACAAACACCTAACACAATTTTGTGTTAGGTGTTTGTTTAAGCATTTTTTTGGTCTGTAAAAATAGCCATCGCATCACACATAAATTGAGCTAATCCCTCACCGAATTGGTCAATGTTTTTCGTAAACCGTTTATCATCCACATACATTTGGCCTAAACCTTTAAAGGCATCAAGTGAATAGTGGTAACCCGTTTTATTATTTAATAAATGATACCATTCTTCAATAGCTGCTTGGGCTTCAATTGAACTCGGTGAGCTATGACGTACAGCAGCTAAGCGCTTATATAGATTATTGAATTCATCAGTCATAGTCATTTGTTCATCTTTAGATAAGCTCCTTATTTTTTCATTTGCTTTGTCAACAGCATCATCTCCCCAACGCTCACGTGCTTCTTGCTCATATGGGTTCTGACTAAAGTCGAAGCCCTCAAATTTCTCTTTATTGGTCATGTTTATTTCCCCTTTCTCATATTGAATAGTCTTATCAATCGTAGCCACGATTTTATGGAGCCGACGACATTTTTCAACTAACATTTTTCGATGCAGCTGCAACGCCTCTTGGCGATCAAAGGTGGGACTTTCGATTATTTCTTTAATCTTTTTCAAGGGAAAATCGAGTTCTTTAAAAAATAAAATTTGCTGTAATTTTTCAAGATCAGCATTTGAATATAACCTATAACCAGATTCAGTCGTCTCATTTGGCTTTAATAATCCAATCTCATCATAATGATGTAGTGTGCGTACACTAATACCAACCAAATCAGCAACTTCCTTCACTCGCATTTTCATTTTTCCTAACCTCCCTTCCCCATTTACAATAAAGTATGACGTTGCGTAAGTGTCAACAGAAATTAAGTAACAGGTACTTTTTCATTGGTTATATTTAAAGAAAAGAATGTTATTTCTTTTACCATCCGATATAATAAAATGAAAGAGAGGAGGAGACAAGATGGAACAAATACTTAAAGCACTCCATGAAATGGAGCAAAGAGTAAATAAGAAATTTGATAACATCGACGAAAAATTTGATGGCATGAATGTGAAATTTGATAGTATCGACGAAAAATTTGATGGCATGAATGTGAAATTCGATAGCATTGACGAAAAATTTGATGGCATCAATACGAAATTCGATAGCATCGACGAAAAATTCGATGACATTAATACGAAATTCGATAACATCGACGAAAAATTTGATGGCATGAATGCGAAATTTAATAGCATCGACGAAAAGTTCGATAGCATGAATACGAAATCCAATAGCATGGATGGAAAATTTGATACGATTACAAAACAACTTGATCGTATGGAAGAAACCCTAAATAACATTGCCCAAACTGCAAATGGTGATACTGTAACTATACTCGAAAGAATTGACCGAAATACGAAAAACCTAAATCAAGATATTGAGTTTCTTTCTGAACAAGTGGGAAAACATGAATTGTTCTTTAATCGAATGAATAAAAACTAATTAACATCAATACCTTTCTAGGAAAAACCCCAACTTCTATCCTTCGAAATCATCCAAATTGTACGTTTTTTTCTCTCAATTTTTTATCACCTAGTAATCCTTCGCATTTAATCTAATAAATCGTACAGCTAAAGAAGGCTCGAAAAACAAATGATTGTTTTTCAAGCCTTTTTAAATTTGCCTATATTTTTTCATTATTATATGTTTACGGTTTTTAATCCTGTTAATAGTTCTGTAGTAGCAGTATTGAGTTCCTTAAGATAACTGTCTAAGTTGCTTCTATGGAGTTGTACTTAATAAACACTTTCGCTCCTTGAAAATTAAAGTCTACTGTTATAATGGCTGTTTTCTTGAAGAATTCCTCCAAAGGCTTTATTTCGAATTAATATTTTTAATAAAGCATATCCCATTAAAGCTCCGGTAAAGGAACTGATCGTAAAAGCCGGAATTAAACCAAATAATGTAGCTTCTTGTCCTAAAAACAGCACACCAATCGGATAGGTTGCCATGGCTCCTAAAATACCTGTACCAAATACCTCACCTAGCGTAGCAATGCCAATTTTCTTAGTTTTTGAGTACAGAATGGCCGCTAAAAAGGCTCCGATCATACTTCCTGGGTAAGCAAATACACTACCTGTTCCCAACATATTTCTTAATGTCGAAGAAAGAAAGGCTTGAAGCACAGCGTACCATGGTCCAAGCAATACCGCTGACAATACATTAGCAAAATGCTGAATCGGAAAGATTTTGGCAAAGCCAACCGGAATATAAATCATACTACTTGATACCGTTGTAATTGCTGCAATAATTGCTGTATACGTAATCTTCTGTGTTTTGCCCAATTTTCTACCCCTACTTTCTTATTTAGCAACCATATTTTCAAATGCTTCAGTTGCATTAATTTTTTCCTGAATAACACCCGTTTCATAAAGCCAATCGGCTACATCATTCCATTTTTCTTCCTCTTGGAAACCAAAGGGAACATTTGAATCTTCCATTAGAGGCAATAATGTTTCTAAGCTTTTCGTTTCTACTTCTTTATCTAATGGGAAGCTATCGTTTTCATGATCAAGTAATACTTGTAAGCCCGCTTCAGGATTTTTCTTTACATCTTCTTGTCCTTTTGTCACAGCACGCCAAAACTTTTCAATAGAATCCTTTTTCTTCGCTAATGTTTTTTCACCAGCTACTACAACTAACTCATAATTATCAGGTACACCATAATCTGTGAGCTTCATAACATCCATGTTGTACCCTTCTTTATTTAATAGCACAAACTCATGATTAATATATCCACCAACGATTGCATCTACCTTGTCTGTAGCTACAGCAGGCATTAAGTCCCAGCTGACATCCGTCATTTTTACCTTTTTAAATTCGCCGCCATCCTTTTTCATCATGGTAGCAACGAGAGCCTCACTTATAGAGGTTGACGGATATCCTACACTTTTACCTTCTAGATCTTTCGGTGTTTTCAAGCCTGTTTCTTTTTTAAACATTATGACATCTAATGGGTGCCTTACAAATGCGGCAACTGATACAACAGGAATACCCTCGGCCCTTGATATGATTGTTTGCGTTTGATAGCTCAAGGCTAAATCAACTTTTCCAGTAGCAGCAAGCTTCAATGGATCATTTGTATCAGCAGGCATCTCAATTTTCACATTAAGGCCTTCATCTTTAAAGTATCCTTTTTCCTGAGCCACATAAATCGCTGAATGAACAGCATTTGGATACCAATCTAGCATAATACTTAACTCTTCAGGATTTTTCTTTGCACTTTCCTTATTCGTTTGATTCGTTCCTGTACATCCAGCAAGCACAATAGCAACCACCACTAGTAACATTCGACTGATCCATCTCTTTATATTCATCTATTTTTCATCTCCATGTGTAAGTTATTCTGCATTTTTCCATTTTAAAAGTCGTTTTTCTACCCATGATGTAAGGGCAAATAAAAGAATTCCCATGATTGTTAGAATAGTAATCGCTGCAAAAACACCTTCTGCATTTAAATTTCCAGACATTCTGCGACTATAGTATCCTAACCCTTCACTTGCGCCGAGCCATTCTCCAATCGTTGCTCCCACTAAAGCGTATACAATCGCTAGCTTTACCCCTGAGAAAAAGGATGGGAGTGCCATGGGAATTTGCAATTTTTTAAAAATATGAAAGCGTGATGCCCCCATTGAACGAAATAACTCCAAATATTCTCGATCACTTGATTTGAGTCCATCGTATGTACCAACGACAATTGAGAAAAAGGACATAAGTACAGTAACCGCCACCTTGCTCCAAATCGAATAACCAAACCAAAGTACAAAAATAGGAGACAAGGCAACAATTGGTATCATTTGTGAAATGACTACGGTAGGATACAACATTTTTTCTACTGTTTTTGAAAAAAACATACTAACCGCTAGTGCGACACCGCCGACTATCGAAATCACAAAACCCAACAAAAATTCCAGCATCGTGGCACTTAAATGTTCAATGAGTAATGGCCGCCAATTTTCGATAATCATGACAATGACACTCGTTGGTGCTGGAATAATAAAGCTTGGTACAATTTCAGCACGCACAAGCCATTCTAGTACAATAAATACAACAATTATAAAAGTTAGAAATAGACTATAGGTTTGCAACCACTCTTTAATGCGTTTCATTTGAAATCTTTATCTCCAATTCCTGCCGTAATCTAAATAGTTCGATTGAATGAATCAATTCAGGACTTCGAGGACGTGAGAAAGGGACAGGTATTTCTTCTAGAGTTTGATTTGGATGTAATAGAAGAATACGATCACTTAAAAACACAGCCTCCTCTAAATCATGGGTGATAAATAATACGGTTTTATTTAACTTTTGCCAGATGGATAATAGCCACGATTGCATTTCTTTTTTTGTTAAAGCATCGAGGGCACCAAAAGGCTCGTCTAATAGCAACACGTCTTTTCCAGTCAACAAGGTACGTAAGAAAGCCACACGCTGCCTCATCCCACCTGATAATTGTTTCGGTAGTGCATGTTGGTATTCTAGCAATCCCACCCGATCAAGCCACATCCTTGCTTCTTCCTTTGTAATCTGTAAATCCTTTTGAAGTTCAGCTGCAAGCATGATATTTTCGATTATGGTTCGCCAAGGCAATAGCAAATCTCTTTGAGGCATATAACCAACATCACCTAAGGAAACGGATTTATTATTGATGAGTATTTCTCCTTCATCTTGTTTGAGAAGCCCTGTGATTAGCTTTAAAATGGTACTTTTCCCTGTACCACTTTTCCCAATTAATGAAACAAACTCTCCCTGATGTACTTCCATGTTTAAATGAGAGACCACTTTGTTTTCTTGCTTCTCTTCATTTTTAAAGGCATAGGACACATTTTTTAGCACAAGCGTCATGATGTTCACCACCTTTCGATTAGATTGGCCAATCTAGTTTGTGGTAGTTCATGTCCCAGAATAAATATTCATACTTAGATGTGATTTGGAAGTGCTCTTCTAATTTGGCAAGTTCCCGCTCTGGCTTTCCTTGTGCAAGCTCGTCCATAAGTTGGATTAACCATTTAGCTCCATCACCAAAGCCTATAGAATCATACATATCAATCCATTTAGCATAAGGATTTGTTGCTAGCTGGTGACCATATTGCTTCCTTAACAATTTTCCAATTTCCCAATAATCCCAAGCACAGGGGAGTAAACAAGCTACCACTTCTGCTAAACTTCCATTTTGCGAAACGTGCAACATATATTTCGTATACGCTACATTAACTGGAGTAGGCTTTGTTGCCTCCAGTTCTTCTCGTGTAATACCAAATTCGGCTGCAAATGTTCGGTGTAATTCCATTTCCTCATGTAAGGTTTCATGAAGAATTTGTGCAAACATCCCCATTGTTTCCAAGTCATTAGCCTTTGCTACACCTACAGCAAACAGCTTCGCATAATCGATTAAATAGACGTAATCTTGTTTCATATAGTAAATGAATCTTTCCTTAGCTAAAGTCCCTTTCCCCAATTCTTGAACAAAGGGATGATTGTGATTTTTCTGCCAAATCGGTTGCACATTTTCAAATAAACGATCTGTAAATTTCTTTGTTTTCATAGGCGTTACCTAGTTCCTTCCCCATCTTTATTTAAAGCAAAAACCACTTTTCACATGAGAAAAGCAGTTCATCAACTACAGTATTACTCGTAATTAATCACTACTTTCCTACACCAGTATGAACTGTATCAGGTTCAAAGGGTTCAATCTCATCCATCATGACGACGGCGCCCCTAGTAGAATCAATATTAAACTTTATCCCGCCTTAACTGGCAGTAAGACCCCCACCTCAAGATTCTGAGTATCCAAAGAAGATAGGTAGGGAATCAACTGCCAGTAAAGGTCCGAATCAATGATCACAGACTAAGAACGCAACATCCTGTTGCAACGTCTGTGTGACCCACATCGTGTGGGCCTCAACTAACCATCAGTGGGGGATGAAGAAAACCCCAACTAATGGTTAGTTAAACAGGAAACTCTTATCATAATCAAAAAACCCCACTCATAAGCAACAGAGTGGGGTGAAATACTACAATATGTATTCAAATATTCACCACTTCCCTACGCCAGTATGAACTGTATCAGGTTCAAAGGGTTTAGAACAATCGTTCAATCTCAGTCTAATGAAAGACACCCCTAGTGCTATTAAGTTTATACATATCATAACATGTTATTTTATTTATGCAAGTATTGCAAAAAGTAGAAAACATTGTTGACAAATACCTACTCAAACCACAAACTTATCCACAATATATCCACAACAAAAAAAGTACCTGTTACTTATAAATCCCCCTGAACTTTTCCACTTGTTCTTCTCCACCAAGAACCATAAGTCTGTCATTAATTTCAAATACAATTTCAGGGGATGGGTTAAGAAATTTTTCATTATCTCGAATGATGGCTAATACCGTCAAGCCTGTCCGTACCCGAACATTAGCATTCTGAAGACTTTTCCCAGCTAAACTAGAATCACGATCTATCTTAATTTCAAAAACATTAATCGTACTTTCGTCTTTATTATTTGAAACAATATCCATCATTTTCGTTATTTCCTTGTTTAAGGCTAAAATAGCCATTCTCTGTCCCCCAATTTCATTAGGAGATACGACTACATCTGCCCCTGCCTTCTTTAGCTTTGCTTCACTACTAGGTTCAATAGAACGTGCTACAATATGTAATTTGGGATTTAACTCACGACAGCTCAAAACGGCAAAAACATTATCCGCATCATTATTTAGTGCTGTTATCACTCCTTTTGCATGTTTTATTCGCACTTTTTCAAGCACTTCATCATGAGTCGCATCCCCATGAAAAGTAGGAATTTTTAGTTCCTTTAAATACTCTACTTTTCCCTGATCACTTTCAATCACCACATATTTCACTTTTGCTCTTTGTAATTCTTTAATCACACTCTTACCTGTTTCCCCCGCTCCACAGACAATAAAGTGATTACTTAATTCCGTTAGCATTTTGTTCATTCGTCTCTCCCTCAAAAATTTATTTAAGTTCCCCTCCATCATCGTCTTAAACAAATCACTAATTCCGTACGTTACTATGCCTAGACTTGTGGAAATCAGAATAATCGTAAATATTTGGCCTTCTGGAGATAATCTATGAACTTCCTCAAAGCCTACTGTTGTTATCGTTATAACCGTCATATATAAAGATTCAAGAACAGTCCACCCTTCCAAATACATATAGCCTGCTGTTCCCAATATCACTATGATCGCTATCCCTGTCATGAAGAATAAAAACTTAGTACTCATGAATTACCCCCACATCAGCTAATTTGTAATACAAAAAGAATGCAGGAAACTGTGTGAAAGCCAAGATAACTACCAGCCAGCATATCTTTGAAATCCTCAAGAAGCCCCATCTATATTAATAATAAAAGTTTTTTTCTCCAAAAATAATAGAACTGAAAAATGATCCTCCAGTTCCTAAAAATTCTTATTACATTATAGCAAAAATATTCTTAAAACTTGATGAATTTAAAAGGAATAAATGAAAAAACAACTGTCCATGATTAAAATAACAATACTCCTTTAACAAAATCTGATAGAATAGAAAAAAAAGAATGGATAGGAGACTTTCATGATAGAAATCAAAACTTCAACACTTAGCGATGGTGAATTCAATAGAGGGGTATTCGCAAAGCAGGATATTCCTAAGGGTACACTTTTCCATGCGGCACCAGTCATTGCCTATCCAAATGAAGAACATCAATTTATAGAGAAAACATTGCTTGCTGATTATGCTTTTGAGTATGGTATAAATCACACAGCCATCCTGTTAGGCTATGGAATGCTGTTTAACCATTCCTATACACCTAATGCCGATTATGAAATAAACTTTGATAATCACACCTTTGACTTTTATGCTTTTACAGATATTAAATCAGGAGACGAAATCCTCATCAATTATAATGGGGATACCGATGATGATACTCCGCTATGGTTCAATAACGGTGAGGAAGATGATCATACAGAAAAAGGCGATGAATAATCACTGAATATAATCAGGTAAAAATACAAATAGTCGTTACTCTTCTCTGACACAATGATAAGAGATAACAGTGTGACAACACCCTTTTCATAAAAATACCGTGAATTGGGTGTTTTTTTTCGTAAGAGCACAATCGGTAATAACGAACACTGCAGAGCAAAAAAAGCTAGACACCTGTATATCATTCTTATCTTTTTCAGTAATTCTCCCTCTGATAAGCTATTTGACCGCGGCAAAAGGTCATAACAACTTCCAACTGCTCATCTAACACAACAAAATCAGCATCCTTCCCCGGAGAGAGACTGCCTTTTCGATTGAAAATATTTAGCTGCTTTGCTGGATTGAAAGAAGTCATATAGAGGACATCTTGTAATGAACATCCAGTATATTTCATTGTATTTCTCGCTGCCTCCATCATCTTGAGGACACTCCCTGCAAGGGTTCCATCATGTAGTGTAGCTTTACCATTTTGAACAATCACCATTTGCCCCCCAAGGTCATAAAGCCCTTCCCCAAGACATTTGGCTCTCATAGCATCTGTGATTAATAAAACCTTCTCCCTTCCCTTTTGCTGAAAGGCTAATTTCACAAGCTCTGGTCTAACATGAATGCCGTCTGATATTAATTCCACCATTAATTCATCATGCAGTAGTGCTGCTCCTACCACACCCGGCTCTCGATGATGTAGACCCCTCATTCCATTATAAAGATGCGTAACATGGCTAGCTCCTGCTTGTATTGCTTTAACTACTTCATCGTACGTTGCATCAGAATGTCCAATCGAAGCAATGACACCATGGTTACTTAAATAGCTAATTACTTCAAGACTCCCTTCTACTTCTGGAGCAATTGTAACTAGTTTGATAGATTCTAAAGCAATCTCCTGCCATCTGAGAAACATTTGTATATCTGGTTTCATTATAGATGCTACTGGTTGTGCTCCAGGTTTTTTATCTGATATAAAAGGACCTTCTAAATGAACACCAAGTAATTCAGCATGACCATAAGGCTGCTCCTTTTGAATATATTGGGCTGCATTTTGTAGCGCGTTTTCGATTGTATCCTGCTGTTGAGTCATCGTTGTCGCTAAAAAGCTAGTGACACCCTCTTGAGGTAGCGCCTTTGCTATTCTTTTCATAGATTGATAAGTACCATCCATCGTATCGGCCCCATCCGCTCCATGTATATGGACATCGATCATTCCCGGAATCACAAGATAAGATCCTCAGGCAGATAAATCACTTCGTATGATTCCTCTCCGTCCATCATATCCTGCCCAACCGTTAGAATCTTTCCATCCTGAAATGAAATAAAGCCACCCGGATATGTTTCGTCCTCACTATGGATGATTCCATTTTGAAGCACAATGGTTTTATTCATATAAAAAGCCCCACTTTCTTCACTTTTCCAATCCTTGTAAGCTAACAATATTCCACCTGTACAAGTATTTCAATAACTTGGTGCGTCACTTCACCGTCATAATTGTGACAACTTTTTTTCATTATAACTGAATTCACTAATGAATTTTTCTCTTCCAAGCTAAACCAAGTCTTTCGTATTATTTTTTCGTGATATAATTATTAAAAATCTAATTATTCAAAATTAAAATAGGATGAGAAGTATGAGACATTCAGGTAGAATCACCGCAAGTATTGGTGCCTTATTTATTCATAGTTTGTATATCATTTATTACTATATTCGTGATGGAAGGGTTGAACCAGTTGACCTTTATTCCTCTCCTTTTGTATTCTTTATGGGATACTGGGCAGGTTTACAGTTTGATAAGGTTAGATTTCTTTCTGAAAGGGATATACTGACTGGAATGTATAATCGACGATTTGTAACCACTACGTTTAAACAATTGGTTTCATTAGTAGATCGCACAAAAAGCCAACTCTTTGTTTTACTTATTGATTGTGATAATTTCAAAAGTATTAATGATTGTTATGGTCATAATAAAGGTGATCAGGTTTTAAAAAAAATTGGTAAAACACTTATTGAAACTACAAGGAAAAGTGATATCGTTGCTCGTTGGGGCGGTGATGAATTTTTGATTATGGGACAATACAAAGATGGGGCAGGTTTACAAACCATGATTCAAAGGCTAGAGGAAAGTCTCCGTACTCTCTCCGAACAATATGATATACCTATTATGGTTTCAATTGGGTTTGCAGTCTATCCAAATCATAGTCATGATTTAGACGAACTAGTAAAAATTGCAGATGAAAATATGTACAAACATAAGGCGATAAAAAAAGTGACTAGCTAAACATCTGTACTCTTTGAGACTGATGATATTCATTTTGATACATATGAAAAAAAGGGAACCGTTTACGATTCCCTTTTTTCGTATATATGTTTCTTCAACATTAACCGCTTTAGATTTGGTAAAAGTAAAAAATGAAAACATAATAAAATTTCTATTATAACAAGAGCGAAAATAATCCATACTCCAATCGTACTAATCATTTTCTGAACAAATAGGATGAATAACGAACGAGGTTCTATTAAAGAGGTAAACGTATAAAACATTCCAAATGTAAAAATCCGACTCCATTGGGAAACATCATAAATCAGAATGCCTTTTTGAATCCCTAGATCCTTCATTCGTTTAATAAGTCTATGAACCTCGAACGATTCAACAATTAAGAAAATTACCGCTGCCAAAATCCAAATACCAATAATACTTTGGTTATTCACTGCATGTGAAGTAATACTAGCTAGGCCTGTAATGGATAATGCTCCATGCAAAATACAATTAGTATTATTCCAATCTTTTACGATTGGCCAAGAAACAGTACGGCTACTGTACCGTTTTATGATAAAAAAACAACTAATTACATAAAAACACACCCCAATTGCTAATAAAAACAAACTACTTACGAATGGTATTCCATCATATACAGTATTCAATAAAAGGACTAGAGATTGTGTACTAACCGCTGTTAAAAGAAGAATTCCATGGACATTTTTGGACTGCTGATTTTTATATAGCTCGTAGTAACCTCTTATACACATTCCAATATACAATAACCATACACCAACATTAAGATATGAAAGGATTTTAGTAAAGAATATCCATCCACTAAACTGTTGAAATATGATCATTCCACAAATAGAAGTACCTGCTACCCATGTTCCCATACCAAATCGATTAATAGGATTATTGATATGCATGTCTTTAAACTTTTTATTAACAAATGATAGGCATAAGGAAAATAAAAAGGAAATCCACAAAGCAATAATAATTATACTTAAAATTTTCCCATAGACCCCATAAAAAACGGAATGCCCAAAAAAATTTGAAATGACACCTTCAATAAGAATACCTAATGCCATGATAGCAGCCATTGTCGATGTTTTAATCATTATTTTATTAAGAAATATAAAAGATATCAAACAAACATTGATAAAAAGAAATAAAGAAAAATACAACATTATGATCACCATTCATTTCCTAGTGTACATCACTTTTTCAATTAACTTAAAACAAGTTCACCATTAGCATACTGGCCCGTCCTATACTATTTTTTCACAAGATCAATGTAACCCTTTTGCCCACTTTTCCATAATAAAATGCCTGATATGTGATCACAATGTTAATTTTAGGAATAACCCCATAGTTCAGTTGAATATATATATTTTTGGAGACTTGCCGTTTAGGAAGATGATGTGACTAAGTATAGGAATTTAGCTCATCAATCGAGTATGAAAGTTGTGATACGATCTTATGAAAAAAAATGTTACTAATCACTACTCGTTTAAAAACCTTCAGGAAAAAAAGATGTCATTTGACCAGGTGTTTGAGCATATTATCAGGTTCATGAAATTGCGGCCGTGTAGTAACTTTCGATTAATGGTTGGAACAGACTCTCAAGTCCACCATACAAAGACTGTCTTTATAACTGGTATTGTTATACTAAATGAAGGTCATGGTGTATGGGCATGCATAAGAAAAATCATTATTCCAAGAAGAATGTTACATTTACATGAGAGAATTTCCTACGAATTATCTTTGTCAGAAGAAACGGTTTCCTTGTTTACGGAAAAAAGAAAAAATCAATTAATTGATATCGTCCTACCTTACATTTATCAAGGGGCTACATTTACAATGGAAGGTCATATTGATATTGGAGCAGGGAAAAAGAACAAAACAAGTAAATTTGTTAGTGAAATGGTAACTAGAATGGAGGCCATGGGTGTTGAACCTAAAATTAAGCCAAATGCATTTGTAGCTTCTAGCTATGCTAATCGTTACACAAAATAAAATAAACAAGATGAAGAAGGAAAGCTTAAACAATCCTACTTCATCTTGCTTTATTCATTTCACCTTTTCTCTATCGTTCCATCCGCATGGCGCGCAAATCTTCCGGCATTGCGCTCATTCACTGGATCGTGACGCCCCCATGACCAACCTCCAAATTGTGTGCGTTGGTATTCCCGAAATGCCTCACGAATCTCTTGCTCCGTGTTCATGACAAATGGTCCATATTGCGCCACAAAACATTCCCTTTTTACAAATTCTTAATTATAGACTATAATTTTTAATATGATTTTCGGAACATTACAATTATTTAGCATTGCTAGTTTCCATATTATATAAACAAAGTTTCATAATGTTTTTCTGAAAAAATAACCATAATGAAAGAGGCCAATTAAATGGGGAGTAATCAAATGTCTCTTAGAGAAAAAAGTATCGTTTTTATAGGGTTTATGGGAGTGGGCAAAACCACTATTGGTAACTCCGTTGCCAAAAAACTATACAGAGATTTCATCGATATAGATAAGGAAATTGAAAAAGAATATAATATGCCTTGTACTGAAATTTTTAAAACTGTAGGTGAAAAGGTATTTAGAGAAAAGGAAAAAAGCCTAATTAGCCACTTTTGTAACCAACCATTAAAAATCATCTCAGTTGGCGGTGGCGCTTTTTTACAAGAGGAGATTCAAAAGATTTGTTTATCGAATTGTATTGTATTTTATCTAGACTTATCCTGGGATTCCTGGAAGGACCGAATAAGTTTGCTTATTGATAGTCGCCCAGTTTTACAAGGAAAATCTCTAGAAGAAATTAAAAAACTTTTTTATGATAGACAAAAGATCTATTCTTTACACCATTCAAAAATTGAAACAGATAATCGTGATAGCGAAGAGGTTGCTGACTATATTGTCGAATCATTAAAAGTAACTTGGAAACTTAATGATTAATAATATTCTAAAAAAAGCATATACGAACGACCACTTTAAGGTGGGAAGTTCATATATGCTTTTTTAATCTTTAGCATTGGTCCAGGGACGATTAAACAAGTTTATGAGCATACCATTTTTCCCCTTTAAATCTCCGGACAAAAATGATGCCTCGAATCCCCCATTCAACAATCATAGCAATCCAAACACCCATAATGCCAAAACCTAAAGTAATCGCTAAAATATATCCTGGAATAACTCGGAACAACCACATAGAAATTAATGAGGTGAGCGAAGTAAAATTCGAATCTCCAGCTGCTCGTAATGCTGATGGCAAAACAAAGCTTAATGACCACAAAAGTGGTTGTGCAATAGCTGTTACTATCACAATTGAAAAGATAGTAGGTATGATTTCCTTAGGTGATGAGAACATTTTCATTAGCATCGGAAAAAACGGCAATAATATGACGTCTGTGGCAATATAGAGAATCGAAGACAATCCAAGAAACGATTTAATAAACTTCCTTGCGTCCTGAATATTCCTTCTCCCCATACACTGACCGACAACCGTTAAAATCGAAATACTCAAAGCCATAGGACCTATTTGAAATAACAAGGTTATGGAATTGCTAATTGCATTCGCCGTCAAAGCTAGCGTCCCTAATTGTACAATATAGGTCTGAGTTAAAAGCTTTCCGCCATTAAAAAACAATTGTTCAGCAGCAAAGGGAAGTCCGATAAACATAATCTTTTTTAAAATTGAAAAATCAAAATGCAAGGCATTTTTCAGTTGAAAACGAATCGTCTTATTGTATTTTATGATATAAATTAATGAAGCTACCATTCCCAATAATCTTGCTAGAATGGTAGAAATCACGAGCCCAAAAACACCCATATTAAAAACGGTAATTAACAATACATTTAGACCAGTGTTTGTTAAATTCATTAATAATGATAACTTCAAACATGGTTTAGTCTCCCCAATACCTCTTAAAGAGCCACACACTGCCTGAAATATTGCTATCAGCGGATAAGAAATACAACTACCAATTAGATAGATTTTTGCATATTGAAATACATCAGCTTCAGCTTTTCCAAATAGAAGGTTTAAGACCGGCATATTAAAAATAATGACTAAAATACTGATTAGTACAGAAAATATGGTAACTGCAGATATAGCCTGGGTCGCTGTTTTAGATACCATAATCTTATTCCCACTACCTTTATATTGCGCCACAATAACGGTACCACCTGTTGCCACAGCTATAAATACATTTACCAGGAAAATATTCAACGAATCTACCATACTCACCGCACTAACGGCTGCAACCCCAGATGAACTAATCATCGCTGTATTTAATAAACTCATGATTACAAGAAAAGCCTGGTCTACCAATACTGGAATAATAATAGAAATAATTTGCTTGTAGTCTATCGATTCTCCAGTAAAATATCTATCTAACAAAGAAACAGTTTTATGCTTAAATTTCAATGCTACTTGATTCACTACACTACACTTCTTTGCTGTTTTTTATTATAATTCAATAGCTTTTGTCAAATGAACAGGAATTATTATATCACTATTATTGTGAGAAAGTAGTGTCTTTTTGATGACTGCCACGGTTGAAATTTTGAAACTATGAAAATATAAAACCGCTGATTAAGATATCTCATACATCTTAATCAGCGGTTTTACTAGAAAATCTATTCCGTCCAAATCATCAATGACTTTAACAGTAGGACCCACTGGGAAATTTTCCATTAATCATTTCTTCTTTTTTAACTTTTCTTCTGCTCGTTTTATATTCTCAGCAACTCTATATTTCGTAATCCTACTTATCAAATCATAAGGAATTGGCTTTTCTAAAGGAAATTGTACGGATCCTTTTCCAGTCTTATATTCAGATAACTCAGGTAAAAAAGCAACCATCCCACTAGACGTTGGATAAAGTCCTATATGCTTTTTAAATGCAGCAAAATGTACCAGATTACCATGCAGTGCAAAAGTAGGCATTTGATAACTTATTTTTTCTTCTGCATCTGGTGCAGATTCTTTAATAACCTCTCTTATCCTTTGAAGTATTTCTTGAATCTCTGGAGGAAATTTTTTTATATACTCATCAATTGTCTTAAAATCACCTTTATTGCTTTCCATGATTTCTCCATTTCTAACATGTTAGTAAACTTTACTAGCGGTGAATAGCACCCTATTTAGCTTTAGTTGTAGTCGTGTTTGCCTACTATTTTACCTGTAAATCAGAGATTATTCTAGTATTCCCATTCTACGGATTTCAAACAACTTCTATTTCTGATTGTTTTTCATTCTCATTACTGGTAAACAATTCCTTTACCCTTACATGAGATGGCATTAATGGATGATGCCTAATGACGCTAACCATATTCTGCATACCATCAGTTGACGTATTGCTGCCCTCTAGCCATTCTGTTATACTACCCTCTGGAAACTCCGGCTTACAAGTTTTAAAAAGGTAATCTAAAGTTTGTATTTTCTCCTGTAATTCTTTGTTTTTATATATAATGTTAAGTATATCCCCTGTATTCGTTTGATTATCTTTAGTGGCAACCACAAATATCTCCTCAACATTTTCCTGGTAAACAGCAATGATGATGTCTCTCATTAAATCGCCGAAAGGTAAAATTATTGGTTCATACCTTTGTAAAACCATGATATTGTCCGGATTGATATTGATGGTCTGTTTAATTACATGTTCTATTTTGTAATCCATTCCAATCACAAATAGGACTTTTTTCTTTTCATCACACATTAAATTCACCCCATCTATGATTTGAAATTTACTCCAAAGAAAATCCCCTTACACTTATTATGTTTCTATAATAATTCACTTTGCAAATCACTAGAAAGCTTAAAAAGCATAACTCGTTCTCCAGTGTTTGTACTAATATCCGTGTGAAAATTCACCACTTCTTGACCTGTAATCGTTAATATAATTTCTTTTAAGTCTTCACTACCTGATTCCACCAAACTATTTCGATTCTCTTTTACTGACAACAATCCTTCTTTATCTCTACATAGTGAATATTCAGCAGGAGTTAATATGCCTTGTAAGATAACAATAATCATATCTCGTAAGATATCTGATTTAACAGATACCGACCCACGCCCAAGGTAGTTTTTTTCCCAATGAGTTAAAGCTTTACTTATTTCAGCTTCAAGAGTCCCTTTTGATTTATCCATAGTCATTCTTTTCGTCTCCTTAATATAAATGATCAAACATTGACTATATTAATTTTTCTGTCCATATGAATATTTTCTTCCCTCAAAAAGAACATGTTAGGTCCTTATTAACGAACTGGGAAAGTTGTTAAGACCAATTTTCCCAGCATCCTTCTGGATCAATGGACGCGAGCTGAAGCCATCCATTTTGAACTTTTTGATAGAATATTGGATTATGGTCTAACAACCGTTTTACATATTTCCTTGGTGCTTGGATTACCACCAATAAACGGAGCGGAGCATGATAGAACTCTTGGTCCGATTGCATGACCGACTGCCAAGGAAGTCCGGATAATAAATCACTGGCGTTCCCCTGCATGACTCCGATACCAGCTGTTACTGTTTGGGTTCTTTTATCCCCACTGCCATAATAATGAGGAGCAACGGTAGACGCGTAATATTGCAAGTTAATCCATTGGGCAACTGTTGCTGGCCCATTGATAATGTTATCAAGTAGCGTCCCATTCTGATCCTTATGCCAGTTATAATTATGAAGAAAAGCTCTCCCATCCAAATTGCACTCTTGGGTAAGCTTGCGGTCCCCAATGATAAATGTAGCATTACGTGCCAAGCCCCATTCCGGGCGTACTTCACTCCAATCCTCAGCACGGCATTGAGCTTCAGCCTGCGGATTCTTATGATAGGAATTCAGATTGGGTAATTTAGAAATTCGTTCAGCATTTGCTTTATCACTAACCTTTGGCATGGTGGCTTCAATACAAGTATATGCTTCTTGAGCTGCATCTGTAAGCTTAGGCACATACAGAAAGCGGAGTTCGTCAAGCGTTGTAATATGCTCGGCAGCTGCGAAAACTGTATCTTTTGGAATTAAAATTCCTTCTGTCTCGAGAGTTTGTCTCACCTTTGGCATATTACATAAGGTTGCCAGCACACGCGCATTAAATCCACTGGATGCTCCTCCACATGCGCCACAGTCCAGTGAAGAGGCATATGGATTATTTGTGCTGTGACTGCCATGACCACAAATGACTACTAAAGGAGCAAAATTTTCTGTGAGCCCCATCATTTGCAAAGCTTGCCGTGCATAGTATACTTTCTCTTCCTCAGAAAATCCTATCGGTAATTCAGAATCTGAGGTGTATTCATGATCGAGTGAGAGTTCTGTAGAAGGTTTACGCAGCCATTTTTCCTTCATTTTACGTAAGGTATAGCCTGCGCTTCTCGGAATAAAGCTGCGAGCCAATGTTTGCAAGCTTAGCCAAGGACCACTAACCTCTGGGAGCAACATGCTGGCAAATAAATTATGTTTCATAGTCTTAAACGTGTAGCTGAGTGAATTGGATGCCTGCCTGCGTTGTTGAAATTCTTTTAATTCAAACTTAGGTAAAGATTCTTTTACTTTAAATTTCGGTTTGAACATAACCGGCAAGGAGTCATGGCTGTGATTACTGCCAAGCTCGCAAGTTTCAATTGGCAATCCAAAAAAACCAGCTGTTCCAAATGTCTCAAAAGGACCCGCCTGTTCAAGTTGACGGCGAAAAGGCTCTGAACGTACATCAATACAGAAAACAAATTGTGCCAATGCAGGCTTTACGTTTTCTGCAACTGTATTTTGTTTCGAGATGATCATATTCCTTAACTGATTTTCGTATGTTTTTTCCCAGGCTTCCAGCCAAAGTCGATTGCGGAGAATACTATCAAAACGATAGGCAAGTGTCAAACGTGCTTTAATTTCTGAAGGAGAGAATTGTGACCATGCTTTGATTGGTAAGTCACCCCAATTGACCCAGGATGCAATTAATGGTTCTAGAAACACTTTATCCTCCATTCTTTGCTTAGGTAAAGGAAGATGAGATTTGATTAAGGCATACTCCATAGAAATTCGAACAGCCAAATATTCAGTTAGCAGTGAATTTTCTCTAATTGATTGCTGTGAGCGCCAAAGCATCATGCCTGCCCAACCTGGCAAGGCAAGTAAGTGTGCTTCTAAATATTCTTTTATCTCTGAATAAGGGATTTCAAGTGCCAATAGTGCTTCCATTAAAGCATGCTCTGCGTCTTCTGGTACATTTTTTAGTTGTTTACGAACGTTATGATTTAGGGCCTGATCATAATGAACAAGTCTTCTCCAAGCTTTATAAAAACCTTCTTCACGATTTGGCATAGACCACACAGCCTGGGACTCATCCAAGAACAATTTACACCATTTGATGATCTCGCAATTAAGCTCTTGTGCCACAGTCTCACCACCCAACTCTTCCAAGCGCTGGCTATATGTTTGTATGGAATGTTTTTCGGTAATCTGGTAGGTAAAACGGTTTAGTTTCTTTGCCAGACTCTTTAACTCAGGTACTGCTAATTGCTTGAAAGACTGCTCTTCCAGCATAAGAGCAGCCCGACAGAATCGCTCCGCATCATCACGTGACATTCCTAGAGACTGTAAATCAAGCCAATGTTGAAGGTCCTTTTCTAAAAAATCCAAATTGATTTCGCCACGTTTTCGTGCAGACTGCAACATCGAATCATTAGGGTATAAATCTACATCACAAGTCTCTTTAAACCGGCGTGCCACCTGTTCAAATGATTGTCCTTCCATGCCCACCCAAGGGTTACGTGCCGCAAACGTATTAATAGGTCCAAGTGGTACTATGACAAGGCTTGCTGCTTTCACCATCTTATCAACGGAAAAATCCAGGAAATCTGATTGCTTTTCTAATTCCAATGATCTGGCTAATGTTGTGTTCATCGTACATTACCTCCTCGAGACATTAATTGTGTCAAATATTTTGGATGACTTTCGACCAAATCATTTTGAGATTCACCCAATCGTACGAGCCAAAGATAAACAACAGCATAAAAATTTGATGAACGATGACGAGCTAACCATATACCTACTGCACTGCCGGTCAACAAGATAAATAGGAAAAAAATGACGACCGGTGCTGACGGTTGTATCCCATTCTGAACTGATTCATGTAATAGACTACGAAAAGCGGTATGGATGATGCTGTAGACGATTGCCGCTCCTGCAAACAGAGAAAGTCCAGCAATGCGTCCAATACGACTGCCCCCAAAAGTCACAAGTCGTGTCCAAGCTAATAACACAGACCACCCCAAGATTAGAGCACTTATCCATTGATATACCTCTCTAGGTGAGGTAAGCAAAACACCAATCACTACTAGAAGACTTAAAATACCACCAGTAGTTGTCCAAAAAATTGATCTTGGTTGGGACGTTTGAGATATTGAATCGCCGTGGTGAATCGCAGAACCAGCCTGTAAAAAAAGAGTGGACTTGAACAGACCATGTAACACAGCATGAATAATGGCTGCTTCATAAGCTCCTAATGCACACTGAATGAGCATGAACCCCATCTGAGCAATTGTAGAGCCTACTAGCTGTCGTTTATAGTCAACTTGGACCAGCATTATTCCGGTCCCCATCAAGACTGAAATACTAGACAAAATGAGCAAAATAATTTGTGCCACATCACCGCTAAAAAGGGGTGCAAAAGTGGTCAACATCATTCCACCGGCATTCACTATACCCGCATGCATGACTGCGGAAACTGGTGTTGGAGCAACTACTGAGTCTAACAACCAGCGTTGAAAAGGCCATTGTGCTGCTGGAATCACTACAGCCACTATCAACAGTAGGTTTATACAAGTCCTCTCCCATGAGCCAAGTTGTACAAGACTATTTGGAGTAAGTATGGTCGACAATTGCCAGTGCCCTGTAGCTTGAGTTACCCAGACTATCGCTAGTAGCAAGATAAGCCAACTACATGCAAACAGATGCCCAGAAAGAGCAGCAGCATTTCGAGCTACTTGCCACTCCCTTTTTAATCCTATTAGCCATGTCAGTCCCAAAAGCGTAACCCCCCAGCAGGCTAAAAGCAGGCGAAGATCATCACTAAGCCAAGCAACTGAGTCAGCAACTGTTATGAGTGTGAGTAGCGCAAAATACTTTCGATAATAACAATCACCGAGTAAGTAACGAATAGAAAAGCGCTGCACAATTAAACCCATCGTAAGAACGAACAATGCCAGTAGCCATGATAAAGAATTAAAACGCCAAGGGCCAAATATAACACTCTCATGATTAGAAATAAGGGCCAGTAAAGCAACAATCGGTGGGAACGATACTATACCGACGTGAATACGAACATAATATAAGGGTACCCGTGGGTATAACACCAATAAAGCACTAAGCACAGCAACTGCAAGCATAATAAAAAATATTGTTGGCAGGGAAATTAACATATAGCTTCCCCCCATTGAAATGGGTAGAGGTATGCAACTACAATTTCGAAAAAATGACTCTTAACCATTTGCTTCATTAGTAACAATCCTTTCTACTAAATAACATTATTATTTTTGTAAAAAACAAAAAGCCGACAATTTCTAAATTTAATGGTCATTATAAAACCATTAAACTCTAAAAATTGTCGGCTTACTTTTAACTAGCCCAATTTGGGTTTTTTAAATAGTCTACCTTTATATATCATTTCCTTTCTTAAAAAAGGAAACATAATTCTAGTTCATCCTGTTATGATAGATTTTCTTTTTCAGATAGTCAATTATAAAATGATTAACTACATGCTAAAGCAATCTATCTTTTTATTAGGTATAATTCTACAATACTATAACAAACTCTGTCAAGTTCATTATTCTCACGGACATAGACCGATTCATTGGACAGTTGTTTGATCATCGCACTTCCACTTTTAGATACTTTTCTGTATAGTAGAGGTTATTTCTTCAAAACTTACTGGCTTACTTATATAATACCCTTGGATCAATTCACATTTATAGTTTTTGAGAAGTTCAAATTGTTCTCTCTGCTCTACACCTTCAGCCACAACTTGTAAGCCACTATTATGCGCTAATTTAATAATCATTTTAATAATATTGCTGTCCTTTTCCGATTGAAGCATCGCATCCACAAAGCTCTTATCTATCTTGACGCGGTCAATTGGTAAACTGGTCAAATAATTTAGCGATGAATATCCAGTTCCAAAATCATCGAGATGAAAAGAAATCCCGAGTTCTCTGACTTCATCCAGCTTTTTCTTATTTATATCAAATGATTCCATTAATGAGGTTTCGGTTATCTCTAGTTCAATCCATTCAGGACGAACACCAGATTCCTCTATAATTTGCCTTATATTATCGACAAAATCCTGTTGCATAATATGGACGGCAGAAACATTAATTGATATGTTCACAGGTTGCTCAACAAAATGGTTAATTTTTTGAATGGCGATACATGCTTGCTTTAATACCCATTTATCGATTTCTACAATTTGTCCGGTTACTTCTGCTGTTTGAATAATTTGTAGAATATTAAATGTAGAAAGGGCAGCTGAATTAGTTCTTAAAAGAGCTTCAATACTTGTGGTCCTTCCTTCTACCGGGTTATAAAGTGGTTGGAAAAATAGTTCGAATTCACTCTTTTCTAGACACTCACGTATACCCAGTTCAATTCTTAATTTTTCCTCTGCGTCCTGTTTAATTCCTTCATCAAAAATTCTATATCCATTTTTCCCTGATTCTTTTGCTCGATACATGGCCATATCTGAAAGTCTTAACAACTCTTCTGAAGTATCAGCATGTATAGGGTATATGGCGACACCAATACTAGATGAAACATTGAGAATCCTCGATTCTATCTTTATAGGAGCATCAAATTGGCTTAAAATTTCCTTAGCCATGCTCTCTGCTTGTCCGATTGACTCAAGATCATGAATCACAATAATAAATTCATCCCCACTAATTCTGGCAACTTCTTTTTTTTCGGCGGATAATGAGTTTAACTTATGAGCTACTTCAATAATTACCTTATCCCCAAATGAATGACCTAGCGAATCATTAATGGTTTTAAAATTATCTAAATCAATAAAAATAACGGCTTTAAAGCTTTGTTTCTGATTACTTTCAAGCGATTTGGATAGGGTTTCAAGTAAACTCCTTCTGTTTAATAACCCAGTAAGTGAATCATAGGATGCTAAATGTAGTATTTTTTCCTCACTTGCTTTCAATATTCTTTGAGATTCTTTTAGTTCCTCATATTTGCATCGCAATTTTTCTTCCGCAATTTTAATCTCTTTGTTCGAAATAAGCAGTTCTTCATCACGCTTTTTAATTCCTTTAATCATACTATTAAACCCATTTGCTAAACGTACAATTTCTTTATAATCATTTATTTTTGCATGAACATCATAGTTGCCTTTTTCTACAGAACCCATAAGTGTCCCAAGTTTTTCTAGTGGCCTAACTCCTCTTAAAGTAGCCACATATGCAATAATGCCGAAAATTAGGAGACATAATGCCCCTGCTATGAATACGGGAAAGTGACTTTTAATTAAGCTTGTACTAATTTCTTCCTTACTGATTGCCGTCACTATATTCATACCATTTTGTTCAATCCTGCCAGAGTGCAAAAGATATTGCTTATTCTGTATCACATATGGTACATATCTTTTACTAGTATCCTGGATCATTTTAGAATACTGATTATCAAATAGTGATTCACCAATCATATTATTATCTCGATTAGCAATAATTGTACCATTGCTACTAAGTAACATGACAAGTCCATCTTCACTAATGCTAGACTTACTAATTTCATTACTAATTTCTAAAAGACTAAAATCTATGGCGATAACACTTTGAATACCATTAGGACCTTTTACAGACTTAGCGGCAGTAATAATGATTTTTTGGGTGACATAATCCAAATAAGGTTCAGTCCAGATTACTTCTCCTTGACTTTTAATTGCAAGCTTATACCACTCTTGTTCGGCTGGATTAAAGCCTTTAGGAACTTTTTTAGATATTCCTTGATAAAATCTTCCATTGTCTAACCCATAAATAATCTTCCCGTTGGTTGGCAAAATTTGTTGATAGGTTTGTAGTAAAGCAGTGATCTCATCATTACCACTAGAATGATCCCTTGTTAAAGTTTCACATTGTCCAAGCTGTCCTAAAATATTTTCAATGGTAGAAAATTCGTATTCAAATGAAGCCAGTGTTTGCTTTAGTACAAATTCAGATTCATTTTTATACTGTTTTTCTAGGCTTTTATTTAAGTTGTTAACAGAAAACAATCCAAACAATGACATAGTGATTATACAGATTAGTAAAATTAATATCGTTGCCCAAAATTTTATACTTTTTGTTCTCAGGGAGGGTCACTCACTCTCATGCTAGCTTTTCTAAATTATTCACCTTTCAAGAAATATTCGTACATATACTCTTTTCCAAGAATGGTTGCAATATTTCTTATGGTATTATAAGTCTTACTTTCTACTTCAATGTATCTCTCAATACCATTATCGTATGCATTTAAACGATCTGGTATTTCATTATGTACGTTCAAAATCGCTTCATTAAAGTTTGTTTGCACATCTTTGTCTAATCCACTTCTTGCAACGTATAAGGCTTCAGGAATATTTTCCGACTTCCAAAGAATGACGAAATCATCCTTCTTAATCTTTCCGTCTTTAATCATTTTGTTAAACTGAACACTACTAATAGCCCCAGCATCCGCCTTATGCTGTTGTATATCAATTGGCACTTGAACGTGAGAACCTGCGTTATAGTATCCACTAAAAAATTCTCCATAATCAATATTTCTACTTTTAAATAATGCGTAAGGAAGAACAAACCCTGATGTAGAACCGGAATCAACAAAAGCAAATCTTTTTCCTTTTAACTCTTCAATCGAGCTAATCCCTGAATCTTTATGGGTAATAATGAGAGAATTATAATAAATGCCTATTTCTTTTCTTGATTCAACAACTAGTGGGTTAAGCTCCATTTCACTTTCAGCAGCTATGTAAGAAAAAGCACCATAATAGCCAATATCAATTGTTTCATTCTTCATTCCTTTTATTAAGCTAACATAATCTTCGGTAACAATCACTTTAACAGGGATTCCTAATTTTCCTTCTAAATACAAGCGAATGGGTTCAAAGTCCTCTACCATTTCACCTGCATCCCTTATAGGAATCAAACCGATTGTTAACTTTTCAGGAGATCCTTTACAGCTAATCAATACATAACTTAAACATAGGGTAATAATTATGGTCCCTAGTATTTTTTTATTCATATGCTGTTAACACCCCATTACTTAAGCCATCCTTTATTAATGAATCCATCATACTATAAACATGTTAATTTTTTGTTAATTTATCAACAAATTCCTACAAAAGTTTCACAAAAAGCAAAGTTAATATTCTAAACAATCAGCAAGAAATCAGAAAAAAACATCTAATCTAAAAATCAGATGCTTAAGCTAGAACAAATATAGTACATCTTTTTATTGGTAAAAAAACTTAATGGTCCCGGTTCACAATATAATTCAATAAAGCTTTTAGAAAAGTAGTATTGCGTGGTACTTCCTGCAACACTTCCATTGCAAGGCAATATTGTTCCCACATTGCTTTTTTGGCACCAACAGCACCTAGTATTGACACAAAAGTCGAATTATTGTTTTCAGCATCTTTTCCAATGGGCTTTCCGAGTAAATTCAGATCTCCTTCAACATCAAGAAGGTCATCCTTAATCTGAAACGCAATGCCAGCATGATGGGAGAATTTTTTCAAAGCTTCCATTTCTAGCTTATTTGCATGTGCAAGAATTGCAGGCATGATGAGGGAAGCTTCGAATCCTATTCCAGTTTTATAAAAGCTCATCATATTCAGTTGTTCCAGTGTCAATTGTTTCCCCTTGGATTCCAAGTCCAGCGCCTGCCCCTTACACATATCCGCTGTCACTTGGGTTGAATATTGAATCAATTTAAGCACAGTCTTCGAATCGAACTGATCAAGAGATGCTTGTTCCCAGATCGCACTCTGGGTCAGAAAGAGACCGGTTAATTCCGCTATAGCGATGTTATACACCTGATGTAGAGTTGGACGTCCCCTACGAATGGGCGCATTATCCTGTGATGGCAAATCATCGAAAATTAAGGATGCTGTATGCATATATTCCAACGATTTTAAAAGTGGTATGATTGCAGACTGACTTAATCCATATCCGTTAACGCTCATGAACCAGGTCATTATGGGCCTCAATCGCTTTCCATTGCCTGCTAGACTGTAGTTTGCCGCATCAATTATTGTCTCTTGCATCAATGAATCATCATCGATTTTAGGGATATGTAAGATGTTGTTAATTTGACTGCGCACCGTTTCAATCGTATCTAAAAAGTCTTCTTGCTCCTTCCTTTCATTTTTCAGAATGGTCATCATATGATCCCGAAGCAGTTTATCAAAAAAATCCACATCATCCGCATTTTTAACTATATTTTGGATAAAATTATTAAATTTAGGATTTCCAGAAGCAAATGAATTCATAACTTCATTGTATTTTTCGGTTCCCATTCGTTCTTTAAATCGTTTCAGTCCATTTATTGCTCGATCCAAAATCACCTCACAAGTCTTAACATCTGAGTGATACACGTTATGGATCAAATGGGAGATGACCGTCCAATATAATTCAAAGGGGTTAATAAGGTCCAACCGCTGATTATGATATTTCAGATAATAGGTATAGGGCGTAACTGCACCTTCCTTCATGTCATCAAACATATCTGCAAAATCATCAGCCAGCTGGTTGTAAATGCCATAAAAGAATACTCGATTGTCAAATCCCTCATCCACAGGAGCACTAATCACTGAACGCACAATCAATCGTGAAGAGGATGATTTTAAAATGATTGGTATATAAAGCTCTTCATTGGTGTAATTTGCATTTGATAGATCCTTTACACGGTCCACTTCCTGGGAATTAAAAAACACATAGGATTGCTCAAAAAATGATTGCAATGTTTCTGGTCGCTGATGAGCTTTAATATACTCAAAGGCTTCTCGAAGTTCCGAATGAATGAATTGAATTAAATCCTTGTTTTTCCCCGTCCACTCACCCAATTCCGGCACAGTTCCTGTGATAAGTGTGGTACGTATCAAATCGGAGTATTGTCTTTTCTCTCTAGCAGATAAGACTTGGGCATCCAAAAGATCGTCAATGAAAGGATAGGTTAGACCATAGGAATACCCCAGCCTAATCGCTACATCAAGTTTCTTTGCGCGTTCTTCCGGAGATATCCCATCGTCCATCTCTTCAACTTCGTGCATGATTACCCCTGCAATGATTTTAATAAGTTTTCGTCGGGCTTGCTCAGCATCCATCCCCGTTGGAATATTGGAGGATACAATCCTTAGTTTATTTACCACCCAAATCATGGTAGCTTCAATGCCTTCCTTTTGGGCCTTCCGGTACAAACCAGCCATACTAAACGACTCAGTTTTGTCCACTCGTTCTGTCGTTAGGTAATTTTTCAAATTGTCAACTACACGTCGAATCCTGATTTGTGTCTCAGTTGACTCTAGGGTCTTACCTAGGTCCCGCATAAAAATATATGATATGCTTCGATCCAAATAATTATCTAGTTTACCTGTGTAATCCAGCCATTGAATATATTTGTGATAGTCCTTGGAATCAGGTTTACGCTTTCCCCCCGAAAAGAATGATAATAATGAATGATGACGAATATGCTTTTGTTTCCAGGATTGTATATCTTGTGTTAGGGTAGGAACATAGCTCTTCTTCATGACCTGTGCATTAAGTGTTTTAAAATAATGTGCGGCCTTCTGTTCAGCCAGCCGATAGCATGCATCGGCATTTTTTATTAATTCCTTATTCATACTGTACATACCTCGACTTAATTTTCTTTTATATATGTTTAAGCAATAACATTCAAACCAAGATTAATAATCTAATCATCATCCCAAGCATTTTTCTTTAAACTATCAAACTATAGTTAAATATAATCCAAAAGTATCATCATTATCACCGGAAAGCCAAATATATCGTTTAAAATTAAAAAACCTACAAGATGACGCATCACCTTGTAGGATTCATAATTCATTAGTTTTCTTCTACTTCTTTCCGGTTTTAAGAATATGCCATTATCGCACATCATCAAGAGATTTCGCTACTGTGTGAGCAATTGGTTTCCATTCAACATCCTTAAACAGAGCTACGACAGAAATAGGTATATAGGTAAACATAAAAAACGGAAAAGTGATGGTATAAGCTAGTTTTTTCCAGCCAGAACAATGGATTTTTTTCCACTCCGTGAAAGTTGTAACGAGACCAATCATAAACAGGATCCCATAATACCAGAAAACAGATTTAACCATTGCCATTGTGGTTGTGTGCATAATTTCTTTTCCATCAATTAGCTCAAAAAAACTAGCTAAGTAGAAGAAACCATTCACAAGAATGCTGAGACTCGAAATCAGCATGGCTGGCATGATTGTCATGGCCATATCGTAGCATGAAAACCTGTTACGCTTTCCTCGAAAAATACTACCAAACAATTTTCTTCCATATTTAGCAAACACCTGATAAAAACCTTTTGCCCAACGTAATCTTTGATTCCAGGACTGGGCGAAGGTAACTGGTTGTTCATCATAGAATATAGCGCTTCTGCAGTATCCAATTTTTTCTCCCTTAATGATCTGAGAAACAGAAAACTCAATGTCTTCTGTAAGGAGATGGTGAATCCAACCTCCATTCTCCTTGATTAAATCAGCTTGTACCAGAAATCCTGTTCCTGAAATTGCACAACTGGTGTTTAGGACCATTCTTGGAAGATTGAGATATTCAGCTTCATGCAGAAACCAGAGTGCATAGCCTGCAGAAATCCAATTCTGGTCATAGTTCTTAGAATTTCTATAACTGGTGATTATTTTATATCCTTGAGTAAAGGTCTTGTTCATCTCTGCTATATAGTTTTCATCTAAGAGATTATCAGCATCAAATACAAAATAACCATCATATTTTCTGGATGAATATTCCCTTTCGATGATTTTTATCATATAGTCGAGGGCATACCCCTTTCCAACCTGAACTTTATTGAAGCGTTCCCTGACAATTGCCCCTGCTTGCTCTGCAGCTCGGGCTGTATTGTCGGTACAATTGTCTGCTACAACGAAAATATCAATCAATTTCTCGGGATACTTCTGGTTTTTAATGCTTTTAATTAGTTGTCCGATAACAAGTTCTTCATTTCGAGCTGCAATGATTACTGCGTATTTGTGGGGATTAACATTAGTTTTACTTAGTTTATTGTCCTTTTTGGCCTTAAATGCAACAAACAGGTATACCATTTGATACGAATACATCAAAGCAAATAATAGGAACATGAAAAAATTAAAATTATTAATAATAGTTGATATATGCGAGTCCAAGCTGATACCTCCACGACGTAACATATTTTTAAATTTTTCGACTATTTTATCAATGACCTTCAATGGAAGCTATGCAAAATAAAGTAGCTTTACGTCAAAGTCATATAGCCGTGTCCTGCGAATTCGAAAGAAAATTCCATAAAGTAATTATGCTCTTCCTATTTGCTAATAGTAAAACAGTCTAAAGATGCCAAGCATATGTTATTACCCCTTAAAAATTAAGTATATAACATAAATACAA
Source organism: uncultured Bacillaceae bacterium (assembly GCA_963751845.1). GTDB lineage: Bacteria > Bacillota > Bacilli > Bacillales > DSM-1321 > Peribacillus. Next base: position 47,318 of record CAVVWH010000026.1, read on the forward strand.
ATTATGGATTAAGGCTATGTTAAGCCTAAGTAAAAATTTAAGCATTCATTATATAAATTGGCTGTTCTTAATGCATAAAGGTATTTTCTCGATGCGCCACCACTTGCTTGGGAATGCTTCATTATTAGACAAGCTGTTTTTTCAACATCTAAACCAATTGATTTTCCCATAAATTTTGGCTATGGAGGGTTTAAGCATTGTTTCACCGGTTTATTCATAACAGAAAGAGACCCGGATTTCGTAAACGTATTTGTTCAGGAAAACCGAGTCTGAATAGGACATATTCTAGAAAGTAAAGTTATGAACAATGATATTTTTAGGTCAAATTTTTACAGAATCATTACTTATCTTATTTTGCGTTCACATCTGGTTGATGGATGCCAAATATATTTCCTTCGGTATCAAAATAGTAACCCTGCCACGCCATTCCAGGCAGTGCGTTTTTTGGCATTGCCACTTTGCCCCCATTTTGAATAATTTTACTTTCCGTTGAATCGTAATCCTCCACCCCCATTGTACAAACATATGCATTTAAACTCTGATTTACTTCTGGAGGAGCACTCTGACGCTGCATCAAAGCACCATTGATTCCAGGTTCATTTTCATTGCCCGTCACTGCACCAAAGTAAGGCATTCCTGCATAATCACTCCAGTCTTCAAATGACCATCCGAATACCTCTCCATAAAACTTCTTGGCCCGTTCCATGTCATTCACGTGAATTTCGAAATGAATTGGTCTTCCCATAATTACCTCCTAAATTGATTAAAGGTATTAACTATTTCCCTAAATCATCTAGTATGGTAGCTTCTAGCAACCTGGCATATAATGTATATCTTGAGGCCTTAGGTGCTTTGCCTTTGGGGTTTGTCCGAAAAGGGAACCCTTCATCTTTGATATTTTTCTATCCGTCACCTATATTTCCTCTTTATTATAACAATATGTATGGAAAAATATTCAATTTTAACAAAAATGTAATACTTTTAGTTGTGATTACTGTCATTGCACTCTATTTTGTCTTTTGTTTTCTTATTTGCTTATACTCTACGGATCACTTTTTTGTTTTTTTCCATTTTAACTTATGGTGAACCGAATCTGGCGCGCCGCCTGTACATTCTCCGTTTATTGGATTAGAATCCCCTGGGCATCCTTTAACAAGGCCTCTTTGTGAAACAGAAGCGCACAATATTCTTTAAATCCATGTATTAAAACTATGTTTTTTTCTCAAACGTGTAACAAGGATGCATCCACTTAAATTCTTCGGTCAACTCACAGTCAAGAACGATATTTCCCAACTTCTCATATTCTTCCTTCCACTTTTTAGCTTTACTTAAAAATTCATCAACCTTAGGATTCATTCTACTATTTGTCATCACGGAACATCCCTCTTCAACTTTTCAATCAGCTGATGGTCAAAAATGATCATTCACAGTAACTACTAACGCTCAGAGAATTATCATTCTGAATGTTTATTTATTACTGCACTTATTCAATTAAAGCTACCGATTAGTTACTTTTTATGTTAAGCATTTTCATAAAATTTCAGTATCTTGCATTCTGTATGCAATAGTGATATAGTTATCTTCGGTAATCATTTAGTTACTAAAGATAACTAAATTAGGAGGGATTTAGTCTGGAAGGTTATTTACAGCGTTTTTTAGCTTTATATAGACCGGTAATTACGAGGTTGAACGAGTTGTTGAGTAACTATGACATCACGTATTCGCTATGGATTGTCATTTATCATTTGAAACATCATGGAGCTTCTACATTGGTCGAAATTGCAGCTCGACATCAGGTTGAAAAACCAACCATTACAAGACGTGTAAAGAAATTAATGGATCTTGGCATCGTTGAACAAATTTTAGGTAATGATAAACGGGAAAAAATTATTCAATTAACGGATTTAGGCGATAACATCTATCGCGATGTACGTAAAGACATCACAGAGCTTGAATTTCGTATTATGGATAACATTCCAGAGCATGAACGTAAAATTGCTTACGAAATTTTCCCAATAATCTCTGAAAATATTAAGAAAGAAAAGGAGTTTCATTAATGCAACATACAAAATTATGGACAAAGGATTTTATTATTGTCTCGCTTATTAATTTCCTTCTCACATTAGTTTTCTATTTACTTGTTGTAACCATTGCTACATATGCGATTGATGAATATCATGCATCGGTTAGTCAATCTGGGCTTGTCAGTGGTATCTTCATCATCGGTGCACTGATTGGCCGCTTCGTCTGCGGTAGCATTATCGATAAAATTGGGCGCAAACGACTATTAATTATAGGTGTTATTTTATTTATTGCGATGACAGCACTATATTTCGTGCATCTTGGCATTGGCTTTTTAATTTTATTGCGTCTCCTTCACGGGATTACACACGGGATGGCAAGTACAGTTGCTGGTACAGTCGTTGCACAAATTATTCCGATGCCTCGTAAAGCAGAAGGGATTAGCTATTATAGTATGAGTACAACGCTTGCTACAGCGCTTGGACCATTTATTGGTCTTTATATGCTGCAACATACATCCTTCCCTGTTGTCTTTACATTATGCTTAATTTTAGGTGTCATTAGTTTTATTATCAGTATCATTTTAAAAGTGCCTGTTGCTATCAAAAAAACACCTGCACAACAAAAAGAGAAAAAATCAGGCATCTCGATTAAAAACTTTATCGAACCAAAAGCGGTACCAATTGGGATTATCATCTTACTTCTTGGCTTTGGTTATTCAAGTGTTTTAACTTACATTAACTTTTACGCAACGGAAATTAATCTTGTTGCAGCCGCAAGTTTCTTCTTCCTTGTATATTCCATTATAGCGCTTGTTTCACGTCCGTTCTCAGGACCTTTAATGGACAAAAAGGGCGCCAATATGATTATGTATCCAGCGTTTATTTTATATGCGATTAGTATGTATATGTTAAGTGTTGCGGGTAGTAGTTGGGTACTTCTTCTTGCCGGCGCCATTATGGGCCTAGGCTTTGGAAACATGCAATCTGCTACACAAGCGATTGCCATTAAAGAAACGCCGCCAGCACGAATGGGACTTGCAACGTCAACATACTTCATCTTCTACGATGCAGGACTAGGTCTTTCACCTTATTTACTTGGCTACATTACGCCATATACAGGCTATGCGAAAATGTATGCCATTATGGCTGTAGTCATTCTTGTAACTGGCGTACTTTATTTCTTCCTTCATGGCTTAAAAGAAACACATCGTCTAAAATTAGCACAATAAAAAAACTCGAGGAGGGACAGAGGGACAGGAACCTTGTCCCCGTGTCCCCTCTTTAAACTCCTCACTGAATTAACCCCTAAAGCAATTTCATTATTGGATGGCAACACATACTTTATTTCTTCCATAGAAAATTTATTCATTATCTTATCAAAATAAAAATAATAAAAATATCATAGTTTACGTGATTCGAAAATTAATAAAGAGATGATTAGATCAATATTGCGTAAACGGAAATTATTAGGAAAGATTATTGATAAAGGATGGGTTGGAGTTTATCTCCTTCCCATCCTTTATTTGTTCATCTAATTGGAGTGTTACATCATAAAGCTAGCTACAATTAATACGACAATTAACGATAGCATATGCCCTACAGAAACTGTCATAAATTGGTGTTTATATGAGCTTTTCAAATTCAATTTAGCTAATGTATTGAATGTGATAACCAAACCTGTATAAGGCATAACTCCAAATAATGCAGAGGATATGGCTGTTACGCGGTGAATAATTTCTGGGTCGATTCCCATGGCGATATATTCTGGTGCAAAAGATTGCATCGCAATACCAACTGTTCCCGCTGCAGAACCAGTAATTAAGCTTAAAAGACCCGTGGAAACTGACAAGCTTATTAAAGGGCTTCCAGGAATGGACATAATCAAATTCTTAATAACCTCGAAGGCTGGTGCACTAGTGAGCAAAGTTCCGAATGCAACGGTACTGGATGTACTAAATATTGGAATTACAGAATCAAGAGCACCTTGGTTTAAGACTTTCATTTGCTTAGGTACTTGTTTTCTAAATAAAATGGCACTCAATAGAATCGAAACTGTTAATGCAACTAATACGATATTGGGTACATGTCTAAAGATTAATACAATAGCTAGAAGTGCAATAATTGGTATAATACTTGCAGCAAATGAAGGAAGATCTTCTTTATTAATCGTTTGGAAATCCTCTTCTTCACTTACATAAGTTGAATAATTTTCACCTCTGGCAATACTCTTTTTCAATTCGCGTTTCATATAGAATAAACAGAAGATAATTACGACAATCGATGCAATAATCCCTAATAATGGCGCAGCTGTTAAGCTTGTCCCTAAGGCATTCGATGGAATAACGTTTACAATTGCAGGAGAACCAGGAATCATACTCATTGTCCATGTTGCCATCCCTGCGAATAGCGGAATTGTAACTAAGTTCCATGCAATATTTAATCGTTTAAATAATGGTTTAGCCATTGGAATCAAGGCGAAGCAGACAACGAAGAAGGAGATCCCTCCCATTGTAACGATACATGCGATGACATAAATCGCAAATAATACAGAATATGGTTTTTCAGTACCAGTTAAACCAAGAATCTTATCAGCAATAGATTGAGTGGCACCGCTTTTTTCCATATATTTTGCTAAGACTGCTCCTAGCAGGAAGATGGAGAAGTTTGCCAAGATAAAGTTAGCAAATCCCGTCATGTAAGAGCCCTTAGGTCCAACAAGCGAATCCATAATTGGCATCTGATTAAATAAAATCACAATTAACGTAACGATTGGTGCACCAAGGATCGTGTTCATACCCTTAACTGTTACATACACGAAAGCAAGTAGACCGGCTAGAATTCCGATAATACCTAATACGTCCATACCTTTCACTCCCTTATACAGGAGTAAGATGCTGAAAGGTTTCACTTCAACATCTTACTCCAAAGTTATTATTTTTTATTTAGCGTTAGCAACAATTTTCTTCCATGCTTCAATTAAGACGATTACATCCATTCCATATGTTACGGAATCATAACCTTGGTCGAAACGTACCTTGATGTCTGCTTCTGAACCTGCATAAATGAAGGAGAATTTATTCGCTTGCTTACATGCATCTACTACTCTTTGGATAGCCCCCTTTACTTCTTCATCAGCAAATTGGCCTGGTTTACCTAGTGCGGTAGATAAGTCATATGGTCCAACGAATATCCCATCAACACCATCCAAAGCAACAATTTCTTCAATATGATCTAAGCACCCACGTGTTTCACATTGTGGGATAATTAAGGTTTCGCTGTTACTCACCTCAAAGTAGTGATCTAAACCTTGTTGAGCATATTCTGCATACCAGAAGCTACTTCCACTTGTTGGTGCTACACCACGCTCTCCAAGTGGAAAGTATTTTCCGTATTTGATGATATCTTTTACTTCGTCAACGGATTGTACGTGTGGAATGACTAATCCCATTGCACCAACATCAAGCATTTTTAAAATCGAATTACGTTGCCCATCTTTTACCCGAACCAATGGAGTAATGTCTGCACCTTTAGCCGCACGCACAAAGGTTTGTACACTTTCTACATCAAATGGTCCATGCTCCGTATCGATTATTACATAATCGAGCCCTGCATAGCCCAAACCTTCAACTGCGGAAGCGCTTCCAATTTCATGAAAAGTACCTAGTGTTTTCTCACCATTCAACATTTTTTCTTTCAACTTGTTTTTCATTTTAATTACTCCTCTCAAAATAGTAGTTTAGTTATTAAATCCGTCTCATATTTCTCCTGAATTATTCACTTTAGAAATGCCGTTGTTACGAAAGAAAATGATCAAATCTTTTTAAAGGTTTTTGGAAAATAACGGATTTTTCGAATAAATACAAGCCTTATGGCAAAGATAAGAATAATTCAGGTATATGAATTATTGTTGTGTGCTTCCTATTTCTTATTCACAGCCCAATAGAAAGCGTTTACGGAAACTAATAAAAAAATAAGTTTAATAGAAAAAATCACTTTGTCCGATAATGGCGGACATCGTTCGCTTTTTTCTACTATACCTAATTATAAACACCATTAATGATGGATGTCAATATTTTTTGTAAGCACTTTCATATCGCTATTACCAAGCTTTTCTAGGTTTCTCAACCAGCAGTTTATATGGTAGAATAAGCTCTAGTAAGGTCCTAAAGGTGTTTGAAAAGTCACTGAAAGGAGTGTCATGCCTTGTCAAACAAACGCATTAAATCCTTAGATAAAGCAGTTTCTATTTTAGATTGCTTTTATCATAATGAAGAATTAGGAATCACAGAAATTATGAATCTAACAGGCATGAATAAAAGCACAGTCTATGATTTAGTCTATACACTTTTTGTGAACCGATTTTTAGAGCAAGATCTAACCACTAAAAAGTACCGATTAGGTATCCGATTATTTGAATTCGGTAATTTATACGCAAAACGGAACTCCCTACGAAACCGAGCAGAATTAGTTGGTCGAGAACTTGCCGAAAAGTACTCTGCTACCGTGCACTTAGCTGTTCATGATAAAGGGGAAGTTGTTTATATCGATAAATTTGAAAACCATCGTGCCAATGTCAGTTATTCTCGAATCGGAAAACGGGCACCTATGTCTTGTACCGGAGTTGGAAAAGCCATGCTTGCTTTTCTTAACGAAGATTACCGTAACCAGTACATCTATTCCCATCCACTTCCTAAAATGACCGAATACTCTCTTACAACAAAAGAGGAATTGGAAGAAAACTTAGCGCTTTCGAAACAGCGTGGCTATTCAACTGATGATGAAGAAATTGAACTTGGCATTCGCTGTGTGGCTGCTCCAATTTTCAATATACACGGAGAGGTTCTCGCTGCAATTAGTGTTTCTCGCTTCGCACAATTCATTACTGATGAAAATATTGATAGCATTGCCAAAGATGTGAAACAAGCAGCTTACGAGATTGGAAGAGGATTATCCTAATTTTTGTATAAAAAATATCCCCCTGCCCTGAATTAAGGCTGGAGGATATGTATTTTATAGATTAGTTTGTAAAATGAAACTAATCATGGAGAGATTATTGACTGAAAGAATATGTCCGACCATTAAAAGCAATAATGGTGTTGTTCCTTGTTGGATCAACGCCCTGGATAATTAAAGATCGTTTCGTGGTGCGAGGCTAGTTTTAACATCTCACATACTTTCGTTTAAAACCAAGCTTTCCTTTATCGACTGCTTGTTGAATACTTTCATAAGCATTTAGGAAACTACTTTTTTTCTTGTCACGCTTGACTTCTACTATACCTATTGCCTTTGCGGTCTCGACTGCCTTTTCATGGAGCGGCGAATATGAAATCCCCACAGTGTATAGAAAATTATTCATAGCGGATTTCGTTCGTTCTGGCGAGTCGTGAATCGTATTTTTCACAATTTCAATCTTGATTTCGGAAAATTCAACGTCTGAGCGATTCCCTAAAAGCCAACAATAGCAACTCCAGCCTGCTGACATTCTCAACTCTTCACCGCTCGCGATCCATTTATCAGCAACTTCTTGTGCAATATCTGCTTCCGCTAAAGTTACTGCTACCACATAATTGGACAGCCTAATCTCCGGATGAAGCGCTGACAGCTGCAACTGTAGCCACCATAACGGCAGCTTGTTGTGCTTGAATCATTGCTTCTATTGCTGCTGTCAATCCTGCAGAAGCATCTGCATGATCTTGTGATAAAAGGATGGACGCAACGGTTATAGCCATATCTTTATACCACTTAAAAGTTTTCAGTGATGTTAGATCTTGAACAAGTGATACTGCTTCATTCGTTTGATTGGAGAGAGCGATAATACCTATCGCAGGGTAATGCATACTTTTAATTTTATAATGACTTTTTTCAAAAGCGTCTTTAGCATCATTAACTTTTCTCGTTACTTCCTGTGAAAATGACCCATTCATCACAAGCATATTGGCTAATAATTGTAAGTCATTTCCTTTATGAAACCCCTTTTCATTTAAAGTCAAATAATATTTTTCAGATGTTTCCACCAAATCAGAAATTTTATCAGGTTGTTTGGCCATTATAACTACAGCAGGGTAATCATCGTCAGAAGTTAGAAAACGATGATATTTTTTTATCTCATCATAAATTGTTTTGAGCTTGCTTACTTCTGTATCTTTTTCCATCAGCATCGCAGCAATATAAGTATGCATCGAAGAACGGAAGCCAGTTTCCTTTAGTGCCTTGTAGTTACGATGTAAACGATCAATTTCACTATCATATTGATCCGTTTTCGAATAAATTAATCCTGCGATTGAAAAATAAATTGTTCTTAATGGGGAAAACGCAGATGAACTTTTTTTCACCTTTTCTATTACATTGGTAAAATCCGAACCAATTATTCGTTTCCCTTTTGCTGCACTCTGCGTAGCAGTCATCATAACCAATCGTTTATCCACCCATTTACCACTAGAATTGCGCAGTATTTCTATATTCTCTTCAAATAAAGCAAGATCCATAATCATCTCTCCAATATTGAATATTATTGATACCTTTACATACGTACAAAGGAGAAAAAGGTTTCTTTTTATGAAGGGACAAGAGGGACAGGTTCCTTGTCCCCTATTTAGGTCTATTAATCATCAACGTTATGGGATCTTTATTAACTTTGAAATGGTGGACAAGGTACCTGTCCCCGTGTCCCAAATTAATATATAATTGAAAATAGAGAATAATATGAAAATTTTATAATGGAGGGAAATATATGTATCCAAATATTCTAAGACATCCCGGACCAACACCCATTCCTAAAAGGGTACAGCTAGCTATGGCCCAGGATATGATAAGTCATCGCACAGAGGAATTTGTCAAGTTATATCAAGAAACAACCCAGCGAGTAAAACCTATTTTTGGGACAAAGCAAGATATTTTGCTTCTTCCTTCAGGAGGGACGGCCGCATTAGAAGCGGCAGCTGTCAATACAGTTACTACTGGAGAAGAGGTAGTCGTCATCACAGTTGGAGCTTTTGGTGATTATTTCGTTTCGATATGCGAAAGATATGGTTTCCATGTACATAAGCTTGAAAAGAATTGGGGCGAGGCATGTACGAAAGAAGACCTTATCGAATTTTTGAAACCATTATCTAACATTAAGGCCGTTTTTGCCACTTATAATGAAACTTCAACAGGGATCTTAAACCCTGTCGATGAATTGGGTGAAGTTGTCCGCACTCATACGGATGCTCTCTTTATTGTCGATGGTGTAAGTTGTATTGGAGGCGCACCAGCTAAAATGGACGAATGGAATATCGATATTTTAGTGACAGGTTCACAAAAAGCCATGATGCTTCCACCTGGACTTGCTCTTTTAAGCGTAAGCGAAAGAGCCTGGAAAGTCATAGAGGCGAATCGCACCCCTGCTTATTATTTAAATTTATTGAGCTACCGAGAGTGGGCTTCAAAAGGAATGACGCCTAACACTCCATCGATTTCACTCATTATGGGACTTTCAGCTGTGTGTGATTTAATTGATGAGGAAGGTGGATTTTCGAAGACAGTCGAACGACATACCTTAATGAAAAATATGGTTCGTGAAGCTATGAAGGCTCTTTCGATCGAGTTGTTGACAAGCGAGGATTATGCCTCCCCAACGATTACTGCTATCCGGACACCTAAAGGATTGGAACTTCCCACCTTTTTAGCACATTTAAAGAAGAAATATCACCTTGATTTTGCCGGCGGACTCGGGCCTCTTCAAGGAAAGATTTTCAGATTTGGGCATATGGGCTATTGCTTCCCTAGCGATATCCTTGAATCCCTTTCCCTAACCGAAGCTGGTTTGCAGGATTTTTCCTATCCATTTGAACCTGGTGCAGGTGTAAGGGCGGCACAAAATGTCTTCTTATCTACACTCAGAAAATAATTTTATATTTCAAAAATTCCCACTTGATATTTAACTGACTTCACCCATATCTAGAGAGTTAATTTTTGTTGTGATCACAACTTCAATGATATGTTAGAATTATTAGAAAAACAAATGGGCTGTTCAAGTCTGATATCCTGACTTTTGAGCAGCCCAACTTAATCCAATCTCTTCACCGCCAATTAGGTTATGTTTCTTCACATAATACCACATACCAAAAATCATGGAGAAATCTATCCCCATATTGGCTATAAGCCATCTATATCCCTTCACAGGGCAGCC